>CAZBHW010000022.1:6949-61108 GCA_964492045.1 uncultured Coxiellaceae bacterium | reverse complement strand
TTTTGAATATTATGAATTTGATATTCAACTGTTCTTCTCTGACACCCTATGTTTGTGAGATTTATAATCAAATAAAACAATGATATATCTATTCTTACTACACAACATTAAGAGCTGTTATAATTAGGAATACCTAGACATCACATAGGTACATGCCATGTCGAGACTCCGCAAAATTATAATCAGCTCTCTAGAAAGCAATCATAAGAATTTTTTTATAGTTGACGCATGTTTTCTCGCGAATAAATATATTCCACTAAAAATTGTTCCCAACAATCAAAAACAGAGGGTTCAAAGCTGCGTAGAATGGTGGAAAATAATAGAAGAGCAAATCAATAAAAAGCGCGCGATAGTATACATACCTGATATCTGCGTTGCGGAAGTAATAAAAGTATTTTCAAAAATGTACTATCAAGAGGCATTGTTTTCCTGCTACCAAAAATACAATGCTTGCGTAAAGAAATTCAGAAATGACATAAGAACCACTCATAAAGAACTTGCATCAAAGACCCGCCATATAAAGTATCATGATGTTCCAACATCTCGCGACATACTTATATCAGTAGAAAGATTTAACCGAGTTTTCAATTTAAAGGGTTTTTCAGTATCAGTGCCCGATTTAATACTGGTTGCCACAGCAAAATATTTGATGGATTTTTACAATGTCCCAAAGAAGTATATTCATATATTAACTATGGATAAATCCCTCAAAAAGGGCAGCAACAAAATTGCAGAAATCCCCTCGGCCTATGATCCATCGAGTCAGAAAGCGTCATCTTTCTTCAAGTAAATTGTAGTGATATTTAAATATTAAAAATTTTTCAGCAAACACAACCCGACTCACATTAAATGATTTTTATTTCGACGACATTCGTAAGCCTAGGAACTTCCTGATATAAAAGAAAACGCGTGGTGCGCAGTATTCTCACTTCAAATCATCTAAAATATCAATCCAACCCAATTTAGGCAAACGTGGCAACCTATTCAAAGCAGGCAGGGGCGGCATAGGTGATAATGGTGGAATTTTTGGAATTCGAGGCAGCGGGGGCATTTGCATTTGACGCCGAAGAATATATGCGTCCTCAACCATCTCTCCCAATAAATGTCCATCCTTTCTCCAAACGAGAGGGCCCTCGATCCACCCTAAATACGCACCCGCGGAGTTAAATAAACAATTATTCTGAATAAAACCGAAGTATTGACCATTCCACTTAAAAACTCTCTTCATGTAACAGCATCTTCTTTAATATTTACAGGGGCGTACTCTGGATATTCAACAACCAAATCAGCATTGAACACAACATTTAACGCGGCTCTTTGGATTGCGTTTGGAAGCGCAGATTTTATTTGATCTCGTGCATCGTTCTCAATTACAAATGAAATAGATGATTTTGATTTATGCTTAAAATAAGAATTAATACCTCGAATACTCTTATAAGTCACACATAGCTCAATTTTATATTGTCCGGCTTCAAGCTGAATTTTATCAGCAATTTTAGCTGCATAATCCCGGGAAAGATCACTAACCCTGCCTTGCAATTGTTCTTGTTCCTTTTGATTCGGATCGCTAATAAGTTTTGCCGCCTCATTGCGTAAAGGGGTAAGCTTATTAAGAAATTCACGCACAATTGATGAATATACTTCGCCATAATCTTTGGGTCGCGAAAGGTACACAGCTTGCACCGGTACGCCTCTACTTAAAAACCTGAATGGACTCGATGAGCTATAACAAAAAAGTGGTTCAACATTTTTATCAGTCATAACCTCGCCAAATTTAAGAAACTCAAGCTCCCATGATTTAGATTTTCCCGCGCTAATAAGTACAAGATTGGCTGCAACATCAGTAATAAGAACATTTCCATGTTCTGCTATTAGAATGGATCGGGTGAAAAGACACTCGCCCAAGTTAATGAATCTGAAAAAGAGGTCTTTGGTCAACCTGACTTCAAGCTTTGGACCCGAGATAGCAGAATACAATTGGTAAAGCGGCCATAACAAACCTGCGATGAGTCCGGTAATCTGCAGCCATAACGGTAATGACATTTGATGACCTCCATTTCAATTGTTATTGCTGGTAGTTCGCAGTAGTTGTGATCATTGTTTGAAAATGTTTAATGCTTTAAGTTTTTTCAAATCCAATAATTAGACTATCGACCTACAAACATTCTACATAGCTTCTACATTACTTTTACAAAATTTTAGGGCAAAGCATAACCCATTGAATCTATTATGCCGACGAGAGGAGTCGAACCTCCGACCTACTGATTACGAATCAGTTGCTCTACCAACTGAGCTACGTCGGCGCTGGTAGGGATAGAAGGCGGGAGTATAAATAATTTCTGGGTGGCTTGCCAGAAAAAGTCTATGTGCGGCAAATGCTTGGGTGGTGGATTGGCCAAACATTTGCCGGAATGAGCGAGTTAGACGATACGATTGACGCTTTCCCAGCCAGTGTCGGTGTGAAGCTGGACGGGGCCTTCGTTGGCGGCGTCCAGGGAATGCTGGGCGCGGCGGTTGGGGCGAAAGACGCGTAAGCAGCAATTGACCAAGCGCGTGCCCATCTCAGAGGCGGCATCTACCATTGCCACGAAGACATCCTGACTTTCATCGTCCTCATCATCCTCGTTGTCGTCAAAATCACTTGCATGTTCATCCGTTGCCGAAGCAGCACTCGCGTCGATCAACAACCTGGTATCTGCGGGAGCCTCGACCTCTTCCACCTCTTCTGCTGATTCCATCTCCTGCGTCACCATCAGTGACTCCACCGAACTAAAAACAAAACGCATACCATTCTCAGCAGGACGCTGATTTTTAGCAGCGATATAACTCAAGGCATCTTGTATGCTGCCGCGATAAAATTTATCCGACACAACTAAATTAGCGCGTTCCAGTTTTTGTTTTAACTTCAGGATTTCAAGCATGCTTGGATGCTGATTATACTCATCAGATTCATACAAACGCACCGACACATATTCCGCGCTTATCGATTTGCAAAACGCATTAAATCTTTCTTCACCTTCTGCAAGCAATTCCACACATTCTGATACTCTTAGCATGTAGACCGGCATGATGGTCTCAGCATCAGATAGAAATGGCAGCGATTTCATCTCACTCAACATCAGTGCTTCTTTCGTTAAATTCAAAGGTTGTTTAGCCAGCAAACTTGCCGTCAATGCATCAATGTATTCACGCAACTCTTGCGGCAACACAGCTTCATGCCACAAGGCTTTGAGAAAACACCCTAGCGCAAAATAATTCGACTGTGCCTCAACCGCTTCGAGCCGCCTCATACGACTCGCACTATTTGTATTTTGTAACTGTTTTACAGCTTCATCTGCCGCCGCACACATACCAAAACCCTGCAAACGAATCATCTTGTCTAACTTCTTTTGCAGGTTAACAATAATGCTTTCCACGGTTAACTTCACATGCGTTCTCATGTCAGCTTGCATTTCTGCCACCAGCGTCACCATCATGATGGACATATTTAATTTTAAAGCGGCTGGCCAGGATGAACGCTTAGCCATGAATTGCGCGAACGTCATGCCGGGAACGATTTTTGTCAACAACACATAATCGCCTTCTGGCTTATTTTCAGCTTTTTTCGCAGCGCTTTCTTGTGCAATCATCATGCCTGGATTCAACATCAACATGCTAATCGGTTTTTGCGCTGGTTTGGATTTTTGTTCGCAGGGTTTAAAAAACTGCACATGCTGTTGCTCTTGTCGCACCAGCTCACCTATCTCTGTGCCGTGCTGTAATAAACGATCAAATTCTTCCTGTGTGATAGCATTATTTTCTTTGACGCTACGCACAGTTAACTTTTGTCTTTTAAGCCACTCACCGGTTTCAAGATCCTGCACAAAACCAGTTTCATTTTCAGCACCTAAATAACTTGCGTACAGCTTACCTTGAAAAACATACACAGGATGCGCCAATCTAATCGTCCCTTTACTGCTTTGCACCGTGTCATAACATCCATCTGCTGCCTCTTTGAAAATCTGTGTAAGTTGAGCGATGAATTCATCTGAATATAATTTCAAATTTGATCTTAACGAGACAGCATCTACTTCACTGGGAACATGAATCAGGCGGCGATGAGTAAGTGACATGGTTAATTCATCCTTGATAACGATATTCGACAATATTCAATAATTTATGCTTGAAATTATACCGGTTGTCCAGTCTCTTGACATCCTCCGCAAAAACCAGCTGTCAGCAGTGATAAGCCATTGATTACAATACAGTAAAAATTTCCTCCTAGATCAAGCAAATTTCGTTATAGCACCTATACTTAGGGTAGCCGAAGTATATTTGTTTTTTGATACACACAACAAAATGGGTGGGTGATGAACGCTCTCTCTATCACTATCAAAAGAAAACTGATGGCAGCGGCTCAACACGTTTCGGTTGGGTTGTTGAGCTTTTTGTTTAGCACTGCAATTTTTGCAAATCCCGTGCTTGCACCAAACAGCTCACAGAATGTTGGCAATTTTACCGTGCAGCAAAATGCAAACACCACCACGATTAATCAAACCTCACAAAAAGCCATTATCAATTGGCAAAGCTTCAACATAGGTTCACATGAAACGACCCACTTCCAACAACCAACGGGAGGTGTTGCCCTGAACCGTATTAACCCATCGCAAGGTGTATCGCAAATATACGGGCGGCTGACGGCTTCAGGGCAAATAATTCTAGTGAACCCGGCGGGTATTTTCTTTGCGCCGGGGGCATACGTTAACGTTGGTGGATTGATTGCATCAACAGGCAATATTTCCGATCAGGATTTCTTGAACGGCTATTATCACTTTACTCATGTGGATGGTTATAACGGCGCCATTGTCAATCAAGGACAAATCATTGCTGCTAACAACGGTTTGATTGCGTTGATTGGTGGAGCAGTCAGTAATAGCGGTTTGATACAAGCAAACATGGGGCATGTGATATTAGCATCTGGCGATGCCATGACAGTGACATTCGAGGGAAATAATCTAGTTAGTTTTGCTGTCGATGCTGGTGTTTCATCTACAGCAAAAGATCAAAACGGCAAGCCTGTTAAAACAGGCGTGAGCAATACTGGCAGAATCATTGCAGATGGCGGGCAAATATTAATTTCGGCAAAAGATGCGGCTGGGATTTTAGATAACGCCATCAGCATGGATGGCATCGCACAAGCTCGCACCATCAGTTCACACGCAGGTGAAATTATTATTTCAGGTGATGAAAATAATGGCGTGGTGGATATTGCCGGTTCACTGGATGTATCTGGTATCACAGCAGGAAATATTAACATCACTGGCCATCACATTTTTCTGGACCATAGTGCCGTATTGAATGCAAATGGTCTGACTGGAGGCGGTAATATTTACATAGGCGGTGGATTGCATGGCAGCGGAGCATTACCCCATGCGAATGCAGTAGTCATGGCATCAGGCGCGCAATTAAGTGCAAATGCTATCGATATTGGTAACGGTGGTAATATTGTTTTATGGTCTGACAACTACACGAATGCGAATGGATCCATTTCAAGTAAAGGTGGTGCCAATGGTGGTAATGGCGGCACCGTAGAAACCTCCAGCAAAAACATTTTGAATGTTGGTGATTTACGAGTTAACACGCTTGCCGTCAAAGGCAACAATGGCACATGGTTACTAGATCCTTATGACATTACCATTTCGTCCTCCGCCACCAGCGGCGGATCATTTGACGCTGGTAATCCAGACACTTTCACACCTACAGCAACAGCCAATGTCGCTGACAGTAATATCAATACCAACCTGGCAAGCAGCAATGTCTTCATTACCACAGGCGGCGCCGGGAGTGCAGGCAGCGATAACGGTGATATCACCATCGATAACACTGCCAATATTTCCTGGAGCAGTGGCAATAACTTAACGTTATCGGCTTATCGCAATATTACTAACAATGGATCTATTACCAGCACTGCTGGCGGCAGCTTATCTTTAATCGCAAATAATGCCGGTGCATTTGCTGTTGGATCAGGCAATGGAACTGTCACCAACAACGGCACGTTGACTATTGATGGCGCAGTGAAGATTTATTACAACCCATCCGCTTATACTTCACCACAGTCATACACCAACACCGGTGCAGGTGCCGTCACCGCTTACATGTACGTCAACAATTTAACTGATCTACAAAACATGAATACCAATTTAAGTGAAAATTATGCGTTGAGCACAAACATTGATGCGACTGCTACCAACGGATGGAACAGCGGCGCAGGCTTTGTTCCTGTTGGCAATACAACCAGCCAGTTTACAGGCTCATTTGATGGCATGAATCACAGCATTGCAAATTTATATATCAACAACACAAACGAAAATACCGGATTATTTGGTGTCGCCAACTCCGGACTTTCCATTGCAAATCTAAATTTAACGAACGTTAATATTTCACTGACCGTGACTAATGGTTCGGATAAATTTGTAGGTGGCTTGGTTGGCAGCACAGATGGCACATTGAACATCAACAATATCACTGTCAGCGGCAGCGTGACGGGCAATGATACCAGTAATAATGGACACGCACGTGCTGGTGGCATCGTTGGTGCAACAGGCACTGGACTTGGTGCCAGTGTCAGTATCAACCATGTCTATAATTCTGCAAGAGTCACCAGCAATGGCGACACAGGTGGTATTGCAGCACGTAATTTCGGCTCAATTGCCAATGCGATAAATGATGGTGATGTGACTGGTACTAATGGCTGGTCAGTTGGGGGTATTGCTGGCTGGAATCCTGGTACGATTGCCACTTCATATAATGCAGGCGCGATAACAAATCAATCCGGTGGCAACGCTGGTGGTATTGTTGGTAATAACGGTGCATTAATCTCGACTATTGTTGATTCGTACAGCACAGGCTCTGTCACAGGCCGTGGCAGTAGCACAGGTGGATTTGTCGGTTATACCGGCGCAGAAAGTGACATTCATAATAGTTATTCTTCTGGACTAGTGACCGATTTAACCGGATATTCTGGTGGTTTTGTTGGTGTGAATTCTACTGGCGCTGTGTTTAGCCAGAGCTTCTGGGATACCGTCACATCAGGACAGTCAAATAGCTTTGGTCTAAACAATGGTTCAGTCACTGGCCTCACCGGTGGCACGTTTAATGGTTCAAGCGGTGCCAACTTATCGCAACTTGCCACTTATAGCGGCGCAGGCTGGAATATCACATCCACACCTAGCACAAGCAGCTCTGCACCCTCTAATACCTGGTTTATTTTTAATGGCGGTACTCGCCCGATCTTGATGATGGAATACAGCACGAATGTATCAAACGCCCATCAATTGCAACTGATGGGCACAACACTCGGCAGCAATTATACACTCGCAAATAATATTGATTTATCTTCCGCATTAACTAACACATCCGATGTCTGGGGCACTAATTACAACGCAGCAACTGGCGCCGGGTTTGTGCCGATAGGCGATAACAATAACAATTACACTAATCATTACAGCGGCATATTCAACGGGCAAAATTTTGCGATTTCAAATCTTTACATCAATAACACTAACCCCAGCAGCAGTTCGAGTGCAGCATTATTCACAGCTTCGACCAATTTAATAGAAAATCTTATCCTGAATAATCCAGTCATTATCAGTGTTGGCCCAGGATATAGTGCCGCCGCTTTAGTTGGTAATGCAGGCTCCTTGCAAAATATTACTGTGAATGGCGGCAGCGTCACCACCACCAGTCAGATGGCTGGCGCGGTTGGCGGCATTGCTGGATTCACCACCAATGATCTAGCTGGCTTCAGCACCGGTACCGTTGTCACCAATCTAACTGTTAACAATATGACAATTAACGGCAGCGGCATTTATGGCGTCGGTGGCATAATTGGTTACGCAACAAACGATACGCTTGCCAATTTGGTTAATAATAACAGCAGTGTCACTGGCAGCAATAGCGGCGGCGGCATTGGCGGCCTGGTTGGCACCATGTTCTCAGCAAGCTTAAGCACTTCTTACAATTCCGGTGCTGTGACCGGTGACAGTAAAGTTGGTGGTGTAGTCGGCACAATTCAATCTGGATCAACCGTTCAAAATATTTATAACGTCGGCACTATTTCATCGAACAGCACAACTCCAAAGATTGGTGGTGTAGCTGGCAATATTGATGCTGGCGGCTCACTCGTCAACGCTTATAATTCGGGTTTGGTGTTAGCGCCGAATGTTTCAGATAATTCGGCTGGCGGCTTGCTAGGTATCAATAATGGCAATGTCACCAATAGTTATTGGGATACACAAACAACCGGGCAACCAACAGTGGGTGTAGGCACTGGCAGCTCCAGTGGTGTAACAGGCAGAACAACCGTGCAATTAATGCAAATGGCAACATACAGCGGTTGGGATATGACTGCCACACCTAGCGGCACCAGCACGGCACCCAATAACATCTGGTTTATCTTTGAAGGCGCAACACGCCCAATTTTAATGATGGAAAATAATTCGAACATTACCAATGCCCATCAATTACAAATGATGGGTGCTGCGCTGGGTGGTAGTTATGTTGTGGCTAATAATATTGATCTGATTAACGCTTCTACGAATGCTAGTGACGTCTGGAAGATCTCAACCGGATTTGTTCCTATTGCTACTAATAATACTTTCACCGGCGATTTTAATGGACAAGATTACACGATCAATAACCTCTATATTCATAGCTCAGCAGACAATGTCGGACTTTTTGCAAACATTACTTCTAGCGGGACATTCGCAAATGTTCGTCTTACTAATGTTAACATCGCCTCACAAAGTTTTACTAACTACACGGGTGCATTCGCAGGACAAGTTAATGGCACACTGACGATCAATAACGTTTCTTCTTCTGGTACGATCTCAGGTTATAACAAAACAGGTGGCATTGTTGGCTTCTTGGGTCCAACGATTCAAGGTGGTTTAATTACTGGTTCATATAGTACGGCGACACTAAGCGCATTGAATGACACAGGTGGTATTGCAGGTGCTGCTTTCGGCAGTACGATTACCAAATCCTATTTTGCAGGTTCAATTAATAATGGCAGCAATGCAACCTCTGCAGGCGGAATACTTGGATATGGTGCAGCAGGCGCCACTGTCACCGACTCATACAACACAGGCAATGTCAGCTCACTGACTTATGCGGGCGGTATAGTTGGTTATGCCACTGGAGGCGATACCTTCAATGATGTTTACAGCACTGGTGTTATCACAAGCGGCAACAACCTCGCTGGCGCATTAGTCGGTTCATTGAATGGTTCTACACTTAGTAATAGTTTTTGGGATGCGGATACATCAGGCAATACCATGCCTGTCGCTAATAATAACGGTACCGTTTCAGCTGTATTTGGTGGCTGTTTTACAGGTACTTGCACCTCTTCCATTAATGCATCTTATTTATTTGGCGGCACCACGGCAGCCAATTTATCTTCATTAGCCACCTACACAACAACTTTAGCTGCGAACGGTGGCATTGCCTGGGACATGACATCAACTGCAAGCACCACGTCCAGCGCGCCCGCTCATGCCTGGTTTATATTTGAAGGTTATACTCGCCCATTGTTAATGGCAGAAAACACTTCCACCATCACCAACACACATCAACTACAAATGATGGGTGCAGCACTTGGCGGTCATTACACACTCGCTAATAATTTGGATTTCAGTACTGTTGATGCGAGAGATGTTTGGGGTGTGGCATTTAACGCTTACAATATCAGCAATCCGTATGCCTTCCCTAGTGCAAAAGGATTTAGCCCAGTTGGAACTAATACTACGAATTTCTCTGGTACGTTTGACGGACAAAATTATACGATTACCGATTTAGTCATCAATACACCGACAACTAATTATGTTGGTTTATTCGGCGCCACTAGCAGCACAGCTTCGTTAAGTAATGTCGTCATTTACAATCCTGTTATTTATGGTGGCGGTTATGTTGGGGCTATCGTGGGTAATAACAGCGGCACCATCAGCAATAGTCGTGCAACCAGTAATACAGGTTCACAAAGCTGGGTCGGCGGTGAATTACAAATTACTAACATTGATGTACGGTCAACCTCTCCAACTGGCAGCGGATATATTGTTGGCGGTATCGCTGGTCAAAATAATGGAACCATTACTGACACTTACACACATCTGAATTTGATGGGTGGTTATGTAGGTGGTTTAGTTGGCGTGAATAATGGCACGCTTGCTAGAGTCTATAGCACTGGTTCTGCTTATGACGGCGGCTATAACATCGCCGGCGGTCTGGTTGGTGTCAACTCAGCAACAGGAAGCATCATTGATAGTTTCAATACAGGCACAGCCTCAGCTGGATATTACAGCGCCTATTATGGCGGATTAGTTGCATACAATGCAGGGTTAATTGTTAGAAGCTACAACTTGGGTGGTGTGTATCCAGGATTTTTAAATGGCGCAGTTGGTGTCTTTGTTGGATACAACGCTGCGACAGGTAATATTAGGGATAGTTACACGGGTGGCTATATTGCTTTCGGTCAAGGGCAAGACGGCCCATTTGGTGGATTTGTTGGAACCAATGATGGTGTCATCTCAAACTCTTATAGTTATGCCACTACCTATTATGGGACGGGTAATCAAAGTAATGGGTTTGTTGGCAGCAATAATGGCACGATTAATCATAGCTATTGGGATATAGGCACATCTGGCGATGCATTTGGTTACGGCGTGAATAACGGCACCTTGAATGGTCTTTATGGTGGCTGCTTCAATAGCACAAGTTGCAATGGTGCAACACCCATTACGAATGCTACCAATGCAGGCGGCACAGCAGTGGATATGTCGCAATCTTCCACTTTTTCCAACTTTAATCTAACCAGTGTGTGGAATGTGATAGATGGACAATCTTATCCTTATTTACGCGCATTTTACACCACGACGCCACGCGCTATTTCAGGTTATGCACCTTCTAATACCCAATTTAATAGTGTAGCTCTTGCGTTTAATGGCGCGATACAAGAGACCACGTTAACCCATCATAACGGCTTCGCTTATTTCCTCGAAGGTTACAATAATGTTTCGAAAATAGATCGTAGCATTGCGGATGGTACTGGTATTGTTGCTTTCACCACTAGCGGAGGTGCGTCAAACTTTGCAACTTACGCACCCATTAATGGCGCCAGTATTTCTGGTGTGAATGGCATGATATTAACGCTAAACACACTCACCGCGACGTCGTCAGAAACCAATCCAATTAATGTCACTCCTCTTTCCAACTCGCAAATCATTAGCGCGACCGGCGGATTATCCAGCCCATATTTATTCTTTAGCGGATCAGGCGGCGATCTATATATGAATAATGGTTATAGCTTTGCAACCAGCGCCGCCACCATTTATGACTTGAGCGGTACACTTTCTGTTACGAATGCCAACATTAATATTAATGGCGCGATGCAAGTTTCCGCCTTATCTGGAACCATGATTTCAAATGCTAGCGGTGACATTGTTATCAACAATACGGTGAATGGTCTTGGAAATGCATTAACCATTAACACAGTTGGAGCAAATAGCTCTGTGAATGGCGTGATGTCTAACTTATCTAGCTTTACAAAATCAGGCTCTGGCTCGTTAACATTAAGTGCAGCAAATACATACACCGGATCTACCACTGTTAATGGCGGTATATTAAGTATTAGCAGTGATGCGAACCTTGGCGCAGTACCTGGTGGCGCTGTCGCGAATCATATACAACTAGGTGGTGGTGCAATTTTACAAACCACTACAGGGTTGACACTGAATGCTAATCGCGGCATGACCATGATTGCTGGCGGCGGAACACTGAGAAGCAATGCTGGCACCTTCTCTTATGGTGGATTGATTGATGGTGCTAACTCATTATCACTTGATGGTCCAGGCAGTTTCGCGCTAAGCGGTTCAATTGGAAATGTGACTCCGCTTGCCAGTTTAACTGCGAATGCAAATATACAGACACTCACTTTAGCCAGTCCTGTTGTAAATACATCAGGTGATCAGGTATTCAATGCGCCAATCATACTGGGGGCAAGTCCAACGCTGATTAGCAACAATGGTGCGATTACGTTCGCTAATTCCGTGAATGCGACTAGCAGTGGCGGACAATCACTCACGTTATTAGCTTCGACAGGTGGCTCATTTATAACGAATACAGACGTTGGTTTAGTCACGCCATTAGACGCCATCACCACATCTGGCACGCTGTACATGACGAATGCCTCCATTACCACGTTGAACAATCAAACCTATAATAGTGGAATTGATGTGACTGGTACCAATACCATCACCAGTACAAATGGCGGAGCGCTTTATACTCATTTTGGTCCTAGTGTCTTGTTATCAGGAACAGGCAGTTTCATTGCTTCATCAATCGGTGGCTCATTCTATGGAGATGGAAATTTTGTTAATAATGGCTCGATCACCATTACCGCCGACACGATTAGCATCGGCATTGGTTCTGGTGTCTTTACTACTAACACAGGTGGGTCACAAACATATAATGGCAGCATTAACACCTTTGCCGGCGGTCAGAGCCTCACTAGTACTGGTGGTGATATTACGTTTAATGGCACCTGGAACAGCGCTGGCGCAGGTATTTTAGTCTCGGCAAATAATCTCTATCTGAATGGCAACATTGGCGGCTCCACGGTTGATTATAACAATGCATTTGGCGGCATCTTTGTGACCGGCAATACCTTTGTAGGCTCAGCAGTCACCATGATGAATGTTGGCGGCTATGGCGGTTCAGGCGGCGGCCCATCATTTGATGGTAATTTCACAATTGGCAGCACGAATCTGACCATCAACGGACGCTCAATTTCATTTAACGGTAACGTTACTTCAACGGTAGCAAACACTGCGCTGACATTGAATACCAATGATTTTAATGGCGGCAAATACTATGGCGGAAATATTACCTTACCTGGCACCAGTAGCAGCCTGACCACGAATACTTTTAACGGCGGATCTTTTAACACCTTTGGCGCTGGCGTCACCACGGTTGATGTCGCAACACAAACTTATAATGCAAGCACATTTAATTTCGCGAATTCGCTCACCTTGAAAAATACAGGCGGCACTGTGCAAGTCAACATGAATTCGCCTATTACCAGCTCATCAAACGCACTGACTATTGCAGGTAATTTATCGATGGGCGTTCCCACCTCCACTTCACTCGGCAGCCTGAATGTCAGTGGAACCACGACACTAAATGGTGACGCCAGCTTTGCCTCTAATGTGGGGAATATTAATTTTGGCGCTATTACTGGCGCTTACGGTTTAACTATTAACTCGATAGGCAGTGCTTCATTGGGATCGGTCAATATTGGTAGCCTGACGGCGACTGCAGCGTCTGGCATCACCATCAATGGAACAAACATGATTACTACTGGCACTCAAACATTTAATGGGGCCATGACGTTAACCACTAACAGTTTATTTAGATCGGACAGCGGCGATGTCATCATGAGCAACACCATTGATGGCGGCAATAACATGCTAACGATTAATAACGCAGGCATTAACAGTTCGATTGCTGGCATTATTAGCAACTTAAGTGATTTGACCATGGCTGGCAGCGGCACACTCACTTTAACCGCCGACAATGATTACACGGGTACGACACACATCAATAGCGGCACTTTACAAGTTGGCACTGGCGGTGCAACTGGTTTATTAGGCAGCGGCACTGTCACTAACAATGGCAACCTGATTTTAAATCGCAATAATACATTGACTGTTACCGGCATCATCACCGGCACGGGTGCCGTCACGACACTGGGAACTGGTACCACGATTTTAGCCAATAACAATAATTACAGTGGCGGAACAACGATTAGCGCCGGCACACTGCAAATTGGTAATGGCGGCAACACAGGCGCTATTACTGGAGATATTATTGATAATGGCGCATTGGTATTTAACACATCAAACAACTTTACACATAGTAATGTGATTAGTGGCTCCGGATCTGTGACTCAATCTGGGAATGGTGTCATTACATTAAATGGTAACAATACATTTGATGGTGCATTAACTATTAATTCGGGCTCGCTGGTGATCACAAATGCCAACGCGATGGGCTCAACACTTGGCAGCACGACGCTTAACAGCGGCGCAACGTTAACCATTGCTGGTGTAACCATTGGCTCAGAAGGATTAACCTTGAACGGCGGCACATTCGGCGGTAGCGGCATCGCGACATTTGGCGGCGCAATTAGCTTGAATGCCGATACTGATATCAGCAATAACGGCGGTACGTTTACATTAAACAGCACGTTTGATAATGCGCATGCACTGACATTCAGCGGTGCTGGCACGACAATATTGAATGGCGCCATTGGAACTGCTGGTGTTGGCACAGAATTAACAAGCGTGACTGCAAACACTAATTTAGTCGTTGGTGGTGGCGCGATTAAAACCTCTGGTAATCAATCTTACCAAAGTGTTGTGACAACCAATGACACTGTCTTTACCTCTAGTGGTGCTGGTGCGAATAGCATTGCATTTAATGGCAACCTGAGCGGAGGTAATAATATTTCATTAGCTGGCAGCAATGCTGGCGGCAGTTATACTTTCACTATTGGCAATATCACCGCGAATAATGTCGATGTATCAGCAACTGCTGGCGCGACGAATAATGTCTTTAATTTAAATACTGGCGGCACACAAAACTTTAATGCCACTGGCAGCAACGCCGGCACCGTGACGGGCGTGGCAACCGTCGCTGGTAACTTTACCTATAACAATATGCAAAATATTAATGGCAGCAGTGGTGCAGATAACTTTATCTTGAGTGGCGGTTCATTCGGTAATATTAATGGCGGGGCAGGAACGAATAGCCTTACCGCTGATAATGTTGTGAATACCTGGACGATCACAAGCGCAAATGGCGGTAGTGTCACCGGTGTCAGTGGCTCATTTGTTAATATTCAAAATCTGATTGGCGGCACCACAACCGACAATTTTAATTTCAACCCAGGCGCGACAATTTCTGGCTTGGTCGATGGTGGTGACAGCATTGATCGCGGCAATAGTATCAATTTCAATACTTATTCAACCGTCTTG
Organism: uncultured Coxiellaceae bacterium; assembly: GCA_964492045.1. Taxonomy (GTDB): domain Bacteria; phylum Pseudomonadota; class Gammaproteobacteria; order DSM-16500; family DSM-16500; genus Aquicella. The sequence goes on along the minus strand of CAZBHW010000022.1, from coordinate 46,040 downwards.
TCACTATACTTAAGTGCACCTGTTGTTCCGCATGTCTTTGAAGCTGGTGCTGTTTATCATTCAAGTACACGTCTCGCTAACTTTGTGCGTGTACAACAAAGTATTGGTAACAACATCGGTTATATCATCTTACCCAATGTGCCCGGCATCAAGGTGTCACGCTTACCCGGTGATCCCAATCCATTAAATGGCATGATTGATGATCCATTCTATTATTTAGGCTGGATAATTAGCACTCCATCGCCAGTGGTGCCACCTGCTCCTAAGCCAATATCCACACCTGCTCCATTTGTAGCACCGATCGTGAATCAACCGAACACAAATCAGAATAACAATAATAACAATTCTACCAATTACGTAGATCCGTATGGCAATACGGATACGACAGATTACAGCATCATCAACAATACCTACACCGATCCATTACTGAATACCACCACGATTAAGTATGGCAACACTTGCACCAGCTATACTCCGTGATGTTGACCCAGCCTTATAAGCCATTGTTTCTACTTGTGTAAAAAAAACCTAAAAACAAGCAAATTTTGTATTCTCACCTATACTTAAAGTAAGCCGCTATAAATATGAGAAGGGCAACATGACGAATAAGCCCATCAAAACACATCATTTCATTATGATAGCTCAACATACCTTAGTTGGGCTGTTATCGTTCGTCTTCTCTACAGCAACCTTTGCCAACCCAGTGCTTGCACCAACCAGCTCGCAAAATGTCGGTCAGTTTTCCGTGCAACAAAACGGCAACACGACCACGATTAATCAAACTTCACAGAAAGCGATTATCAATTGGCAAAGTTTCAATATTGGCTCGCAAGAGCAAACCCACTTCCAACAACCAACGGGAGGTGTTGCCCTGAACCGTATTAACCCATCGCAAGGTGTATCGCAAATATACGGGCGGCTGACGGCTTCAGGGCAAATAATTCTAGTGAACCCGGCGGGTATTTTCTTTGCGCCGGGTTCCTATGTGAATGTTGGCGGATTAATCGCAACGACGTCTAACATTTCCAACGAAGATTTTTTAAATAATTATTATCGCTTCACCAAAGATGCCAACTACAACGGCGCCATTATCAATCAAGGTACTATTATCGCAGCGAATAATGGTTTGATTGCGTTAATTGGTGGCGCAGTCAGTAACGAAGGTTATATTCAAGCTAACTATGGTCATGCGATTTTAGCATCGGGTGATGCATTCACCATGACATTTGCTGGCAACGATTTAGTAAGTTTCGCAGTAGAATCCGGTGTCCATACACGCGCCAAAGATAAAGATGGCCGCACCTTAAATAACGGGGTTAGCAATACTGGCTCGATTTACGCAAATCAAATTTTAATTTCAGCTAAAGATGCTGCTGGTGTGTTAGATAACGTCATAGACATGCACGGCATAGCACAAACCACCGGCGTCAGTGATGGTGCAAAACCTGGTGATGGTGAAATTATTTTATTAGGTGATATCGATAAAGGCGTTGTGAAAGTCGCTGGTACGCTGAATGCTTCGGGCAAAACTGGCGGCAATATCAGTATTACTGGTTACAATATTTTACTGGATAAGACTGCCGAACTAAATGCCAGCGGCACCAATGGCAGCGGTAATATTTTAATTGGCGGTGATTATCAAGGCACAGGCTCTACGCCTCACGCTAATGCATTAATCATGCAAGACGGTGCACGCATATATGCTGATGCCATCACTCACGGTAATGGTGGTAAAGTGATTTTATGGTCGGATCAATATACCAATGTCAGCGGATTCATTAGTGCACGCGGCGGGAGCGAATACGGTAACGGCGGTTTAGTTGAAACATCAGGCAAACAAATTTTATCGCTGGGTGCAATCACTGTTGATACGACTGCAGCACATGGCAAAGTCGGCACATGGTTATTAGATCCAACGAATATTTATATTGCTGCCAATCAAACGAATGCTACCACAGCTGGCATGACAGGAACCGATACCAGCGCTGATTCATCAAGCCCGCCAACATTTGCTGCATCAGGTGCCGTACAAGATTCATTGTTATTAACCTCAACGTTAAATGCAGCGCTCGCCTCTTCCAATATTTTAGTGACCACTACCAATGCTTCAGGGACTGGTTTAGGTAATATTAATATTGTTGATCCTATTTCATGGTCCAGCGCTAACACATTAACATTAACGGCGGCGAACAATATTACAATTAATGCTGCAATAACCACGGGAGCAGCAGGTTCAGGCTTAATTTTAAATGCTGCCGGAAGTGTTACACAAACCGCAGCTATTGGCGGTTCAGGTAGCGTCACGAAACAAGGAAGTGGCAGCGCTATTTTCTCACTTGCCAATACTTATACCGGTGGCACCACCATCAATAGCGGCTTCCTGAGTGCACGTCACGTAAATGCACTGGGAAGCGGTGATGTGTTGGTAAACAGTGGTGGCACCTTGAAAGTGGGGACATCTAGCGGTTCCCCGCTTGCAAACAACGTCACTATTAATGGCAATGGCGCACCAACAACAGGTGGCGCATTAACCGGTGATGCTTTAGCGAACTACGATAACTATTATAGCGGCACACTCACACTTGGCAGTTCAGCGCAAATTGGTGCTGATGTGGGTGCTGTCAATATATTCTTCTTAACCAGCACCAATCCTGTTACTGGCAATGGATTTAATTTAACGATTGGTGGCAACGGTGGTGGTCAATTATCTGCACCGATTAACACTGGTACGGGCACACTCACTATCAACCCAAACTCTTCGTGGACTTTTCTAGGTTCCAGCACCTATTCAGGCATCACTACCATCAATAATACTGGCGTTTCAGCATATAGTGCTACGAACCCATTTGGTACAGGTGATATCACGATTAACGGTGCCTTTGGACAACTTGCACTATCCAACTCCGCACTCACCAACAATATCATTATTAACAGCCCTGGTGTCAGTCTTGATAACCCTGCCTTGTCTGCTTTTAACACGTCAACCTCTACCATCAGCGGTCTGATTACGCTTGGCCAAAGCACGATAATTGGCGCAATGGGCGGCAGTACGCTCAATTTAACTAACACCGGCAATATCACTGGTTCCGGATTGAATCTTACCGTTGCATCAAGCGATGGATTAGGAGGTGCACCTGGTGTTGGTGCAGTCAATATTGCCTCTAATATCACAACAGGTACCGGTGCATTAACGCTGTCTAACTCTAGTTTTACCGCATCAAGTTCGCTGCTTTTAACCTTAACCGGTACCAATACTTACTCCGGTAATACCACCATCAACAGTGAAACAACACTGAGCATTGGTAATGGTGGCACTACTGGCACAGTAGCCGGAAATATCATTAACAATAACGCATTAATTTTTAACCGCTCTAATAATTACACTTTTAGCAACACCATCAGCGGCACTGGTACTTTGACCAAAGCCAGCGGTGGGGTACTGACCTTAACAGCTTCCAATTCCTATACCGGCGCCACTGCTATTACCGGTGGCACGCTAAGTATCAATACACTCGCAAATGGCGGCACCAATAGCCCCATCGGTGCAACAGCCGCAACCACACCTATTACATTGAGCGGTTCGGGTATTTTTTCTTATACGGGCGGAGCAGGTTCGACCAATCGACAATTCGCCACCAGCGGCACCGGTGGATCAATTAATGCTAGTGCCGCTGGCACGTTAACGTTGTCGGGAGCGATTGCTAATAATGGCAGTGCACTAACGTTCAATACAAACACCGGCAACATCACCGCCTCCGGTATTATCAGTGGTTCCGGCAACCTGGTTAAAACCGGTACTGGCACGCTGACATTGTCTGGTGCAAACACTTACACCGGTAACACGAGTATTAATGCCGGTGTTTTATTGGCGGCTAGCAATCTTGGCAACAGCGCGGGTACCGTCACCGTGGCCTCAGGTGCCACATTACAAGTTAATGGCAATACCATCTCCAATCCTCTGACTTTAAATGGCAGCGGAGCTGCTGGTTCTTATGGTGCGCTAGAGACCTTATTATCTGCATTCGCTACTACCTACGCAGGGTTAATTACGCTGGGCTCTGATGCGACCATTGCAACAAATAGCACGTTGACTCTTTCTAACAGCGGAACTATTACTGGCTCCGGGTTTAATCTCACCCTGACAGGAGGACCTAATGGCGGCACCGGTTATCTGAATTCGATTCTTGGCACCGGCACGGGATCATTGACATTGAGTGGGACGGGTAGCACTAACACGCAATGGTGGATCACCAACGCCAATACCTACACAGGCGGCACGACGCTGCAAAATCGCTCTGAAGTATTTTTACAGCATACTAATGCATTAGGAACCAGCGGAGCGATTACGGTTAATAATGGCGGCAGTCTAGTCATTGCATTTAATGGCGGTACGTTAGCGAATGCCAGTACACTAACGCTCAATGGCGCCGGCGGACAATTTAATGGTGCGTTAGCCCTCTGGAGCGGCGGCAGTAATACGTTAAATAATCCGATTGTATTAAGCGGTAATACTACGATTCGAGGCACAGGTGGTGGTGGTTCAGTTTCGCTCAATTTAACTGGCGATATTAATACTAACGGTAATACATTAAGATTTTCGAATGGTGGTACTGGTCTTGTTAACACGTTCACGGCAAGCGGCGTCATCAGCGGTACGGGTGGCGTCATCGTTGACGTGTATTATTTAACATTAAGTAATGATAATACTTACACCGGTGGCACGACGCTCAATTCTCTTAATGACGCTGCTAATTACTATGGTAGTTTGCAAATTGGTAACGGTGGCGCAACTGGTTCAGTCGTCGGTACGATACTCAATAACGGCAACTTAACTTTTTACAAATCAACTAATTTTACGCTCCCCAACACCATCAGCGGCACTGGTACTCTCGCACAAGGAGGCACCGGTACACTCACGATCTCAAACGTGAATAGTTATACCGGCTCGACGACAGTGTCGGGCGGTGTGCTCTCAATTAATTCTATCGGTGATGCAGGCACAAATACGGCAATAGGTAATAGCTCTACCGCCATTCAATTATACGGCGGGACTTTGCAATATACTGGGACAGGTCACTCCTCTGCCCGCGCGATTATCACTGGCAACACAGGAAGCGCTATTGATGCATCCGGTAGCGGCGCATTAGTGTTATCAGGTGGCATTAGTAGTTTTGCTTCTTATGGCATCACTTTAACAGGAACCGGTTTAGCTACACAAAGCGGTGTCATCAATAACACAACGGGTGCAGTAACGAAAAGTGGGTCAGGGACTTGGACTTTAAGCAATGCTGCAAATACTTATACTGGAGCCACTTCCATCACCGGAGGCACATTAAGCGTTGGCACACTTGCCAATGGCGGCGTGAATAGCTCACTCGGTGCCACCGCGGCTGCGACGCCGATTGCATTAAGCAACGGCGGTATCTTGTCTTACACCGGTGGCACTGTTTCGACGAATAGACAATTCTCAACTTCTGGTACAGGCGGCACGATACAATCAACCGCAGCAGGTCTTTTAACTTTATCCGGCAATATTGCAAATGCAGGCACGTCACTGACGTTTGACACGAACACAGGAAATATTACTGCTTCTGGCGTGATTAGTGGCGCAGGGAATTTAATTAAATCCAGTTCTGGTACATTAACATTAGGTAATGCTGCGAATACATACACCGGATCAACCAGTATTACTGGTGGTATGTTAAGTTTTGGCGTCATTGCAAATGGTGGAACGAATAGTTCATTAGGTGCAACCGCTGCAGCCACGCCGATTGCGATTAGTGGTTCTGGTATTTTGTCTTACACAGGCGGCATCGCTTCTTCCAATAGACAATTCTCAATTTCAGGCGCGGGCGGAACCATTCAAGCAACTACCTCCGGTGAGTTGACGCTTTCTGGTGCTATCAATAACGCAGGTACTGCACTCACCTTTGATACCAACACAGGCAATATCACGGCATCCAGTTTAATTGGTGGTGCAGGTAATTTAATTAAGTCTGGTACTGGCACGTTAACATTAAGCGGTGCTAACACTTACAACGGTAACACCACCATTAATACGGGCATTTTAATTGCAAGCAATAATACTGCATTAGGCAACGCGGCAAGTGCAGTGACTGTCATTTCTGGCGGTACATTAAGAATTGCAGCTGGAATAAGCTTAGCTAATCCTTTGACATTGAATGGCACGGGTGCAACAGGTTCCAATGGGGCATTAGATACCACTTCTTTCTTAACAGCAGCGACAATCTCTGGATTAATTACATTAGGCAGCAATACAACAATTGGTTCAAGCGGAAATTTGAATATCACCAATACAGGAACTATCACAGGCTCCGGTTATAACCTCACACTATCTGGCTTTGCTGGCAGCGGCACGATTAACTCCGTGATTGGTACAAATGGTGGATCGCTAATAGTCAGTGGTTTTAATAGCCGATGGATCTTAACCAATGCTAACACTTACACAGGTGGCACCAATGTCCAGAACAGCGAATTAATTGCTCAAAATGCCAACGCGTTAGGGACTACTGGGGCAATTACCGTTAGTAATGGCGGTTCGTTAAACTTACAGTTTACTGGTACCTTGGCAAATACCAGCACGTTGACTCTCAGTGGCAACGGGGGCGGCGGATCCAACGGAGCATTAATGTCTAGCGCGGGAAATATTGCCACGTTGAATAATCCTATTGTATTAGCTAGCGACAGTACTATATTTCCTGTTAACTCCCCCAGCGCACTCATCCTAGCAGGAGATATTAGTGGCACTGGCGGTGTGACGATTCAGGGACCTGGTGGTGGTACGGTTACGTTCTCCGGTAATAATCAATATACTGGCGCAACCGTTGTTAGTGCTTCGCGATTAATATTAAATAGCGTTAATGCATTAGGTAACGGCACCAATAACACTTCCAGTGTTTCTCTGCTCAACGGTAATTTGACTATCAATACCTCCCTCACGGCAAGCCCAAATATGACGATTAATACTGGTACCATTTCTCTATCGAGTGGTAACACCTACAACTATAGTGGACTTCTAACATTAACCGGAAACGCAACAATTGATTCATCCGGAACACTCAATATCACTAACACAGGAACGATTACTGGCTCTGGATTTACTCTCTTCTTAACTGGCGGTGGCAGCGGAACAGGAAGTATTTCTTCTATCATTGGCATAGGTAGCGGAACTGTGGCTTTAACTGGTGGTTCCTGGACATTATCAGGTGCTAACACTTATACAGGATCCACTAATATAGTTAACAGCACATTAATTGCTGCAAATGCTTCCGCTCTTGGCAGTACAGCTGGTGGCACCACTATTTCCACCTCTGCAACGTTAATTATCAATGGCGTTGCGATTGGCGCTGAAAGTGTGGCATTTAACAGCACTAATGGCACACTAACCGGCGCAGGTACGAGTTCATTATCCGGCGCTATCACATTAGGTACTAGCAGTACAATTAGCGCCAATGCCGGCGCAAACTTTACCTTAACCGGCGGCATTACCGGCACGAATACCAATCTTACCTTAACAGGTGCAGGATCTGGTGTGTTCGACACTGGCATCATCGCAACGGGTTCTGGCACGTTAACGAAGAGCGGCTCTGGTACGTGGACATTAAATAATGCTAATACCTATACAGGTCTTACGACAGTCAGCGCTGGTACGTTAGTTGCAGGTAATGCCACTGCACTTGGCACCACTGCTGCTGGTACCTCTGTTACGAATGGTGCAACATTAAATATCAATGGCGTTGCCATTGGCGCAGAAGCAATGACAATTAATGGTTCGGGTGTGAGTGGTTCTGGCGCGTTAGTTGGTAATGGCACCAGCTCATTAGCCGGTTTAATTACATTAGGTAGTGCGAGTACGATTGCTGCTAATTCTGGCACCCTCACCCTCAGCAACACCGGAACTATAACAGGTGCGACATTCGGTTTAACATTAACCGGTGCTGGTAATGGCTCGATTGCCTCGGTGATTGGCACAACGAGTGGCACACTCATCAAAGATGGTACAGGAGCCTGGACACTGGGTGGCGCCAGCACGTATTCAGGCGGCACCACGATACGATCTGGTAGTTTAACCGCAGTGACATCATCGAGTGCGTTTGGTACCGGCGCTATTACGCTTGGCAATACGAGTGGCAATGCTGATGCCAGTTTACTCATTGCAACCAATGGTTTGAATATTGCTAATGCCATCACACTTGCCTCAGGTACAAGTGGAACACTTAAATTAGCTAATACTGGTAGTGGTGTTTCCGCTACATTTAGCGGTGCAATCACTGGCACGAATAATCTCACCGTTAGTAATGACTCCACCGCGTCTAGCAGGCTCACACTTTCTGGTGCAGCCATTAATAACAGCGGCACACTTAATCTTACGTTTACTAATAACGGCGGTAATTCGATCGATAGAATTGCGATCAATAAAGCAATTGGTTCGAACGTCACCGCCATCAACGCGATTGGCGATGGCACTTCCGATGGCGGCAGCTATAACGCCATCTATGGCAACATTACAGTAAATCCAGCAGGCACGATTATTTCCCAAAATTCCTACTTAGAAATCCGTGGCAACATCAATGGAACCGGAAACTTAATCCTGAATGGTACATATGGCATGTCTTTCTTTGGAACGAGCATTAACCATGTGGGGGCAATTATAAATAATAATCCTAATGTTTATATCGGCAATACGATTGGCGCGAATGTAACTAGCTATACGCAAACAGGAAACGATTCGGTGGCATCGCTCGCATCAATCAGTGGTAATAGCTATACTGGCGGTTCGTTCATTTTAGCCGGTATGTTAATTGGTTCGGCCTCGAATGCATTTGGCACCGGCGCCATCACACTGGGTAATAGCAGCGGTGGCGCAAACAATGCAACGTTAGTGGTAGGCGACAGTATCTCAACGACCTATAATAATCCGATTATTTTAGCGGCGAATACAACCGGTACGTTAAGTATTCAAGCCACCGGAACCGCGGCACCACTGGCCACCAAAACATTAATCGGCGGCGTAACCGGCAATAATAATTTAACTATCATTAACACTGATGGCAGCATGACTTTTTCAGGTGCAGCCATCAATAATAACGGCAGTGTGAATATCAATTTCTCGGATGACGCCGTGATCTTCAGTGGCGGACTGGGTGCAAATGTATCGAGTCTGAATCTCAACTCAACCAGCAGCACTGTTACAGTCTCAGGTTTAGTCAACGTGAATGCCGGCGGCACTACGTTTAACAATGCTAGCTCAGGACTCTTAAGTATCACCGGCGGAATGAGTGGCAGCGGAAATGTGGTATTAAATAATAATACGGCGATCGCCAATAATATTACGGTATCTGGCGCCGATGTAAATCACACTGGCTCGTTATCGAATACTGGTAGCGGTAGTGGCAGTGTATTAATTAGCGCGAATATCGGTAGCAATGTCTCTACTGTCACGCAAAATAGTAATACCTCTACGTTAATCTTAACGGGTACCAACACTTACAATACAACTAACATCACAAGCGGCACGCTGCGAATTGGTAACGCAGGCACCACGGGCACACCAGGATTAGGAACCATTACCAATAATGGCAATATCATTTTTGATCGAACCAATTCATTGACGGTTAACAATGCCATCATCGGCACCGGCAATTTAAACCAACAAGGATCGGGTACTACGATCCTGACTAATAGCAATAGTTACACGGGTAGTACGACAATTAATGCAGGCGTATTATCGATTAATTCGATTGGTAATGCGGGTACGAATACTGCTCTTGGCAACAGCTCAACGGCGATTAATTTAGGCGCTGGCACGCTGCAATATACCGGAACAGGTCATAGCTCATCACGTGCCATCACTTTAACCGCCTCTGGCGGCACGATTGATGCATCTGGTTCAGGGACGTTAACTTTATCCGGTAATGTGACAGGATCAGGAAATAATCTCATCTTAACGGGTTCAGGTAATGCAACGGCCAGTGGCTCGATTAATACCACAACAGGCACGTTAACGAAAAATGGCAGCGGTATCTGGACGTTAGCGAATGCGAATACTTACTCGGGTGGCACCACTATTAATGCCGGCACAATTATTCCATCGAGTGCTGATGCTCTAGGTTCAACGGGCATCATCACGATTAATGCTGGCGGTACATTGAATATCATACAAAACTCTCCCACTGCCGGTGGTATCAACAATAACTCCAATATCATCATTAACGGCAGCGGTGTGGGTGGCGCAGGTGCGCTACTAAGCTCTGTCGGCAATGGCTCTGTTGGTCCTTTTACACAAGGCATTCTCTCCAATCAAATTATACTCGGCAGTGATGCTAAAATTGGGAATAACGGAAATTTATTAATATTATTTGGCAATATCAACACAGCTGGCCATCAGTTAACACTTGCATCAAGCGGTGTGAATAGCGGGATTACTATTAATACCAACATCTCTGGCTCAGGCGGTTTGACTGTGGCGAATGATCCAACGGGTTATGTGCTATTCAGCGTCAATCAGAACACCAATACTTACACTGGGCCAACTATTATTAATAGCGGCCTGTTAATCGCATCAAGTTACGAAGCGTTTGGTGATGGCACCTCAAACACTTCTTCTGTGACAGTTGCAAACGGTGGTCAACTAGAATTGTATTATCCCACTTATGCAGCCGCGCCCGTTACCACGATGAGTGGTGCCGGCCCAGATGGCAGCGGTGCTCTCATCTATAATGGCACATCAACATCGGAATATAACGGTCAAATTACCTTGAGTGGTGATACCACTTTTGGCAGCAAAAATTTTTCAGGCAGCATGACATTACGTGGCGGAATAATTAACAATGGTTACACATTAACGATTGCAAACACGGTTGTACGGGAATATGGATCCATCACTGGCACCGGTGGATTGACGACCAGCACAGCGGGAGGCATCTATCTCTTTGGCAACAATCAATATACCGGTGCAACGACTATCAACTCAAACTCGATTGTGGTGGCAAAGACTGCTGGCGCTTTAGGCGATGGCACACTGAACACATCTGCGGTTACGGTTGCCAATGGTGGATCATTGTACTTTGAAAATGCGGCACTCATCGCCACACCGAATGTCACAATCAGTGGTGGTGGCCGATTTGGTGAAGGCGCCATTTTTGGATCTGTAGGCACATCCAGTTTTGGCGGTTTAATTACCTTGGCTGGAGCAAGCGTGATTGGTGCAGATGCAACTCTCAATATTACCAGCTCAGGTAATATTTCAGGTTCAGGCTATGACTTAACGCTTGCGGTTAATGGTACTGGCTCGATTGCCTCGGTGATTGGCACTGGCACGGGCAGTTTAACGAAGAGTGGCCCAGGCACATGGACCTTATCAGGTGCGAACACTTTCACCGGCAGCACGACCATTATTGGTGGCACGCTTTCTATAAATACTATTGGTGATGCCGGCACAAATACAGCTTTAGGTAACACCAGTAGTGCAATTACCATCGGTACAGGAGTGTTGCGCTATACCGGTACAGGCCATACATCGAATCGCGCCATTAATATAACCACCTCTAGCGCTGTTGTGAATGCTTCTGGTACTGGCACCTTAACCTTAACTGGCGGTGTGAGTGGCACAAACACGAACTTCACATTAACAGGTACCGGTAGCGGCGTACTCAATACCGGTAGCATTGCAACAGGCTCTGGCACGCTGACTAAAAGTGGCACGGGTACCTGGACATTAAATAATGCGAATACTTACACGGGTCTCACCACTATCAGTGCTGGCACCTTGGTTGCTGGTAACGCAACGGCTCTCGGTACTACGGCTGCCGGTACGTCTATCACGAATGGTGCAACATTAAATATCAATGGCGTTGCCGTTGGCGCAGAAGCAATAACAATTAATGGTTCGGGTGTGAGTGGTGCTGGCGCGTTAGTTGGTAATGGCACCAGCTCATTAGCCGGTTTAATTACATTAGGTAGTGCGAGTACGATTGCTGCTAATTCTGGCACCCTCACCCTCAGCAACACCGGAACTATAACAGGTGCGACATTCGGTTTAACATTAACCGGTGCTGGTAATGGCTCGATTGCCTCGGTGATTGGCACAACGAGTGGCTCGCTCACCAAGAGTGGCGCCGGCACTTGGACATTATCGAACAGCGCGAATACTTACACAGGCGCGACCTCTATTACTAACGGAACATTAAGTATTGCCACGATTGCAAATGGCGGCTTGAACAGCTCACTTGGTGCAGCTGCGGCAGCGACTCCGATTGCTATCAGTGGTGGCGGTGTATTGCAATACACTGGTGGTGCTAACGCCATGGATAGAACATTCACGCTGAGCGGCACTGGCGGTACAATTAGATCAACGACTGCTGCCATGACATTATCTGGTGCTATTAATAATACTGGTACAACACTTACATTTGACAATGCCACAGGCAATATCACTGCATCTGGCATTATTTCAGGTACAGGTAACGTGACTAAGACTGGTACTGGCACAACAGTATTATCCAATGCGAATACATTTACCGGTACGACTACTGTTAGCGGTGGCATCTTACAATTAGGCAACATCAATGCATTAGGCTCTGGTGCAACTCAATCGAGTCTCATCTCCATTGCATCGGGTGGTAAACTCACCTTGAATTTCGGCTCGAGCGGTACCTTGGCCAACAGCAGCACCATACAAATCAATGGCGCGGGTAATGATGGATTTGGTGCTATTGGTAATAGCGCAGCTTCAACGGCAACGGTGAATAATGCGATCGTCTTGATGGGTAACACCACGATTGGAGGATTTGGTAGTGAACTCAATCTCTTTGGCAACATCACTGAAAACACTGCAGGCTTGAGCTTAACCAAAGCTGGTAATAGCTTCGTGCATTTAGGTGGAAATAATAGCTTCACTGGTGCCACGGTGATTAATGGCGGTGCGTTAATCATGACGAGTGCAAATGCACTAGGCACAGGTGCGACGCAATCTAGCAGCATTACCGTGAATAATGGTGCTTCCATTTATTTTGAAAATGCGATGACGTTTGGTAACACGAATACTTTAACCATCTCAGGTTCTGGCGTAGCCTCACCACTTGGTGTCATTTCATTTGCAGTGCCAGGATCAGGCTCCGTAACACTCAATAATCCAATCGTGCTAGCTGGTAATTCAGAAATCGGTGTCTCGAATGGCGGCGGAGCAAATAATTTAATTTTAAACGGTAATATTTCTGGCGCATTCTCTTTAACCAAGAGTGGATTAATTGCCCTGACATTAAATGGTAATAATACGTATAGCGGCGGCACTATCTTGAATGGAAATGTCTTCGGCAGAATCCTGGTGACGAATCCCGCTGGTCTTGGCACGGGTAATATCAGCATTAACAACGGCGGTATACTTGGGATTAATCTGAATAATGCAGCGTTGTTGAATACCAATACCATTTCCATCAGTGGCAGCGCCATCTTATTGGAAAACGGTACGGGTACTGTGACGATGAGCAATCCGATTAATACTGGCTCCGCTTCACTTTCGATTAATAGCGGCACTGCCTCTTCTAATTTTGTGATTGCTGGTAATATTTCTAGTAGTAATGGCGGGTTATCAGTTAATAATTACACTTCACTCGGTGCACTTAATGGTAATGTGACAATCACCGGTGTGATAGGCAATGGCAGCGGCTCTATCAATAAATTTGGCAGCGGTACTACGTTGTATCTAACTAACAACAACACTTACTCCGGCGCTACTAATGTTTCTGCCGGCACCTTATCTGTTAGCAGTCCCAATGCACTTGGTGATACCACTGGCACTACCAGCGTTGCTAGCGGTGCTACATTAGAAATTAACAATACTGCGCTTGGTGCTGAAACCATCTTCCTCGGTTCTGCTGGCGTAGGCAGCGCAACATTGATAGGGTCAGGTAATGCGTCATATGCTGGTGATGTTAACATGCAATTCGCCTCGTTCTTTGATGGCACCGGCTCACTCACACTGACTGGCCAAATCATTGGCGCAGGCATAACCATGAATAAAAATGGCAGTGGTACCTTGGTGATTGCAGGCACAAACAACTCAACCGGCGCCATGAATATTAATGCCGGCACGCTGCAAATTGGTAATGGTTTGACTTCAGGCAATACCAGTATCGGCGCCACCATTACAAATAATGCGGCGTTAGTCTTTGATCGTTCAGATGCGCTAACGGTTAATAACGTGATTACCGGCACAGGAACATTAACACAAGCAGGTAGTGGCACCACGATATTAGTTGGCGCAAATAACTATTCTGGTTCGACCTTTATTAATTCAGGTACATTACAAGTTGGTAATGGCGGCACAATTGGTGCTGTGGGTTCAGGCGCCATCATTAACAATAACAATTTAACTTATAACCGCTCTGATATAGTCACACTAGCAAGTGTGATGACAGGCACAGGATCATTCACGCAAGCAGGCTCAGGCACCGTTATTTTAACAGGTGACAATTTGAATTCAGGCGGCACGACAATTGCTAGTGGTACGTTGCAATTGGGTAATGGTGGCAGCACTGGTTCTGTGGTGGGTAATATTGTTGATAATGGGGCGTTAGTTTTTAACACTTCAAATAACTTTACTCATAATAGCGTCATCAGTGGTTCTGGTTCCGTCACACAAGCTGGTACCGGTGTGATCACATTAAATGGTAACAATACATTTGATGGTGCATTAAATATTAATTCAGGCTCGCTGGTCATCACAAATGCCAACGCGATGGGCTCAACACTTGGGAGTACGACACTTAACAACGGTGCAACGTTAACCATTGCTGGTGTAACCATTGGCTCAGAAGGATTAACCTTGAATGGCGGCACATTCGGCGGCAGCGGCACGGCTGCATTTGGCGGTGCAATCACCCTGAATGCGGATGTGGATATCAGCAATAATGGCGGCACATTTACATTAAACAGCACATTGAATAATCCGCATGCGCTGACATTTAATGGCGCTGGCACCACAGTGTTAAATGGCGCAATTGGTACTGGCGGCGTTGGGACTGAATTAACCAGTGTGACTGCAAACACTAATTTAGTCGTTGGTGGTGGCGCGATTAATACTTCTGGTAATCAATCTTACCAAAGTGTTGTGACAACCAATGACACTGTCTTTACCTCTAGTGGTGCTGGTGCGAATAGCATTGCATTTAATGGCAACCTGAGCGGAGGTAATAATATTTCATTAGCTGGCAGCAATGCTGGCGGCAGTTATACTTTCACTATTGGCAATATCACCGCGAATAATGTCGATGTATCAGCAACTGCTGGTGCAACGAATAATGTCTTTAATTTAAATACTGGCGGCACACAAAACTTTAATGCGACTAGCAGCAACGCTGGCACCGTGACCGGCGTGGCAACTGTCGCAGGTAATTTTACTTATAACAATATGCAAAATATTAATGGCGGCAGCGGTGCCGATAACTTTATCGTCAATGGCGGATCATTCGGCAATATCAATGGTGGCGCTGGTAATAACAGTTTAACAGGCGGCAACGTTGTGAATACCTGGCATGTCACTAGTGCAAACGGTGGTACGGCGACGGGTGTGAGTGGCACTTTTGCGAATATTCAAAATCTGAATGGTGGAAATAATGCAGATAACTTTACCCTGGCTGGTGGCACCGTTAGCGGCAATATTAATGGCGGCGCAGGCAACAATAGCATGACTGCAGACAATGTCGTGAATACCTGGAGTGTGACAAGTGCCAATGGTGGTACGGTGACGGGCGTTGGCGGTACGTTTGCCAACATTCAAAATCTCATTGGCGGTAGTAATGCCGACAACTTTACTTTAGCTGGCGGCACAATTAGCGGCAATATCAACGGTGGTGCTGGCATCAATGGTTTAACTGCAGATAATGTCAATAATACCTGGACTATTTCCAGCACGAATGGTGGCACGGTAACAGGTGTCGGCGGCACGTTTGCTAATATTCAAAATCTCACCGGTGGCTCTGGTTCAGACACATTCATCTTCGGTGTGGCAGGTATATTAAACGGCAACATTAATGGTGGACTTGGTAACAATACTTTAATCGGTGCTAACACTAATAACCTGTGGACGATCAATGCGAACAACGGCGGCACTTTCTCTAGCATGACTGGCTCATTTGCTAATATACAAAATCTTACTGGTGGTAACACCACGGATAACTTCAACTTTAACCCGGGTGCCACTATTTCTGGCATTGTCGATGGTGGTGACAGCATTGATCGCGGCAACAGCATTAATTTCAATACTTACTCAACGGTCTTGTTATTATACTTAAGTGCGCCCGTTGTTCCGCATGTCTTTGAAGCGGGTGGTGTTTATAACGCTAGTACACGCCTCGCCAACTTTGTACGTGTACAACAAAGTATTGGTAATAACATCGGTTATATTATCTTACCCAACGTGCCCGGCATTACGGTGTCACGCTTACCGGGTGATCCCAATCCATTAAATGGTATGATTGACGATCCATTTTATTATTTAGGTTGGATTGTTGGTAATCCGCCACCAGTGGCACCAGTCACACCCTCTCCCTCACCGTATATTGCACCGATCGTGAATCAGCCTAACACGAACCAGAATAATAACAATAATAACAATTCAACAAATTACATTGATCCATATGGTAATACCGATACGACAGATTACAGCATTATTAATAACACCTACACCGAACCGTTACTGAATACGACAACAGTTAAGTATGGCAGCACTTGTACTAACTTCACGCCTTAATTCGGTGACAGCTTAGCGATATTATTCGATACACTGCAATAACTTCTTGCGAATCAGTTTTGTTGGGCGTATAAAGCTCTCCTCCCCTATTCCTCCCAGATTTTCTCGCTACATTTCTCTGTATCTTCATCCATTTCATACCAAGGAACTTTTATGCATTCATTTAAAACTTCAGGCTTTTCATTAATGGAACTCATGATTGTGGTTTCTATCATTGGGATATTATCCATGTTGGCTTTACCTTCTTATCAAAACTATACAAGGCGTGCGCGATTTGCAGAAGTGATGAGTATCGCAGACGCTTATAAAACAGCGGTGGCACTTGCCTTGCAAGATGGGACAGCCATGGATGATATCAATGATGGGAGCGCCGGTTTGCCGGCAAAACCAGCAGCTACAAAAAATTTGGCAGCGATCACTGTTGAACATGGTGTGATTACCGCCACAGCGACTGCTGCCGCTGGTGATGCTACTTATATCTTGAAACCTTCGCCAGATGGAACCGTCTTTGCCGTTGGTGGCACCTGTGTCGCATTAGGTTACTGTCGCAGCTAAAAGGTTAGTGTGATGTCTGATCATTTAGTGAAGCAAAAGCTAAGTCATATTCTATATGAATACGGCATGATGAGCGTGGAAAATGCATTACTAGCTGAAGATAGTATCAACACTGTCAAAACCAGCGTGAGCGAGGAGCTCTCAGATGAACCCGTGATTCAGTTTGTTAATCAGTTATTGAAAGATGCCGCTCAGCAAGCGGTATCAGACATTCATATAGAATCATTAAAAGAGTGTTGTCGTATTCGCTTTAGGCGTGATGGCCTACTGTTTGAAAATGCGGTGCTGCCATCGGCATTTGCTGGGCGTGTGATGACACGTATCAAAATCATGGCAAATCTCGACATCGCTGAGAAGCGGTTACCTCAAGATGGCAGATTATTATTTCAGCCATTAGCACTGGATTTTCGTATCAGCACCTGCCCTTCATTACATGGCGAAAAAATCGTGTTGCGTTTACTGCGACATAGTCAACATCAATTATTATTATCTGATTGCGGCATGTCTGTGCGGCAACAGCAACAATTGTCACGGGCTTTAGCAGAACCACAAGGCTTAATCATCGTGACTGGCCCTACCGGTTGCGGCAAAACAGCTACGTTATACTCTGCATTGCAATCATTCTCGCATGAAGAAAAAAATATCATGACAGTTGAAGACCCGGTTGAGATTGAAATGCCTGGTCTGACACAAGTGAATATTAATGCGCGTATCGGTTTATCTTTTGCCACGGTGTTACGTAGTTTTCTGCGTCAGGACCCTGACATTTTACTGGTGGGTGAAATTCGTGATGCAGAAACCGCAGCCATAGCTGTGCAAGCAGCGCAAACCGGGCATCTGGTGTTATCGACCATGCACACCAACCAGGCGCTCGATAGCTTACAGCGTTTAATGTCTTTGGGAATTAAGCTGCCGCAACTAGCAGGGTGTTTGCTATTAGTGGCAGCACAGCGCTTGGTACGTAAAATCTGCCTTCACTGCCAACAACATGGCTGCGCGAATTGCCGTGGTGGATACGCAGGCAGAACAGGGATCTACGAATTGATTCCGGTGACACCAGCACTATCACAATTATTGTTAAGTAACGCGGCATTAAGTCATATTGAACAACAAGTCTTGCGAGATCAGCACGAAAATATGCAATCTGCCGGCGCACAACTGGTGCATGACCACATCACCACAGAGGTAGAGTTAAGACGTGTACTTGGACAGCTATCATGATGTCTTCTGCTTTGCTGCTAGAACAACTAGGTAACTTACTGACGGCTGGCGTGCCTCTTACGCGCTGCCTGGACATGCTGGAGAAAACGCAAACTGACATGACTGCGAGAATGCGTATTTATAAAATCAAACAGCAACTATTAGCAGGACACGCTTTGCATCAGAGCCTAAAAAGCGTGCCAGAATGGTTTGATCACTATGCTATTAAATTAGTCGCATTGGGTGAACACACTGGCAAACTGGACACCGTCTTAAAAACGCTTGCGCAGCATGATGCAAACAAACAGGCAATGATTAGAAAAATTCGCGGCATTTTATTTTACCCTTGCATGATTTTAGTTAGCGCCTTATTGATGACCTTGGCCATGTTTATTTTCATCATCCCTGCTTTTGCCGAGTTATTTCGTGATTCACAGCAGCCGTTGCCTTGGCTGACTCGCTGCTTATTTCAATTCTCCGTGATATTTAATCATTTATTCTTGCCGCTACTTTTACTCTTAGGGACCGGCGCTGCACTCTATCGGATTTTACATCACTATTTACGACGTCCTATCCCAAGCATCAGCGTGTCCGAATTACCGTTTGTGAAACGCATGATGCAATCCATCTATGTTATTCGCTTCACTAGACACCTTGCTTTGGCACTGAATGCGGGCATGCCTATTCTCGAGGCGTTGCAATCTTGCAGCGACCTTATCAGCAACACTGCATTCCAGCGCCAACTTAGGTATCTACGCAGTTCTGTCAGCACCGGTGCCAGTATTTATCATGCGATAGAACCGCTAACACTCTTTCCGCCATTGCTAAAACAAATGATCAAAACTGGCGAAGAATCAGGACAGCTAGACTCATTATTAGTAAAAGCCGCCGATCATCTTGAAACAGAACTGCAAAACCGCCTCGCGCGTTTTACCGCACTGCTCGAACCCTTGATTATGGTCATACTTGGTGCTTTAATCGGTGGATTAGTCGTAGGAATGTATTTACCTGTATTCAACCTGGGAAGCGTATTGTAGCCTATGGAAACCTTGCAATTTTTTAGTGATCATCCCCAAAGTTTTATTGTTCTAGTCGCCATTTTATCTTTATTCATCGGCAGTTTTTTAAATGTGGTGATCTACCGCTTGCCGCGCATGATGGAGCAAGGCTGGAGTGAAGAATGCAGAATTTACCTCGGGCTTAAACCACATACCGACATTGAAAAACTGAATTTATGGCTGCCCTTCTCTCATTGCCCCAGATGCAAAAACACCATTTTACCCTGGCATAATTTGCCAGTGATTAGTTATTTGTTATTACGCGGCAAATGTCATTTTTGCCAAGCCGCTATTTCCATGCGCTATCCTCTAGTGGAGTTACTGACATGCGCCATGTCGGTGTATGTAGCATGGCGCTTTGGCATGACTTATCAAACCGCTTCAGCGCTGTTTTTTACTTGGACCTTAATCGCGTTAACCTTTATTGATATTGATTATCACTTACTGCCAGACCAGCTAACCTTACTGTTAATGTGGGCGGGTTTGTTTTCCAGTCTCTTCTTCTTGTTTACACCGTGTAATGACGCCATCATCGGCGCCATGGCTGGTTATGCGATTTTTGCGATCGTCCAAATGGTGTTTGGCTGGATCACGGGTAAAGTCGGCATGGGCCAAGGTGACTTTAAATTGCTGGCAGCTTTGGGTGCTTATGCTGGCTGGCAAATGCTGCCGCTGATCATTCTGCTGGCCTCCATCACCGGTATTATTTTCACGGTGATACACATGATCATTAAACATGAATTCAAAAGCACACCGCTCCCGTTTGGTCCTTACCTCGCGTTTGCCGGTTGGCTGTCGTTGATGTGGGGTCACGAAATCATGCAATCTTATATGCACTATTTTCTGTAAAAGTTGACACTATGTTAGTGATTGGGTTAACAGGCAGTATTGGCTCAGGCAAAACCACTGTCGCTAATTTATTCGCGCAGCATGGCGTGCCTATTGTTGATGCGGATGTACTGTCTCGGACAGTCACGCAAACTGGCATGCCCGCTTATAACCAGATAGTAGCTCGCTTTGGCCAGGGGATTGTGAACGCGGATGGCGGCTTAGACCGCAGCGCATTACGTGAAATCATCTTTAACGAACCCGAAGAACGCCGCTGGCTGGAAGCCCTCTTGCACCCTATGATTCTTGAACGCATGCAGGCTGAGATCCGTCAATTACAGGCACCTTATTGTCTGGCGGTGATCCCGTTGCTGCTTGAATCTGAAGCAGTGCAGTTCATCCAACGTATTTTGGTCGTCGATGTCCACGAAGAAACCCAGCTCGAGCGCGCGATTATGCGCGATAAAAGCACAAAAGAGAAAATCAAGCGCATCATTAAAACACAGGTTAGCCGCGATCAGCGCCTGGCCAAAGCTGATGATGTTATAGACAACACGGGCAATCAGGAGTCACTAGCGAAACAGGTGGATAAACTTCACCAGAAGTATTTAAAATTAGCTGGAAAATAAAAATTATCTGTCCAATATCAAAACAAAATATGATATGCTATCAAGAATTTGATGAACGATGATGTAGCTGGCCGACTATGAGTGAAAAGATTATTTACGAACAACCGCTGAACGAAGTCATAAGAGTATGCCTTCGTCTAGAGCAGCTATTTCAACAAGTCGACAACCAACTGCATGACACTTCCCAGCTTGGCACTCGCAACCTCATTACTTACATCATCAACATTTTACATTTGCTAGACAGGCCAGATTTGAAAGCGAAACTGGCGAAAGAATTAATGCATCATCATGCCAATTTGATGCGTTACAACCAGGCTCCGGATATCGATTCTGGCAAATTAAATCAATTAACCACTCAGCTGGAAGAATTATCCCGAGCGTTAATCGATAGCAGCGGTAAAATTGGTTATCGCTTACGGGACACAGAATTATTGAATACTTTACGTTTGCATCTTGCGAGCCCCGGCGGAGGTTGCAGCTTTGATTTACCCGTGTTTCATTTCTGGTTACAACAAGGCAGCGAAGCTCGCATGCAAACACTGAAACTCTGGCTTAGCGACTTCGCGCAAATTCGTACTGCCGTCGAAGTCCTGCTGGACTTAGTGCGCAAAAACGTGAAAGCAGAATTAAAAACCGCTGTACATGGTTTTCATCAAGAATTACTGGACCCCCAATCTAATTTACGCATGTTAAGAATCAGCATTGAACGCAAACTACATGCTTTCCCGGAAATCAGTGTTGGCAGACATTTCCTGAGTGTTAGATTTTATAATCCAGATATTGAAAAACGTCCTGTGCAATACAGTGAGAACCTGGATTTTACGTTGGAATATTGTAACTAACATGGCTGATATTAAAAAAGTAATTACCTGCCCTACTTGCGGCAAACCTGACACTTGGCTTCCCGATAACACATTCAAACCCTTCTGCTCCGAACGCTGCAAGTTGATAGACTTGGGTGAATGGGCTAGCGATTCCCGCCGCATTGCAGGCGAAGACATTGCCAAAAACGATGAAAGTGATGACGTATAAATTGTCATTTATCACGCACTAAATAAAAAAAACCCCGGGTGATTTGGTTTCTTCTCGCCCGGGGTTTTGACATTCAAGTTAATTACTTAATTTGAAAAGACACGACATAGTCAGTACCAGCCACACCTTTACCTTGACCATCGATTGCCTGACCGAATGGATCTTTCAGATCGCCTTTAATGGTTAATTGGTATTTGCCAGCAGTTAACTTAGGCACGTTCAGATCAAGCACGGTTGATCCGATGTACCATGGTTGCGACATCGTTGCTTGAATGACTTTCTTATTCTTCAGCGATTTCACTATCCAATGCGAACCTTTATTCACGACGTTTGGATCTAACAGTTTGTCGAAATGAACTGAGATGACATTAGCAGAGAAAGTCACATCTTCTACTTTCGCTGGTGCGAGTTTTTCAGTTAATGCGCGATAGTTATTGACGCGACCCGAACCCATTAAACCTTTATATTGTGGGTTCTTCGCATCGATGCTATCTGCAGTACCAACTAACTGTGCAGCGACTTGATCACGCGTCCAATCTGGATGTGCTGACCAGATTAACGCGGCTGAACCTGCAGCGTTTGGTGTTGCCATACTGGTTCCACTCATCAACTCATATTGATTGTTTGGCACGGTTGATAAGATATCTTCGCCCGGAGCAGAAATAGCAATGTGTCTGCCATAGTTACTGAAATCGCTCTTCATGTCTTGCGCATTGGTACTTGCCACCAAAATAAGCTCTTCAAATGCCTGACGTGGTGGGTTTTCTTCGTCATTGTTACCAGCAGAGTTGAAGTGCAACACGCCTTTGTTGTAGCCGTAATCGACCGCAGCCACAAATGTTTTATCGCCCACAAAACCGTCTACATTGTAGCTGGTGGAAATGATTTTCGCGCCGTTATCAACCGCGTATTGATAGGCTTTATAAATCAAATCAGAAGTCCAGTTGCAATCTTCGCCATAAAACTTGACCGGTATCAGCGTGGCCGCACCTGCTACACCTGCACCGCCTTTGCCGTTATTTAATTCTGCAGCGGCAATACCTGACGTGTGTGTACCGTGTTCGCCATCATAATCAGTTGCGCTAACATTCGTGTTGTTATCGCAGAAGTTATAGCCTTTACCTGGAATGTAACGCGTGACTAGATCTTCGTGTTTTGTATCAAAACCATCATCGGTCATGGCAATGATCACGCCTTTACCGGTGGCAAGATCCCAAGCTTTATCATTACCCATTAATGCGTGATGGTATTGATCTTTAATTCTGGGATCATTTGGTGTGGCTTCGCGTGGATCGACACCAATGTTATAGATGTAGTTTGGTTGTACCCAAGCAACATTTGGCATTTGTTGAATGCTGTCACGCGCAGATTCTAAGGATTGATCGGCTCTTAAAGTGATTTTGATGATTTTTGTTTTAGCAGAATCTGCGGTTAAGTTCTCAGATCCAGCAACTTCAAAACCTCTAGCTTTAATATCATTTAAAAATGAATGTGAAAAAGCATCCATTTTTGCATTGCTATTAGTCGCAACGAGCAATTGATTTTTCATTGCATATTTACCGTCAATTTTCTGATGTATTGCGGGATTAAATTCCAGAAAGTGTTTGGCAGCGAAGGCAGAGAAAGGTAAACACGAGATGATTGATGCTATTAGCAGTTTACGAAATTTCATTTTCATTTATCAGTCCATTCCATATTAAAAAAAAACGAGATTTTTTATATCACCGTGAGTTTTAAATATCAACATAGAATAATCCGTGTTAATTTAGCTGCGGCGCGTTCTTTTCAACAACACCAAGGAAATTAAGGTAAGTTATGATATGAAACTATTTACACGTCTTCTATTTGTATCAATGATTGCACTTCCTTTCTCCGCAAACGCCGAATTTGTGTTATCGAATTACACTAATCAGAATCTTGCGGTTAGCATTAATGACAAATGTATTATTCAAACTATTTATTCGCACACTGGTCAGCACATCAATAAGTATGCGTTAACCGATGCATGCTTGCCGGATACTGAAAATTGTTCTGCGAAATTCTTCACGACTAAAACCTGTGAAGCAGCAAGTTTGATTGCCAGCTTTGTGCTGGATGTTAAAGAAGGCATTAAATTAGCTGAAGTGAATAACGCGAACTATGCTGCGGAAATTTATCAGCAATACACGGCGAAAGTGTCGAATTTAACTTAAAAATACGAGAAACCCGGCGGCGGACGTTCAGGTTGATTAAAACCATTTGCGTCTGGTCGTCGGAAGAACCCGCTATTGAGTTTTTTGATTCTGTTTTTAGAGCAGGGGTCAGGCGAATAATGAGCAATCAGCTCCAGTGTTTTAATGGCTTTTTCAAACAACACTCTGATCGATGGACTAAGTTCAGGATCTTTTAAAACACCCTCTATCTCGGCCAGCAGCTTGATGGCATGCTTATGTGACGAATGATTAATACTCATATTCTTATCTGACGATGCATTCGGGTCAGCTTTATACGTAAATAGTTTGTTAATCATATTGGAATAAGCAGCAAAACGCTTATCCATTAGCCGCTCTAAATCCTTTAATGTGCCATATTTTGATTTTTTCTCTTCCGACTGCTCACACTCAGTCATTAATTGATTCATGTTAATTAAGCAGCGATGCAAATCATCAATCACCAATTGTAAAGGCATATAAGCACCTTTCTCGTTGCCAGTATCAACCCAACTGGCACTCATGCCATGCTCAATTAGAAAGGCAAAAAATTCTTGGTCGCCAAAATGCAGTGCTTTAAAAAATAATTTGCCATAAGACACTTTCTTCTCGTTAAAAGTGTTATGTGGCAGATTTTTTAATATCGACATCACGTGCCTGAAGGCACCCACTTCAGCATAAGTTAAGGCGATTTCAAGTAAATTGGATATAGCATCATCTTTGTTGTCTTCTGTTCTTAGGATGTCGAGTTGCTTGTTGATGGCCGCTTCTCGCGCCACACTGGAAACCGCACAACTTTTTTCGATGTCGATTGCTGTATCGGAGCCGTTATGCAACAACATGGCGCCTGCTGCGTTCGCCTCAGCGCGCGTCATCAGAACAAGTAATTTATCAAATTCAGCGATATCAGCTGCGGCAGTTGATTGATAGTCTGGAAATGAGAAACCAGTCAACACCATCACACCTGCTTGCTCGTCGGGATGTTTAGCTTCTTCTGCCGCTTGGCGATTGCATTCCTCTTGCAAGCGTCGTTTTAAAAATGCCATGATGAAAACACTTTTGTGCTCTTCATTGATTACCTTTTCTTGATAAACTCTAAGCATGCTGAGGTACGCTCGCGACTAAACTTAAAATAGCGTCTGCAATACAATCAGCAGAATCCTTTTTAAGCGCGGTATGAATTTCCAAAAATTTTTGCTGTAACGTTGCCACTTGCTCTGGATGATCCAGATACGATTGAATGTGCTGTGCAATTGCATTTGGTTCAGCTGCATGTTGAATTAATTCTGGTACGACTAATTCACCGGCTAATAAGTTAGGTAACCCAACGTAAGGTGTCTTCACTAATACTTTAGCTAATTGATGCGTCAACCATGGCATGCGATACGCGATGACCATCGGTTTTTTAAATAGCATGGTTTCCAGCGTGGCGGTGCCTGATGTGACGATCACGGCATCTGCGGCGGCAAGCACATCATGCGTGCGGCGGGTAAAGATATGCAGCGGTAAATCTGGTGTGACGCGCTGGTGTATTTCCATGAATTCATGATAACGCTGTTCGTTGACATGCGATGTCAGAAAATGGAGATCAGGGTTTTGCTGCCAAAGCTGCTGGGCGGCCAATAGAAATGGTTCTGCCATGTGGCGAATTTCTTGTTTGCGGCTGCCGGGCAATAAGGCTACGTATCTTGTTTTTTCGTCAATGCGTAGTGAACGGCGCGCGCAAGCGGTGTCAACTTCCAAAGGAATTTGTTCTGCTAGTGGATGGCCAACATAGCGTACTGGAATATCGTGTTGTTCGTAGATATTGGTTTCAAACGGCAGCAGGGTCAACATCATATCTACCGCGCGTTTAATTTTATATATGCGCTTTTGGCGCCACGCCCACACACTGGGACTGACGTAATGCACAATGGGAATGCCTGCCTGGCGTAATTTTTCTTCCAGACCTAAATTGAAATCTGGTGCATCGATACCAATAAAAACATCGGGACGATGGCTAGTGAAATACTGATAGACGCTGCGGCGTAATTTGAGCAAATCTGGCAGGCGCATTAAGGGCTCAACCAAGCCCATGACGGATAAACGCTCTATATCAAACAAGCTTTCGCAGCCGGCAGACATCATGGCCTGACCGCCTATGCCTTCAATATGAATATCGGGACAACGCGCACGTAATGCTTGAATGACTTTCGCGCCTAATAAATCGCCGGAGGCCTCGCCTGCTAAAATACCGATTTTCAACGGACTATACCTGCATTGGATGATTCAATGAAATTCACCAGCATTTGCACTTCTGGTGCAACGGCTTTCTTTAATTCGACTAACGCGTTCGCGACGGTTAAACCATTGCGATAAATCACTTTGTAAGCGCGTTTCAATTCCGTGATGGTTTGCGTGGTGAAACCGCGGCGCTGCAAGCCTACCGTGTTTAACCCAAACGGTTTGGCATAGTAACCTGACACTTTAACAAATGGTGGTACATCTTTGATAACCACTGAATTGGTAGAGATAAAGCTATGCGCACCGACTCGACAAAACTGGAACACACCAGAAAAACCACCAAGCACAACGTGATCATCAATGTGTACGTGACCGGCGAGCGAGGCATTGTTTGAAAACACAACGTGATTACCGACTATGCAATCATGCGCAATGTGCACGTAAGCCATCATCAAATTATGATTGCCAATTTTGGTGATGGATTTGTCTTGCACGCTGCCGCGGTTAATCGTACAGAATTCGCGTATGATGTTGTGGTCACCGATTTCTAAAAAGGTTTCTTCGCCTTTGTATTTTAAATCCTGGGTGATTTCGCCTATGGATGAGAATTGGTAAATGCGGTTTTCGCGGCCGATTTTGGTTGGGCCATTAATGACGACGTGCGGGCCTATCCAAGTGTTATCGCCAATTTCCACGCGCGGACCGATCACGCTATATGGTCCAATAGAGACATCTTTGCCAATTTTGGCGGATGGATCAATGATTGCAGTTGAATGAATCACAGCGTATACCCCATTAATTATCTTGTTTACGCGCGCTCATGAACTCAGCGCTGCAGGCCAGTTCATCACCAACATAAGCGGCACCATCGAGTTTCCAGATATCGCGTTTGGAACGTACGACTGTCACTTCGAGACGCAATTGATCGCCTGGTTCTACCACGCGGCGGAAACGGGCGTTGTCGATGCCGGCAAAATAATACAGTATGCCGTCAGCTGGTGTGGTGTTTGTGGATTTGTAAGCAAGTACGGCGCCTGCTTGCGCCATGGCTTCAAGAATCAACACGCCTGGCATCACAGGACGATTTGGAAAATGTCCGGCAAAAAATGTTTCATTCATGGTCACGTTTTTTAACGCGACTAATGAGTGACCGATTTCGATGTCGATAATTCGGTCTAGTAAAAGAAAAGGATACCGATGAGGTAGTAGTTTAAGTATCTCATGTATATCCATGACTTTGTTCATTGTTATTCTCTCTCAACTTTTTCTTTCAAGGCGACTTCTAATGCTTTCACTCGTTCTATTAAATTTTCCATACGATGAAAGCGTGCATTGTTTTTCAAAAATTCCTGGTTTGGTACCGCACCAACAATACCGGAAGAATACATACCAGGTTCACGTATTGATTTCGTGACCGCTGTCATACCGGTAATGATGACCTTGTCAGCCACACTCAGGTGGCCGGCGAAGTTGGCCGCGCCGCCTATCATACAATATTTGCCAATATTCGTACTACCTGCAATTCCAACACAGCCGGCAATGACGGTATGGGCGCCTATGCGCACATTATGACCAACCTGAATCAGGTTATCTAACTTAACCCCGTCTTCGATGACGGTATTTTCCACCGCTCCGCGGTCTATGGTGGTGTTAGCGCCGATATCGACATCATCCCCTATCTCTACCGACCCTATCTGGGGAACTTTGTACCATGAGCCTTTATGATTGGCAAAACCGAACCCATCGCTACCGATGACCACGCCACTGGCGATGCGGCAGCGCTTGCCTATGCTAACTCTATGATAAATAGACACTCCGGTATCGATGACGGTGTTTGCCCCGATTCTGACACCATCACCTATGGCGCAATTGGGGCCTATGCTGGCGGAGGGGTCAATTTGGCAATCAGCACCGATAACGGCGCTTGGGTGAATGCCAGGGACTACCTCGGGGCGTTGATCAAAATGCCCGGCGATCTGGGCATAGATGTAATATGGGTTATCGGTAATCACCGCGATATTTTTGCAAAGTACGGCGTCTTTTTCCGTGACGATGACGGCGGAGGCAGCCGAAGCCGATAAGTATTTACGGTATTGGGCATTACTTAAAAAGCTGATATGGCCGGTTTCGGCTTGATGCAGTGGGGCGACGCCGGTAATCACACAATCTGGATTTCCTTGAATTTCAACAGGGAGCCCGCGAGCCAGATCCGATAATTTATAAGATTTAGTTTGATTCATGATGGTCCTAAAACGAATCTCCCCCTAAAACGGGGGAGATGATGCTTTTATCTAACATGCCTAACCAAGGTAGCTGGGAGTTAACCCAGGCTACTTAGTTTTTGGCGTTAAACTTTTCTGCAACGGTCTTGGTGATGTCGGTGCCATTGGCGGTGTAAACAACAGCCTGAGCATCTAATACCAGATCATAGGAAGAGGATTTAGCAATACCAGAAACAATGCCGTTCAGATCAGCGAGGATACCTTGCATAATCTTGTTTTGTTCCTTTTGCAGATCTTGCTGGTAAGCAACCACTTGTTTTACTAAGTCAGTACGTTCAGTAGTGATTTTCTTTTCGGTTGCATCACGATCTTTCTGGGACATGGTGGGTGAATCTTTCTTGAATTTGTCCACTTCGTCTTGCAGAGATTTTTGTTGATCGTTTAATTTGGTTTGGCGATCTTTGAATTGATCTTCCAGTTTTTTGCTCAGCGCGGTAACGCGTGGTGAGTTTTGCAGAACTTGCTGTACATTGACGATTGCAACCTTACCACCAGCTGCAGCGCCTTGTGCCGATGCAACACTCATTCCTGCTGCGACTAGCAGCGCGCTAGCAAGAATACCTACTTTTTTTACAATCTTCATGGTCATCTCCAAAAATTTTAATTAAATCCCTATTCCAGCTATTGTTTGTATGCTGCGCACAAGCGAAGCTCATGCAAAACAAGCACATATTGTAACATTAACAAATATAAAAACTCACCTAGAAATTCGCTCCAAGAGAAAATTGGAACGCTTCCAGTTTGTCGCCAGGTCTGGAATTGATAGTCTTTGCCAAACTTAATTCGATTGGACCAAGCGGCGTTAACCAGTCTGCTTCCAAACCAAATGAGGTACGGATAGGACCGGAGTTAGTACTTTGACCGCCAAAGCTGCGGTTATCCTGAGTTGAGTAGGTGTTACCAGCATCAACAAACACGCTAGTACGCAAACTGTCAGAAATATAATTTGGGAAAATCAGTCCGAGGCTAGCATCACCAAACAAGTTACCACCATAAGCCAGACCTTTAGAGTCTTGTGGCCCCAAGGAGTAGCCTAGATAGCCGCGCACGGTATCAATACCACCAGCATAGTAGTTCTTGAAGAATGGGAAGGTCTGCAACCCGTTAAAGCCATTGCCGTAACCAAAATCACCTCTGGTTAAGAAGATGAAGCTGTCGTTTAACGGGATATACCATTTACCTTGATAGTTAACCGTGTAAAAGCTGACACCACTGCTGGTATAAGGCGTAAAGATATCCACGAAGAAGGAATGCAGCATACCGCGCGTTGGGAAGAATGAGCGGTCGCGACTGTCGCGTGAATAACCGAGTTTGAAATCCAGCTCATCATAGCGGCGGCCATTACGGGTAATGAAGGTATTAACCTGATTAGACGCGTTGCCAGGAATCATGGTGACCAAAGAGCTAGATGCATAGACACCGGCTAAAATTCGATTAAACACCCCGATTTCCTGACCAATTGGTATGCCATACAGTACACCAAGATTATAGTTGTTAACCGTGTAACCATTATTCACACTGGAAACACCGGCGGGATCCATTTTTGAGAACGAAGCTGAAATACTACGACTGATACCGTCTATGGTGTAGTACGGGTCAGTGTAGTCAATCGCATAATTTTGTTCGTACTTGCTACGTTGGAAATTAAGACCCAAGGTATTACCAGTGCCCATAAAGTTTTTCTGGTTAATACCGGCACCGATAATCATGCGGTAAATCTGCGAGTAACCCACTTTCACAGAAGCTTGTGCAGAACTGTCTTCTTTGACTTTGTAATCAACGTCTACCAAATCGGTTTTGCCAGGAACTGGTTTGACGTTCATTTCCACATCTTTAATCCATGGTAACAAACTTAAACGCTGTTTGGAGGTATCCAGTCTGGTTGTTGAAATGGGTGCAGCTTCAAACTGTTGCACTTCACGACGCAACACATCGTCATTCGTACGGTTGTTGTCGCTGAAGGTAACGTAACGTACATAGGTGCGCTTGCCTGGCGTCACGGTAAACACCACAGTCACTTTACGTGTGCTTTCATTAACACTGGGGCGAATGGACACATTAGCCGTGTAATAGCCATTTTCACCATAATATTTTGAAATATCTTTTTCAGTATCGGTAATTTTCTTACGTGAAAAGACATCGCCTGGTTTTACTTGAACGCGCTTTTCAATTTCCGCTCTATCCAGCAATAATTTGCCTTCGATTTTGTAACTATCGATTGTATATGGCTGACCTTCATCGACGACAACGGTAACGTAAACAGACTTGCGATCTGGCGTCACCTGAGCTTGGGCCGACTTGATTTGGAAGTGTAAATAGCCGCGATCCAGATAATAGCCGCGTAGTTTATCCAAACTGGTTTGCAGTTTGTCTTCTGAATAACGATCTGTCTGCGTCACGATAGTGAAAAGGCCGCTGGTGGATAAATCCAGCTGATCGGTCAACGTGCCTTCTGAAAACACGTGGTTGCCGATAATGGTGATGCGTTTAACGGTTGCCACCAAGCCTTCAGAAATATCGATTGTCACTTGTACACGATTGCGCGGCATGGGTGAGGTGCGAATATCCACGCGCGCATTGTATCTGCCCAGCATGTAATATTGATTCAATAAACTTTGTTTGATTTTTTCTAACAGTGCTGCGTTATAAACGCGGCCTTCGGTAATTTCCAGCGACTTCATGACCTCAGTTAATTTGTCGGTAGGAATGACAGAGTTGCCTTTAATATCTAATTTGCCGATAGTCGGACGTTCAGTAACATGAATGACTAACGTATTGCCTTCACGGGAAAGGCTGATGTCTTCAAAGAATCCGGTTTTGTAAAGCGCCTGCATCACAGAGCCAGTTTTAACACTCGTTAATTCCTGACCACGATGTATTGGCAAATAACTCTCAGCATTACTTGGTGAGATGCGTTGCAATCCGTCGAACTGAATATTTCGGACGACAAAACTATCCGCCCACGCAGCTACAGAGAACTGCGACAATACTACTAGCATGAAGAGTATTTTTTTCATTTGATGATTCTATTCTCTTGTTTTGGAAGACGAAAAACAGTGCCGCCAATTATCTTGGCTTTCCAGGACAAAATCCAGCTTTCTTTTTAATGCATTATGGACTTTCACAAGATCAGTTCCTACCGTCATCACCACTGCTTTTAGCGGCGATGACGGTGAAAGATTAGCGCTGGATTACAATTAAGCAACGAGGTTTACGATGTAAAAAACCAACTCAATAAAATGCTGGTGAATGCATAAACAGGCGCGGCTGCTGTTAAGCTGTCGATGCGATCTAACAATCCGCCATGACCTGGCAACAAATTGCCAGAGTCTTTAAAACCAGCTTCACGTTTTAACACGCTTTCAAATAAATCACCGACGATAGAGAAGATGACCGTCCACACAGACAAGCCCATCAGGGACAATAGAATGACCGCAGGAGGGTTGGAGATAGCACCGGCAATCGCACTAAATACCAACGCAAACACGAGGGCAGCGATAGCACCTTGTACGGTTTTACCGGGACTGACTGCTGGTGCAAGCTTGGTTTTA
This sequence comes from uncultured Coxiellaceae bacterium, assembly GCA_964492045.1. Classification (GTDB taxonomy): domain Bacteria; phylum Pseudomonadota; class Gammaproteobacteria; order DSM-16500; family DSM-16500; genus Aquicella. Next base: position 13,722 of record CAZBHW010000022.1, on the reverse strand, counting down.
CCCCAGCGCTTGCCAGCAAAATAAGCTGAGGTGTCTGCACCCCAGATCAACACTAATACATATAACAGCAATATCGTGCCATTCGGTGTGTTGCGAATGTAATTCAATGCGACCCAGCAAGGCATCAAGACCAAGATACCAATCAAGCCAGTGATGACTTTGTTACTCGACCAAGACGAGGCGCCGCGCGGGTAAAGCGCAACAATGACACATGCGATTAACCACCAGACAAAACCCACCGCCAGCTCAAGTGGTGTTGGCACGAACAACAGGCCAACCATCAAATTCACGATAATCACTAAGTACAAGATCCGCGCCCACACGGTTTGCAAGCGCATGAGTGTCATGTATTCCATGGCAGCCATTAATGTAATAATCGCTGTCACAATTAAAAAGGCTATCGGTTGAATATATAGAACCAAGCCAACAACAATGGGAACCAATAACGCCGCTGTGATTATTCGTTGCTTGAGCATGCTACCTCCTGTAGTTGTTCACTGCTGTATCCGTATCGGCGCTCGCGTTTAGAGAATTGCGCTAACGCTTCATCTAACTCTGCATCACCAAAGTCCGGCCACAACACTTCCGTAAAAAATAATTCAGCATACGCCAGCTGCCACAACAAAAAATTGCTGATGCGCATTTCGCCGCTTGTGCGAATGAAAAGATCGGGGTCAGGTAAATCGGCAAACGAAAGCCTTGCCGCAATTTGTTCGGGAGTGATGTCTGCAACTTGTATATTGCCTGCGGCAACATCGGCAGCAATTTTCTTCACGGATTGCGTAATATCCCATTGACCGCCGTAATCAGCGGCAATGAGTAATGTCATGCCGGTGTTATTCGCCGTTAAGTTTTCGACTTCTTGAATTTTAGCCACCAGGTTGGCGTTGAAACGTGCTCTATCACCAATGAAACGTAAGCGAATATGATTTTTATGCATGTCAGGTGCTTCGCGCTCCAGACCAGACATGAATAATTCCATGAGATGATTCACTTCATCTGCGGGACGGCGCCAGTTTTCGCTGCTGAAGGCAAAGAGAGTTAAGACTTTGATACCACGCTTGGCACAGTTACGAACGATACGGCGTGCTGCATCCACACCAGCACGATGCCCGGCAACACGAGGCAAAAACCGCTTTTTGGCCCAGCGGCCGTTGCCATCCATAATCACAGCAATGTGCTGTGGCAAACCTGTTGCGGGCTTCATGTGAAAATCTCGAGTTAGATCGCCATCAAATCGGTTTCTTTTGCTTTTGTCACCTGGTCGACTTCTGCCACAAATTTATCTGTGATTTTTTGCACTTCATCACTCATGCGGCGCTCTTCATCTTCGGTGATTTCTTTCGCTTTCAGCAAAGCTTTGATCTCTTCATTCGCATCGCGACGTGCGTTACGAATGCTGACGCGAGCAGCTTCAGCTTCAGTGCGCACGATTTTAATTAAATCTTTACGGCGTTCTTCGTTTAAAGCTGGCATAGGAACTCGAATCAGATCACCAGTTGTGACAGGGTTGAAACCTAAACCTGATTCACGTATGGCTTTATCAATCGCATTCACCATGCCTTTTTCCCATGGTGTGATGGTTAAAGTACGCGCATCACTGACTACAATGTTAGCCACTTGATTAATCGGCATCGCTGAGCCGTAATAATCAACATGAACATGATCTAGAATGCCGGCAGTAGCGCGGCCAGTACGCAATTTGGTTAATTCAGTTTTAAATGAATCTATGCATTTACGCATGCGCACTTCTGAATCTTTAGCAATTTTATGCATATCTTAAGCCCTGTCTTTAATCAACGTACCAACTTCTTCACCCAACACAATACGCTTGAGCGCGCCTTGCTTATTCATGTTGAACACGCGCAATGGCAAGCCATGATCCTGACACAACAGAATTGCTGTTAAGTCCATCACACCAAGACGGCGCGCAATGACTTCTTCGTAACTCAGTTGATCGAATTGTTCAGCGTTAGGATTTTTAATGGGATCTTCGTCGAACACACCTTCCACCTTAGTCGCTTTCAACACGATGTCTGCATTAATTTCGATACCGCGTAACGCTGCAGCAGAATCGGTGGTGACCAGTGGATTACCTGTACCGCCAGCAAAAATCACCACATGTCCGCGCTGCAAATATTCATGCGCTTTCGCACGATCTGCTTGCTCGGAAATACTGGGGATACCAAATGCTGACATTAATGTCACGGGGATGGATTTATTAGAGATGGCATCATGCAAAGCAATACCATTAATAACCGTTGCGAGCATACCCATTTGGTCAGCAGAGATGCGGTCGAAACCGGCAGCGCATAAATCTGCACCGCGAATTAAATTACCAGCACCTATCACCAGTGCAACTTGCACACCCAGTTGCGTGACACTTGCCACTTCCTGGGCAACGCGGGCTAACTTGCCCGCGTCGATTCCAAACAGATGATCACCTTGTAAAGCTTCACCACTTAACTTAAGCAAAATACGCCGGTAAATCGGCTTCGCTGTATTATCCATAAATGTTAGTTGCCTTGTGCTGCTTGTGACATCACTGCTTCTTTAAAATCTTCTACGATTTTTTCAATGCCTTCGCCAACTTCATAACGATGGAATGCCAATACTTTTGCTTTGTTTTTGGCAAGCAAGGTACCAACAGTCATGTCTGGGTCTTTAACGAATGGCTGACCAGTGAGGCTGACTTCGTCCAGGAATTTCTTCAAGCGGCCAACCACCATTTTTTCAATGATGTCTGCTGGCTTGCCACTGGTGGCAGCTTGCGCGGTGTAAATTTCTTTTTCCTTGTCGATTAAGTCTTGTGAGACTTTATCTGGGGATACAACAATCGGACGGCTGGCAGCGATGTGCATAGCAACATCGCGTGCTAATTCTTCATTAGCTGTATCTAATTCAACGATCACACCAATGCGGTTGCCGTGAGTGTAGCTGCCAACATAAGCTGCTTGATCGCCAGTGGTTTGAATGCGACGTATCTGCACGTTTTCACCAACTTTCTGTACGAGCTCTAAGCGTGCTTCTTCAACTGACTTGCCTTGACCTGCTAACTGAGCAGCAGATAAAGCAGCAACATCTGCAATATTACCTTGCAGTGCTGTGTCACCAACGGCTTTCACATAGGAAGTAAAGTTGGTATCGCGAGCAACGAAGTCGGTTTCGCTGTTGATTTCAATCATCACAGCGCGCTTGTTGTCTGCGGTGGTAGCAATAACAATTGCACCTTCAGCAGCAACGCGACCAGCTTTTTTACCAGCTTTTGCGGCACCACTTTTACGCAATTCTTCAATCGCGACTTCAATATCACCTTGACTGGCTTCTAATGCTTTTTTGCATTCCATCATGCCAGCGCCTGTGCGCTCACGCAGTTCTTTAACGAGTGCAGCGGAGATTACATTTGCCATGACAATACCCTCTTATTTGTCTGAATCGGATTGATCGTTGTCGCTGCCAGCAGCATTATCTTCAGCAGCCACTTCAACGAATTCTTCTTTGACGTCTGAAAGATCTTGCACGCTAGCACGCGCTTCAAGAATGACGTCTGCCATGGTTTTTGCATAAAAACGGATAGCGCGGGTTGAGTCGTCGTTGCCTGGAATAACATAAGAAACGTTATCTGGGTCGTTGTTGGAATCGACAACACCAACGACTGGCACGCCTAAACGGTTGGCTTCGCGGATAGCAATGTTTTCATGACCAACGTCAATCACAAACAGTGCATCTGGAATACCGCCCATGTTTTTGATACCGCCAAGGCTGTTTAACAGCTTGGCTTTTTCGCGGTCTAAATTGAGAATTTCTTTCTTCGTCAAACGGCCGAATTTTTGTGATTCGAACATGGCCTCGAGATCTTTCAGGCGTTTGATGGACTGACGAATGGTTTTGTAGTTCGTTAACATACCGCCTAACCAGCGATGGTTAACGTATGGCATGTTGCAACGTTCGGCTTCTTCACGAATGATATCTTGCGCTGCATATTTAGTGCCAACGAATAATACTTTACCTTTGTTAGCTGCAACGCCGCTGATGAAGTTGATAGCGTCTTGCAGTAATGGCAGAGATTTGCCGAGGTCGATAATATGAATCTTGTTACGTGAGCCATAAATGTAGGATGACATTTTTGGGTTCCAGTAACGGGTTTGGTGACCAAAATGGACACCAGCTTTCAACATTTCTTGCATTGAAACTGACATGGTATTTCCTCTTTCTGGGTTATGCCTCCGCTTACTCTAGCCAACAACCTGTTAAGGCACCCGTTGAATAGTTGTAATAAGCGTGCGGTCTAGTTAATAATTCACAAGCTGGGCTTTATACCATATAAGCTACTGAGCAACAATAGTATCAACAGGTAACACGTCATCCCCGCCTGCTTTTAGCGGGGACCTCACGGCGCAGCAGTGAAAGCAGACTGGGATGACGTGCAATAAACTGACTATCTATATAAATTCAAGGAGTTATAATGTTTACATTACCCCCATTACCCTACCCAATGGATGCACTAGCCCCCTCCATCTCCAAAGAAACCCTCGAATACCACTATGGCAAGCACCATCAAGCCTACGTCAACAATCTGAATAACCTGACCAAAGACACCGAGATGGCCAATATGTCGCTGGAAGACGTCATTATGAAGTCTACAGGGGGTATTTTTAATAATGCGGCGCAAGTCTGGAACCATACCTTTTACTGGAACAGCATGACCCCAAAGAGCTCTGGCGCACCTAGCGGGGCGTTGGCTGAGGCTATCAACAAGAAATGGGGTTCTTTTGATGAGTTCAAAAAAGCCTTCACACAATCCGCTGCAACGCTGTTTGGTTCAGGCTGGACCTGGCTGGTGCAAAATCCGGATGGCAGCCTGGATATCATGAACACTGGCAACGCAGGCCTGCCCATGAAAGAAGGCAAAACCGCCCTGATGACTTGCGATGTGTGGGAGCATGCATACTACATTGACTACCGCAATGTGCGCATGACGTATCTGGAAAATTTCTGGAAGCTGGTTAACTGGGATTTTGTAGCAAGCAACTTGAAGTAATCACTAAGTAGCCCGGATGAAACGCTTCATCCGGGCTACCTATCTATTACGTGATACGTTTACTTGGTCTATCATCAAAAATATACGGGCAGTGTGATCTCAATACATCGCTCGCCATATCATAAATCGAGTCATGCTTATGCTTTCCGTTATTTCTTGCTGAAAAATCCAATATCACAACCAACGCACTGGCTCTATCTGGAAGTACATTTTGAAAACGTATCAATAAAATAGATTGCTTTAGCAATGAATCTTGCTTCTTCATTTCTTGATATAAATCTTGTGCTGAATTAATTGCGCCATGGGTCACAACAATTTCACCAAATTCATTATTTGGGCTCGTGCATCTGGTTGAGCAACCCGAGAGGTCTTGGAAAGTTTGCAGCCGAATGCTGGGTGGCTTGGAAGCTACAAATTGACTGAATCTGCGCAAATTCATGCGATGAAACTCCTGTTAAGCGTTAATTGAAATGCCGCGGCATTCTAACGCGGGCATTTTCAAGTTTCAACGAACACAAGCCTCACAAGGATTTAATAACGTGCTGCATCATGATATAACGATGCATACTAATTCTTTTCAAATGCCTTCAAGGAGGAACGCTGTGGCGCAAACTCGTGATGAAAATAAACCGCAATCCAGTCCAACCACCTCTGCCTTTATCGCAACGTTTGTCACACAACCAATCAGAAGCTGGCTTAGCCGCGCACAAAATAATTTCTCACCGCTGACAACAATTGTCGATAGCTGGAAGTCAGATGGATGGAGATTAATTACCAAAGGATTGCCCATTAATCTCGCCCGCGGCACCTTCTCTACCGCAACCGCAGCTTACGCAAAACAATGGGCTGGTTATCACGTTCAAGACAGCCATCCGTGGCTCGCGATTGCCACGATGCTAACCGCGTCTTCGTTTGCGGAAATGTCAGTCGCTTACGCGTTTGAAACGTGGTTTATTCGAAGAATCAATTTAGATGCCAATAATATGTTAAGAGGGGTGAAATATTCAACTTTCAATTTTGCCCCTGTATTAGCCCCACTGTATTTCGTGCGCGGCGTAGGTTTTGGTACCATTGTCTTTTATTCAAATCATTTACCGCCAGCACAACAAAATGCATTACTAGTGACAGGAACTATTTTTAGCGCCACCGCACAGAAATTCATAAGCGGCGTTGCAACAGGTGATTTAATGCGGCATGAGGGCACCGTGCCTGATTTTAAAGAGGGTGTGCGCGCAACATTTCGTAATGTGTTGCGGGGGGATGTTTATACGCATCCATCTTACCGAGGTTACTACATGAATCCGACTAGCTTGACTAAACAAGTGGCTAACGTTTTGTATGTGGGTTGTAATCCGGCTATGTTTACTTTTCGTTTGGGTTATCTTTTCGTTGTTAGATATGCTTTTAATGAGGCAGAAAAAAATAGTGCTGCGATACAGTCGAAGTTGAGATTTTTTGCGCGTGCTGGTAATGAAAAATCTTATTTGTTGATGGATAGCGAGCGTGAGTTATTGAAGGATACGGGGGATTATTTCTCAGTTTGTAAGAGGAGTTGAAATGCGAAATATGGTGCGTAGAGTGAGGGTACGGTTGCACGAACAGATCCCCGCTTAAAGCATGCGGGGACGACGTTCTTAGATGTGGCCTTGGCGTGTTGGTTGTGGCCTTGGCGAGTTAGTTGTGGCCTTGGCGAGTTAGTTGTGGCCTTGGCGAGTTAGTTGTGGCCTTGGCG
>CAZBHW010000022.1:0-6849 GCA_964492045.1 uncultured Coxiellaceae bacterium | reverse complement strand
GTTGTGGCCTTGGCGAGTTAGTTGTGGCCTTGGCGAGTTAGTTGTGGCCTTGGCGTGTTAGTTGCGGCCTTGGCGTGTTAGTTGCGGCCTTGGCGTGTTAGTTGCGGCCTTGGCGGGTTGAGTCGTAGTTCGGGTGAATAACTCGTTTGATCCATTATTAAAATATTTATTTTTTACATTTTGGGTTTGATCTTAACGTAGTTATGATCAAACTCATGTTTTAAATAATCTTCATATTCGTCCTCATTCATTTGACTGGTGCGCATGTGTTTATTGCCACAACGTTCCAGCGCGCCGGGATAGTCACGCGTTCTTCTGCCGTTTGCTCTTAAATATTCATGTAACTCATCTTGCAAATAAGTGTAATGCTTGATTTCGTTATCAGGTGATTCCAACAAGTGTTTAAAATCGATATATAATAAATCCTCGAACTGCACGACCGTTCTATCCAACATTAATTTTTCAATCGCGTTAATAATATTGGCGGCAGTTTGCTTGATTTTTTCAGCGTCTTGATTGGTGAAATCGGTAAAGAATCGCCTTAAGAAGACTGACTGTAATTCATTGAGATGATCTTCCAGCAATTCATTCTCCAAAAAATAATTAGCGAATTGCAAATTGTCATAAGCACCATCAAAAAACATTCTGACATGCTGACATCCCACTGTATCTAACAATGACAGTTTTTTTGTGGTAGCTTGCTTGAGCCTGTCGAATTCACGACGGAATGCGACATTAAAAATATTGGTGATTTGAAAAATATTCAGTTGATTGCGCTGATTCGGAAGCATCGTAAAGTCTCCTAATCACTGAAAACTCTACCGTAGCAAAATTAGATTAATGGAAAATTATTTAGAAGAATCAACGATGCACCCTGCAACAACAATGAACATATTTATAAAATATGCCTATTTGTAGCCCGGATGAAACGCTCCATCTCATCCGGGATAAATTTATTTCTGTTTCCATGCTGTATAAGGCGTTGCAAAATTATCATTATTATTTTTCGCGTAATCGTAGAAGGACCGCAGGAAGGCAACACGCTGAACGGCAAATGGATATTTGAAACTAGCAGCACCAGGTAAATCACGTAAATCTGTACCACCTAAAGCCACCTGCCGCGCCATAATATCATCATAAGAAACTTGTTTAGCATTTTTCATCATGTCCATCATGGTCATGAATGTTGTGGTGCGACCCTCACCACCACGGCAATGAAAGTAAAGCCACGTATTTGCGGGTAATGATTTAGCGAAACGCACAAAACGATTTACTTCTGCATCCGTTGGCGCATGGAAATCTTCGACATAAAAACGCTGGTAACCAAGATGGTTTTTTTCGACGAATTGCTGCTCTGATTGCACACCCTGAATCTGTACAATATCATGCGTGACTTTATCCACATAACCATCATCAGTTTTTGAGACGATATTGTAGACCCAACGATAACTGGATTTACTTAATCTGGTTAATAAACGTTGCTCGCTGGCCATGATCTGCGGAATGGTTTTATTCAAATTTGCAGCGTCTTGCGGACCATACCAACTAACCGCATTATCATTCAAAAAACCGTGCGACTCGCGGCGCAAGTCCACCACCACAACAGATTTGGATGGAATTCGCGTTAACGCAGTCACAAAACTGTCTTTCGAAAATTGATGGCTACCCGCAACATGCAATTGATCCAATCCCAGCGAATTAACTGTCGCACCACTTGGCAACACATCTGCAGAAGTGCGGAATTTAGCAGGCAGATCTGCTGTGTTCTGCATATCAACTACTAACAAGGTATGCGTAATACGCGCATACACCATGGCGCTGGATAACAAAAGCAAACCCAATACCAGCATTAATGCCGATCTCTTTAGAAAGTTCATGTTTATCACCTGATATTATTTTTCAACATGTTTATGATAGAGGTTTGTCGTTGCACGCAGTTCTTCGATTTCTGCCAGCAGCTGCATTACCAGGGCAATGCCGGCATAGTTCAGCTCCAAATCGCGCTGCAGGCGAATAGCCTTGCGTAAGCGCTGCAATTGCTCCATATCAAACGTCCATTGTGTCACCGTGGTTCCGTTCGGAACTAAAATATCATAGCGAACAAAATCTTCTGCCTCACTACTTTGTATGCGGCAAATCTCGCATAATTCCTCCAGGCTGAATGACATCTCGGTTGTGTAATCCGCCACAATTATCATTTCTTTTTTCATAATATCCTCACACCGTCCAGTCTTTGCGTGGATTAAACGGCATCGAGTCTGCCATTTGCTGATATAGCTTTTTCTGTTCGTCGTTATGCGGCGCTGGCGTTTGAATTTGCAGCACAGCGTATTGATCACCCGCAGTTGGTTTGCCCGGCATACCGCGACCTTTCAGCCGTAACTTTTGTCCTGACTGTGAATCGGGATTTAGCTTTAATCCAACCATACCGCCTAGTGTTGGAATTTTAATTTCTGCACCCAATGCCGCTTCCCATGGTGTAACAGGTAACGTGAGATAGACGTCTTTTCCTTTCAAAGAAAACATTGGATGATCAACAATTTCAATTTCCAGATACAAATCACCGTTCGGCGCACCACCATGACCCGGTGTACCCTGACCAGAAAGTCGTAATTGCTGACCTTGTTCAGCACCAGCTGGTATGACCAGTTTTAACGTGCGAGTTTGATTGACGATTTGTCCTTCAGCATTAATTTCTGGCACTTGTAATTGAATCGTTCGCGTACCGCCTTGATACGCTTCGTTTAATGTCACTTGAATTTTCGCATGTTGATCGCTGCCGCGCTGGCGAAACGCTCTGCCGCTGTGCTCAGCAAAACCCTCATGTCTACCATGAGCACTATGTCCGCGGCCACCAAACATATTGGCGAAGAAATCACTAAATTGACCCAAATCTTCTTCTGAGAATTGTCCGCCTTCATATCGAAACTGTGAACCAGCATCGCCATGCGGTGGTCTGCGAAACTCTTGTCCCGCCTTCCAGTTTGCGCCAAGCTCATCATAAGCAGCGCGCTTTTCCTTATCTTTTAAAACCTCATACGCTTCCTGAACATTTTTAAATTGTTCTTCCGCATTCGGTTCTTTGCTGACATCAGGATGATATTTTCGCGCAAGCCGGCGATAGGCTTGTTTGATAGTATCTTCATCGGCGTTGCGTGCAACGCCGAGTATTTTGTAATAATCTTTATATTCCATAGCGGGATTATTCTAATTCAGGTAAACGAACAGTTAAGACATCGCATTTTGCGCCATGCAAAATGGCGTTTGCTGTAGAGCCTAGTAATAATGACAAGCCATGACGACCATGACTACCGCAAATAATTAAATCCGCGTTTTCTTCATCGGCAACTTTTAAAATGCGATTCTTCGTTGCACCAACTTCAATAAAAACATCTTTTTTATCGACGTTTAATTGAGTAGCGAGTTTATCGATGGATTGTCTGGCTTCCTGAATTAATTGTCCTTCAATATCCTCAATGCCGAGATATGCATAGTTATAGCCTGGCAGCGGTTCAACCACATGCACCAGACATAATTTTGCTCCGGTAATACCGCGTACGCTTTGTACTTTCTGCAGAAGATAATCTGTGTCTTCCGTCAAGTCGGTAGCAAACAAGATGGTTTTATACATGAGATATTCCTTTCTCTATTAAACAGTGGCCGTGGATTTTGTAAATACCAGTTTTTCTTTTTTGCAATCGACGGTGATGGTATCGCCCGGTGCAAATTTGCCAGCCAGAATTTCTTGCGCCAGCGGGTTTTCAACATGCTGCTGTATGGCACGTTTCAATGGCCGCGCGCCATAAACAGGATCATACCCCGATGATGCCAAATAATCCATTGCCTCGGGTGTGAGCGCCAATCCGTATTCACGCTCAGCCAGACGTTTGCGTAAACGATTAATTTGAATTTCCGCAATCTTCTTAATTTGCGCTTGATCTAACGGATGGAACACGACCATCTCATCGATACGATTAATAAACTCTGGACGGAAATGTTTACCCACCACGCCCAGCACCGCTTCTTTCATTTCGAAATAATCACCTTTCTTGGAGATTTCCATAATCAAGTCTGACCCCAAGTTGGAAGTCATCACAATCACGGTATTTCTAAAATCAACTGTTCTACCCTGGCTGTCAGTCAAACGTCCATCATCTAATACTTGCAGCAGAATATTAAATACATCTGGATGCGCTTTTTCCATTTCATCTAACAGGATCACGGAATAAGGACGTCGGCGTACATGCTCTGTAAGATAGCCGCCTTCTTCATAACCTACATAGCCTGGAGGCGCACCCACCAATCTGGCAACAGAATGTTTTTCCATGAATTCTGACATGTCGATACGAATGACTGCATCATCGGTATCAAATAAAAATTCTGCTAACGCTTTACATAATTCTGTTTTACCAACGCCAGTTGGCCCCAGGAACAGAAATGAACCGATGGGCTTATTGGGGTCAGATAATCCCGCACGTGAACGTCTGATTGCATTACACACCGCAGTGACTGCTTGGCTTTGCCCTACAATGCGTGATTGCAGCATGGATTCCATGCCCAACAATTTTTCTTTTTCGCTTTCCAGCATTTTGGAAACAGGAATATGAGTCCACTTGGAAACAACTTCTGCGACTTCTTCATCCGTCACTTTATTTCGTAACAATTGTTTTTCTTTTTTCTCTTCACCACCTGCACTAGCTTGCGCTAATTGTTTTTCCAGTTCAGGAATGCGTGCGTATTGCAATTCCGCCATGCGTTGTAAATCACCGTTGCGGCGGGCAGTGTCCATTTCCATGCGAGCTTTTTCAATTTCAGCTTTGATGACGTTGGTATCTTGCAATGAACCTTTTTCTGCCTTCCATACGTCTTCTAATTTTTTGTATTCTTTTTCCAGCTTCTTCAAATCATCTTCCAGCTTTTCCAGATGTTTGGTAGAGCCTTCATCTTTTTCTTTCTTCAAGGCTTCGCGTTCAATTTTCATTTGAATGATGCGGCGTTCCAGGTTGTCCATTACTTCTGGTTTGGAATCGATTTCCATACGAATATTGCTGGCGGCTTCATCGATTAAATCGATGGCTTTATCAGGCAAGTTACGGTCAGTGATGTAACGATTAGATAAAGTCGCTGCGGCCACAATCGCGGAGTCTGAAATGACGACGCCATGATGCACTTCATATTTCTCTTTCAGACCACGTAAAATGGCAATCGTATCTGGCACATTAGGTTCTTCTACTAATACACGTTGGAAGCGTCGTTCTAATGCGGCATCTTTTTCAATGTATTTTCGATATTCATCCAAAGTGGTTGCGCCTACACAATGCAATTCACCGCGTGCCAGCGCAGGTTTCAACATATTACCTGCATCCATGGAGCCTTCTGCTTTACCGGCACCAACGACTGTGTGCAATTCATCAATAAACAAAATGACTTGCCCTTCTTGCTTGGCTAATTCTTTCAGCACGGCTTTTAAACGCTCTTCAAATTCACCACGGAATTTTGCACCAGCAATTAAGGCACCTAAATCCAGTGATAATAATTTTTTATCGCGCAAACCTTCTGGCACTTCGCCATTAACAATGCGTAATGCCAAGCCTTCGACAATCGCTGTTTTACCCACGCCAGGTTCACCGATTAACACAGGATTATTCTTCGTGCGGCGCTGTAACACTTGAATAGTGCGGCGGATTTCTGCATCGCGTCCAATCACAGGATCAAGTTTGCCTTTCGCAGCTTGTTCAGTTAAATCGATGGTATATTTACTTAATGCACCACGTTGATCTTCTGCGTTTTGATCAGCCACTGTTTCGCCTCCACGTTCTTCATCAATTGCTTTTTCAAGCGTTGCTTTGGTTGCGCCTGCTTTTCGTAATAAATCACCTAACGAGCCATTATCTTCTACTGCTGCCAGTAAAAATAAATCGCTGGAAATGTATTGGTCTTTTCGTTTTTGTGCGAGCTTGTCGCAAAGATTTAAAATTCGTGAGAGATCATTTGAGATATGCATGTCACCGCCAGTTCCCTCAACACGCGGCATGCGTTTAATTGCTGCTTCCAGTTCGTTGCGTAACATGGGCAAATTCACTTTTGCCTTGGCTAGCACGGCAGTCACATTACTGCCTTCTTGCTCCATTAAAACTTTCATGACATGCACAGGTTCGATGAAGGCATGATCTTGCCCTAAAGCGAGTGATTGCGCATCTGCAAGCGCCATTTGAAATTTACTAGTTAATTTATCCATACGCATAATCTATTACCCTTTTTCAAATCACGTAAATAATAGATGGGGACTTCCGTACAAAACTCAAGATGCTATTTGAAAAGAATTAATATTATACCACGGGAAGGGAAGAATTTATTGGGCCGTCCGCGATTCGAACGCGGGACCAACTGGTTAAAAGCCAGCTGCTCTACCGGCTGAGCTAACGGCCCAAATATCGTTTGCGATAGAGGGGCATATATTAATGGATTCAATAAAAATATCAACTGAATGAGGGAGATAATTTTGATTTTTTTTTGCGGGGTGGGGACAAAAATTGAACTTAATTAACGTGCTGACGCAGTTCACTACTACACTCCCACTGGTATGTTGATAGTTCACCCGAAACTGTACATTGATGAATCACACTTAACAGTATTTTGATGAATCATTTAACACGATCGCTCACCCCACCCCGCTCATTGATCATACACAACTTCAACACGTCATCGATCCCGTATCATGTCAATGCGCCCGTCGTCCCCACATCACGTCAACACGCCCGTCGTCCCCGCATCACGTCAATACGCCCGTCGTCCCCGCATCACGTCAATACGCCCGTCGTCCCCGCATGCTTTTAGCGGGGATCTGTT
>CAZBHW010000021.1:0-64093 GCA_964492045.1 uncultured Coxiellaceae bacterium | reverse complement strand
TGGATGCGATTGAGCCATCACCCGCGCCAGTAAAGGTTAAGTCAAAACCAGAGCCAGTGATGGTGCCTGCATTACTTAATGTAAATGTTGCACCAGAGTTAGCACCGATGGTGCTGGCGCTACCTAAAGTAATTAAACCTGCATAAGAAGCCGTTCCTGTGCCGGTTAAGGCGCCATTACTGCTAACACCTGCGCCGTTGATGGTAATAGCTTCTGCGCCACTGATGGTGACATTATTGATATCTAATGTTGCGCCCGCTGTGACAGAGGTGCCAGTCGACGCTGAGCCAAGTGCAAGTGCATTAGCGGCGACTAATGTGCCGGCGCTAACGGTGGTCAAGCCCGTATAGGTATTTGCACCAGATAAAGTCCAAGTGCCTGCGCCATTTTTAGTAACGGTACCTGCGCCAGTACCAATAATTGAAGCAAGCGTACCAGAGCCAGCTCCTGTTAAGGTTAAGGCAAAACCAGATCCAGTCATTGTGCCAGCATTGCTGATGGTGAATGTGGCGCCTGAATTAGCGCCTATAGTACTTGCGCTTCCCAGGGTCACTAAACCAGATAATGAGCTGGTTCCAGAGCCAGTTAATGCGCCATTGCCGCCAACGCCTGCACCATTGATGGTGACAGCTTCCGCACCAACTGCTACACCATTAATATCTAGTGTTGCACCAGATGAAACTGTGGTGCCAGCCGCTGTGGTTCCTAATGCATTATTATTGGATGCTCTTAAAGTACCATTTAAAACATTTGTTGTAGTGGTATAAGTGTTGTTGCCTGATAAGGATAAAGTACCGCTGCCATCTTTGTTAAACGATGCGATATTGCTGACTACACCTGCAATCGAGCTGCTAGCACCAGCGTTGTTAACTGTGAATGCATTGTTGTTACCGGTGACGCTGCTTGCGGCAATCACATCACCAGCAGAAGAGGTTAGAGTGGTTGCACCTGCAAATCCTAAAGTTACTGCATCGTTGTAAGATTGATTACCTGATGTCGTTACGCTACCGCCATTAATGGCGGTTGTACCACCTGCATTAGTGGTGAGACTTGCTGCATTAACTGTATCACCCAAAGTAGTAGTGCCAGTTGAGTTAAAAGTTAATGCGCCGACAGCGCCGTTTGCACCGTTACCAATTTTATTATTTGCGGAAATAGCGCCAGATCCTGCATTCACTGTTAGCGCGCGTGCGCTGGCGGTGCTGTTATCGATAGTGGATGCAAAAGTTACATTACTGTTGGTGGTGTTAATCGTGGTATCTGAACCTAGCCATACACCGGTTGGATTGGTGACGTAATTATATGCCTGCGTACCAGAAGTAGTGATGCTGATAGCGCTGCCAGTACCAAAAGTCGTTTTAGAATTTGATGTGATGCTTGTTAGTGCGGTGCCACTACCAACGTTACCACCGAAAATAATTCTTCCTGCACCTGTTAAAGTCAATGCGGCTGCACCATCAATGGTGCCATTCGTGGTTAATACGTCAGCAGCAATCGTGGTGCCTAATGTGGTTGCGCTACCTAATGTAATATTTCCTGTCCAGCTTGATGTACCAACACCTACTAGAGCGCCAGTGGATGAAATGCCGCTACCATTTAATGTAAGGTTAACGGTCGGTGTTAAAGTGATATTGTTAAGTTTTACTGCTGCGCCACTCGTAACGGTCACGCCTGAGGTGCGAGAAACAGCACTGCCTAATGCTTGGGCGCTGCTCAATAACAAGGTTCCAGCTGTCACTGATGTGGCGCCAGTAAATGTATTATTGCCTGATAATTCCAGTGTGTTAGTGCCGCCTTTCGTTAAGCCGCCTGTACCACTGATTGAGCCTGTGAAAGTACTATTCGTTGTGCCACTTGTCGTTAAGGTTGCGCTACCGAGTGTCACACTACCGTTACCGATTAATGTTCCAATGGTGTTGTTAAAATTATTTAAATTGAAAACACCGCCAGCGGTGATGGTCATGTCTGTTGCTGCAACGGCATTGGTTGCGCCTGCTTGCAACGTACCGTTAGCAATATTAGTCACACCTGTATAGGTGTTAGCAGCATTAGTCAAAATTAATGTTCCGACACCACCACTAGTTAATGCGCCGCCGCTTAATACGCCACTCAATGTCATGGTGCCTGCGCTATTAATCGAAGTGTTGCCAGACATAGAGACAGCACCGGAGAGAGATGATGTGCCAGTGCCTGATAACGAACCATTATTTAATGTGACTGCTTCAGCGCCGATTGCTACATTATTGATATACAAATTAGCGCCGCTATTGACTACTACGCCACCTGCAGTAGTACCTAATGCATTGGCATTTAATGCACTTAATGTGCCGCCATTGATGGTGACAGAACCTGTGTAAGTATTGCTACCGCTCAAATAGGAAAGCAGGGTGCCATTTTGTGTCAGGCCAAAACCACCAGAAATAACACCAGTTAAATTTAATTCTCCAGTACCGGCCAAGAAACTGTTTGCACCCAGTGTGATATTACCACTTAGGGATGAACCTACGCCCGTGCCAGTAATGGTACCGCCGTTTAAGGTGATAGCTTCGCTGCCGATAGATACATTATTGATATCCAGCGTGGCGCCGCTTGCAATAACAGTACCGTTTGCAGTAGTGCCCAATGCGGTGGCATTGCTTGCACTGATGGTACCAGCTGAAATGGTAGTAGTACCTGTATAAGTGTTAGCGCCAGACAAGGTTAATTGACCGGAGCCTTGTTTAGTGAAACCAAAATTCGAAGCGCTGTCATTGACAATACCGCTAAGAGTTAAGATAGAACCGCTATTGTTTACATTAATTGTTGTGCCAGCGCTACCAATGGTGACACCGCCAGAAATGGAATTATTACCGCTGGTGCTCGAGTCATATAAAGCGCCGCTGCTGCTAATACCTGTTCCGGAAATATTTAATGAGTTACCTAATGAAATAGCTGAGCCATTTATATTTAAAGCGCTGCCGCTATTTACGGTGACGGCACTGGTACCTAATGCATTATTTTTTTGTGCGCTGACTAAACCCGTAATGTTGGTGGTACCGGTATACGTGTTTGCGCTACTGCCTGATAAAACTAAAGTGCCGACGCCTGATTTCGTTAAGCTAATACCGCTACCGCTAATAATGCCTGACAAAGTTAATACATCGTTGTTAGCGCTTGATACGGCAATCGATGAGGTGCCATTAAATGCAATGTTACCGCTCATTACATTATTGCCATTATCATTATTTTCTACTAGGAAGCTGCCAGTCTGGAAGGTGAAGCTTTGTGGAATGACTAATGTTGCTCCGGCTAATTCAAAGGTTGCGCCCGTAGCGACAGTGACAGTATTAGAACTATTACCTAAGGCATCATTACTCGCTGCAGACAAAGTACCTGCGTTAACATTGATCGTACCAGTAAATGTATTATTACCTGTTAGTGATAAACTACCTGCGCCACCTTTATTTAATACGACACTTGAGCCACCAATCACACCTTGGTTGGTTAAGATGTCACTGAATGAGCTAGTAACATTCATGGCAACAGTGCCGCTTAAGGTAACAAGGCCTGAAAGTACATTACTGCCAAATGCATTTGCATCTAATAATGTACTGCCAGTGTTTAAATTCAAGTTATTGGCTATGGTTAATGAGGAGCCTACTAATTGCATGGTTCCTGTGTTATTGACGGTGATGCTGCCACTGCCTGCTGCGCCATTATCAGCTAAAGCTAATACGCCTGCATTAACAGTCGTGCCGCCAGTATAGGTATTGGTATTGGATAATAAAGCACTGCCCGCACCGTTTTTAACAACGCTTCCAGAGCCACCAATGGCTGCTGTTTGAGAGACATCACCTGTGGCATTTAAAATTAATGACGATCCTGCTGCGCCTGTTGTAATGGCGCCATTTAGATAAATATTTTGTGCTGCAGTTAGTGTTAATGAATTAGTGCTAGCCCAAGTAACAGGATCTACTACGGTAATATCGCCATTTCCTGTACCGCTTGCATTAGTAGTTGTCACAATAACGTTTGCACTACTTAAAGCAGTTTGTAAATTACCTACTGTTAACAAAGAATCAAAAACGGCGCCTGATGCGCCAAATGTGTTAGGATTGCCGCCTGTGCCGGTGTTGGCGCTGGTGTTTGTGCCACTCATGCCTGCTGCGGTTGCATTGCCTTGATTAGTGGCAATATAAATGTTGGTTGGGTCGAGCAACCAGCTTCCTGTTTCTCCGTTTGCTGCTGTTGCATTAATGGTAATACCTTCAACGTTTAAATAATTTTTACTTGAAGTTTCGATAAAACCGCCATTACCAGTTTCGCTGCCACCTTTAACGCTAATTTCGCCATTTGCAACAGTGTAATTGTTAGACCAAAGTACAACATTACCGCCATTACCATTAGTTATTGCGTCAGCAAGAATTTTTGCACCAGCATTCATCACGGTAGCATTAGCATTAACCAATGGGCCTTTGCCTTGATAACTACCGCCTATGTTAATATTGCCTGCACCCAAGTCGCCGCTTACATCTAATTCCGCATTATTGTCTAATAAAATATTATATCCAGTGACATCAATATTGCCGCCTTTGCTACCTGCATTTTTACCCGATGCATCTACTTTACCTGCTACGCGTACAATGCCTTCATTCGGATCTCCAGAAATGACAATGGAACCATTCTTTTGATAAACCGATTTAGCTTCGATAATGCCACTCATGTTAATGACATTATCTAATACACCAGCAGCATCTTTTGCGGAAACAAGAACTTGTCCACCATTTGCTTTTATATAACCTAAGGAGGTCACGCCATCATTCATAAGGTTGCCATTTTGATCAACGGCTTTATTTTTAACGCCTGCATCGACACTAAAACTTACTAAATCATTGCCAGCAAATGTCATGGTAAACGCTTCGCCTGAGGCTAGTGCTATAGAGCCTATGTTCGCTTGAATTAAACCTTCATTGCTAACAGCGCCGCCGATTAAGGCAACTAAACCATTATCTGCTGCAATAATCGTACCCTGATTGATAATGGCGCCGTTGTAGCCTGGTGTATTTGCAAAATGATAATAACCATTTAAAAAGTCTTGATCTGAGATGTTGCCAGTTGATGCAATTAAGCCGCCAACATTAACGTAGGAGCCTGGTCCAAAGTAAATACCAGCAGGGTTAACGAGGATGATTTGACCGGTTGCGGTAAGCCGGCCATAAATTTGTGATACCCCTTGATTGGGGTTAATGCGATTTAAAGTAATACCACCATTAGGTTGTTGAAAGTGGGTTGATTCTTGCTTACCGATATTAAAGCTTTGCCAGTTAATAATGGCCTTTTGTGAGCTTTGATTAATAACTGTCGAGGTAGGGCTTTGTTGGATGGTGACTTGACCTGCGCCTACATGATCTAACACAGGATTCGCAAATATGCTGACTGACATAAAATAACTGACCAACAATGCCACTGTTGGTCTACCTAGCGATTTCATTTTCTGTTTTATAGCTTCTGGTAGCGTCATTCTATATTCATCCAATTAAGTCGCATCTGTTCTCATGGAGTCATAGATTAACTATAGGATAGTTTTTTATGATTGCCAGTTTTCAGACGACATTTAATTCATTTATAATCAATGACTTATAAAAATTAATTTTAGTAATGGATTGAATAACTTAGTTGGGCGTGGCTGGTAGAAACTTGAATTTAAAGTAGTGAATAAGAGGAGCGGGCGGCAATCTGGCAGAGATTATTTTTTGCAAAAGCCTGAGTGACTTTTCAAATGCGGGTAAAATAATTGCAAAATTAATAGATCCGATCATTGTTTGAGTTGCATTATTACCTGCTCCGAATCTCAAGCGATATTCTATGACGCTAATCTAGCAATTTATCAGTCTGTTAGGTTAATACTTTAGTTTGTGGGATGGATTATAATAGCAGTATAAGAGAAGGAGAGGCTGTGTCACTGTTCACGAGCCGAAAAATTCGATTCGAAATACTGGCGATATACCTGTCTATCTTCTTGGTATCTATCGCGGGTATTACATATTATTCCTATACGCGCAGCAATGAAGCGGTGATTAAAGTCGCGGATAATCTGATTGCAAAAACCAATGATGGTATCGCTAACGAGCTTGATCAATTCATTCAACCAACACCGTTGTTCAGCATTGCAAAACTGATTTTGAATGACGCGCATTTAGATGAGCGTGATTTGCAAACGCTCTCACGCTATATGCATGTTCTGCTGGAGTCTTATCCGCAGTTAGTGAATGCGTATATTGCTGATAACGACGGCGATTTGTTCTTGGAAAACCATGTGCGCAAACAGCCTATCGCGCAGCAACTGATTCCATTTGTGAAAGACATTCGCATTCCTGAGCGCACGAATTATATTTCGGTCATGATGCTCGCGGCGAATGGACAAGAGAACATGCGTTTTGTTTTTAAAGATAGCTTAGGCAATGTGATCAGCAAAGCCAATGAAATGGTGCAAGGCTTTAACCCGTTAACGCGTCCTTGGTATTTGCACGCAAAAGATAATGGGAAATCCGTCTGGATAGGTATTTATAATTTTTATGATACCAATGAGCAAGTCATTACGACGGCATTTCCGATTTATGCTGGCAACCAGTTGATGGGAGTCGCAGCGGCTGATATCAACCTGACATCGTTAAGACATGCTATTGATAAATATTCTTTAGAGGCAAAAGGTATTGTGTTCATCGCCAGTCACACAGGAAAAGTGATCAGTAGCGAGCAATTTACTTCAGACCATGAAAAAGGAGGAAATGTTTCGACGATAGAAGCGAATAAAAGTGATGTGATTAAAACCGCGTATTGGCAATTTATTCAAAGCAAGGCAAATCATTTTATATTTATGCTGGATGGTGTGAATTACATCGCGCAATTTAAAACCTATGCGAATAGTGGTGACGAGAAGTGGGAAGTGGCAACTATTATCCCGTTAGATAATTTTGTCGGTAGTATTAATCATGCGATTCGCAATGCTTTATTGTTTGCTTTGCTAACTTTGGTCTTGGGTTTAGGTTTGGTAGTGTTATTCGCCAACCGAATTTCAAAACCGATTATTAGAATGGCTGAAGAAACGAAAGACATGCAACATTTTGACTTTAGCCGTGCCACTCAAATCAAAAGTCACATTTATGAAATCCAAACCATGGTGACGGCGCTGAATATTGCCAAGTCAGCACTATACTCATTCTCTAAATATGTGCCGAAGCTGCTGGTCGATCAATTATTACAAGTGGGCAATATTGCAGAGCCTGGCGGTGAAAAGAAAATCCTGACGATTTTATTCTCTGACATTGTGAATTTTGCCAGAATCGCTGAATCTACCGATCCAAATTTATTGATGCAGCAATTATCTGAATATTTTGATGTCTTAACGAAATGCATTCATGCCCATCAAGGTAATATCGATAAATACATAGGTGATGCCATGATGGCATTTTGGGGTGCGCCGCAGGAAGATGTGCATCAAGTGCGTCATGCTTGTTTGGCGCTGTTGGCGTGCAGGCGAGAAGTGCATAAGTTAAATATAGAATGGCGCAAAGCAGGTAAACCAGTGTTCGCTACGCGTTTTGGTTTGAACACGGGTGTAGCGATTATTGGTAATCTTGGTTCATCGGATCGCATCAATTACACGGCAATTGGTGATACAGTGAATTTGGCGGCACGACTGGAGGAGGTCAATAAAGGTTATGGCACTGAAATTGTGGTGAGTGAATCCATCTACAAAGCCTGTAATAAACAATTTTTATTCCGACCCGTTGATATCGTTTGGGTAGAAGGGAAAAATGATGCGGTGATTATCTACCAATTAGTCGCCGAGCTAAGTAACGAGAGTGAGCATGCGGCAACGCAAGCTCAAATAGATCTATGTAAGAGCTTCAAGCGGGCATTTGAATTTTATCATGCTAAGCGATATGCAATTGCACTTGAGGAATTTGTCCAGATCGCGGACAAATTCCCCAAGGATACTTTAACTAAACTTTACATCAAGCGTTGCCAAAACCAACTCTATTAAATTTTAGTTGCCGAGTTGAGATGTCACTGAAGGATTTGTCAGTGCCTGTTTAATAATCGCGGCAATCGGTGAGTCAGCGGCGCCATTGTAAGTGATAACATCACCTGTTTTAGAGGTGGTCAATGACAGGTTGTCACCCTCTACCAAGAAAAATCCTTGTTTGATGAGTTGATCTATCAATGCTGAAGTTTGCTGTGGAATGGCAGCCACTTCATTATTGTATTCAGCAGTTTTTGCCTGGAAGTCAGATGGTGAGCCGTCATCGTTAGGTGTGTTCATGGTGTGATGGTATTTTTCAGTGACATTATAGGTTAATCCTTGCGCTAAAATTTCCGCTAACAAGGCGCGAGAAATTTTCAAATCGGCTTTAAAGTTCACCGCATTAACAAACTCTTGTAAGCTTTTGGGTTTTTGCACAAACGTGATACTGATATTAGATGCGCCTGCGCCAAGATTGGTGGAGCCTGATAAAGACATATCAAGTTTGCTGCCATTCATAATTAAATTCAAATAGGCGTTTCCCATTTGTTGCAAGGCTGCTTTTGAGTCATTGTTAGCAGCGATCTGATTCGCTATTTGTTGTAATTGAGCGACGCCATTTTTGTCGATGTTGGTCAGGTTGATGGCGTAGCTGATTTCAGGAATAGAGCTGAAGTTACCAGCACCTTCAATCGCAAGGCCACTCAGCTTGGTACCGAGCGCAAAGCTGTAGCTGTCTGCATTAGAAGTTAAGGTCTCGTTAAAGTTGATTCCTTTTAAATTGAATATCGATTTGTTATTAGATGTGGCTGAAGCACCAGTGGAGTCAATATTAATACTCATGTTAGATGGGTTGTTGTTTACAAATGTTAAATTGGAAGTGCCATTAATCGGGTTAATGGTAAATGACAGTGGAATCATCGGAATATTGGCTTCGATGCGGCCAAAGGTGCCGGTAGATCTCATGGCTTTGATGCCAGATGTGCCGACTTCGATGACACTATCAGCGTTTGCGCCATCCCATTTAGCCAGCGGTCCAAATGACATGGGTTGAATAGTCATGGTGCTGGTCCAGGCATGGGTGCTGAAATTGATAGAACCTTTGATTTGTAAAAAGCCTTTATCGGTTTCGCTTAACAAGCCTTTGACAATAGAAGGTAAATAGAAGTACTGGTCCATTTCAGCAAAGGCCACTTTAACTTTATTATTGTCAAATAGGATGGGGCCATGGTGAACCACCAGCTTGGAATTAAATTCTATTTTGGGTACGCCAAATTTCGCCATGCGCGGGTCATTATTAGTGGTAACGGATTTCACATCAGCAGTGGAGGTTAGCCAGCCTACATGATAATTTTCTACAGTGACTTTAGTCGTGATATTTGGATTCAAATCTAATTGCTGTAATTGCGCGATCAGTTTCATGTATTCGCGTTGAAATATCAACCCATCAATATAAGGCGCGCCAGCAGCAGCAATGACGATTAAAAAGAATAGGGAGAGAATAAAATTACGCATGATCTTTAACTCCTCGAGTATTGATTCTGCTAGTGTTGATGGTTGTCGTGATGCCAAAAAAATCTTTTAGCGCGTTGATGACTTTGAGGCCGTTTGGATTGGTGTTGTCAGCCGTTTTAGCGGCGGTAATCGTAAGATCACTTCCTTCGGTAGTCGCCAAGCCATCACTGATTAATTGCTGAAGAAGTGCTTGTGCGGATTGTTCTGGCGTGCTGTTAATGGCGACAGATGCTGCAGGATGATACAGAATGAGTGCGTTAGCGACTAAATCAACAAATAATTGCTGACCTACTTTTAGGTTGAAGTTAAATACTAATCCATTGAGTAATTCATCCAATGATTCGAATTTTTTGGTAGCAGCTGCTTCCAGTGTGATTGATAAATTGCCTAATTTGGTCTCCGTGTCAATGCTGAAATTCAGTTTGCTATTGTTGGTCAGAGAGGTCATGGCGGCTTGTGTTCTGTCTTGCAAATTCAATTGTTTCAGTCCGAAGCGGTTAATACCCGAAAGGTTACAATGAAATTTAATTTCAGCTGCAGGGTTTAGGGCCGGCAACAAGAGTGAGTCTGCAGTTTTCAATGTGCCATCAGAGATGGCGCTAATAAGATAATCTTCGGTGGCTGACTGCTGATTCAGTGTAACCGTCTTGAGTTGTAAGTAGGGCTGGTTATTCACTAAGACGGCAAATCCTGCGGTATTCATATCATGCATCACACTGATTTTGCCGTTGTTCGCAATATCGATAGACATTGTGTCGGTTGTGGGGTCTAGATGCACATTCAATTGATAGGCTGGATTGGTATAGCGTAGTTCTGCAATCTGCATGGTGTTGGTGATGTTATTAATCGCTGCACCATTCATAGCCGTGGTGACATCACCTGTAATGCCTTTCCATTCCATGCCGGCGGGCAAGGGAAGATCGTTTGTGGTGTAATGAAACTTCCATTTCGTTTGATTGAAGTCAATCACAGACGCCAGATGCAAGATATTTTGATGTTCATAATCCGCGTGTCCTTCAATAAAGGCTAATGCCGTAAAGAATTGATGGTTCCAATGAATGAGAGGCCCGTGATGAATGACTAAATTAACAGTGGCTGTTTTTGATTGATGATAAGTGACTTTGATGACGGCAGTCGATTGATTCCAGGCTAGGCGATAACTTTCCAGCTTAACTTGCAACGTGGAGTTGTTATTATTGAACGTCAGTTGTCTGAGGTAATTTTCGAGCTGCGTCTTAAATAGAAAACCCGTGGCATAAGGCAAAATGCCCGCCGCGAATCCTGACAAAATAATAAGAAACAGAAGCAGGTTTCTCATTGCAAGAAAGTCCCTTTTTCTTGTCATTATATCATCTGAAATTCGTCAGCAAGCTAATTTTGTTATAAGTGATTCATTCACATCATTAATTAGGTAGCTCCGCGGTGATGCGTAAGGGCGCGCCCGTACCATCTTTTATTTTCATCGGCAGGGCAAATATATTGAAATGATTCGGCGGTAACTTGTCGATATGACAAACATTTTCGAAAATTGGTATGTCATTTTTCGTTAGAATTTGATGCGTGAGGTATTGGTTAGTTTGGCCGTAGTCTATGCTGAACGTGTCTATGCCTATCGCTTTGATTTTTCGATTTTCTACCAGCCATTTAGCCGTCTCTGGGTGTAAGCCTGGGAAATGGAAATGAGTTGGTGCATTCTTGTCTTTGGGCGAGGTGCCTGTGTATTTGCGATAATCATCCCAGTATTGATCGTAGCCGGTATTCAATAGAACGATCGAGCCTTCTGGAATCTTTCCGTATTTACTTTCCCAATCTTTAATATCAGCAATGCTGATTTGATAATCAGGATTTTGTTTGGCTTTATCTCTGACGTCAATGTGTATGGCTGGTCCAATTAATTTTGATAAGCTGATTTTATCAACGCCGACATGACCAGGTGCGAAATGACTAGGTGCGTCTATGTGTGTGCCATTGTGTTCATTCGCGATGTAATCACGATTCGATACTTTACCGCCGCCAGGTAAGTTTTCAACGTATGTTTTAGTGACAGCAAATTTTGCAGAGCCAGGCCAGTGATGAGTTTGTTCGGACATTTCATGCGTCAAGTCTATGTAATAGGTAGCAAACGCAGGTGATTGCAGTAAACATGAAAGTGTAATCGCAGCGAATATTTTTTTCATTAAAAAAATCCTGATTCTTTTGTTGTGTTGACTAGTTGTAACTTGGTTGAATTTAATGCTAAATAATATACCTTCGTAAAGGAGAAGCCTAGTGCAAACATTACAAGATGTCAGCATGAGTTTCATACAAGGACGTTATCAATCCTCTTCTGGTGGAAACAAGCATCCGAATTATTTTCCAGGCAATAATAAAATTATTAATTACACAACTTATGCTGCGCAGTCTGATTTAGAAGCAGCAGAGTCTGCTGCACTCGCAGCATTTAAACCATGGTCACGCATGACGCGTCAAGCGCGCAGCGCTATCTTGCTGCGTGCTGCGGCAATTTTACGTGAACGAGTCGCGGAGTTGGCGCGTATTGAAGTGTTAGATACCGGTAAGCCTATTGCAGAAGCCATGACAGTTGATGTGACTTCTGCTGCGGATGCGCTGGAATATTTCGCCAAGACCGCGCTGGCATTAGAGGGGAGTGTCATCCCCGATGCGATGGCGCATATCTATGTCACACATGAGCCATTAGGTGTGTGTGCTGCTATCGGTGCCTGGAATTATCCATTGCAAATCGCTTGCTGGAAAGCAGCCCCAGCGCTGATGATGGGTAATACGATGATCTACAAACCCTCTGAGTTAACACCCATGTCTGCATTGAAACTGGCTGAAATATTCATACAAGCTGGTATGCCGGCAGGTGTTTTCAATGTGGTATTAGGTGATGCTGAGGTCGGTGAAAAGTTGCTGTCACTTTCATCATTGGCAAAAGTGTCATTCACGGGTTCAGTGCCTACAGGCAAGAAAATATTACGACTTGCGGCAGATCAACTGCTGCCAGTGACTTTGGAGTTGGGTGGTAAATCACCGCTCATTATTTTCGACGACGCCAATGTTGATGAAGCTGTTTCCGGCAGTATGCTTGCAAATTTTTACACGCAAGGTGAGATCTGTTCCAATGGAACCAGGGTCTATGTGGCGCAAAATATTTATCAGCAATTTATTGATAAATTAGTGGCGCGTGTGAATCAATTGGTGATAGGTGATCCTTTGGATAATAACACACAAATCGGAGCGCTTATCAGTCGTGAACACTTGATTCGTGTTGCGAATTATATAGAGCAAGGCGTGGCTCAAGGCGCGGTGATTGCAACTGGTGGTGAAGTGGCTACAACTGGAGAGCTGAGTCAGGGCAATTTCATCAAACCAACCATCTTTACACATTGCCATGATCAGATGACTATTGCGCGTGAAGAAATATTTGGGCCTGTCATGTGTGTCATGACATTTACCGAGGAAGAAGAGGTCGTGCAACGCGCAAACGCAAGTTCATATGGTTTGGCGGCAGGTGTATTCACTGACAATATCAAACGCGCTCATCGTGTGGTAAATGCCATGCAGGCAGGTGTGTGTTGGGTGAATAATTACAACGTCACACCAGTAGGCATGCCGTTTGGCGGTGTGAAAAAGTCTGGTTTTGGTCGTGAAAATGGCCGTAGCGCGTTGTTAAGTTATTCGCAGCAAAAAAGCATTTATATGGAATTACAAGGAATTGATTGTCCTTATGCGTAAATCAAGGAGCATGTTATGTCACGGAAGATTGTTGAAACGGTGGATTACATCATTGTAGGTGCGGGTTCAGCGGGTTGTGTGTTAGCAAATCGTTTATCGGCTAATCAAAATAGCAAAGTCGCCTTGTTTGAAGCTGGCAGGGACAATCGTTCATGGAAGGTGAAAATGCCTGCAGCACTGACCTATAATCTGGAAAACAATAAACATAATTGGTTTTATCACACCGAGCCGCAGTCAGCATTAAATTCACGTTCGTTATATTGGCCGCGCGGCAAGGTGATGGGCGGTTCATCGGCTTTGAATGCCATGGTGTATATACGCGGTCATGCAAAAGATTTTGATCGCTGGCATGAAGAAGGTGCAACCGGTTGGCATTATGAAAATGTGCTCCCATATTTTAAAAAAGCAGAAACCTACAGCAAGGGTGGAAATGCCTACCGCGGAGATTCAGGCCCCTTGCGTGTCACTCACAAAGTGACTGATAACGCTTTGTATGATGCGTTTATTGAAGCGGGTGTTCAGGCGGGATATCCATACTCTGCTGATGTGAATGGTGAGCAGCAAGAAGGTTTTGGTCGATTCGATATGACGATTCACGAAGGCGAGCGTTGCAGTGCAGCGAAAGCCTATTTATCACCACCTGTTTTATCACGTCCAAATTTAGCCAGGCATGTTTCATCGCAAGTGGTGCAGATTATTATTGAGAATCATCGTGCAATAGGAGTGGTTTATTTGCAGCACGGAAAATTAAAACACTGTTACGCAGAGCGCGAAGTGATTTTATCGGGTGGTGCTATTAACTCGCCGCATTTATTGATGTTATCCGGTATTGGTGAGGCGGATGAATTGGCTAAGCAGCAAATCAACTGTAAAGTTAATTTGCCAGGCGTAGGAAAAAACCTGCAAGACCATTTAGAATTTTACATGCAGTATGAGTGTAAACAACCTATTACTCTTTACTCCATGGCAAATCCAATCAAAAAAGCGGCAACCGGGATTCAATGGTTTTTAACTCGAAAAGGGTTAGCGGCGTCTTCGCATTTGGAGGCGGGTGGTTTTATCCGCAGTCGTCCGGACGTGTTGCATCCTGACATCCAATATCATTTTCTGCCAAGCCTGGTGAGTGAGCACATTCGTAGTTTTGGGGATAGGCACGCGTTTCAAGTCCATGTTGGCACTTTGCGTCCCGAAAGTCGCGGTCATTTATCATTGAAGTCTGCTAATCCTTTTGATCCATTGGCCATTCATGCGAATTATTTGCAAACGGATAATGATATGCGTGATTTGCTCGCGTGCATCCCATTAACGCGCGAGATATTCGAACAGCCTGCAATGCGGCCGTATAAAGGTAAAGAATTGCAGCCAGGACTGTCTTGTCACACAAAAGAAGACATGGAGGCTTTTGTGCGCGCAAAAGCAGACAGCGCATATCATCCGTGTGGAACTTGCAAAATGGGTCAAGATGAAATGGCGGTGGTTGATCCATTGGCAAAAGTGCATGGTGTACAAGGTTTGAGGGTGGTGGATGCTTCAATTATGCCGACAAATATTTCCGGCAATTTAAATGCACCGACTATCATGATCGCTGAGCGAGTCAGTGACCTCATCTTGCAGGGCATTTGAATTGTCAATTAGCGGGCTTGACTGGCTCCACGGACGCTATGGCAGGTAAGCCTGCTGTAGCTTACTTGCGAGCAGACGTGTAATACCATCTGCCATCAATCAAGTGAAACTCGCTCAGTTCCCGCATTTCCTGCTTGATGTGTTGTTCTAGAAATGTCGCGATAAATTCCACATAACCAGTCGTACCCTCAATGCTGGTATTCAGTACTTGTAAATGCAACCAGTGAATTTTACGCGCCCATTTTCGTGCAGAGGCTGCATCAAATCCATCAGCGGCTGGTGATTTCATGGTGGCAAAAATATAATCTGTATTGGCTATCGTGTAAGCCGTGTAGCGCGATCGCATTAATTCTTCTGGCGTGCCTGGAATCGCGGTGCCTTTAATAAAACGCCCGCAGCAATTGTCATAAGTGTTATCGTTTCCACAAGGGCATTTTTTCATATTAAAAGCTCACACTGTATTGTCTGTCGTGTCTGACGATGGGTTTATATTGCTTTGCCAGTTTGAATGCAATATCAGCAATCACTTTTTCGCGTACGGTAAGGTCGGCATCTGAGAATGCAGTATAGACTGTGATAACGGCATGTTGACCGTCTATAAATTTGATGATAGCCGCGAAACTCGTGACGCCGCCTAATGTGCCTGAGCATTGTGCGATGGATTCAATATCACCGCGTTTGACCAGTGTATCTTTAAGAATTGTTGTGTTCGCTGTACGCTTGCTCATTAAATCTAAAAGAACAAACGCAGGTTTATTCAATTGCGATTTGCGGCCACCGGAAGATGAGCGAACCAGTAAATTAAGTAAAGTTGACATGTCACTTGGCGAGCAAGCATCTTGAGCTGCTTCATAGGTTTTGCTTTCTGCAGCGAGGCGCAGTGTGGATAAGCTCTCGGACATGTTTTTCTTCCAGGTTTCATGTGTTTCAATTGACTGATCGAGAGTTAATTCAAATACACTTTGAAGTATGTCGCGCGATTTTCGTGATAAGTTGAGCGTGTAACAATCATAAGCGTGTACAGTTTCATTGACTACTGTAACGCCGCCTATGACTTCAAGCAGTCTGTCTGCTGCCGTGTTGTCATTATGTACCATCATGTCGCGTAACAGTTCTTCAATGGTCTTAGTCGTTTCTTGTTTTGATGACGCATGGTCAAAGTACAATTTATCAAGCGGGTTTTGCAGGGGGCCCGGGCATAAATCATCTTGAATGATGGAGACAGCTTGATCCAGCTTTATCACGTTATCCGGTGCGTAACAGTAAATGAGTACAGTCAGTGCAATCGCAATGTGACTGGTAGCGCACATTGGTAAAGTCATATCAGGTCTATAACCGTCTTCCAGTAGTTTAATGCCATTAAGGTCGATTAATTGAAATGAAACACCAAGCTCTGCTTCCTTGCCGAGCTTTTGTTCAAAGTTGCGTAAATCGGTTGCTCGCGTGTAGGTAACACTATGCCCCAACATAAAAAACTCCTTGTAATGAATAACCTGGCTTATTTAGCGGCCGGTTGGCAGTGGTGATGCAAGTCAGTCTTTGCTGTGTTAAAATAGCCGCTTTTCAACCACTATCATTACATTATGCTGAAAAAAACAATAATCAATATTCTTTTTTGTTTTTTGGGATTTTTCCTGATTGGCCTTGCACTTTATACCAATAAATATTTTGGTAGAATCACCGTCGATCAGGCATTAACAACGGTGGTATTTAATACCCAAGGTGCGATTGAGGGCAATGCATCTTTCTTTCGTCGCTTTATGGATTGGTGCGTGTGGTGGCCTGCCATCTTAACGCTTTGTGTCACTTTACTGCCTGCGGCAATACGCATAGTACGTAAGGTAATGCCTAAGTATCCGTTAGGCAGCAAGTTATTCTATTTAGTGAAAACACGTTTTAATTTCCTATTAATACTAATTGGCATGGGCATGCTGACTTATCAATATAGTTTAGTCAGTTATGCCAATCAGTACCTTCATGGCAATCGAGATTATTTTAAAGAAAATTATATCAACCCAGCGTTAGTCAAAATCACCGCAAAGAAACCAAAAAGTCTGGTGTTGATTTACATTGAAAGTCTTGAGACTACCTATGAGGATGATCATTTATTCCAACGCAATTTGTTACAGGGCTTAACATCCATCCAGCAAAATCATGTTAGTTTTAATCACTTTGAACAAATGCCGGGTACACAATGGAGTATGGCGGGCATTGTGTCAACGCAATGCGGTGTGCCATTAAAGTTGGTGACTATATTCGGCAATAACAAAACTGGTGAAGAAGTAAAGCATATTTTGCCTAACGCCACTTGCCTTGGCGATATTCTTGCTGCGAAAGGTTATAAGAATATATACCTCAATGGTTCTGCTTTGAGTTTCGCCGGTGTGGGGAAATTCTTGCAAGATCATCACTACACAGAAATGGTGGGACGTGATGAATGGCTGGCGCGCGGCGTGGTTAAACCGGAACAATTAACCAGTTGGGGTTTGCCGGATGACTTGTTATTCGCGCAGGCAAAACAAGAACTCGCCACATTAATGAAGCAAGATAAATTATTCAATTTAACTATTTTTACTATCGACACGCATGGTGTGACTGGTCAGTTAAGCAAGACCTGCCGTGAAGCTGGATATCATGATTTTGAAGGAATAGTTGAATGTACTTCCAATCAGGCAGCAGGATTCATCGATTATATCAAACAGCAAGGCTGGCTGGATAAAGTGAATGTGGTGGTGACGGGTGATCATCTTGCCATGAGGAATATGGTATATAACAAGCTGACTTCAGTTGAACCGCGCTATGTCTTCAATCTGTTAGTAACCAAAAATCCATTACAAAAAAATACTGACACAATCGTGCATTTTGATTTGCTGCCAACCATTATCGCCTCGTTGGGCTTTGATATTCAGGGCGGTCGTCTTGGCTTGGGGTATGATGTGATTGGTCAGCCAGTCGTAGCACAGCCCGCTAATCGATTCACGGAGATGAAAGATCGTATTGCCTATAGCAGTCCGACCTATAACAAGTTATGGATTGACAGCTAACGGATTATTTTTTGCGAATCTTGCTCATAAACTCAGCCATTTTTAGATCTGTTACATGGCTGCCTGCTACGCTCATCTTGTTAGCAGTAGAAAAAAATCGACTCGATTGCGGCTTTTTCTGTTTGCTGACTTTATGGCTGGTTTGATTATCATTCCATTCGGCGGCTTTTACGCTGGCAAGATGCTCATATAAATCCAGTCTGTGTTTGCCTAGCAGCTGGCGTCTATGGTTGAAATAATGATTGATGGTATCGGCGGTTTCATGATGTTTTACATGCAAGTCATGATAAATTTGATGAATGAGTAAAATCCTGAATAAACCAAGTGAATTGCTCAAAGGGGCAAGTAAAAAAGCATAACAAACGATACGGAAAATGTCGGCATAAGTAAAATCGCTGTTGACTCCACAATAGAGAGCATGACAACCAATACTCAGAAAGCCAAAAAACATGAGCAGTTCGCTAGTTTTATTCCAAAGAATATCGGCTTCATCCAACTGTTTTGCTGTGATCTCACGCTCGTCTCTCAAGCGCTTGAGGTTTGCTAGCGATAGTTGCATTGGTTTGGCTGTCTCGATGCCATATTTCCTAAAATATCGACCTTGAGTCTGCGACTTGCTATGCGAGACTTTCAGATTAGCCAGTAGAGAAAACTTGATCGAATCAAATTTGACAGTCACTGGTTCGGCTTTGCCTTCAAAGTGTAATGGAAATGTAAAATCAGGCATTAGTGTGTTGCTTTGAAAAAGCTTGCGTAGTCTTTTGTTGACATAAAACAAGCTGATGGCATCTTCCCATGCACCTTCACTCAGTAATATTTTTGCGAATAATATGACGATCTCTACAGGAATGCTTATCGGATGTTGATCTTCGTATCTGACTATCATATATAAGTCTTGATAAATGAATTCGTGAATGACCTGGTTAGCTAATTAGCTAGCGGATAAAATTAAAGTGAGTTTAATGCGAATATCCATGCAATCACATTCATCAAGACTATGCATGTGACAGACGCGCAGCCTAAGTCTTTGGCAAACTTGGATTGTGGGTGTATGTCTGTTGATATTCTATCAACCACGACTTCAATCGCTGTATTGATGATTTCAGTCGTTAGTAATAAGAGCTGTAACAAGATAAGAATCAAGCGATAAGTTTCTTCCATGGGCAGGTACAGTGCAAGTGGAAAAGCAACTAGGCAATAATACACTTCAAGTCTGAATGATTGTTCCTTCTTCCACAACGCATGTACGCCGTCAATGCTGTATTTGGTCGAGAGTAAAAGCTTTTTGATCACTTGCAGTAGGGTTTTCATGTCCGTGAAAATACGCTTCGATTGATAATCACTTTAACATAGCATTACCACTTGATGGGTGCAACTTGCGCGGTTGGCGCGATGTCGGTATAGTCCGCGTCACTCGCTTCACCTTCCCGCCATTCTTCATTAAACTATACCCATCGTTCATAGGATGCTTATGCAAGCGCAACAAATTTTACAAGATGTTTTTGGATACCATGAATTTCGCGGCAAGCAGCAGGCGATAATAGAGCATGTGATTGCTGGCAACGATGCGCTGGTCTTGATGCCGACAGGCGGTGGTAAATCTCTTTGCTTTCAAATTCCCGCCATTGCACGGGCTGGTGTGGGAATTGTCATTTCGCCTCTCATCGCATTGATGCAGGATCAAGTGGATGCGTTGTTGCAGTTGGGCGTAAAAGCAGCGTTTTTAAATTCGTCTTTAGATGCAGGTCAAGCGCGTCAAGTTGAAAAAGCCTTGCTGGCCGGTGAGCTGGATATGTTGTATGTCGCGCCTGAGCGTTTGTTAATGCCGAATTTTCTTGCCATGCTTGAGCAGGTAAAAGTCGCCTTATTTGCTATCGACGAAGCGCATTGCGTTTCACAGTGGGGACATGATTTTCGCCCGGAATATGTAGAGCTTTCCATTTTACATGAGCGCTTTCCCGCCATTCCGCGCATCGCGCTAACTGCTACAGCAGATGCGCCGACCCAACAAGAAATTATCGAGCGCCTTGGCCTGCAACAAGCAGAGCGCTTCATTACCAGTTTTGATCGGCCAAATATACGTTACCGTATCATCCAAAAAGCAAATCCACGCGAACAATTGCTGCGCTTTTTACAGACCGAGCATCCGGAAGACTCAGGCATAGTCTATTGCCTCTCGCGTAAAAAAGTGGAAGAAACGGCCGAGTGGTTAGCGGCAAAAGGCTGGCAGGCTTTACCGTATCATGCGGGCTTATCCAACGCAGTCCGTCAAGCCAATCAGGAGCGCTTTATTCGTGAAGAAGGTGTGGTGATGGTGGCGACGGTGGCATTTGGTATGGGCATTGATAAACCCAATGTGCGATTCGTTGCGCATCTGGACTTGCCAAAAAGCATGGAGGGTTACTATCAAGAAACCGGACGCGCGGGCCGTGACGGCTTGCCTGCTGATGCGTGGCTGTCTTATGGTTTGGGCGATGTCATCTTGCAGCGCAGAATGCTAGATATGTCACAAGCTGATGAGCAGCATAAACGCTTAGAGCGGCGCAAGCTTGATGCGTTACTGGGGTTTTGTGAAACCACCTTGTGCCGTCGTCAGGTTTTGCTGAATTATTTTGGTGAGTCTTACACCGGTCCTTGTCATTATTGTGATAATTGTCAGGAACCCGGCCTGATGACAGACGGGAAAATCCCGGCGCAAATGTTGATGTCATGTGTTTATCGCACCGGTCAGAAGTTCGGCGTCAAATATGTAATCGATGTGCTGTTAGGTAAGGTTACCGAACAAATGCAACGATTCCATCATGATAAAGTTTCCACGTTTGGTATCGGCACCGCTTATAGTTTTCAGCAATGGCAGAGCATCGTGCGGCAGTTGATCGCGGCGAATTTGCTGACGATAGACATGAGTGGTTTTGGCAGTGTGCGCCTGACTGAGCAGAGTGCGGCAGTGTTACGCGGGACAGAAACCATTGCCTTACGCATTGATCCTGACAAGCCTGCGAAGAAGAAAAAAGCCGAGCAAAAACGCGAAACCAAATCCGACAGCAAGCGCGGCCCTGTGCCGAATGATGATTTGTGGCGCGCGCTCAAGAGCAAGCGCATGGAGTTGGCAAAAGAGCAAGGCGTGCCGCCGTATGTCATCTTTCATGACAGTGCATTACAGGAAATGCACGCGCGTCGTCCGCGCACGCTGGCGGAGTTCGAAGAAATTTCTGGTGTGGGCAAAAGCAAGCTCTCGCGCTACGGAAATATTTTTCTCGCTTTGATAGAAGAAAGTATTGCAACCGCCACCGCAAATGTATGATAATTCTCGCCACTGAGAGTTAAACAAATTTAGATGAAGTGAGAATGCCATGGGAAAATCACAGGATCAAAAGAAAGAAACCAAAAAGAAACCAGCAAAGTCGCTGAAAGAAAAGCGCGCTGAGAAAAAAGAAAAAAGAGGTAAGTAATTCGTTGCTTTCGCAGGATGCGAACAACGTAAAAGAGGGGAGTTAGTGCCAATGGCGCTAACTCCCTTCAGTGTTTTTGTGTATGGTATTTTTGTTAGATTGTTATAGGTTGGGTGTCACTTGCGCTCAACCCAACCTACGTTAGACAAGAAGCTTAGTACGGTTTCACCACCACTTTGGTGCCGATGTTGGCAAAGTTGTAACGAATCCATTCAGCATCACCTACATGCATGCGCACGCAGCCATGACTGAAATTACCTTCGCCAACTTCATTGGGTGGAACACCATGCAGTGCCTGTCCGTTACTAAAGAACATGCAATACGGCATGGGTGCGCCGCCTCGGCCCACTGGGAAGATGTGGGACACGCAATCTGGTCCACCTAAAGATTGTATGCGGTGTGTTCCGGTACTCGTGCGGCAGGGGCGATGA
This sequence comes from uncultured Coxiellaceae bacterium, assembly GCA_964492045.1. Taxonomy (GTDB): domain Bacteria; phylum Pseudomonadota; class Gammaproteobacteria; order DSM-16500; family DSM-16500; genus Aquicella. Next base: position 42,285 of record CAZBHW010000021.1, on the reverse strand, counting down.
ATGTCACCACACCAGTCAGAGCCGGCAGAAGCATTGCCGCCGTTGACCATCTTACCGCTGGCGTCATACGCAGCCCAGGCATGCAAACGCGGGTCGACCAAAATGGTTTTTTCATTGGTGGCGATCTGGTCAGGCATGCGGGCAGCATAGTCACTATTGGACAGTGAGCTATAACTGGAACCTTGATTGCGTGTTGTAGCGCATGAAGCGAGCAGGGTAGAGCAAGAGATAAGCAGCAATAACTTGGATACTTTGGTCACGTTCCTCATGGGTGTACTCCCAATTTTATTGTTCTTATAAAATCATCATACACGAAAATCATGAAGTGTAGATTAACTAGTTAAATCAGTGGGTTGCAAAGTGAATTTAACGTGAATTTAAAGGAAAAAAAATCCTAATATTCAATGGGTAACAGGGCTAATTTAAACCGCGCTCAGTAAGGCCAATATTGTCATTAAACTGTCCTATTGCCTTAGTCTAGCTTGTAAATTGCGCAGAAAAAACAATAGGCTAGTTCAAGAGTAAGAGGTGTTGCCCAAAGTCAGTGTTACGTAATCTCATAAATGCCTCTTTCGTATAACGCTTTCTCTGCTCCCGTTAACCCTTCCGCCTCCGCCTTGGTCAACAGTAATGGCAAGCACCCGGCCAGTGATTTCTGCTTAATATAAAAATCACACTGCTCTTCAATGTTCGCACGGTAGTACATCCCGCCGTAACCAATAAACCGAGTGACCAGGTCATGGACGATGAAGTCATTCATGCCATCACCAATGTGGGCGACCGTGTCATATTGGCGTAAGAGACTTTGCGCGATCAGGCGTTTACCATTGCTAACCGTTAACGGTGATTCACGGTCAAAATCCAGATAACGACCATGTGGATCAAACAAAACATCCACCGCGAACACTTGATTTTCTGGCACCTGCAAACTGGCACCAAATAGTTTCACTGCGGGTCTAAGGCCAGCAGAAACGATGAAAACTTTTTTATTTAACCGCTGCAAAATGTGAATCACGTCTTCAGCATCTGGCGCGATGTGTTGGCGGTATAAATCAGCAAGGTTCATCACTTGCTTTTGGTTGGGCATGGCTAATTGCAGGCGTTGACGATACAGATCGGGATTAATCCCGCTTTTACCCATGGCTTTAGCCGTGAGCGCGGCAACTGCAGCACCAACTCCATTTTGATGTGCTAGTTCATCAATGCCTTCAATCGCTGACAGCGTACCATCACAGTCAAAGACGATAGCGTGTATGGGTTTTTGCAGTTGCCAGTTTTTGGTTGTCGGCATAGTATAGTCACCTTCATTTGCGCATAAGGGATGTTACATGTTCAAGGTTCAGATATTCAATAAAATTGCAAAAGTGGGTCTCAATCAATTTCCTTCTGAATTATACGAAGTCTCCTCTGAGATACAACAGCCCGATGCCATTTTAGTTCGCTCGCAATCTTTGCATGACATGAAAATTCCTGCGTCAGTAAAAGTGATAGGCCGCGCAGGCGCGGGTGTGAATAATATTCCTGTTGCACACATGACGGAGCTCGGCGTGCCAGTGTTCAATACACCAGGTGCAAATGCAAATGCAGTTTGCGAATTAGTACTGGCAGGTATGTTGATAGCAAGTCGTCACTTATGCAAAGCATGGGATTATGCGCGTCATTTAAAGGGCGATGATAAATCATTAAATGAAACCATCGAAGCCAATAAAAAGGAATTCGCCGGCACAGAAATAATGGGAAAAACACTGGGAATTATTGGACTTGGCAGCATTGGAGTACGTGTTGCAAATGCAGCGATTCACCTTGGTATGCGCGTGATTGGATATGACCCCTCCATCTCAGTCAACCGCGCATGGGAATTGTCTTCGCAAGTCGTGCAAGCGCATGATCTCGATGAGCTGTTAAAAGCCTCTGATTATGTCAGCGTGCATGTACCATTAATGGAAGCGACAAAAAATTTATTAAATGCTGAGCGCTTACGCTTAATGAAACCCAATGCTGTCTTATTGAATTTTGCGCGTGACGGTATAGTGGATAACAACGCGCTGCTAACGGCTTTGAATGAGAAAAAAATCGCGGCCTATGTCAGTGACTTCCCTTGTGAGTTGCTGCAAGGTCATCCGTCTGTGATTTGCTTTCCGCATCTTGGTGCCTCCACTCTGGAAGCAGAAGAGAATTGCGCAGTGATGTTGGTAAAACAAATCCGAAATTATTTAGAGTATGGTGCGATTTCTCATTCCGCCAATTTTCCCATGGTGGAGGTCACACCTAATTACTCCGGCGTGCGTCTTGCCGTAGTCAATGCCAACGTACCCAGCATGGTCGCGCAAATTTCCGCAAAGCTTGCCGATGCGCGTTTAAATATTTTAAGTCTAGTGAATAAATCTCGCGAAGAAATTGCCTATACGCTGGTTGATATTGATGATGTCGTGCAGCCAGAAACAATTAAAGCCATTGAGAGTATTGAGGGTGTATTACAAGTGCGTGCTATCGGTAAATGCACTAGTCGCCCTTGAAGTAACACTGCCAATACGCCATGTAAAACGCAATAATCATGTTCATCGCAATGAGTGGAATGATGGTAAATGCAATCCACTCATTGACCTGCGCCACAATACTGTAAGACAACACATCCGCCGCCGTGCCAAACATTAGTACGCAATAAGCCAGATTCAAGCCCAGCCGTTTTCGGTAGTGCATCCACACGCTGGAAATCAGGGCAAAGGTGAAATAGAAATAGGCGATGAGCGGGGTTAAGACAAACCAGGCATTGTCTATGACGGGCTGCGCTTTGACCCACATAATATAAGCCCAGTTGATACAAACGGCGATGAGGTAGAGCAGGATGACAAGTTTGGATTGTGTCGTCACTTGAGGTTCGTTTGGATTCATGGCGCGTCCTGTGCGGGTGGGGCGGTCATTGCTATTGTTTATATTGTAATCGGTAGTGCCTTGGTAGCGCTAGCGTAGGCTTGATATAAAAAATGTGCAATAACATTAGTTCAAGTTAAATAATGTTCGGGATACACGTGGAACATAAAGAGTGCAAGTTTCGCCCACGCAGGGCGCGAGCGAAATTGGATTTGAGATGCCATGTGTTACATAGTTAAAGCAGGATTTCTCATACTATCAACTAACTCTTTCAATCGAGGTAGTAACTCATTATGTTGACAGAGAAAGTCTATGACACCTTCAAGATTATTATCTGACAGGTGTGCTTGCAGTTGCCGATAGGCAACGGTAGGTGAACCGCCAAGCATGAGTGACAATGTTAAGTTGGGTGTCGTAGCAACGTTGTTGTTATTGTTGTTGTCCTCTGTGACAGGGATGAGTAATGCTTCGCGATGCTCAACCAATTGTTGTGCCACTGACTTGAACTCTCTTTCATCGATGACAGGGGCACGCAGCAAACTATGTTGGCCGAGTCCTGAGGTGGTGCTAGATTGATAGACTGTCGGTGCCTTGGAGTCTGTGTGAGGAATTAAGGTTGCCTTAGTATTTTCATTAGCATGATCCAGTCTATGTAAAGTACCAGCAGTGCTAGATCTTTTTCTTGGTGGTTCCACTGGATCATGACTGTGGCCATTGTCATGCCCATCATCTGCCATTCCATCTGCCTCTCTTTTACGTTTGCGAGAAATACCAAACTTGGCAAACGCACCAATAATCGCACCGGTGATCATGCTGCCAACAAAGCCAATGGCAATCGCAACGCAACTGCCAACCGCCATCGTGAGCGAACTTATCACGACTGCAGACGTAGCGCCGTAGCATATCATGGAGCCAAAAGCAGCTGCTGTTGCGCCAATAGCAGGAACCGCGGCACCGCAAGAAACAACGGCAATCGCGGCAATCGTTGCAACGATCAAGCCGATGATAATACCGGTTTTGATGGGGTTTTCTTTCATCCAGTTTTTCAGGCGCTGCCAGCGGGTTAGTGGTGGTGCAGCTGCGATACCTGCAATCTGCTGAGGCGGATCAACGTGCTCTCTGTCTCGATTCGGGTCTGGATCCGGCTCGCGTTCTGGTTGCGGTAACGGTGTCGTCATTAAACGCTTTGCTCGCGGACTGAGTTGCACCTCTAATTCAATGTCTGCGGACAATCTCACTGCATGACTCTTGTCTTGCGCAGAGTTCGTAAATGTAGACCAGAGGTCCTTCGCAGATTTTTTGTATTCTGATAACAGTTTGTTAACAGCCATCACTCTGTCTTCATCCAATGGAATCACGTTAGTGATAGCTTGAATCTTATTCTGCGTTTCGCTCCAGACTTGCTCCAAATCTTTTTGGAATTTGCCCCAGCTTGTCAGTAAATCGGTGATGGTTGCTTCATTATTCGCTTTAAATAATGCGTCATGAAATGCTTTACGTAAGTCGCCGTCTATCATTTTAATCAAACGTGAAATTTGTTTGCGTCTATCTTTTCTGGTTTGATAATAACGAACTTGTTTTTTTAATTCATGGTGTTCTCTGGCGAATGCCGGCGCTTCGCTGTTTTCAGGCACTGGCGGCATGGCTTCATTGCCTTCGGTATCTGATGCATCGAAGAAAACATGTGACTCGCCATTTTCACCATTACGTTTGGTTCTGCCGACAATTTGCAGTTGATCACGTGTAGCAGCAAGGTAGTAGCTCATCACATTCAAGCCATGCTTTTTGGCATCTTCTGCTGTTTTGATGTTGACGCCGCGCGCAGACATATCGGTAGAAACAGTAATCGTTCGCGCATTCCCCGCGGCTTTCATTTTCTTTTCTAATGACTGCGGCGTGTCTTGGCAGTCAGCCTCTTGAATCACGGCCTCTTCTTTTGGAATGCGTTTTCTTAATTCATTGGCAACAAATTGACTCTCATTCGTGTTGCGGCAAATGATGAGTACAGGTTGATTGTTTTCAAGCGCTAATTGCACTTGTGTCAGCAAGTGCGTGAATTTTTCGCCTGGTTTGCAAAAGTGATAACGTGTGTCTTTACCTTTGGATTGTTGATGCGTTGGAGCATCGACGAAATCCACATGATAAAATTCTTTTGCTTCATCACGTTCGATTTCTGAGCCTGGTGTCCCGGTGACAGCGTTAATACTGCCTTGCTTGTAAAGATCAAGCATGTCTTTGCTGGTGGAAGAGTAAATGACTTGCTTTTCATTCGGTACATAGAATGGGTGGTAGCACTTGGCAAGTTCTTCTTTTAATTCAGTTGACATGCCGCTATCAGGATTGGCTTTCTGATAATTCAAGCGTGCATGTAAACATTGATGTACGCCTAGTGAGAATTTAGATCCCATGGACTTAACGTTGCTGGCAAGTACCACTGCTTCGCTGGAATGTTTAGGGCCAGCAGGTGTTTTGACTGGTACGACTGATCTATCAATCGTGAAGTTTTCATTGAACTTTAAATTCCAGGCCGTTACCGCGGATTGCTGCCACAATTCAATCTGTTCTTTAGAGAGGCTTAGTAATCGGCTGACTTTAGCAGTGTCTGTTTCAATGGAACGCACATAATTGATAAATAACTCGCGGCATAAATCAACGTTCTCTAAATAGAGTTGATTGGTTTGATGTATTGACCGAGTTTCAGGGTCTTCGATCGTCATGCCTGGGCGCATGTACATGATCAAGTAGTGATAAATCCATTGAATATCTTTTATCGCAGGGTCGCTGTCAGCGGAATATTTATAACTGGTGTCTGCGCTGTCATATAATAAAGAATCAGCTTCATCTAATACCAACGCTCTGTCTTGTTCGACACCATCTAATACCTCGCGATGCTTTCCTTCGCTGAAGGCTTTATTACGGAATAAGTTCAACTGAGAACGGTCAGAAAAGTTAATGCCTTTCTTTTTGTAATCTGTGATGGGCGACTTGTCGTAGATCATAGAAGTTTCTATGCCTAGCAAGTTGAAGAATGGCTGATAATCTACGTACTCACGGGTGGCGAGTGTCAGGTTGTCCGTGACGAAATCGATGGTTTTGTTTTTAGCGGCGAGACCTGCCAGTGTGGCCATGACAATACGAGTTTTACCTTGACCGGTTGCGATACCTTCAACGACTCTGTCGTTTTTCAGTTGCACTAATAAATCTATGTATTGAGTCGTATTAAACTCATCGCCAGTCGCACGATAAAGTAATTCGGTGATCAGTGCTGTCAGTTGGACGTTATCAATTGGTGCATGACCAGCTCTCATCGCGAGGAAATTCTCTTGCAGTGCTTTGGTAGACATCTGCTGATAAGATAAGATGAACTGACTCAGTTTGATGCAATCACCTTTTGATGGCAGCTTGGATGGATCGGCTGCTGTAAATTTATTGATGATTTTATATGCGTCATTATCATCGTTAGTGTCAAGTCTAAAACCGTTTAATGCAGCGTTCTTATCAAATGGGCAGAGGTCAAAGCGGTCGCTTTCGCGTTGAATGAAGTGAGTTAACGGTTTACCAGTGGTTTGAACGATATGATCAATTTCGTCTGGACCGACATACTTAGCCGTTGCCAGTTTTCCAAAGAGAGGCTCAAGGTCTGAGTAAGCTGCCTTGGCTTCATCAGCTTCATTATCTTTCACGCTGGCAACTTTTGTACTGGGATTACCGACTAACCAGTTCAGTAATTCTGAAGCCTTAGGATAAGGTGGTTTTTCGTAAATTTTATCAATCAGCGCAATGATTTGTTTCGGCCAGTGGCCATTAGTCAGCTTTGTACAGAGGTTTGAAAATTCTCTATGTTCATATTTTTTTGCAATCACTAATGAGGAAGCGATACGGCAAAACTGTTGTCTCTGCTTGTTGTTTTGTGTTTCGTTAATCACATCAACGAGGTTTATCAAATCAGATGGGCGATAATCGATTTCATCCGTGTTGAAGTTCACGCATAAGGATAAGATGGCATTTTTATCAGTAATGTTGGCAAACAACGATTCTAGTTTATCAACGAATTGCCATACACTTGCCAAAACAGGCTGCTCTTGATGCTTCAATTGCCCGAGATACGTTTCTATCAGTTTGATAAACGCATTTTTACTCAGCAAATTATCCGTGCAGATTTTGCTGATTTTTGTGAATAAATCCGCAGTAGTGCCATTGAATGAAGTGCGGTAGTGTTGAATTAAGGTGAGTTCATGCTGAGAGGATTTTGATAGCTCAACAAATTGGCTCACAGCTATCAGGTCTTGTTCAAGAGCGGCTGCCATAGCATTCTTGTCAGTCAGGTCGATTTTTGCAAGCTGCTGTTGAAACTGGATGTTGTCACATAACAATAATAAGTATTTGTCATGGAATCGTAATGACGGATGCTTGGCTAAAACCGTTTTAAATGGCTCATTGTCTTTATTCGCGAGCAGTGCGCCATGAAAATTAATGATAGCTTCTGATCTGTCTTGATCGACCTTGGAGTTGTTATCTCTGCTAAGATTCAGCAGGCGCTCTTTCAGTTTAATTGTTTCGTCGAGATTGACTCTGGCAAGTGTCGCGGCAGTCTGTGTGGCAGCTAATATCGCTTCTATTTGCTTAAGGTAGCTATAGAAATCAATGCGGCCAGCCTCTCTAGGCTGTTGAATGGCGCTCGCATCAAATGCCTGATTGATGCGCTGAGTGAAATCCGCATAATCTTGATATGGTTTGTTATCGCTGCGGGTGAAGGCTATCCGGCCAACAGGTTGGTCTTCTGTGGGGTAAACGCCATTAAAATCTGCATCGGTTGCTTTTAGTATGAATTTGGCGGCTAATGATAATAAATCGCTTTTGTTTATCGCATTGATATGAACATTAGGTTTGTCGCTACATTCAATTGCCGTTAATGCGGGCGCTGTATCAGAAATAAAAATAGCGGCTTTTTGACATAACAAGGCAATATTGCCTTCTTGTTTTTCAACTCTGTTGCTCGCATGTTCCATGATGGAGTTGAGGTCTTCCACACCATGCGGCGTGAGTTTTATATTAATTCTTAATAAATTCCATAATGCTTGGCTTTCGGTATCATGTTGTTCGCAAAGTTTTATAATGTTTTCGGCAAACAGAGCGCGCTCATTCAAGTCCAGTTTTTTAGCGGTGTTTTCCATTTCGAGCACGATTAATGAATAAATCGCGGCATCTTCATGGCTGTTGAATTTTAACAAGGCTTGAATGATTTTTTTGGTTTGTTCTGCCGTGAACAACGCCAGTAATTTATCCTTATCTTCATGATTCATCTCCGCAGTATTTTTCAGTTGCCTCGTATCAAAATAATCCGCGGGGAAGTATTTAATTAATGAATCATGGTTTTTGACGTATAAAGCTAGCCATTGAAATATCTGGTTCTTGCTTTTCAATTCGGCGGCTTGCTCGCAAAAGGCTGAAATGATTCTTTCGAAATCTTTGATAGATAATGGCTTTCTGATGTGACGATCAGTCGTGGGGTCTTTTAATGCGATATTGGCCAAAACATCACATAGATGTCTGACTTGATCTTTGCCTTTCACGTCATTGATTTTGTCTAATATAGCAGTTAATTGCGCTTCATGTTTGCTGAACTTATTTTCAAGACTAAATTTGCTTACCAGCGTCACTAAAGCACGACTTAATGGTAGGTTTTTCTGTGTTTTGACTTTTATCAGTTTGACTGCTTTTAAAAAGTTTGAGAAGAGCTTGCCTTGAGCGAAGTCATCATTGGTGTATTCGTTCAGGCCTGTATAAACCGCAGAGTCATATGCCGTTGTGCATTCGGTGAGGTTATCTAATAATGACTTCAACAGTAAGCTGTTGCTAAGCGCAGTGGCCATATCGGGAGTTTTATTCGCGACGAATAAGCATACCTTATTGAGAATTGGTAAAGGCGGAATGGATCTTAAGCCTAATATCAAATCCAGCATATGAATGCGCATGGCTTCAGCGCTAACGACAACGATATTAGTTAGCGGGAGTTTGATATCTTTACGTTGCTGTAATAATACAATGATATTCTCAAGATCTTTCAGCGGCGCAAGTCCAATGATGGCGGGTGCTATTTTTGCTTGTGAAGTCGTCGCATCGGCCACTAAAGCATATAATGCGCTTTTAACTTGTTCTGATAATTCGCTTTGTTGAATCAGGCGATCTGCTTCTGTATAGAAATCCAGAGGCAGCTGACAATCTTCATGTTGGTAGGCAACATAACGGAAGAAATCGCGGCGTACATTCTTGTCCGGTGGATTCTTATGCAGTGATCTCCAGCTGCTCTGCGTGTTGTACACACCGCTTTTGCTGTTGAGCCCGCTTAATTTGATATTTTGTTCTGGGATGAAGAACGCCCATTCTTTACCATTCTCAGAGGATTCGCGTAGTGCCCTGACAAAACCATTGCCATCTAACTCGCTGCCTTCGTAGTTCTCGATTTTTTTCCAGGTGGTGAGTCTGTCGTCAACTCTGCTGGACGCGATTAATTTTTCGCAACGAGATAACGCGGTCGGCATGCTTTTGATGCCAGATAATGGGCATGCTGCTGGTAAGGTAAAGGCATCACCATTCACTCCGATGGCGGTGTTGAATGACATGAAAGACTGAACCAAGCGTGGTAAGTCATCTGTCTGCTGTGCATCACAATGCTGTGTCAGTAGAGTGTTAAACCAGGTTCGCTTTGCTTGATTAAAGCTGGAGATGGCGGCTAATGCATGGTCGTAATGACTACGTTCTCTGATTAATGGAACTAATGATGGCATGTTACCAAGTAGTAACGCCGTCGCTGGATTTTCTGTACCAAATGCTGTGGGGTGCTGACTAACAAGATTATAGATGGCATAGAGTCCTCGGTAACCATACTCTATATAGACTTGTAGCAATCCATCTGTATTGGCATTTAGAAAATCTTTCGCTAAAACCTGAATGAGGTGTAACAGTTCGTCTTTATTATTTATCTGGCTATCATGTTTGACTAAGGTCTCAAGCAAACCAGTTTCTTTGACGGTTACTTTATGCTGTTTTATTGCATCAAGATAGTTGCACAGTTCGGTATATTTGCGATCTAAATCGAATAATCGACGCAAGTCATCTTTAGCTGCTTCTGGGTTGGCTTCTATGCAAGCATAGTTCTTTAATAAATATTCAAACAGCGGGGCATCAAAAGTGTTAATCGTGTCGAATGTTCTGACATCGCCAGCTTGTACTAAAATGAGTAATTGTTGAAGCACGGGTTTGGGTAAGCGCAATAATTGCGAGAAATACTTGCCGAATGCTTGATTGGTGTCGCGATTATATTTTACAGGTTCAATCACGCTAAATGACCACTGCGCAAGGAATTGATGCGCTTCATTTGTTTGGTCACGTTGTTCGCGCCATGTCTTGATGGCTTTTTCTGTGATTGAATGGATGCTAGGTGCAGGGGTGGTGCGAACTTTTAGAGGATGATCTACATCAGTGTATTGATCAGATGGGCTGAAATCGATTTCATATACCGGTTTACTCTTTATTATTCTCTTAAACAGTTTAAAACCAGCCGGCAGATTCAATAAGTCCAATCCAAATTGAAATTGCGGCCAATGCATTAATAATGCTTTGCAGGCTGATGAAGATAGCTTAAAGCTTGCATCATCTAATTGTTCTACGCTGCCAGTCCAGGTATTCCATAATTGTTCGGCAGCATTGAAATTAAACCTTGGGATGTTCAGTTTATCTTCCAGGCTAAATACCTTATCATCCAATCCCGCCTTAACCATTTCGACGAATTCTGCTTTGGTCAAAAAGCTTTTTGATAAAGCAGGGGGTTCAATGTCAGGTTGATCAATGGGTTCTTCTGCCGGTAGTGCTACTTCTACTTGCTGCTGCATTTCGACATCGTAATCCAGCGCGCCCATGTTAACGGGTTGACGAGTGCGAATAGCGGAGTTCGGATTTCTTCGTTTTGGTTCCAGTGGCGCAGCTGTGTTTCCGCTTAGTTGATTGCAGTTTAGCTCGGCTCGTCGATTTTCATAAGCAACGTCCAGGTCGTTTTGTAGTGTAGATTGGCGATATTTTGAAGGTAATGCTAGATCAACGATTATGTTGTCATAGATTCGATCTTCGATGACATCTGCGACTAAGGCATCGTATTCAGCTGCTTCTTTATCAGTATCTGAGTCGCGAGCATCATCGTGAATGACAATGGCTGGTAATCCAGCTCGTGTGTAATGAGATAATATTTTTTTTAATGTTTCTACCTGGAACCCTAAGCCTGCCAGGGTAAGGTGTGTCGCGGGAAACGCGGTGTCTTTGGGTAGTGTGTGCAGGTAGTTTGCTAACCCGGTTAACAGCGCTTGCTCATTGCCTCGCTGAGCTTTGAATAACAGTCTGAATGGATGATTTTTAGTAACAAAACCATGACGCTTCTGCGCGAGCTCGGTCAGAAATTTTTGATAATCGTTAGCGGTTAATAGTGGGGCGTTGTCATCTTCGCCTAGCGTTAGCGTAGACTGCGCAATGGACAAATTTGTTAATGCATCGCGTAAATTGATTTTTTTGCCTTTATTATCAGACTCTTGGAATCTCTGCATGACTCACCACTCGATTGATTAATTATTGCGCATTTATGTGCATTCTCGTTACATCTTAAACTGATAACATTAACTAACTATTAAGACAATGATAATATGGAAGTTCTCGCAAGATGTTGATTAGATGAGTTGAATTCAGTGGCTAGACGGCGTAGCATGCGCCACTTTCTAACCGTTAATCTTCTTTCGGGAACTCAAGCATGTTAAAGGGTATCAAGCAGACTATAGCCATCATTTTTTGCGTTTTACTGGGCGCTGGGAATGTGCAGGCAGCGACAAACGATAAATACACCATTTTTATTGATGGTGGCAGTACTGGCTCACGTTTGTATTTATTTGAATATGATCCCACGGCGGCGATTCCTGAGTTAAGCATTGCCTTCTCTTCTTCAGATAAACCAGGTCTTTCCAGTTATGCCGATCACCCTGAGCAGGCAAGCACAGCCGTTCAGAAAATTTTAGACGATGCCGCCGCCTATCTTGGCAGTCACGGTATTGCGCAAACCAGTGTACCGGTCAGCATCATGGCAACCGCTGGTATGCGTTTGTTGCCAGATGATAAACAACAAGCGATTTACCAAAACGTTCGCGCTTACATGACTGCGCATTATCAATTCCCGATTCAAGACATCAAAACCATTACCGGACAAATGGAAGCCTTATATGGCTGGTTAGATGTGAATTATTTACTGGGAACTTTTCAAAATCACCAGCGTACCGTAGGCAGTGCGGATGTTGGCGGTGCCTCAGCAGAGATTGCTTTTGCGACGAATGAACAAACACAAGTACCTTCTGATATTGTGAATGTGACGATTGGTGGTCATGAGTATCGCGTGTATGCGGTCAGCTTTTTGGGTTTAGGGCAAGATCAAATTCGCGAAGCGATGAACCAGACGGCGAATGCACCAGCCTGTTATCCGCCTGGGTACCAATTAAATAATACCGTCAACGGTGCATTTAATTTTAATACGTGTGCTTCTACCTATCTGGATCTGATCGCCAGAAAATTAACTAAAACCTTACCAATTACACAGGGCACGTCGTTCGTTGCCTATTCTGGTATTTATTATGACTATACCTTCTTTGATCCAGATACCAGACCAAATGACATCACGCTGGAAGAGCACATCAATAATATCTGCTCGCAGCAATGGGATTCGCTCAAGACGCAATATCCAGATGTCCCGGAAAAATACCTTTCCACTGATTGCGCAAACGGTGTGTTTATCGAGCGTTTAATCTATAAAGAATATCACCTGACGGATGATGATTTAACGATCTCTAATCAGATAAATCATCAAGATATAGACTGGACGTTGGGCGCGGCTTTATACAGTTTGTTGCCTCAAACATAATCACGTATAATGATGGGTGATGTTTAATATTCAATTGGAGGGAGTTCAAGAATGAATATGCGTCCTAGAGATTCGCGTGCTTTTGCAGCGTATGGTGCTAACAGCCAAGTGCTTTCCAGTTTCATGAGTCGTGTTTATGGCTGGATGATGTTTGGATTGTTGGTGACTGGTGCGGTTGCTTATCACGTTGGTAACAATCAAGAGCTGGTGACCAGAATATTTTCCAACAATGCATTTCTGATTTGTCTTATCGTCGTTCAATTCGGTTCTGTTATTTTTCTCTCTGCGATGATTAATCGTATCAGCGCGGCAACTGCCGGTATTACGTTTATCATGTACTCAGCGATCACGGGATTAACGTTTTCAGTCTTCTTTGCTGTCTACACAAAAGCTAGTCTTGCCTCTGCCTTTGGTACCACGGCCATTGGGTTTGGCGGGTTGAGCTTCTTGGGCTACGTCACAAAAAAAGACCTTGGGCCTATAGGTTCGTTTTGTTACATGGCTTTGTTTGGTTTAATTGGTTTTATGCTGCTGTCATATTTTTTCCCGAGCTTAAATAGCAACTCCATGCAAATGGGTGTCAGTGTTATTGGGTTGCTGATTTTTGCAGGACTCACTGCTTATGACACACAGAAGATCAAGGAACTTGCCAATCAAGGTATGTACTCAAATCAATTAGCGATACTTGGTGCGTTAAATTTGTATCTCGATTTTATTAACATGTTCCTGTTTATGTTGCGCTTAATGGGCGACAGAAAATAATGTTTGCACATTAAGATGACTTTACGCGATTACTATCAACAACAATGCCAGCAAGGTAATATTCAACCGGATCCAGAGCAGCTCGCTGCTCTGGAGGCATTTCAAGCGGTTTCCGATCAACTTCAGCAACATAAAAAATCACTGGGTCTATTACGCTTACGTAAACCTAAGCCTGCACAAGGTTTGTATATTTGGGGTGGGGTAGGGATAGGTAAGACGCTGTTGATGGATTGTTTTTATCATTCACTGCCATTTACGCAAAAACTGCGATTACATTTTCATGCTTTTATGCAAAAGATTCATCAGGAATTAAGGGCCTTGCAAGGTAGCAAGAATCCCATGCAAATTATCGCTAAAGATTTTGCGAAGAAATACCGTGTCATTTGTTTTGATGAATTTGTGGTGAGTGACATTGTGGATGCCATGCTGTTAGCGCGTTTGCTGCAAGCATTGGTCAATGAAGGGATTTGTTTTGTCACGACTTCTAACTCCGCGCCGGACGACTTATATAAAAATGGTTTGCAACGTACCTCGTTTTTACCCGCGATTGATTTAATCAAACAGCATATGCGCGTGATGCATCTGATGTCGCAACAAGATTACCGGTTATTACAGTTGAAAAAAACCGGTGTCTATTTTACGCCGGATGATGCTAAGGCAGAGTCAGACATGGCGGATGTGTTTGAGCGTGTTGCGCATGGGCATGAGTTGATAGCGGAACCGCTGCTGATTCATGACCGTCAGATTCCTTTTATCAAGCGTACACATGAAGTGATTTGGTTTGATTTTAATGTGCTGTGCAATATTCCGCGCAGTCAGCAAGATTATTTGGCGTTGGTGGCTGATTATAAGATTATCTTGTTAAGTCATGTGCCGGTGTTGAAGACTCAATCGAAGAATATTGTGCATTTGTTTATTAGATTGATAGATGTTGTCTATGACGCGCAAACCGCTTTAATTTGCTCTGCTGCTTCGGAAGTCTCTGCACTCTTTGCCGGATTAACCAATACGCCAGATGCTGCGCGTACCGAGTCCAGGTTGCATGGGATTCATATTCATTTCAAATCATAAGCTTTTTCATTTTCCCTCACCCTGTCCCTCTCCCGCAATCACCACCATCGACTACGCCGCGACACGGGGCGGGAGAGGGGACCTACTAAACTCTGTTGCGATATATTCACTAACATCACTCTGTTGTATTTTTACGAGATAATTGTAGCCATGCGTCTTTGAGGGTTCCCCTTCACTTGAATGATATTGGTATTTTTACGAGATAATTGCAGAGATGCGATTTAGAAGGTCCCCTCTCCCGCCCCGTGTCGCGGCGTAGTCGATGGTGGTGATTGCGGGAGAGGGATAGGGTGAGGGAAAAATAAATAAGTCTCTAGCGTCAACACATAACCCGGATCTCATACAGCTCTGTATGAGATCCAGGTGAATGGTCAATTCAAACCGAGCATCTCATGTCCGTCTCCCTGCTCGCTTAATAAGTATTCCCTCTTTTCTTTAGCCGCCAGAAAATAATTCTGACTATCACTAAAATGCACTAAATTCAAAAAGTCTAGTTTTCTAGGCAAAGCGAAAAGCAGTGCTTTATTAGCCATGGCAGATAGCTTCCTTTCGTGCATGAATAATGGATGCGAAAATGCAGCATCGTAAATCGCATTGGCAACTTCCTCATCTGCAACCGCCGAAATGTATTGCGCTACCAATTGAGCCGCCACGTGTTTAGATTTCAGGTTTTTGTGATGCAGTGGATCTTCTTTATCTACTTTCGCAACATACATAAACGGCACTTGTAATGGTAGTTTTAGCATGAGCTCAATATTCTGTTGTACCTTCGTTATTTGCGCACTCAAGAAAGCAATGCGCTGATCAGCATCATCGCATGTAAAAAGCGACTGGTTCAGTCTGAATCGCGGGCATAACAATGGAAATTCAAAAATAGTTGAGTCAGTCAATTGTGCATCCAGCAGGCTGACTTGGGTTAAGCCCAGGCAATACGGTAAACGCGTACCTTGTAAAATCGCACCATCAAAATTGACAACATGGCTAGCATCAATATCTTTCCAATAATATTTACCCGAGCCCGCTATTAATTTATCACGATCCAGTTCTCTCCATTTGGCTTGAAGACTAAGCTTAGGCGGTAATACGAATACATATTCAAGATTCGCTCTGCTTAAATCCAGGCCGGCGAAGTCAGCACTGGCAAGATTGATGTATATGCTGTCTTTCGCCCCTAGTCGCAAAGCTTTAGCTTGTTCTACTGGTGGCAGGGTTTCATCTGCAAATGCAGCCGTCACCTCTAGCCCTTGCAGGCAATGAATGACAGGATCAACACCTGTGTATTGATTTCTCAGCACCAAAATTGCCGCGCGTAGTTGCTCAGCATCCAGCTTTTTAACATTGCCAGTAAACATGGCATGCAATGCTATTTCGGTTTCTGTCTTGGGTGTCAGCATCCAGTCGGTGGCCATGTTTGACAGTTTGCTGCCATTGATATGCAAATCACAAACAAGACGAAGCAGGTAATACTTTGGTATATGGCAAGCTAGCTCAAATGCTTTATCAGCATGACCAAAATATTGGTTGATAAATCCTAGGTATTTTTCAATGTCACTGTCTTGTCGGCGTAGTTTGGTAACATGATAATGCACTTCAAACAACACAAAGAAAAATTCGTGCGGTGTTAACTGCATACAACCTTTGCTGCTTTTTTCCCGTATAGATCGATAGCGATCTGTCTCCCAGTAAAATAAAAACAGAGCGTGCCGGTAGAGCCGCGGCATGCATTCAAACCACTGCATGTAATTGATTGGATCAGTCAGGGTGGATGCGACATCCTGTTGTGTGGCTAATTGCTTTAAAACATGTTCCATGTCTTTGGCATTGTTGGCGGTGCCCACGGCGTAACAAATGAGTTCGCTAGTTGTCATTTGCGCGGGGTGATTTTCAAGTGTTGATTTCAAATCTTGATATAGCTGACTTTCTCTTATCTTCTCAGCAACAAACGACAAAGAGCTCTCTTGCGCCATCAGGTTTTTCGTTAACAGCGCAATGACTTGTTCGGGTGTTTCGGGGAAGTTAACTGGAAGTACATCAATCACGTGTTGCGGAACAACAAATTCTCGATTGGTAAACATGAAGTATTCCCGTGTTATCTGTATTACTTGGGTTTGACTTTTCTATCCTTGAACCAATCATCTCCATAAAAAACCGTGATTTCTTCACCTTTTTTGATGGTGCGTTTTGCTTTGATCACCGCCAGCTTGCGCTTGGGGTAGATGAAGTAATTTGCGTTTTCATTCTCAGCATGATTATAGATAATGCCAAAACCGGTCAAGAGGGCGTATTTACCTTTTGCATCGAAGTAGTAATCTTCTAGCGCGGAGTCTTTGCCGCGGGTAATCAAGACATAGCACTCTTCAATGATTTCACCTTTTTTGATGGTTTTTCCGGCGTATACGCCATAACCGTGAATACTTGATTTTTTTACGAATATGTTGTTGCGAAAGAGGATTTTTTTCATTGCGAATTCTTATCTAATTCTAATTATTTATTATAATTTAAATTCGTGTATGATGGTACATTTTCGTGGAGGGTATAATCATGCCAAGAGGTAGAGGGCCACACGGTCCAAGAAAACTGCGCAAGCGTCCAGCAAAAAAGCGCTAAACTAAACTAGGTAGCCCGGACCAACGCGCACAGCGTGTTGGTCCGGGAGCTCTATCAAAGAGTTATAAAAAAGCCCTTCAATTGAAGGGCTTTTTTTTGGTTTGATGTTTTGATGTGTGAAAAAGTATTCCCGGGTAAGCGCGCAAGGCGCTTACCCGGGCCACGATTTAGTTCACTAAGATATTGCTGAACTGCCATGGATCGTCTTTGACGATGTTTTCGCTGAACAGCTTTTCGCGTTCCTGAATTGGGGTCCAGTCGGTCCAGTGACCGGCTAAATTACCCATGTAAGGTCTTGCGAGTTCGATCACGTGTTTGTAATCCATTTCTTCTGGTTCAACAATGCCGCGCTCTGGATTTTCCATCGCCCAGATAATACCGGCGAGCACCGAGCTTGAAATCTGCATGCTGGTGGCGTTGTTGTAAGGTGCTAATTCACGTGCTTCATGTACTGAAATTTGCGAACCATACCAGTAAGCGCCTTTTGCGTTACCCATTAAGAGCACGCCAAGTTCGTCCATACCATCAATGATTTCGTCAAAAATCAGACGTTGTTCTGGCTGTTGTTCCCATTCGCGACCAGCGAGCTCATGCACGGATAATACAGCGTCGTTGCATGGGTGATAAGCGTAATGGCAGGTTGGACGATAAACCACTTTGTCGCCTTCTTTCACGCTTAAGTACGCAGGGATAGAGATGGCTTCAGCATGAGTAATCAAGAAACCATGGAACGCGCCTGCAATTGGTGTCCAGGTACGAACGCGCATGGAGGCACCTGGGCGATTTACATAAATCGCGCTCTTGCAGCCTGTTTCGTGTTCGCTGGCGTGTGCCGGCATGGTACGTTCATGCGTACCCCAACCGAGTTCAGCTGGTTGGCAGCCTTCAGAAACAAAGCCGTCGCAAGACCAGGTATTGACAAATTCGCCTGGTTTTTTGGCGACTTTGCAAACCTGCGTGTCACGTTCAGCAATGTGAATGGCTTTAATATTTAATTGTTGTGCCAGCTTCGCCCATTCTTCACGAGTCGTGGGTTCTTTCACTTCGAGTTTGGTGTCAGCGGCCATGTTTAGCAGAGCTTGTTTTACCCAGTGGGAAACCATGCCTGGGTTGGCGCCGTGAGTTAACACTGCGGTGGCTTTTTTGCCTGGTTGTTTCAAGGCAAGCGCGGCTGCGCGTAAGGAATAGTTTGATCGACTGGAAGCGTGCAGGTTATTGTCGATATAACCGCCGGTCCATGGTTCGACGCAGGTGTCGAGATACAGTATGTCATTGTCCTGACAGTACTTGATTAACTCAACACTGGAGACATCCACTGACAGGTTCAGCAAGAAATCGCCGGCCTTGAGGTTGTCGCTCAGTAACTGTTTATAGTTTTCTGGCAACACGGATGTCTGAATGAATTTGATGCCGTATTTTTCGGCGATATGGCGACCATCGTCCTTCTTGGACAGGATGGTAATGTTCGCTGGATCTATCTTTATGTGTTTGAGAATAAGTGGTAAAACTGCTTGGCCAACACTGCCGAAGCCCACGAAAACAAGACGGTGGTTGAAGCTAAGGTTATATGGGGTAATATCTTTCTTCATCGCATAAATCCTCCAGTTGCTAAAAAATTGGCTACAAAAAGACGCGAATCATATCATGAATTTTTCGCGATGTAATGCGAATGTGAGCCAGATTTAAACCGGACAGATGTGCGTAAAACATGAGCAAATATAATGGCGCGGGGATGTTATGGAGACTCGTAAAACTTTTACACGAAATGAGCTGACAGCATTAGGGCTGCCATTCAATGCTGAATTAATCCGTTCATGGCAGTCAGCATTTCCTGATATCCGAATAGATAAAGAAATTTGTCAGTTCATTCCATCTCTGGAAGAACTGGTTGCGCGACACCAGTGCGATTTGGATCGTAAAATGGAAGAGATACGCGTCTATGACAGACAAATTCAAAAAGAGGTACTAAGAAATAACATCAGGGAGCTCACCTCTAAATGTGAACAGGCACAAAAGCAAAGCCAGCAGATCAAGAAAAAAGTGGACGCCGTTAACTCGGTTCTGCATGCTGTTCGTGCTTTCAACTTCAATGATAATGCTCTCACTGTGGAATCGATTGAAAATCTGATCGCAAAGCTGTTTGCACTTGAGCCTATTGGTTTGCAAATCACTACGCGCAGCTATCAAAACTTTAGAAAAATTCTTGAGTATTTCGCGCAACATAAAAAGAAAATTGCAGAAAAGGTAACATCGACTGAGCTGTACGTTCATCAATATAATTTTGAACCTAGATGGTTGTTGCGAAATCTGGCTAACCAAGTCGCGAAAGTAGTGCGTGTGCATGATGAAACGATTCTGCATCATCAAAGTCTTCTGGTTAGAAAATGTATTGCTGCATTTAATAAGCATGTCGCGAATGTTCTTTTGAGTCTTGAGCAGCGCAATGGGTATGCTGATGATGAGGCCGTGAGAATATATTATCGCAAGTTGCATGCAGTGGCGCAGCTATATCATCTGGCGTTACGTCAACAAGGTGAAACCTATTTAGCTGAGCTGATAGAAAATCAAATTCTCACGGATCATTTTCTTGATGAACCTGAAGTGTTGCAGCAAATCCAAAAGAACGACATTTTTGGAAATGTATTTCCTAATCCACGCGTGGCTAATCAATACACGCTGGACGATGCTTTAGATGTTGAGCCTATATTTGATTTTATCAATGAGGTGCAATTGGTAAGGATTGAAGGTGATGCGTTTGGCAAAGCTCGCGATGAGTTGAATAGAGAATTAGAATATGCTAATCCCAATTTGTTAGTTGTGCCGTTGGTGAATTTATTCAAGCAAGATATAGAAAATGAATATAGACATTCTTTGCGTAGCAAGTCGAAGTCCTTTGATACGAAGTTCTATACTAACTGGTTGATCGTCACGAAAGACTTGTTGGCTGACCCCGCTAAACATGCTGAAAAGTTCATGGCAATGCTATCGGTGAATACGCTAGGTAAACCGGCGATTTCACGCAGGCGTAAATCATTGGGGGTTGCTATTGCTGGTGTGGCGATATTTGCTGGTGCTTTAGCATTAGGCTGGTTTTCATTGGGTGTCCTGTCGCCACTATCTGTGATTGCCATGTCTCTCGGCGTAGCAATGGTTGTGTCGGGTGTTTCAGTTGCGATGACAACCGGCCAAAAAGGAGTAGATGAAATTGGGCAATGCGTGCTTGAGATTTCCAGGTTCAATCATCGAATTCAAGAGAATTATCAATACCCTCCACTGGAAGTAGAGTCAATCTATCCAAGGCGTATTAAGAGTCAGTGACGATAGACTAAGAGCTATCCCGCGCTCGCGCGCGGGATGTTCGAGGCTTAGTTACTGAGCTGGTGTTTGGCTTTTTAAGTCAGATAATTTGTCTTGTTTCATTTGTTCATGCATTTTGCGCATTTCAGCGCGTTTTTGTTTGTTTTCTTCGTGCATTTTTTTAATTTCTGCGCGTTTTTGCACGATTTCTTCATGTTTCTGTTTCATGGTTTCAGCAGGTGTGCCTGTTGCAGCGGTTGCTGCAGCTGGTGTGGTGTCTGCTAACACAACGGAAACAGGGGAGAGAATTAACGCTGCAATCACTAATGCACTGATTTTATTATTTTTCATGATAGTTCCTTATTTTGTGTGTGCGATAGGGAATTTATCTATTATAAACCAGGAAATGCGATGTTCTCGAAAATGTCGTATAAAACCTTGATTTTACAGAGCGGGTATTAGCGCCCGCTCTGCATGCAAATGCCTTCAAACTGGTTCTTGAAACGGTCCAGATCTATTTGGTTCAGGCTGATTTGGCCTCGTTCCAGGAAAGAGTTATAGAGCCTGGTAAAGCAGTATTGAAAATTAAGGTCTAATACCCATTTTTCCATCACCAGTGGTTTATGGTTGAATGTCACTTCTTTTAATTTCGCGGACGCCGTTTTGGGATTAAAAACATAAACAGCTTGTGCTACACAAGAAGATGCGCTGTCATCAAGGTCGCGATAACCAAGATTTAACGCTGCACCTGAACCCATGTTAACTAAGCCAACTGGTGTCAGATGTACGTTATATTGAAAAATACCAGTTGCTTGCACGCCCTTGTTGCAGCGATCGCCACTAGCGAGCGTTTTTAATAATTTTAAACTGTCAGCGGATTTCTCCACCCACACTGCATTAGAAAAATCACCCGAACCGCCATAGTTTTGATGAGTGACGATAAAAAATTTATTGCCATCTTTGCCTATGACTGCATAGCGTACATGTTCTGTAAGCTTGTCAGCGTTTACGTTTGCACAAGATGCTAAAGTAACGACATCTTGAGTTTTCTCAGGCCCCAGCATTTTTGCAAAGCAAGCGGTTGAGATCGGTTTATTCTGGTAAGTGAAGTCTGTCTCCGCATGTAATGCAGTGGAGAGAGTGCCAAGTAATAACAGAGGTAACAGTTTTTTCATTGATAAATCCTTTTATTTTTTGATGGCGAGAGTGACTCCATCACCTATCGGTAACATGCAAACATTCACGCGCTGATCGCCGTGAATTTTTTTATTAAGCGCGCGTATGGATTCAGTAGATTTATCATGCACAGCGGGATCGGCTACAGCGCCTGACCATAACACGTTGTCCACGGCAATGACGCCGCCAGACTTGATTAATTTAAGTGCCAACTCGTAATAAATATCGTAGTTAGATTTGTCAGCGTCGATGAAAGCAAAATCAAATGTATTTTCCTGGTGTTGATCTAGTAGCGCTTGCAGTGATTGATCAGCTGGGCCTAATTTCAATTCAATTTTGTTGGCAACACCTGCAGCTTGCCAGCTTTTTTTGGCGATGTTAGTCCAGTCTTCACTGACATCAAATGCATACACTTTGCCGTCAACTGGTAATGACAATGCCACCGCTAATGCACTGTAACCAGTGAACGTGCCAATGTCTAAAGTCTTTTTAGCTTTAAGCATTTGCACGATCACACTCATGAACTGACCTTGTTCCGGTGAAATTTGCATCATGGCGTCAGACAATTGATGTGTCACCCGGCGCAGCTCAGTTAAGGCGGCGTGTTCACGCACGGAGTGTTTCACTAGGTAATCGTGCAGTGGGGCTGACATGGTGATAGTGGTATCCATACAAAATCCTTTTGTAAAATCTTAGCTGTTAATTTGTCCCAGGTTAGCGTGTAACACGGCGCCATTGATCACAGGATTATTCGCACAGAAATAAACGAATTCGGCAATCTCTGGAGTTTCAATCATGCGGCCGGCGGTGACTTTGCTTTTCATTAACCGATTCAATACCTCTGCACCAACATGATCAGTCAGCATGGGTGTATTAACAAAACCGGGGCAAATGCAGCATGTTGTAATACCTTTGCCTTGCAAGTCCTGACAGGTGGAGCGCATCATGCCAACTAGTGCATGTTTTGATGTGACATAGGAAAAGCGATTGGCGACTGCCATTTCAGATAAGGTAGACCCAATATAAATAATAGAGGAACCTGTTTTCATCGCTGGAATCAGCAGTTGTGTCAGGGTGAGTGTTGAAACCAGGTTGACGTTCAGTGTTTGGCGAAAAGCATCAGGTGCCAGTGTTTCAACATTATCTTTATCGTGGGCAGATGCATTGTTAACTAGGCAGATGCGTTCTGCTGTTTGCACGAATTCACGAATAGCAGCGCCATATTCTTCATGCCAGTCATTGGCGCTTAAATCAATGCTGAAATTGGTGACGCCTGCAATGTCGCAGGGTGTGCGAGAAAGGTTAGCTGCCTGCCAACCTTCTTGTAAGAAACGCTTTATCACCGCCTTACCAATGCCGCGGCTGCCGCCAGTGATAACAAGATATTTCGTCATTCCTTTCTCCATTCTGCCGATCCTGATTGACCTGGGCCTGAAAATACTTTGACTTTGACTGCCTGAATTTTATTTTGTTCCAACTCGGCGCTATCAAGCAAGATTTGATTTAATACCCAGTTCGAGAGTTCTTCAACGGTGATGTTAAACAATGGCAGGATTTTGATGTCGCGATTCAGGAAAATCATTTTTTCGTGATTGAAAATCACGTTGGTATAAGCGCCATCTGTTTCGAATGTTAAGTATTTACATTTGCCGGGCAGCAAAGTGATTTCATTTAAGCTGTCGCAGATGGAGCGGACTTTTTGTTTGTAGTAACGATAATCGAATGATAAACCTTCATCTTCAATAATCGTGGTGAAAGAGGTGCAGACATTGTAATTATGACCGTGCAGGTTTTCTCTGACTTCGCTGGAGAAAATGGCAAAATGACCAGCGGAAAACTTCATGCTTTCTTTGAATAGTTCGATAGTGGAGAGTCTTGTCATTGTAGTCGCTCACTTAAAAATAATGGAGCGGATTCTAACATGCAGAACGGATAAACGCTCGCGTTTATCCGTTCTGCATGATCATGACAGTTAATTAGCAAAGGATAATTTTGGCTTTTGAATCACGAATGGCTTTCTTGGTTTCATGCAAAATACGTTCAGCTTCCAGGCAGTTAGGTAAATGCGGTTGATCAGCTGTGTGTAAGACATAATTCATGGCCAGCTGAGCGCGAACGGCAATCATGGAGAAATAATGTTTGAAGTAGCTGGAAGGTTTAAAAAAGTTGTGTTGAATGGCGGTGTTAATTAGATCGAGCTTGGTCGCATAATCTGCACGCATATGCAGTAATGTGTCTGCAATGAGTTCAGCAATAGCTGCGGGTTGATGCTGACCAACGCTTGCGATTTGATTGAGTGCTACTGTTAAATGACGACCATTTCTGAAAGCTTCGGGCGGTAGGGCGGGTGCAATCGCATCTTCAAGTCCAGAGTCGTCGTAGGATTGTTCGTCATTGAGAATGTCGGCTTTGCTATTCATGACTGCCTGTCCCTGTTGGTTACGAGTTAAACCATGATAATTTATTTGCCCTCGTTTGTCATTATGCTAGACGCTATAGACTGTCTGCTGCTCATGTCTTTTGGTGGTATATCAGTTAGCTGAATTTAGTCATGTCGTGGATTTTTGGGCAAAGATGCTGCTAACTTGTGGGGTAATCTTTTATTATAATCATTTTGTGTATGAGTTGGTGCTTTGATATTGGCATTTTGTCACGGTGGTGTGTCGGTGTTGCTTGAGTTTGTTTACTAGTTGTGATTATTTATTTTAACTGTGCATAGTTTACGTCTATGACACCGCGAATGGCGCTAGTGGAGTAAACTCAAACGTGAATTAGCAGGTTCCCTCTCCCGCCCCGTGTTGCGGCGTAGTTTACGTCCGGTGGTTGCGGGAGAGGGACAGGGTGAGGGAAAAGGTGAGATTGAGGTTTGTGTTATTTCCTGTCTTGCAACAAATCACGTATCTGCGTTAACAAAATCACTTCATCAGATTTTACCGCCGGTGCGGCATCTTTTTTGGCTTGTAAAGTATTAATCAGCTTTAAGGCAACAAAAATCGAAAACGCAATAATAGTAAAGTCGATCACAGACTGCAGAAACAAGCCCCACTTAATCGTCGCCTGGCCGAATACAAAAGTTTTATCAGCAATATTGATTCCGCCAAGTAACAAACCGATTAATGGCATGATGATACCATCCACCATAGCGGAAATAATTTTCCCAAACGCTCCGCCAATCACAACAGCAACAGCTAGATCTACGACATTACCGCGCATGGCAAACGCTTTAAACTCCTGTAAAAAACTCATTGGTTCCTCCTTGGGTTATAGATGCATTACTCGTTTGTATTCATCGTAAGTCAGTTCATCGTCATTCTGCGCTTCTCCTTCGCTTGATGAGAGCTTAGCCACATCTTGCTTATCACTACTTTGAGCTGTTTCAACACGAACCGGATCATTCTTGCTATCTTTCTTTGAGTCGAAACCAGAAACGCTATTGCTGGCATGGGCATGTGCTTCAGTGTATTCGCAATCAGATAGTGAGCAATTATCACCAGACTGACCCTCTGGCGTTTGCAAGACAGCAACAACCCGTTTGCTGTTCATGCCTAGCGTTTTTTTGGCATCATGTTGCTCGTCGTGGTTCTTCTCATTACCATCGTCATTAACCACCATGGCCGCTTTAGCAAGTTTTCTTTTGTCATAGTAATGTTTGCCCGCCTTATATATAGCAAACGCCGCACCAAGTGCCATGGTCACTGCGCCCATGGCCCAGAAAGCGGTTTGCAGGAAAATAATGACCGTGACCACGGTCGCCGCCGCAAAAATGCCGACAGCAAAACCAGCCCAGCTATCTATCGCGTAACTTTTGAATTTTTCATATTTCTCTTTGTTGTGGCGATTTTGATAGGCTTTATAAGTGAAGTAGATACCAGTGCCTAAATACATCAGCGCTTTAGAGACAAGCGCCGCGACAAATAAATACGGCCCGATGGTAAATGCTGCGGAAACCAATCCACCAATGACAGCAGCATTCACGGCGCCCGCGCCTAATGTTTCAAAAATAGCTTTGCTAAGCAAAAAACCTTTTACATCTTTATCTTTTGATAAGCAGAACTGTCGCCAGGAAAAAATGGTAAACAAAATCGTGGAGAGCGCCGCAACCGGAAGCATGATGTAGCGCGCAAGGTGCTCAAACAATAGTTTGGCAACATCAAATCCATTCATGACGAAGATGCCGGAAAGATCCAATAGATCGATTGCTTTTACAATGTGATTGGCGATACCAATGTCGGCAGCAGCTTTTTCGCGCACTGCTTCGCTGCCGTTATCCGTGTCTGGTAGTTGTTCGTACTCACTAAGCTTACCCATGTTCATGACTCCCTAAATTTGCGCTTATGTTAAGGAGTCTTGGGGTAATAAACAATCATCCGAATCATATTGCAGTAATTCGATAAAAACTATGGTTGTTTCATTTTGTGTGTTGCAGCAGTTTGATCACGATTGACTTTGTTTTTGACTGCATTAAAAAATGAGACGCCAAGTCGACACGCACCCGAAATGATTTTTGAGCTTGTCGTGACAAAGGCTTTAACTGATTCGCTAAAGCCGCGTTGGCAAGTGCTGCTAATAACAAAGTAGGCCGCAAGTCCGGTGGAGGCGAGGGCAATGGTAGAGTCGCCGCGCGCATACGCGGTTGCGCCGATAGCGGTGAAGCCTAATGCGGCTCGGTTGCTGCTTTGGTAGCTGCCGTCATAGGGGAGAAAGGTGGCATTGTAAATACTGAGAGCTGGGGCGCAGTTTTTTCTGACGTAGTCTTTTACTTTTTCTGCGGTTTCAGTGAATGAACTGGCAGGGTCCGCGGGCTGTTGTGCTTCGCTTGTTCTTTGTCTTGGTGATGGGTGGGCCGCTATATTCGACTCATCTGCAGGTGATGCGTTTACTGATTGAGTTAATGGGTGTTGTTCTGTGCTGGTGGCATCTGTTGTGGTGCTGGGGGTTGTTGCATTCACGAGCGCGTCCTGACTAGGTGATCTTTGCATAGAAAACTCCTTTTTCTGCAGGTTAATTGACCATTATCCGTTATCGCCAATCTCATCAATATAAACGGTTTGCCTATATCGGGCAATTCTTAATAAATTCACTTGATTACTAGTCAAAACTCCAGTAAAAAGGGCAATTCTTTTGTCTATAAAACGCGAATGTGGCGGAACTGGTAGACGCGCTGGATTTAGGTTCCAGTGGGGTAACCCGTGAGAGTTCGAGTCTCTCCTTTCGCAATAAATTCTCGCATGTTTGGCGGAGTGTACTATGCAAGTTTCAGTTGAAAACGTAAGTAAAGTAGAACGCAAAATGACCATCGTTGTGGAAGCCAGCAAAGTTGAACAGGCGTTCACAGATCAATTAAACCAATTTGCTAAAACAGCAAATATTAAAGGGTTTCGTCCAGGCAAAGCACCTGTCAGTTATATCAAACAACATTATGGTGCTGACATGCGCCAAAAAGCCATTAGTAAAGTTATTACCGACTCATTGTATGCTGCACTAAACGAACAGAAGCTCAATCCTGTCAGCACACCAGAAGTAGAACCAAAATCGATACTAGCAGACCAACCACTGGAATTTATCGCTTCATTTGAAGTGTTGCCAGAAATTGGTGATATCGCGTTAAAGATGGATAAACTGGAAAAACCAGTAGTGGATGTGACCGACGAAGATTTGAACCGTGTGGTTGATCAATTACGTAAGCAATACACCAAGTGGACTTTAGTCGATCGTCCAGCTGAAGCGAAAGATCGTCTTGTGATTGATTACTCTGCCATCTTCGAAGGTCAAGATAACAAAGACCAGAAAATTCAGAATTTCCCGCTGGAGTTAGGTAGTCATGTCATGCTGCCTGGCTTCGAAGATGCCTTAATTGGCTGCAAAGCAGGTGATGAAAAGCACTTAAACCTGAGCTTCCCGGCAGACTTTGGCGACAAAGACCGCGCTGGCAAGCCGATAGAATTCGATGTCACTGTTAAACAAGTCTTCCAGGCGGATATTCCTCCAATGGACGGCGAGTTTGTGAAGCGTCTTGGTATTAAGAGCGGTGAGCAAGCTGAAATGACCAAGCAAATCCGCAATTCTCTGGAGCAAGAGCGTGATCGTCTGGTTAAAGAAAAGCTAAAAGAACAAATTTTCAAGCAGTTAATCGAACAAAACCCGTTGGAAGTGCCGAAGGCACTGGTGCAGCGCGAAGCCAAGAACATTCATGATGAAGTGTATCCGCAGCATCAGCAGCACGATCACAGCCATCACTCACATGAAGAGTTAACGGCATTCAACGATGTGGCGCAAAAACGCGTCGCCTTGGGTTTATTGATTGCTGAGTATGCAAAGAAAAATGCAATCAAGCCTGAAGAAGGCAAAGTTAAAGCACGCATTCAGGAAATTGCTGCAGCTTATGAAAGTCCAGCTGAAGTGGTTGAGTGGTTATCGATGCCAGAAAGACGCGGTGGCATTGAAGCACAGGTGATGGAAGATCAAGTTTTGGACAGACTCATGGAAGGAGTGAATGTTGTGACTAAGCCCATGAGTTATGCCGAATTAAAAGGTATTCGCATCTAACAAAATTCGTATATATAATGAAAGTATATAGAGTAAGGAAAGATCAAGTGAGCATGAATCAATCGATAGAAGCGAATCTAGTTCCAATGGTGGTTGAGCAAACAGCACGTGGTGAAAGAGCTTTTGATATTTACTCCCGACTGTTAAAAGACCGTGTGATCTTCTTAGGTGGTCCTATCGATGATCATCTGGCTAATCTGGTTGTAGCACAATTGCTATTCCTGGAGTCAGAGAATCCAGATAAAGATATTTCCATCTATATCAATTCACCCGGTGGTGTCGTTACTGCTGGTCTCGCGATTTATGACACGATGCAATTTATCAAACCCGATGTCAGCACAATGTGTATGGGTCAATGTGCTAGCATGGGGGCTTTACTGTTAGCTGGCGGTACCAAGGGTAAGCGTTATTGCTTACCCAATGCCCGCGTCATGATTCACCAGCCATTAGGTGGTGTTCAAGGCCAGGCATCTGATATCGCCATTCACGCAGAAGAAACACTCAAAATACGCGCCCGCCTGAACCAGATACTGGCCAAGCATACAGGGCAGCCAGAAGATATCATTGCAAAAGATACAGATAGGGACAACTTCATGGGTGCGGAAAGGGCACTCGAATACGGAATCATAGACAAGATTCTGGGTCATCGTTTAACTGAAAAGGCGCCTGCCAAGGCTCCAGCTTAGTGTTACGATGAGATATGGGCTAACGAATTTGCAAGGTATCGGGGTTGAAATTTTTTAATTTGACCATACCTTTACTTAACGGCTTGTAAACTGAAGAGGCTTTATCTATGAATAATGATCAACGCGGCGGCAACGGTGGAAAAGACAAAATATTCCATTGCTCTTTTTGTGGAAAGAGTCAGCATGAAGTACGCAAATTGATCGCAGGACCTTCGGTTTATGTTTGTGATGAATGCGTGGCACTCTGCAACGACATCATCAACGAAGATGGTGGGGAAGATAAAAACGCCGCGCCAGCTGAAGCTATGCCCAAATTACCTGCGCCTATGGAAATCCGTAAGACGCTGGACGAATACGTCATCGGTCAAACCCAGGCAAAAAAAGTCTTATCAGTGGCGGTTTACAATCACTATAAAAGATTGCGCACCCATACTAAGAAAGACGATGTTGAATTAAACAAAAGTAACATTCTATTAATCGGACCAACAGGCAGCGGTAAAACTCTGCTGGCTGAAACCTTGGCTCGTTTGCTGAATGTGCCATTCGTGATTGCTGATGCCACCACGCTGACAGAAGCGGGTTATGTTGGTGAAGACGTAGAAAGTATTATTCAGAAATTATTACAACGCTGCGAATACGACGTGTCTAAAGCGCAGATGGGTATTGTTTACATCGACGAAATTGACAAAATTTCTCGTAAGTCAGAAAACCCATCCATTACACGCGACGTGTCTGGCGAAGGTGTACAACAAGCTTTACTGAAACTGATTGAAGGTACGATTGCTTCTGTGCCACCACAAGGCGGTAGAAAGCATCCACAGCAAGAATTCATTCAGGTCGACACACGTAACATTCTTTTCATTTGCGGTGGTGCATTCGCTGGTTTGGAAAAAGTGATACGCGAACGTTCTGAAAAATCCGGCATTGGTTTCTCTGCTGAAATTCACGGCAAAGAAGACGCAAAAAATGTTGGTGAACTATTGCGTGAAGTCGAACCTGCCGATCTTATCAAGTATGGTTTGATTCCTGAGTTAATCGGTCGCTTACCAGTGGTTGCTACGCTGGATGAACTTGATCTTCAGGCATTAGTCAGCATTCTGACTGAACCAAAAAATTCACTCGTCAAACAGTATCGTAAACTCTTTGAAATGGAAGGAGTCGGATTAGAGTTCCGCGAAACTGCTCTCAAAACGATAGCCGAAAATTGTGTAGAAAAGAAAACGGGCGCGCGTGGTTTGCGTTCCATTCTTGAGAAAACACTGTTGGATATCATGTATGAGCTGCCCTCACTAAGCCATGTTGTCAAAGTGATTATTGATGAAGCCGCAATTCACGGCGAAACCAAGCCAATCATTATTTATGACAACAATCAGCTGCAGCAAACCGCAGAGAAGTAATTGTCCAAACGAACAGAAGCACACTGTGTCACGCCATAACTGACTATTGGAGGAATACTGCATGGTTGAATCTACCGCGAATGATGCGAAGAAACTTAGCATACCGGTGTTACCGCTGCGGGATGTTGTTGTGTATCCATTCATGGTGGTCCCTTTATTTGTAGGGCGTGACCGTTCGATTAAAGCGTTAGAAGTGGCCATGGCTGCTGACAAACAGATTTTATTAGCCACGCAAAAAAATGCGACAGACGATCAACCTAGCGAACAAACCATCCACAAAGTCGGCACCATCGCGACTGTGTTGCAATTATTAAAATTGCCAGACGGGACAGTGAAAGTACTGGTGGAAGGCGTGAAACGCGGCAAGATCAAACAATTCGTCGACAATCAAGAATTCTTTTTAGCTGATGTCGATTTAATAGAAGATGAAGCTGGGGGTGAACGCGAAGTTGAAATTTTCGTACGTTCGCTGAAATCCCAATTCGAGCAATACGTCAAATTAAACCGTAAAATTCCAGCGGAAATCATGGCCTCCATTTTATCTATCGATGACGGCAGTCGCTTAGGTGACACCATTGCCGCCCATCTAGGTATCAAGCTCGATGATAAACAAAAATTGCTGGAAATGAGTAACCTAGCCAAGCGTCTGGAAAAATTAATGACGCTGCTCGAAAACGAAATTGATTTACTGCAAGTAGAAAAGAAAATCCGCGGTCGCGTGAAACGTCAAATGGAGCGCACACAGCGTGAGTATTACCTTAACGAACAGATTAAGGCGATACAGAAAGAATTAAATGAAATTGAAAACGTACCTAATGAAATGGAAGCGTTAGCGCAAAAGATTGAAAAGACAGGTATGAGCGATGAAGCCAAAGAGAAATGTATTTTGGAACTAAATAAGCTCAAAGCCATGCCAGCCCAATCTGCCGAGGCGACAGTGTCCCGTAATTATCTGGATGCCATGTTGTCATTGCCTTGGAACAAGCTCACGCCAACCAAAATCAATCTGGCAGATGCGCAAAAAATTCTGGATGAAGAACATTACGGTCTCAAAGAAGTGAAAGAACGTATTGTTGAATATTTGGCTGTGCAAAAGCGCGTAAAGAAAATCAAAGGCCCGATTTTATGCTTGGTTGGACCCCCAGGTGTTGGTAAAACCTCTCTGGGCGAATCCATTGCTCACGCAACAGGCCGTAAGTTTGTACGTATGTCATTAGGCGGCGTTCGTGATGAAGCAGAAATCCGCGGTCATCGTCGTACCTACATCGGCGCCATGCCCGGAAAGATTTTGCAAAAACTGGGTAAGGCTGGCAGCAATAATCCATTATTCCTGTTAGATGAAATCGATAAAATGTCACAGGATTTTCGCGGTGATCCAGCTTCTGCATTATTAGAAGTATTAGACCCCGAGCAAAACCATGCGTTTAACGATCACTATCTCGAAGTGGATTACGATCTTTCCAGTATTATGTTTATGGCGACTGCAAACACGTTGGATATTCCACCGGCGTTACGCGATCGCATGGAAGTCATTCGCATTCCAGGCTATACCGAAGATGAAAAAATTCATATTTCATTACGTCACTTGATTCCAAAAGCCATTGAACAAGCTGGCTTGAAATCATCTGAAATTGAAATTCCTGCCGACACAGTGCAAGCGATTGTGCGTTATTACACGCGTGAAGCAGGGGTCAGAAATCTGGAGCGTGAGATTTCCAAGATTTGCCGCAAAGTTGTGAAAGAAGTGTTAATGAAAACGAAAACTGGCACGGCTATAGTGGGTCCTGATGATCTCGAGCATTATCTAGGCGTACGTAAATATCGCTACGATATTGCTGATTTGCAAGATCAAGTAGGTCAAGTCAAAGGTCTGGCCTGGACTGAAGTTGGCGGCGAATTATTAAGTATAGAAGCGATTGTTTTGCCTGGTAAGGGCAAGACAATTTACACAGGACAATTAGGTGAGGTCATGCAAGAATCCATCCAGGCAGCCTTGTCAGTTGTAAAAGCACGCAGCGATTTATTGGGCTTTTCCAAAAACTATTTCGACAAACACGATATTCACATACACGTTCCTGAAGGTGCGACACCTAAAGATGGTCCTAGTGCAGGTATCACTATGTGTACTGCATTGGTATCCGTCATTTCACAATTACCTGTACGGGCAGATTGCGCAATGACAGGTGAAATCACATTACGCGGTGAAGTGTTACCAATTGGCGGTTTGAAAGAAAAATTATTGGCGGCACATCGCAGCGGTTTGAAGAATGTGATTATTCCTATCGAAAACGTAAAAGACTTGAAAGAAATTCCTGACAACATCAAACAGGATTTAAATATCAAGCCTGTGCGTTGGATTGATGAAGTGTTATCAATTGCATTGGTAGGATACCCACCGAAGATGGGGCGCAAGTCTAAAAAAATGAAATCAGGATTAGTGAGTACTGTCACAAAGAAAGGTAAAAATAAAAAATCGGATGACAGAGTAAGAACTCACTAACTTTGCTTGCATTCACTTCGACGTATTGGTATAAATGCCATCTCGTTTACGAACCATCCGAACAAAGGAAGCAGTCGGAATCGTAGGTGGCATTATCGGATAATTTTTAACCATGGATAGAGAGAGGCATATGAACAGAACCGAATTGATTGACTACATTTCCGAAAAAGCAGAACTCACCAAAGTATCCGCTACTCGCGCATTTGATGCTTTGCTTGAAGGCATTGTTGAGTCCCTCCAAAAAGGCGACCCAGTAGTGATAGTGAACTTCGGATCCTTCACGGTTAAAGATCGCGCCGCACGTCAGGGCTACAATCCAGGCACTGGCAAGGTTATCGAAATGAAAGCAACAAAAGTTGTTGGATTTAAAGCTGGAAAAGCATTGAAAGATGCTGTAAAAAGAGACGCTGAAGAAACAGTGTAAGTTAGATGGGTGCTTAGCTCAGCTGGTAGAGCATCGCCCTTACAAGGCGAATGTCGGGGGTTCGATCCCCTCAGCACCCAAGATAGTATTAGTACCGCATGTGGTACCCGTGTAGTTAAATGGTAAGTAGAATTACATACCAAAAAGAGAATTTGGAGTGGTAGTTCAGCTGGTTAGAATACCTGCCTGTCACGCAGGGGGTCGCGGGTTCGAGTCCCGTCCACTCCGAATATTTATATGGCAATTTTACGTTTTAACGACAGGTGTATCTTGGTGACAAGGATGCGCCTTTTCTCGTTATACAGAGAGCAAGCATGCTGCAGACCATTCGCGATTATACCCAGGGCTGGATCGCCGGAATCATTATCTCCCTTATTATCCTTTCATTTGCCTTATGGGGTATCCATAGTTATTTCACCGGTAGTGGACCGAATAACATTATCGCAGTTGTGAATGGCGTAGATATCAGCAAAGAACAATTATCATCTGCTTATGAACGTATGCGTCGTCAAATGCAGACTCAATACAGTGATTCAGCTAAATTCGATGACTCTCTGAAGACACGAGCACTAAAAGGTTTAATTGAAGTAGAAATCCTGAAACAAGCTGCTGTCGATCAAGGTTTTGGTATCTCAGACGATCAAATCGATTCTTACTTGAAAAGCATGCCGGAATTTCAAGTTGACGGCCAATTTTCATATGATCGCTTTACCGAAATTTTATCCTCCACCATGTTATCCATTAGTGAATTCATCGATATTATTCGTACAGGCTTACTGATAGACCAGCCGCGTTTAGGCACGATGTTCACTTCATTCTCGTTACCAGATGAAACCACAAATACCATCGCGCTAGTTGATCAGGAACGTAATATTGATTATGTGACTATTCCTACCCAATACTTTTTGTCTCAACCAATTAAGATTGAGCAATCACGTATTGAACAATATTACAAAGACCATCAAAGCGATTTCATGACACCGGAACAAGTGAATATCGACTACATTCAGCTCTCACTGAAAGATCTTTATTCCCGCTTCACACCAACCGATGCCATGCTGCAAAATTTTTATAACGAAAATATTAATTCATATGCTCTGCCTATGGCTTGGGAATTGAATAGTATTTTAATTTCCTTGCCGAGTAGCCCAACGCAAGATGATATTAAAGCAGCGCAAACCAAATTGAATTCCATTCAAGATTCATTGAAGAAAGGCACTAGCTTTGAGTCATTAGCTGCTCAAAATGGCGCTGCTAATCTTCCCAAAGGATTCGTGACCTTGAATCAATTGCCACCAGAAATGCAGAAAGCCGTGGCTAGCTTAACGAAAGCAGGGCAGGTTTCTGAACCAATTCGTACAGCGCAAGGTTTAATCCTGGTAAAAGCTGCCAATATACGCGAACCAAAAATTCAGACATTCGATCAAGTCAAAGATAAGGTTCGTGAATCTTATGTGCGCCAACATGCTGAAGAAAAATTTGCTGAAATGCGCGATCAGTTGGCAGATTTAACTTATGCAAATCCATCTTCACTGCAATCCGCCGCAAAAGACATGAATTTGACCATTCAATCCAGTGAATTATTCTCAAAAGATAAGCCAGGCAAAGATATATCTCAGTATAAGAAAATTCGTGATGCGGCTTTCGGAAACGAAGTCTTAAACTTGCAAAATAATAGTGATGTTATTCAAATTAATCCTGAAACATACGCTGTGATCCGCGTAAAATCACATATTCCTTCTAAGCTGCTGCCATTGAGCGATATTTCGGGTCAGATTACCGATAAATTGAAAGCACAAGAAGCGGATAAAATGGCAAAGCAATTTGCTGATAATATGCAAGCCAAATTGAAGTCCGGTGGCGATCCTGCTGCGTTGGTACAGTCAGAAAAGTTTACCTGGAACAAGCTGGGATACATCGGTCGTTATTCAACAAAGATTGATTCAGCGGTGATGGATATTGCTTTCCGTTTACCACATCCAGCGGCTGGTAAAGTTGAATATGGCGTAACACGTTTACCGGGTGGCTATGGTGTCGTGGCTGTCAGTGGAGTTCGTGAAGGTACAGTAGATAGCAAGAAGCAAACAGTGTTCGCTGAGCAAGTGCAAAATAGCTTAGGGTTGCTGGAGTATTCACTTTATAAAGATAGTCAGCTGAAAAAAGCGAAAGTAAAAATAAATTAATACGATGATTGTGAAGGATCACAATGAAATCAAGACCAGACAATAAGCCTGCGGATCAGGATGATTACCCAATGAATGTGCTTCGTTTGGCGGCTTACGGTGCCGCCACGAATGGCATGTTGTTCGGGGTCACTGCGGGGTTAACCTTTACTTTCCTGCAAGCGTTTTCTCGTCGTCACAATGGTAGTTTCCGCCCAATTAAACTCATTACCAGGCCGCTGGTTTTAGGATCTACTTTTGCGGGTATTGGCTATGTTGCCGCTTTTACTAACAATACACCATTAACGCTTTTTGTCAGAAGTCGTGCTGAACAAGAGCAAAAGCGCCTGCGAGAACGTCAACAAGGGCATGAGCACGATGAGATGGTGTCACGTGTCAATCACCATAATTGATTGAACCAGGATGACTTGCCGCACAGTTCAAGTAGTTGGATGCAGAGCTAATAAATAATTTCAGTACACTCAACCGCAAATTCCTGTTGCAAGCTTGTCAGTAGTTGCTCTGAGAGCTTAATCAACCATGACCCGCCTAGTCTGATCTTGGCTTCGGCATCTTGCTGACGGTAATTCAAGATCACTGGGAGGCTACCGCCTCGATGCGCCGACAAAATACGTTTCAAATTATCGAGATTAAACGGTTGATCAGCATTGATATTAATTTGCAGGCATTTACCATGTCTTTCCCGCGCTTCGTCTATAGACAGTAATTCACGCGCAGCAAGACGAGGTTTGTTGTTGAAGTCATCTATACTCAATTCGCCATAAATCACGACAATTTGATCATCCGCAATTAATTGACGATATTTATTAAATGCTTCGGAAAAACAAATCACTTCCATTTGACCTGTTCCATCTTCCAGTGTGAAGATGGCGATACGGTCGCCGCGCTTGGTTTGGCGAGTGCGAACATTCGCAATTAAACCAATGGCTGTAGCGGTAGGGTGTTCACTGGGATGTAATCCAATAATTTTATCCGTAGCAAACTTGGCAATTTCTTTCGAATAACGGTTCAGCGGGTGGCCAGATAAATAGAATCCTAGCGTTTCTTTCTCGCCAAGTAATTGTGTTGCATCATCCCAAGCAGCCATCTCGATGTATTGCGGAGTCGCCGTGTTAGTATGCATGGCAAGTAAATCATGCTGCCCAAATGCTGCGTTTTGTTGTGATTGTTCTGCTTGTTGCAATGCATTATTCAGTGAGGTCATCAGCGTGGCACGATTCTTGCCAAATGAATCAAATGCACCAGCCTTAATCATGGCTTCCAATGTGCGACGATTCATTTTGCCCATGTCGATGCGCGAGCAAAAATCAAATAAGTCTTTAAACTCGCCACCCGCTTTGCGCACGGCAACAATGTTTTCAATAGCGCTTTGACCGACACCCTTAATAGCACCCAAGCCATACATTAATTGCTGCTGATCAATCACTTTAAAGAAATAGTCACTGTGATTAATATCCGGCGGCATGACTTTAATTTTGAAAATTTTGCATTCTTCCAAAAATAAAATCACTTTATCCGTGCGATCCATATCGGATGACAACACGGCTGCCATGAATTCCGCAGGGAAGTGGGTTTTCAGCCACGCAGTTTGATACGCAATCAAGGCATAAGAAGCAGAGTGTGATTTATTAAAGCCAT
This sequence comes from uncultured Coxiellaceae bacterium, assembly GCA_964492045.1. GTDB lineage: Bacteria > Pseudomonadota > Gammaproteobacteria > DSM-16500 > DSM-16500 > Aquicella. The sequence goes on along the minus strand of CAZBHW010000021.1, from coordinate 5,178 downwards.
AACCCGCAAATTTTTCCATGAGATCGAAAATGCCGGTTGCTGTTTCTTCTTTCACGCCGCGCGCCACGGCACCTTTGGTGAAGATTTCACGCTGCTTGGCCATTTCTTCCGGTTTTTTCTTACCCATCGCGCGACGAAGAATGTCTGCAGCGCCCAGCGTGTAGCCTGCTAGCACCTGCGCAATTTGCATGACTTGCTCTTGGTAAACAATCACACCATAAGTAGGACGTAAAATCGGCTCTAAATCCGGATGCGGATAAACGACACGCTGACGGCCATGTTTACGATTAATAAAGTCTTCCACCATCCCGGATTGCAGTGGCCCTGGTCGGAATAACGCGACGAGTGCGATAATATCTTCAAAACAATCTGGCTGCAGACGCTTAATCAAATCACGCATACCGTGTGATTCAAGCTGGAAAACTGCTGTGGATTTGCATTGCTTCAATAACGTGAAAGTAGGGGCGTCATCCAGTGGAATAAAACCAATATCCACTTTCCCCTCTGTTTTACCCGCATTGATAATCTGCAATGCACGGTCTATCACTGTCAGTGTTTTTAAACCCAGGAAGTCGAATTTAACGAGTCCGACTGCTTCTACGTCATCTTTATCGAATTGGGTGACAGGATGTAAGGATTCACCACGTTCACATGACAGCGGCACAAAATCCGTTAACTTGCCCGGCGCAATCACAATACCACCCGCGTGTTTACCAACGTTACGCGTTGTGCCTTCTAGTTTGAGTGCCAGATCCAGCAGCGTTCTCACTTCATCTTCTTGTTGATAGCGCTCACGCAGCAGCGGTTCCATCTCCATGGCTTTTTCAAGCGTGATGCCTAATTCAAACGGAATTAATTTTGCGATTTTATCAACGAAGCCATAACCCAAACCAAGTACGCGACCCACGTCACGCACGACCGCTTTTGCCGCCATGGTGCCGTAAGTAATAATTTGTGACACGCTTTCATGTCCGTGTTTTTCGCTGACATATTCAATCACGCGATCGCGGCCTTCCATGCAAAAGTCGATATCAAAGTCAGGCATGGAAACGCGTTCTGGATTTAGAAAGCGCTCAAACAATAATTCCAGTGCAATCGGGTCAAGATCCGTAATTTTAAGGCAATACGCCACTAACGAGCCAGGGCCCGATCCACGTCCTGGACCTACGGGCACGCCGTTTTCTTTTGCCCAGCGCGTGAAGTCTGCCACAATCAAGAAGTAACCTGCGAAACCCATTTTGTTGATCACATCAATTTCGCGCTGTAAGCGAGCTTCATATACGGCATATCGTTCTTTGTAGTTGTCAGCTTGCTTATCCAGTATGGGTTCTAGTCTTTCGCTCAGTCCCTGCTGTGCAACTCGTGCAAGATAAGATTCGGTTGATTCGCCGTCTGGAACGGGAAAATGCGGTAATAAATTGATGCCAAGTTTAAATGTTAAATTGCAGCGCTTGGCGATTTCCACGGTGTTTTGCAGTGCTTCAGGAATATCGGCAAATAATGCCTGCATTTCTTCTTGCGTGCGAAAGTATTGCTGTTCGGTGTGTAAGCGTGGGCGCTGCGGGTCGTTTAATATCATGCCGGCATTAATACAGACGCGAGCTTCATGTGCTTCAAAATCATCTTTTTCCAGAAAGTGTACGTCGTTGGTAGCAACAACAGGAATGTCAAATTGCTCGGCAAAGGCGACGGCTGCTGGCACGTAATGCTTTTCATTGGGTTTGCCAATGCGGCTAATTTCAATGTAAAAACGATTGGGAAATAGTTGCTGCCAATATTCCCAGCAAGCCGCTGCTTTTTTGGTGTCTTGCGCCAGCAGTGCTTGCCCGATGTCGCCGTACTCGCCGCCCGAGAGTGCAATCAAACCCTCTGTTAATGGCTCTAACCATTCACGTTTGACCTCAGGCAAATCACCGCCAGTCTGCCCCTCAAGAAAGCTTTTAGAAACGAGTTTCAGTAGATTCTTATAACCAGCATTGGTTTGACATAACAGGGTCAGGCGGTAAGGTGCTTTGGTTTTATCTTCGTGAGGAATCGAAATATCGACGCCTATGATAGGTTTGACCCCGGTGCTGAGCGCGGTTTGATAAAACTTAACCGTGCCATATAAATTCCCCAAATCCGTAATCGCAAGCGCAGGCATTCGGCAAGCCGCGGCTTTTTCCATCATGCCGGAAATCGTCAACAGCCCATCTTTCAGGGAGAATTCTGTGTGAGTCCGGAGGTGGATGAAGTTGGGTTCCATGACGCGTTAGTTCCTGTCCAAGGGTATGCTTGATTAAAGCAAATTTATGCTGATTTGTCATGGAGATGATTTGCATCTGCCCCCGTGGGGCTAGTCAATGTCGGGGTCATGGTAGCTCTCAGCCTAACATTTCGGTATCATGTACCATTTTGACTCAAAGGCCATGCCATAACTATGATGAATATCAACTTCCTAGATTTCGAACAGCCCATCGCAGAACTAGAGGCGAAGATTCAGGAATTACGACTGGTCGGAACCGATGCTGATATTAATCTCAGCGAAGAAGTAAGTCGTTTAGAAAAGAAATGTAACGCATTGATTAAAGACACTTTTAGTCGATTAAATGCGTGGCAGGTGACGCAATTGGCGCGGCATCCGCTGCGTCCGCATACCATCGATTATATTTCACGAATTTTCACTGAATTCGATGAGCTTTCCGGCGATCGAGCTACCACCAATGGCCCCTCAATCATGGCAGGTCTTGCCCTGATAGACGGTATGCCGGTGATGGTCATTGGCCAGGAAAAAGGCCGCAAAACCAATGAAAAAATCGAGCGTAATTTCGGTATGCCTAACCCGGAAGATTATCGCAAAGCCCTGCGTTTAATGCAGATGGCTGAAAAGTTCGGCATTCCAATTGTCACGTTCATTGATACCAACGGCGCCTATCCAGGCATAGGCGCAGAAGAGCGTAACCAGAGTGAGGCCATCGCCAGAAATTTATTCGTCATGGCGCGTTTAAAAACCCCCATTATTTGCATCGTGATTGGTGAGGGTGGTTCAGGCGGGGCATTGGCTATAGGCGTGGGCGATCGTGTCTTTATGCTCCAATATTCCATTTATTCCGTGATCACACCTGAGGGCTGCGCCTCTATTTTGTGGAAGAGTGCAGAAAACGCATCGCTGGCAGCGGAAGCACTGAATCCTACGGCTGAGCGCATTTTGCAGCTGGGCTTGATTGACGGCATTATTCAAGAGCCATTGGGCGGTGCGCATCGCGATTACGAAGCCATGTCACGCTCCATTAAAAAGGTCATCGTCGATCAGCTGACTGAATTAAAGAAAATTCCGGTTGATACCCTGATTGAAAACCGTTATCAGCGCATTATGTCATTTGGCGCTCATCCATGACCTTGCAGGCGTCCGTCACAGAATTTTGCCGGCAGTATGGCAAAGCGCATGTGTGGATCGCCTATAGCGGTGGTCTGGATTCCACCGTATTGCTGGATCTCTGTCATGCTGTCGCGCGGCAAGAACCTTCCCTGCTATTCCATGTCCTGCATGTGCATCATGGCTTAAGTCGAAATGCGGATAGCTGGGCCGAGCAATGTGCAGCTACTTGTCAGCAATATGGTTTAGACTTTCAATTAATTTATGTGCAATTACCAAATAAACTTAAAGTAAGTCTTGAAGATGCGGCGCGTACAGCGCGTTATCAAGCCTTCGCGGAGCGCATAAAATCTGGTGATTTATTGCTGACGGCGCATCATCAACACGATCAGGCTGAAACAGTTTTGCTGCAATTATTACGCGGTGCCGGGCCAAAAGGCTTGGCAGCAATGCCGATGATTAAGGCTTTTCATGCGGGTCTTCATGGTCGCCCACTGCTGAATGTTTCGCGCGAATCGCTGTTGATGTATGCGCGCGAGCGAAATCTGCAATGGATTGAAGATGAATCTAATCAAAATACCTCTCTGACGCGTAATTTTTTACGTCACGAAGTGCTCCCTGTTTTGTCATCGCGCTGGCCTTCTGTGGAAGCGACGCTGGCTAGGTCTGCTCAGCATTGTGCGGAAGCGCAAACGTTGTTGGACGAGGTGGTGTTAGATAAATTGCTGTTAGTCAGAGGTACCGTCCAAAACACCTTATCTCTCTCGAAAGTCTTGTCGTTTTCGCCAGCATGGCAGCGCTTATTGCTGCGTGGCTGGATAGAAGAACAAGGTTTTACGCTGCCCGATACAGACAAAATGAGCAGTATTCAGGACAATGTTCTGGCTGCTCGCCCAGACCGTCAGCCTAGTGTGAGCTGGCAAGGTGTGACGATCAGACGGCATCAGGATAATCTGTATTTAATTGCTGATGCGGCGGTAACGCCAGCGGTGGGGGATGGATTAATGCTCGATAAAAGCGAAGTCGTTATTCGTCAGCGTATACCTGGTGAAACGGTAGAGATTTTAAATCGGGGCAGAATCGCCTTGAAGAATTTGTTTCAAGAGTGGCAAGTGCCGGCTTGGGAGCGCAGCACTTTGCCTTTAATGTTTTACGGTAACAAGCTAATCCAAGTGGCTGGATATTTTAAAGATCCAGATTATTTTCTGTAACCATGATGGTGACATTCACTGCACTTTGAGCAGCCACTGCAAAGGTATTTCACTAATGCGCCAAAGCCCAAAATTGGCATGGTGACATCGAAGAAATTACGGAAAATAATGAGTTTCACCAGTTTGTCTGGATCCAGTGCCAGTGCCAGCACGCCTACAACCACTGCCACGAGGATAATGGCTCCTACAAAAATACGCATCATGATGATTTTTCTCCTTTGTAATGACTAGCGCTCATCTGAGCAATCTACAGACTAATTAGATAGTTAGCGGGAGTCAACTGCTCAGTCGTGTCGATTGGGGTTCTGTTACGGATGAATCAGACCAGAGCGTGTCGTTGGGGTTATGTTACGGATGAATCAAACCAGAGCGTGTCGATGGGGTCCTGTTACGGATGAATCAAACCAGAGCGTGTCGTTGGGGTTCTGTCACGGATGAATCACGCCAGAGCGTGTCGTCGTCCCCGCATGCTTTTAGCGGGGATCTGTTTGTGTAACCGTAAGACATAACCTTAAGGAAGCCTCCGTTTACCATCCCGCCGGCACAAACAGGTCCCCGCTAAAAGCGCGCGGGGACGACTTTCGCTTGGGGTGATGTGGGGTGGAGGGGGAG
>CAZBHW010000020.1:0-66334 GCA_964492045.1 uncultured Coxiellaceae bacterium | reverse complement strand
AATTCATGTCGTGACTTTATATAAAATAAAGCAGTGTAGTTGTTTGAACGCTTACATTTGTATACAGGAGTTCAACGTTGATTGTATCGCGGTTACTTGCTCGAATAAGGAGAGCTGTCGGTTCATTAATTGAACAGTCGTAGTTAATATCATGACGTTAATCAACCCAAGCTAATTTAAATTGTGCATTATCTGCCACAAATTGTATAATTGCCGCTACTCAAAACTACGTAATTAGCTATGGACTCATATACCCAAGCCTCACTCGGTGATCAAGTCTCGAAAAAGATGTCAGAGTGGGTATTAATTCTCGTTGCAGCTACAGCCATTGCTGTATTCGCTGTGTCATTTGTTCAATCCCGTCAAATGTTTCTCAAACAAGTTGCTGGCTGGACGACTATCGCGCCAAGACAAGCATTAACTAGTTTGATTGATTCAGATCATCTCTCAATTGAGAGAGAAGTGGGGTTTCTCGAGTCTACTGGCTTATTTTCGGAGTTTTGTATCAAGGATAATCAAGAAAGACAGTTAGCTCATTTTGGAGTGAATGCATGTTCCTCTGGTCAGTTAATTCCAATTAAAGACGAAGCAGGAATTGTTTGGGGCTACTACTCATATCGTACTGACTTCATGACATTCATTCTGCCATTTGTTATATCAGGAATCGTCTTCTTAGGATTCATCTCGTTATTGTTTTTTGTCATCAAATGGCGCATCAAATCAAACCTTGGTTCCGAGTTTACGAGATTCAATGAGTTTCTAAAAAACATTGAAGTTCTTACTGAAAAAATTCACCTTATTTACAGTGATGAAAATGATAAAGCACTGCCAGTAGTTGCTGCATATAATAGCGAGCAAGTCATTATTAATCGAGCAATAACGAGATTAATAGCAGAAATCAAAAAAGCTAATGAATCACTTAAAGATGCAATATCTACTGCTGAAAAGAAACGATTTCAAGATGAGCTAACAGAAACTGCCTTACAAGTGGCTCATGATATTGGCTCACCTTTGGCTGTGCTTGAAATTACGGTTCAGTCATCTTCGTGCGCTTTAGAAGAGCAAAGCAAGATCGCCATACGAAATGCAGCCGCAAAGATTAGAGATATCGCTCATTCTCTATTGAAAAAAGGTGAGGTCAATATGGCGATATCATCTGATTGCCATAGCGATAGACCATGTAATTTAATTGGCCTTACCAATCAGGTAGTGTCAGATAAAAGATTGGAATATAAAGACAAGAACAACATACAAATAAATTTCTATTACTCAGATGATTCATACGGCTTGTTTGCAATAGTCAATCCAGCGGATTTTAGTCGAATTATTTCTAACATCATTAACAATGCTGTCGAAGCCTTACATGACAAAAGCGGTGAAATTAATATCAAGTTAACAGATCGAGGTGACTTAGCTTGTTTAGAAATTGAAGATAATGGTGTAGGTATTCCAGAAGATATATTGTCTAAACTAGGTGAGCGTGGTGTAACGTTTGGAAAAACTAACGGGCATGGATTAGGTTTATATCATGCAAAATCTACTGTGAGTGGATGGGGAGGAATGCTGAATATTCATTCTCGCCTGGGGCACGGAACAGTTGTAACAATTGAGCTACCTAAGGCACAGTTTCCTATATGGTTTGCACCAGAGATTGCAGTTGAAAATCAGCAGACTGTTGTTATAGCAGATGACGATGAGTCGATTCATCTGTTATGGAAGAATAGGTTTAATGAGATAAAACAAACAAGTGGTTGCCATATCAATCTTGTCCACCTGTACACTACAGTAGATTTAAGTGACTGGGTTCAGGCATATAGATCATTTAGTGGAAATATATTGTATCTGTGTGATTTCGAGTTTTCAGGTTCGCACGATAATGGTTTGGCAGCGATTGATTCACTAGATATTCATCAATCTAGTATTTTGGTCACTAGCAGATATTACCAAGAAGACATCATGCAAAAATGTATTCAAAATGACATAAAACTTTTACCGAAAGATATGGCATGGATTATACCAATTAAAATCGTGAGTTAATAATGAAGCAAACATACTCCATAGAATCTGATGTGGCTCCTTTAGCAAGGCTTGCTGTGCCACTACTATTGACGGGAATGATGCAATCTTCAGCTTGGTTTTTCCAAACTCTTTTTCTCGCGCATTTAGGTGAGAAAAGTATTGCAGCCGGTGGTCTTGTCAGTTGGATGTTTATCACTCTGGTTGTTATCGTGTTTGGTACATTAAGCTCAATCAATATTCTAGTATCACATCGTTATGGTGCAAATGATCAAGATGGACTTGCTACAGTAGCAAGAGATGGTGTTTGGCTTGCTATATTGCTCGCAATACCAACGGTTATCTTATTAAGAAACATGTCCTCTATTTTTTTAGCATTTGGTCAACCACAGTCTGTGGTTGAATTAGTTAAGCCATATCTAAACGCAATATCCTGGGGATTGATTGCAGACTTCATTACAAGGGCGTGCATTAATGTGATTCTAGGAACTGGTCGTGCGCGTATAGCCTTGTTTTTTTCAATAGTCACAATTAGTAGTAATGTACTATTCAGCTATATCCTCATTTTCGGAAAATTAGGTATCCCAGCATTTGGAATTGCTGGAGCGGGCTGGGGCATGTCAGCAAGCTATCTCATTACACTAACAGTACTAATCTTGTTTATTCGTAGTAATTACACGATCAGACAGTATTTTCGACTTGCATTTAAATTACAGTCTCCGGTCTATTTTAAAGAGTTGCTTCGAGTCGGCATTCCAATGGGTTTGATGCATTGTGTCGAGGTTGCTTTCTTCTTTACAATTACGCTTGCGATGGGGCTGATTGGAACGGAAGTGCAAGCAGCAAATCAAATTGCTCTCCAGTATCTGAATTTAATGATGGCAATGATATTCTCTCTTGCTCAGGCAATTACAGTTCGTATGGGGCACCTATTAGGAGCTAATGATATTCCAGCAGCTGAGAGGGTGAGTAATGTCGGGGCGGTATTTGCGTTAGTATTTGTTAGTTTTATAGCTGTAATCTATTGGATATTCCCAAGCAAGCTTATTTCTTTTGACATTGATATCTTGAGCCCAGCTAACTATTCAATAATATCAATAATAGAGAAATATTTAGCTGTAGCGGCAATCTTTCAACTCTTTGAAGCGCTTCGAATTGCAACGTTTGGCGCATTACGCAGTTTAAAAGACACAAAATTTACTCTTATCACATCAATAATTAGTTTTTGGTGTATAGCAATTCCTGTGGGGTATTTCTTGACCCAGTTTTCTTCGTTAGGTGGACTCAGTTATTGGTGGGGTATGGTCTTAGGAGCAACTGTTGGATTGGTATTGCTGCGTTTGAGGCTTAGCGCTAATTTGCGACGGCTTTAACATTTTTGTCATACAGTCAAAGTTACTTTAAATCGTTATGCATATAAATTCAAATCCTCACATTTAATATATTGAGGTATTGGGATTTTTTTATAAAAATATCGTTGTTGAATTCAGGCGGTAAACCTCGCAGTCCTAGACAAATACCATAATCGGTTTGCATACAAAAACCATAAGAATTAGATGGTTGCCACTTATCGGCCGACGCCCCGTCAAATCTCCTATTATCGACTATACTAAGAATAGTCCATAAGCAGGCCTACCACGATGAAATATAAAAAGAATATTAAAGCTAACTTAAGGCAAAGACGTAGAGATAGAAATCTGCCGCGTGTAAACAGTGTGGCGAGAACTAAACAACCTGATATTAAACAAGAAATGCAAGATGCGGTTTCTTTGTATCTGAGAGAGCAAGATCATCTGCGTGAACTTTCTATATTCAGCCATCATATGACTAAGAAAGAGAGGGATGAAGTCACGCGTGCTGTGAATGCAGCATTTAATGCTGTACGCAAAAGCACACGATATCCAAATGCCAAATCATTTCGGCTAGCTGCAATGAATAAGATGATCCAGCTGGAAAAGCTTATTAAGCTATATGGTATCGATGACACTGCCAAATCTGTCATGTTGAAAGCATTGAATGACTATTACAATAAAATTGGCACACCTAAAACCTCTCGAACTACAAAACAAGTGCAGCGCGTTAGGCAAACTGTTCGACCTACAGTCAGTCGCGCGAGAGCGCCATTATCACCAACTTCTAAAATGTTTGCGCCGCGCCATACTCCTAGTACAGGCACAATCCCACTCGATCAGATAAATAATTATCAAGTAAATACGGATACTGACAGCAGTCAAGATAATGCCAAGTTAGTTGACCATTATCTAGGTGAGCATGCGAAAGATTTGCGTGAAGGTACGACTACTGACACAACAGCACGCAAAGCGTTCGTGACTTATCTTAATGAGTTATTAGCTAGATCAGATAATGCTGTGACCTCAGAAAAGACTAGTCCTGAACAGGATGTCGTACTATTAAAAGATTTTCTAGGAGGTGCTAAATTTCTTGATCTATATCATGCTGCTGTTGCGGAAGAGCGTAACAGCCAGGCATTTCGTGATGCGGTATTTTTAGCGTCCAAGAAACATTACGAAGGTTCGAAGTGGCTGAATCGATTAGTTTTGTGGGTTGGCGGACCCTCAGCTTCTGGTAAAAGTTATGGTGCAGATGCCGTGATTAAAAAACTCGATTCAGAAATTATGCAAGTAGATGATCTTCAGCAAACTGGTAATGATGTGATATTTATCGATGGTGGCATTGAGCGTGAGGTCTCGCAGATGCGCCAGCTTGTGCTGCAAGCAGCAATTAAAAAAGGTTATGCTGGCATAAAAGATCTACACAAGCACACCGAGCTTGGTATTAAAGGTAAAATTAAACAAGCAGCATTAAAAGCGAACTTAAATATAGCTATTCCTAGCACTTTTACAAGACCTCTCGCTTATAAAAAAACCCGTTTATATGACAAGCTGGAAAATACTGTGCAGATATTCAGTGAGGTAATACCTGCGAAAGGCATGGAAGCTGGCTTTTCAGGTGTTGTGGAACGCTTAGGCAATACTCGAGCTTGGTTGCAAGATTATCGTAGTAAAGCAACGGAAAAATGGAAAGTGATGATAAATAATCTTCATATTGGGATTGAATCTAAAAGTTATAATCCTGCCATATTTGATCGCGGTACTAAGATGTCGAGGTTGGCACGTAAGTATTACATGAAGCATTCCAAGGACAAAATTCACGTTGAAATACAAAATGACTTGATCTTTGTGCATAAAAAAGATGGCGCATGGGTTAGGTGTGAGAAGGGCGAGGTGGTGACAGCAGTTAAAACATCGGCTAGAGATTTTGATCGATGGGAGAATGAATCTGCCACTAATCGTAATGTGCCAGACTTTGATGTTTGGCTGCGTGGGATTCCAAAAGATAAATTGTCTGCTGCAGCTATTAAAATCAATATACAAAATAATAATTATATCCTAGGTCGGTTAAATGCTTTAACAGACGTTGCAAGTGCATTGTCTGAAAATAATATTGGCAGAGAGAAAGTTAGAGATGTATTTAATGATTTTATGCTTCTTTCTATCGATATTATGATGGGTAATTATAAATCTGAATTTAAATTACTGCTCTTAAGTCAGGTTAAAAAACAAGTGCAAGCGATAATGAGTGTCGATAAATCAAATGACATCATGCTCGGTGAGCTGATGGTGAGTTTGCTTTCACAAATTGATAATTTTGTAAATGAATCTGAAAGAGATCAATCTAAATCATTATTGGAGTCTGGTTTTGATTCTTACAATGAAGACTTGCAGAAGAAGGATGCTGATGATGAGCCAGACAATGACAACTCAAACATACGGTCTGTTATCGATGAAGGAATAAAATTGACAGCAATAAAGAATTTACAATTGATTACAAAAATTATAAGTAGTGATAAATCTCGTAATTTGCGCTTGGCTGAAATATGGTGGGAAAAAATAGAGGATCAGGAGGCAAGTTATTCAGACAAGCAGTCAGCTATTGCTGAATTGGAAAATTACATTAACAACTGCCCCAATGTGGCAGAGGCAATTACGCGAAAAGAAAATTTGCTGCTCAAAATCACTAGAGTTAAAGAAGAGCTACAGCTAGCAGCGGCCTCAGCTAATCATCGCTTGTTAGCTAGTTTTGGTGTATATCATGATCATCAAAGTGAGGCTGACAAAGATACCAAGGTTGATACACTCACTACAAAGCTCTCCAAGTGATTGAAAATACGTATCAATAATTTTTTTTAACAACTGGGCTTATTTGGGCTATTATTGTCCCTCATTTTTAGATGCACACTATTGTAAGGGGCTAATATATGATTAATCGCAACTCAAGATACCAATACAAATTGCGCATTAACGATAGAGAAAAACAGCTAAAAGTTGCAAAAGGAGCTGTTGTAATATTAACAGATGATCACCAGAATAAAACAGATAGAAATGCAGGTTTAAAACATCAACTTGAGCTAGGCGTGGATCTTTCAGCTACCGCGCACATTGCAAAGCTATACTTTGAAACTAAAGATCATTTCGATACTTCATTTGTTACTATCATGCTGGATTATGGGATCACTTGTACGGACGATTTTAATGATCCGAGTGTTTCATTTGATCGAGATAGATTTAACTTGAATTACTATTCTTTGCTATATCAAGCAAAGCCCCATATGGAAAAGTTCGTTAGACCTTTCATCGGTGCTAAAGAATCCATAGACGATCCGGTTGCAATTTATAAAAGTATCACCCCAACCGAATTCTTTTATCAATTTGAATTTGGGGAAGAAACAAAAGAGGGCCGTTTCAAGGTAATTCACGACATAATCACGCTAGTCCTGCAAGGTAAAACACAAGCTGAAGTAGATGAGGTGATAAGAAACAATCATGCTAAAACAGAAGACCCTGTTAATATAAAAAAAATTATTGCAGCTGCTTTCAAACAGAAGAATGATCTTGCAAAATTCAAATCGCTTGCTGGTGGTCATATTTCATTAAGAGAAAATCTCGATGTAGATAATAATTCAACATTCATCTTTTACAAGCCTGCTCTAGACCTCTGCATGGGATATTTGATTTTACAAAGAACTGGTGCTGGCGAAGAAGTGCTAAAAGAGTATAGAAAAATCGCGATAGACTATTACAATCAGGAACTAACTATATCAGATAACCCAATGCACCGCGCCACCAGTATGAATAAATTCAAGCGCTCTGCTTTATATGCTGATGCGATATCAAAAGATCATCTTATGTTAGATTTTGATGGTGTGATGGTTCTTGATCAAATTGAGTTAGTAGAAACTGTGGAAGGGAAAAAGAAGCCAGGCACACTGTTTTCTTCTAAGCTTTCAGTTGGGAGCGGTAAGGTTAAAACAGGCTTGAATCTCCCATCATTTTTGAGGCGTAATAAATAATACATCTGTCACGTTTCTCGAGCAGGTATGCTCGTTATGATTGATATACATATTTTGTTACTTTGTTTATAATTACCGTGTTTTTATCAATTCAACAAAGTATGGGGCTGTTATGAAAAAATTTAGAACCAAGTTAATCTCAGTTGGCGCGAGCTACAGTAGTTAGTAATAAACTTATTGCGCGCCAACAGAGGCGACTACTTAAGGTGTAGTAGTTCCAACCTGATCTGACAGGCACCCATTTTTTGATGTTATGAATTTACTGTCAGTTCAAGTCGAGACTACTGCATATTAAAAAATAACTATTCTGCTATAGCCTGAGGTTGCAGTTAGCACTGGAGCAGAATGAAGTGTTTGCAGCACTGTTTATGGATAACCATCAACGGTTGATATCTTTCGAAAAATTATTTACGGGCACAATCAATGAAACGGTGGTTTATCCAAGATGCGTTGTGCAGAAAGCTCTGCAGTACAACGCAGCAAAAATCATAGTTTCGCATAATCACCCATCTGGAGTGGCAAAGCCAAGCGCAGCAGATAAGCAGATTACACAAGATTTAAAGAAAATTTTAGATGTCATTAATGTTAAAATGTTAGACCACATTGTAGTAACGATGACTGAAACATATTCCTTCGCAGAGAATGATTGGATGTAGGAACCAAAATTCCCGGGCAGGAGTCATCCTGTCTGGGAATTATTTTATTAGCACCAGATTTAACATTTTGGGCTTGAAATAAAAAATCAGATAATCATAAAACCAGTACATCGCAGTAAAACTTATTGCCCCCGCCGCTATCATCGTTTAGGTGTCTACTGGTACTTGTTGCAGCTCAGGTAAGCAAAGAGCCATAAGCAGGCAACCCATAAACGCCAGTGAGAGCAGGGTGCATAACCGCAGAATAGGTTGGCGTAGGCTAAGCAGTAGATGAAACAAAAGCGTTTTGATAATTCCCATAATCTTCCTTATCGCGTGACAATGGCGCACAAAACAAATGTTACACCGTCAGGTAAATGCACCACAACAGTAGCGCTTCAATAATGGAAATCGACTGATTTTACATTCACGCAGCACCCTCATTGCACCCTCAGAGGGTTTTGCCCGTTTGCGCGCGGTATCTAAGTCTTTGAATTTACTAATCGGGGTGACAGGATTTGAACCTGCGACATCTGCCTCCCGAAGGCAGCGCTCTACCAGGCTGAGCCACACCCCGTACGGGAATTAATAACTGCGTTCTACAACAAAATGACTTAACTCTTCTAACGCCAAACGGTATGGGTTAGACGGCACCACTTTTAATGCTTCGCATGCGCGTTCTGCGTGGTGTTTTGCAGTGTCGGCAGTGTACTTGATCGCATCTGTGGATTCAATAATGCCCAGAATATTTTCCAGTTCTTCGCTGGAGCCATTTTTGATGGAGTTGCGCAGTAATTCAAGGTCTGCGCCTTTGCTTTTACGCATGGCCTGAATTAACGGCAGCGTGGTTTTGCCTTCAGATAAATCCTGACCTACGCTCTTGCCAGTTTGTTCGGCAGATTGAGCATAATCCAGGGCGTCATCAATTAACTGATATGCCAGCCCAAGATGGCGTCCATAATCGCGCAAGGCTTCGACTTCACGGCGGTTTTCTGTCGCCATTAATGCGCCTAATTGTGTGGCGACTTCGAATAATTTGGCGGTCTTACGTTCAATAATATCGAAGTAAAATTCTTCGGTGGTTTCCGGGTTGTGGCAATTCACTAGCTGCAGAATTTCACCTTCTGCAATGTAATGGGTGGATTTGGCGAATATATCCAGAATTTCTTGATGTCGTTGTTCTACCACGATTTGAAAGGCGCGAGAATAAAGGAAGTCGCCCACCAGTACGCTGGTATCACCGCCCCAAATAGTATTGGCGGTTTTATGTCCACGCCTTAGCGTGGATTTATCGACTACATCATCATGTAATAAAGTGGCAGTATGAATGAGTTCAATGGCGGCAGCTAAATCGATGTGTTTTTTGCTGTCAGTATTGAGGGCGCGAGCACTAAGCAGCAACACTAATGGTCGTACACGTTTACCGCCGCAGGTTAAGACGTATTCAATCATTTGTCTGACTAAGGGGATATTGGATTCCAGCTGCGAAATAATGAAGTTGTCCGTAGCGGACAAATCATCTGCAACCAGCGAACGTATGGAATCGTACGACATGCTCACTTCTCATTCTTTTTTGCAAGATTGCATGCTAGTTAGGAGCGACGTAAGTGTCAAGGTTTAATGCACTTTTTCCCAGTGTATGCTACCTTATCGACCACCAAATTGACGGAGGTTTTATGCCATCTTTTGATATTGTTTCCAATATTGATGACCACGAAGTGACAAATGCTGTCGATCAAGCTAACCGCGAAGTGAGCACGCGTTTTGACTTCAAAGGCACGAATGCGCGCCTTGAGTTGGTGAAAGATAAAATCACCATCATCGCGCCTACTGATTTTCAGCTAAAACAAGTCGATGAAATCCTCAAAAATAAACTCGCCAAACGTAATGTTGATATTCGTTCCTTTACTTATAAAGATATCAATACTAATTTGAATGAAGCACGGCAGATTATTGAGGTGAAGTCGGGCATTGATCAGGAAAATGCAAAAAAGATTACGAAGATGATTAAAGATGCTGGGCTGAAAGTGCAAGCTTCTATTCAAGGTGATCAAATTCGCGTAACTGGAAAAAAGCGTGATGATTTGCAAGAAGTGATTGCGTTGCTGCGTTCGTCAAATACGCCGTTGGCGCTGCAATATGTTAATTTTAGGGATTAATTGAATTAGACTATGCTGTAACAATAGCGCGTCGCTCCTATTAGTAGCACGTCGCCCCTATTAGCATGTCGCCGCTATTAGCATGTCGCCGCTATTAGGACGTCGCCCTTATTAGCATGTCGCCCCTTATTAGCACGTCGTCCCCGCATGCTTTTAGCGGGGATCTGTTCGTCTAACCGAGAAAGAAAACGCAGGCGCTTTGAGAATTACGCTATTACACGAACAGATCCCCGCTAAAAGCATGCGGGGACGACGTGCTAATAAGGGGCAACGTGCTAATAAGGGGCAACGTGCTAATAAGGGGCAACGTGCTAATAAGGGACGACATGCTAATAAGGGACGACATGCTAGTAATGGCGTCTAGTTATTCATGATGATTTGCTACTTTGCTAGGTGAAAATGCCCGGATGACTCTCATATCGCCATATGCTTAGGTAAGCGTCATCCGCAATTGTGTGGTGTGCTGCGGGTGGTTGCGGGAGAGGGAAAGATAATGCTGGTTACACATAATTCATTTTACAAGTGCTGCAGCAATACTATGAAAACGGATTATCAGTCGTTTTATATTCAATCTTCACCGGCGTCCCATACAATTTTAATTTTGTTTGGAAATAATTGGATAAATATCGTCTATAACTTTCAGGCAATGATTCCAATTGGTTGCCGTGAATGACGATCACTGGCGGATTTGAGCCACCAGGATGAGCGTAACGCATTTTAACGCGGCGACCACGCACTAAAGGTGGTTGATGTTGTTCTATCGCTTTCTGTAACAAGCGCGTCACTTCCGGTGTTTTTAATTTGCGAGTGGCGGATTCATACGCTTCATCAATCGAACCAAACAAATTACCTACGCCCGAACCATGCAGTGCAGAAATAAAATGGATACGCGCAAAGGTAACAAAATCTAACTGTCTATCGATGGTGTTTTTTGCATGATCACGAGCATCTTCTGTCATGCCGTCCCATTTATTAATGGCGATCACTAAAGCTTTACCGCATTCAAGAATAAAGCCCAATAATTTTAAATCTTGTTCGGTGACAGCAACTCGTGCATCAATGACATATAACACCACATTCGCACTTTCAATCGATTGTAAGGTTTTAACAACGGAAAACTTTTCCGGCACTTCACTGTTTCGCACTTTGCCGCGTTTTCTAACGCCAGCGGTGTCGATCAAGGTGTATTGTTTGTCGAATCGTTCCAGCGGAATGTAAATACTGTCGCGCGTTGTGCCTGGTGAGTCATGCACAATAACGCGTTCTTCACCTAACATGCGATTAGTCAGTGTGGATTTTCCAACGTTAGGTCTACCCACAATAGCCAGCTTCACGCCACTATTGTCATCTTCTTCTTCCGGCATTTCATTGGGTGTTGGGAAGAGCTTGATAAGTAATTCAGAGATACCCGTACCATGTGCCGATGAAATAGGGCATGGTTGGCCAATACCTAATTCAAATGAATCCGCAGTACCAATAGAAGAATCTATGCTTTCAAGTTTGTTCACTGCGAGCGTAATATCTTTGCCGGTTTTACGCAGAGATTCAGCAATAGCTTTATCTTCTGGCGTGATGCCGTTTTTGCCATCAACCACAAATAACACTTTGTCAGCATCTTGTATGGCTTGTAATGCTTGCCGAGTGATGAGTTGATCGACTTCGTCTTTTTCCGCGGTAATACCGCCGGTATCAATGATAATAAAGTGGCGGTCTTCGAGATGCACTTCACCAAACTGACGGTCACGAGTCGTGCCGGGAAAATCAGTAATCACAGCGTCACGCGTACGCGTGAGGCGGTTAAATAAGGTAGATTTCCCTACGTTAGGACGTCCTACAATGGCGACAACAGGTAACAACATGGTAACTCACATCAAACTTTAATTAATATCCCAGCTGATAAGCAGCAAGCGTTCCATTGTTTGCCAAGACATATACAAAACGGTTGTCGACTAAAGGTTTCGCCATCACTGCGCCGCCGATTGATTCACGTGCAGCGATGCTGCCATCGTGTTTATTGAGCCAGTGTACGTAACCTTCTGCATCGCCAACAACAACATAATTACCGATCACGGCCGGGGCGGAAACAACACGTGCACCCAACGCACTTTGCTGCCAGTTGGTTTGGCCGCCGAAGAGATCAAATGCCCAGATGTTGCTCTTGGCATCGGAGATATACACGGCGGAATCATCTGTGGACATGCCGGTATAAGAAGACAGTTTATTCGACCACAATGAACGGCCGCTAGAAGAATCCAGTGCTGCAATATTGCCTTGATAGCTGGCAGCAATGACGCGATTACCGTTGATAACAGGGTCTGCATCAATGTCTGTCATGCGCTGAATCGCAAACGCGCCTTCTGGCACGCTAATTTGCTGCAGCCAGGATAAATCTCCGCTGCTTAAAGAAATGCTGGCCAGGTTGCCGTTAGCAAAACCAGCAAACACGCGGTTTTGTTCTATCACTGGTGTGCTGGAGCCACGTAAAATTAAATCAGGTTCGGATTGCTTGAATGACCACAATTGATGGCCATCCGTGGTTGAGAAGGCAGTAATGCTGCCATCTAATGCTTTCGCAATCACGTGTCCGCCTTTCACGGCTGGATTTGCAATTAATTCACCTTTGATGTTAGTGCGCCACAAAATGCGTCCGGTTGCTTCATCTAATGCAACCAGGTTTCCGTGTATGCTGCCGACAGCCACAATGCCGTCACCAACACCTGGGCCGGTTGTCAGGTTGTAGCCTGTGTTCACGCTCCAGTTTGTGCCGCCGTTACGCTTGGCGATGGAGGTGACAACACCATTATTGTTCGCTGCAAAAATCGATTCCGCATTCATCGCTGGCGATAATTTTAAATATTCACTGCCAGCGCCTTTACCAGTGCTGGTTTTCCATGCGAGGCGTGGTACGACTTGTTGTTTGAATCCGGTTAATGGTTTTGGTGTGGGTGTATTATCTTTATCGAAGAAACTAAAACTGCTGCAAGCACTCAATGACAATACACAGGCAACCAAAATACTTTTTTTGAAAATTTGTTTTTGCATATTATAGAGACTCAAAATTAAGCGGCACCGTGTGCCAAATTATCATATTTCATTCGTAGAATAGGGCGAATTACATCTGCGTTGGGTAATTCTTTTAATGCTTGTTGATAGGCATCACGCGCCTTGTTTGTGTCTTTTAACGCAACGTAGGCATCACCTTTTACTTCATCGGTCAGGCCGTTGAAGTTGCTGTCGTCGACTGTGTTCAATACTGTTAACGCTTGATCGGGATGCTTTTCATTAATCAATAAACGAGCCAGGCGTGTGCGAGCAATTTGGCGGAATGAGCTGGAATTGCTGTTGTCTATCACCCATTGCAATTGTTTTTCAGCTTCAGGGTAATCTTTTTTAATGACAGCATCACGTGCCAGCATGAATGCAGCAAATTGCGCATACGTTGTTTTGGTGTAATGCGAGAATAATTTATTGGATTGTACCTGAACGGCATCTGTGTTGTTTTGAGCTCGCGCTGTCAGCATTTCATCGTATACCGCTGAGGCATGGGTGCGTATGCGAAGTTCGCGCGCCTGCCAATAACGCCAGCCGGTAATGGAGATAAGAGATAGTACCAAGCCGGCCAAAATAACCAGACTGTATTGTTTGACCCATTGCTTTAATAGCTCAATTTGCTCTTGTTCAGTTAAATACTCTGTCAAGCGAAGTTCCTCTATAACATCAGGGCTAATAATATGGCTTCGTATTAGATCATGCGGACATGACGAAATCTATAAAATTTTGAGCTTTAGATACTCTGCCAGCTCGTCGGCATACAGTGTTTGCTGCGGGATATCTTCGCGCAAAAACTTTAATGTGACAGAGTGGGTTTTCACCTCATGCTCGCCAATAATAATGGCGTATTGTGCGCCGCTTTTATCCGCTTTTTGCAGCTTGGACTTCAGGTTGCCGCCGCCGCAATGCAGTAATAAACGCAAATGCTTAACATGGTTGCGCAGGTAGTTGGCTAGTTTTAAACCGCCAACAAAGGTGTGTTCGCCTTCGGTAATTAAATAGGCGTGCAAATGTCTTTTCTTTTCGATATCGAGATTGCCGTGTTGCTGCATCAGCATGATGGTGCGTTCCATGCCAAAGGCAAAACCAATGCCGGGTGTTGCTTTGCCGCCCAGCAATTCTACGAGCGTGTCATAACGACCACCGCCACATATCGTTGCTTGTGCGCCGAGTTTGTCTGTGGTCCATTCAAACACGGTGGCATTATAGTAATCGAGGCCGCGTACCAGTTTCGGATTCACTTCGAACGTGATGCCAGCGTGATTCAAATATTCTTGCAGTTTTTCAAAGTGTAAATGTGAGGCGGCATCAAGGTGGTCTATCAAGCGTGGTGCGCCATCAATTAATTTTTTCATCTCAGGATTTTTGCTATCCAGAATGCGCAGCGGATTTTTCGTTAAGCGTTCAAGGCTGTCTGCATCTAATTGCTTTTTATGTTCCTCAAAATAAGCCACTAAACGTTTGCGATAAGAGGCGCGTGACTCAGCAGAACCCAGGGTATTGAGTTCCAGTTTAACGGAATCCTTGATGCCCAGTTTTTCGATAATATTCGCAGATAACACAATCAACTCAGCGTCAATGTCAGGTCCTGGCAGTCCGAAGACTTCCGCGGTGCATTGATGAAATTGACGGTAGCGACCTTTCTGTGGGCGTTCATAACGAAAACAAGGGCCCATATACCAGAGGCGTTGAATCTGGTTATACAGCAGACCGTGTTCGATACCTGCGCGCACAATGCTAGCTGTGCCTTCAGGGCGCATAGTCATGCTTTCATCGCCACGGTCGTTGAAGGTGTACATTTCTTTTTTAACGATATCGGTTTCTTCGCCCACAGAGCGCACAAATAATTCGGTTTTTTCCAATATGGGTGTGCGAATTTCATTGAATCCAAAGCTACGCATGGTGCGGCGTATACGGGATTCAGCTTGTTGCCAGATAACAGATTCCGGCGGGAGAATGTCATTCATTCCCCGCACCGCCTGGATGATTTGAGCCACGGTGATCTCCTACGATTGATGCATGTACTTGCAAATAATTAGTCGGCTGCAGCGACGTTCTTTTCTTCCTCTGCGTCAAGATTGACGGGTGGTCGTGATAGGGCGGCAGCGCGTTTGTAAGCAGGGACGGCTGATACGCTAGGCTGTGGTTTCGCTGGAGCGGCGATAGCTGCTGGAGCGGCAATAGCAGCCGGAGCTGCCATTGGCGGTTTGATGGCAGTTGGCAGGCTTGCAGGGGCTGCGACAGGTGCGGCTGCTAATGGAGGAACCGGTGCAGCGGCTGTTGGCGCAGGCGCTTGTGCGGGGGCTGCTTCTTCAGGCACCGCAATACTGATAGTTTGTTCGCTGGATTTTGCGCTATGGCCATGCCACCAGGCAGCCACTAGACCAAATACGGTTAGTACGATAACAGCTGAAAAGGCTTTGAATGCCAGTTGTTTATAATTGCGCGTCGGTTCAGAGGGATTAGCAGGTGCTTGGGTTGCTTCCTGAGTAATGGGGTTTGGTTTGATGGGTTCTAGGCCAATCGCAATTTCATCGTCGGATAGTTGCAGTAATTTGCCATATGCCCGGATATAACCACGGACAAAAATGGATGGCATGTTGTCAGGGAACGAATTGTTTTCCATCATGTCGATGACGGATTCATTTAGGCGTAATTTCGCAGCCGCATCTTTGCGGTCTAGACGTTGGGCTTCGCGCGCGCTTTGCAGCTTTGCGCCAAGTGGGATATTTGAATTGTGGGTTCCGCCAGTTTGCTGAGTATTCATTGTCATATTCGGTCACTATCCTTGTAAATGCCGCCATGCTAAAAAAAGACAGGTTATCAATAGTATAAATGATAGTCTGTTCAATCGTTTTCGCCAAACATTTTCTGTTGTTTTGACCGTAAAAACCGCTCTTTACGTCGGGTTCTGTCCTTGACCTGACCAACTAATTGTCCGCAAGCGGCATCGATGTCATCACCGCGTGTGCGGCGTATGGTGGTATTCAATCCGGCACGCATCAGGATATCGCGGAAATGCAGAATGGTCTCTGTTGCTGAGCGTTTGTAATCAGAGTTGGGGAACGGGTTAAACGGTATCAAATTCACCTTGGCCTGAACACCGTCCAGTAGGCGAATTAATTGTTTCGCATGCTGAGGGGTGTCGTTCACGCCATCCAGCATGACGTATTCCATGGTGATGGAGCGTCGTGGTTCATCTTTAAAGTAGCTTCTGCAGACTTCCATTAAGTCTTTGAGTGGATACTTTTTATTGAGCGGAACCAGTTTATTGCGCAGCTCGTCATTGGGGGCGTGCAGCGACACCGCGAGTGCAACGTCGCTGACTTTGCGTAATTCAATCAGGGCAGGGATTACACCCGCAGTGCTTACGGTGACACGGCGTTTTGAGAGGCCGTAAGCGAAGTCATCCATCATTAAATTTAATGCAGGGATGAGGTTGTCGAAATTCAGTAAGGGTTCGCCCATGCCCATCATCACGATATTGGTGACGGCGTGGTCGTGCAAGCCATTTTCTTTTGATAGCTTGCGTACGGCAATCCAGACCTGACTCATGATTTCTGCGGTAGTCAGGTTACGGTTGAAGCCTTGTTTGCCGGTGGAGCAGAAGTCGCAATTAAGAATGCAGCCTACCTGGGAAGAGACGCAAAGCGTGCCGCGAGTCTCGCCTGGAATATAAACGGTTTCAATGCAGTTACCATCGGCTAGCTTTAACAGCCATTTGGCGGTGCCATCTTCGGCGACTTTGTCGTAAATAATCTCGGGTGTCGTTACTTCAGCTATTGCTGCAAGTTTGTTACGTAAGTCCTTGCTAATATTTGTCATTAGCTGGAAGTCAGTGAGACCATTGAAGTGTATCCATTTCAGGATTTGATCGGCGCGCCAGGGCTGCTCACCTATGCTCACAAAAAATGCCTGCATGGCTTTGCGGTCCATGCCTAGCAAATTAGTTTTCACCTCAGGGGTGGGAAGAACAGCCGCTGCCGCTACCATGGTTATGCCAACTCTGCTTCTGGAACGTAGGCCAGGATTTCTTCTGGTTTGAAGAAGAAAGCGATTTCCTGTTTTGCTGTTTCTGGGGCATCGGAACCGTGAACGGCGTTGTGGTCGATGGAATCAGCAAAATCTGCACGGATGGTGCCAGGGGCTGCGTCTTTTGGATTGGTCGCGCCCATGATTTCACGATTTTTGGCAATCGCATTTGGGCCTTCTAGCACTTGAACCAGCACTGGGCCTGAGCTCATGAAGTTAACTAAAGCTGGGAAAAATGGGCGGGCTTTGTGAACGCCATAAAACTGTTCGGCCTGAGCTTTGGTTAAATGGACCATTTTGGCACCGGCTACACGTAAGCCTGCTGTTTCAAAACGGCTGATAATAGCGCCAATCGCATTCTTGGCTACTGCGTCTGGCTTGATGATTGATAAGGTTTTTTCTACGGTCATGATGCTTTTTCCCATTATAAATAGTTGTATGGTTCAAGAGGGGGTGGATTATAGCCAAATTGTTGGCTTAATGCGAGGTTTGTGGCTGGTTCTGGGCTATTTTAGATAGACTTTTTCCCTCACCCTGTCCCTCTCCCGCAACCACCCGCTGCTGACTGCGCCGCGCTTCTGGGCGGGAGAGGGGACCTGCTAATGAGGGGTAATGGAATATTCGGGAATGTGAAGTGGGCGCAGCTCAAACGTGGAATTTTTAGGATGCAAATTAGGAGGTCCCCTCTCCCGCCCAGAGGTGCGGCGTCGTTAGCCGCGGGTGATTGCGGGAGAGGGATAGGGTGAGGGCTTAATTCAGTCCACCAATTTTATTGCGCCAAGCTTTAGCAGTAGCCAGCAGGGCTTTTTCATCCAGCGTTTGCAACTCACGATCTTTGAGCAGTCGTCTACCTGCACACCAGACATCAGATACTTGCTGCCTGGAGGTGGCATAAACAATCTGCGAAACAGGATGATAAAGCGGCTGAGTTTCAATCTCATCCATGTTAATGGCAATGAAGTCTGCTGATTTGCCTTTGGTCAATGAGCCAGTGATGTGATCAATACCTAATGTGCGTGCACCATTAATCGTTGCCATTTTCAAAACGGTTTCAGCGCTAGTCGCACGCGGATCGTTAGCAGTGATTTTGCCAAGCAATGCTGCGCTGCGCATTTCGCCTATCATGTCTAAATCGTTGTTGCTAACAGCGCCATCGGTAGCCAGCGACACGTTAATACCAGACGATAACAGCTTTTGCACTGGACATTGCCCACTGCAAATTTTCATATTGGATTCCGGGCAATGCACAATATTGGGTTTTTTTGCTAGCAGAATTTCCATATCAGATTCGCTAATCTGCGTCATGTGAATCGCCATCAAGCGATCCGACACCATGCCAATTTCATTCAAGCGCTCAAGTGGACGCATCTTGAATGTTTTAATGGCTTTTTCGAGTTCTGCTGGATCTTCCTGCAAATGAATATTAATTCTAAGATGGTATTCATTCGCCACTGTGTTCACACGTTGTAAATTTTCCAGCGACACCATGTAGGTAGAATGCGGCGCAATCGTTGGTTTAATGAATGCGTTATCCTTATATTGCTGATAAAACTCCAGCCCGCGCGCAAAATAGTCGTCCGTGGTTTTAGCCCATGGTGTGGGAATGTCTATCACACTCATGCCTATGCAGCCGCGTACACCGGCTTCCAGTGCAGCTTTGGCGGTTTCTTCTATATAAAAGTACATATCATTGAAACAGGTGGTGCCACAACGTATGAGTTCTGCCATGGCTAATTTTGAAGAGTCATAAACAAATTCAGGGCTCAACCATTTTGCTTCTGCCGGCCAAATGTGATTGTGCAGCCAATCCATTAAATTCAAATCATCAGCCAAGCCGCGCAACACATTCATGGCGAGGTGAGTATGTGTGTTGATAAAACCCGGTGTCACCACGTGATGCGGCAAGCGCGTGACATTAGTGCTTTGATAGGTTTTATCAGCAAGACTACTCGGTAGAATCGCATGTATTTTACCGTCCTTAACTGCGATGGCATGATCTTGCAAGACTTGATTGTTATCTTCGCAAGTAATGATCGTTGCCGCATGAATGAGTTGATCGACTTGTTCCATGAGTTGCTTCCACCATTAATTAATGAACTTTGTTCGCGCTTTCTGCTTCTCTAACTGCGACTACAGCGGGTAATTTGGAAATCATGTCAGAGTAACGGTTTAATGCAGGGAATTTGTCGGTAGGGATTTGCATGACTTTATTCCATTGAAAGACAGTATAGAAATAGCAGTCTGCAATCGTCAGATGATCGCCTACTAAAAATTGACGATCTTGCATGTGGTTTTCAACAAACGTGAGCAACTTGTTAATTTTGCCTAATGCCCAGCTTTTTACATCGCTTTCAGCGCGAGGATCAGTGGTGATGGCGCTTAAGCGAAATAAAGGAGAATAAGCAGGATGCAAATCAGATGCGGCTAATGATAACCAGCGCATGGTTTCAGCGCGTTCAAACGTACCGGCTGCGGCTAACAATTTTGATTCTGGTTTCTGGTCTGCCACGTATTCGAGAATCGCAATATTTTGCGTCAATATGCGTGAACCGTCTAATTGCAGTGTTGGTACGGCACCTAATGGGTTAGCAGCGAGAAATGCTTTTTTGGTTTGTTCATCGGCGCTTTTGCCAACGTTGATGGCTTCAAATGGCAGTTTCGCTTCAGTTAAAGCGATGTGACAGCTCATGCTGCATGCACCTGGGGAGTAGTAAAGTTTCATGATCAGTTCCTTTTAAAATGAATAGGAAAAAGTGTACCTGAAGATCATGCACTTGTTAATGCTTACTGTTTTCGACTGCGTAAGCTGTCTACGATGATTTGACCTGTCGCCATATTCAAGGCAGTGCGTGCCGCCATTTGCGCCATTTTCACTCTTGCCGCGAAAAATCCCAGTTTGTTAATCATTCTGCCTGGTTGAGATTTAAGTTCGTGATGAATTTCTTGCGTAACATCGATCAGACTTTTTGACGGCATGTTAGGTGAAACAGCATATTGAATGTTGCGTGCGTAGGTGAATGGCGAAACCATGGCGGTACAAATAAAAGCAGCTGTTAAGTCGCAGCCGAAATGAACACCTGTATGCATTAGAGGTAAGTGGGAGGTGTCAGACAGTTGATGCTTGAATGCATGTCTGAACGAGTGACGTGTGACCTCATATAAGCCGCCATAAAGACCGCTGGATAACATATTTGCGACGCTGCCTCGTAACAATGCAGCAGCACCATTGGCTTGATAAAATGCGCCGAATCGATTAGTGAATGTGTTGGATTGGTCTAACCATGTTTGCGCTTTGATGAGTGATGTGGGGTTGGAGGCTAGGCCATGCAAGCTGCCAGCCGCAAGACCTGTTATTAGATAAACACTGGTAGCTGAACAGTGATAATCATTTCTTAGCGTAGGCGCGACTTCCGAGCGGAAATATCCTTGTATCCAATAATAGGCAGTGCCAAAAATCATGCGCTGCATACTGGCTTGTACTGCACCTTGATACGGGTTGGAAAAGTTGCCAGGAACAAATAGTGGTGTTTTGTTTAATTGAGCGAGCTGAATAGCTTTGTCTAAGGGGTTATAGATTAGCGTACAAGTGACGCCAGCAATAATGCCATAGAGTAAATCATGCAATGTTTTGTGTTTTGGTGCTTCGATGTTATCGTTATTGGGATTCATGACTGCTCATCCACGTTTTATGGGGTGAGATTATAATGAATTCCTTCATAAAAGCTATTGGCGCAGTCTGTTTTTAATGATGCCAAATGGCAAAATAAAAGCAATTAGCAAGCCAGAGACCATCACAATATGAAAAGTTGTGCGTTCGTGCGCGCTTAAATTGTCGGGCGGTATGAACCCCATGACAATGGCAGCGACTGAAGACAATATGCCAAGTGACATCAATGTCCAGATAATAGGTTTGCCGCCCGGGATTTGAAAGCCAGCAGCTTCTGGTGGCAGATAGCGTAAGCGAATCGCAGAGGCAAACAGAATGACGTAATAGATGAGCGTGATTTGCGAAGCCAAATCCAGCAACAGCCAGAAAGTATCAGTCACTTGAGAAAATAATAAGAAGATGCCGCTCGCGATGGTGAAAACCACGGCTTCGAATAATAACACACCCACTGGCGCTTGTTGTTTGTTGGTGACTTGTAAAAACTTGGCAACATGATTGTGCTGCGCTGCCACAAACATGCCACGTGTTGAGCCTAGCATCCACGCTGCCAGGCTGCCGATGTTGCCGATAAATACTAAAAATAAAATAGGTGCTATCCATTGTTGCAAACCGGATTGTTGAAAGAAGGTCACCAGCGCATCCAATAAGCCAGTCATCACGCTGAGTTTGTTGGCAGGAATGATAATGGCAATGGCCATCGCGGCGAGAACTAATAGTGTGATAGTGACGAAGCTGGAAATAAGTAAGCTTAGAGGATAATCACGACGTGGCGTGATGACATTGCCGGCATGAATCGCCGTCATTTCAATGCCGAATAAGGTGATAATTACGGAGATTAAGTAACCCAGATTGTTCAGCTTGGTTAAATCAGGTATGAGCGGGGTTTCTGACGTTGTTACTGCCAGCGTGTGACCTGACAACCACCAGTAAAGACCACAACTGATGATTAATAACATGGGCATGATGATACCAAGCACGCTACACCACATGCTAATGCGCGAAGCCATTTTAATGCCAGAGCAATTCATGGCTGTCACACACCAAAAAATAATTAAACCAAATAACATGACATAGGTTTTATTAACTGCCAGTGCGGGTTGGAAGAGGTAAGCAAAATTAGCTGCAATTAAAGAAAAGATCGAAGGGTACCAAAGTAGATTGGATAGCCATAATAATGTGATAGTAACAAAGCCAGCTTTCGTACCGAAGGCTTTCTCGCACCAGATATAAGCACCGCCAGTTTGTGGATGCGTGGTGGCAAGTTCTGCTGTCATGAGTACGCAAGGAATATAAAATAATAATATCGCCATTAAAAACAAGAAGGGCAGCGAGTAACCATAAATAGCATCTGCCGGTAAAATTTGCAGGTTGCCCAGAATCACAATTTGCAATAATGCGAGCGATCCAGTTTTTAGGAATTTATTTTGTAACATGAGTTGTTTCCTGTGCGCGTTATTCAATAGAGTTAATCACTATTAAGTCAACTTCGCAATATAAGACTCACTTGAATCTGCCAGCATGCGTGCTAGATTCGATAGTATTTTCATCACTCCTCTGGTCATCGTGTCATACTTAGAGAGTGGTTCAAATCGTTAAGCGCTCACTGTCAGTAAATAAAATGCTAATAAAATGAAACCCCGCCTTGCAGCGGGGTTTTTTATTGCCAAGTACTAATTAATATTTCGGACTTGGTGGGCGAGGGGCGTTGTTGTTTGCGCTGTTATTGTTGCTGCCGCTAGCTGTGCCATCAAAGAAGCCGGCAAATCTACGTTGTTTCAAGCGTTTACTTTCCCCAATTGGCGCTATAGCTGGTGCAGCTTCATCATCACTGCGATCACGCTGACGTCTGTGGCGTTCACGCCCCACTTCTGGTGATGACACTACAATTTCATCGTCATCAAACGCACCTTCTTCAAGGCGGGCATCCAGATCCGCAATTTTTCCGAGAAAGCTTAATACGCCTGGAGAAACCTTGTCTGGATTGATGCCTGTTCTCGTCCAGTCTTGACCGTCTTCATCGCCTGATCCGGATAATGAGAACTCGCCGTTTTCATCAAAATCATCATCGTCTTCTTCATCTTCATCCGCATCTGAGCCTAGCAACATGGCGGTTGTGCCCAAGTGTCTGTCATCATCTTCAGCAATGAAAATGCCATCATCAGCTTCTTCTTTCTCTTTTGGTGGAAGCGCTTTGGCTTTGCTGGTGGATGGTGTTGGGGCGCTAGCCGCTATGACTCTGGCAGGGTGGGCCGCAGCAACAGGCAAGCTCACCACAGCTGCACGGACATCCCTTTCATCTTCCAGATTTACCTCGCCACCATTGACTGCTGCCACCTGAGCCTGTACCAATTCCGCATCCACTCGTAAATCTTCAGATCGATCAAATGGGATATGATAACGCTTCATTAACGATTTGGTTTCAGCGTCAGATAAGTGCGGTATAGCCATGACGCGATTACCACAAATGATAATGTGTTCATGGCCTTGGTTAGATTCAATTGCGTTGATTAAGTCTCGTAGATTTCTAATCTTCACACCGTTCACTTCTTTCACGAGTGTATTCTCGTAGTTGCCGTAACCTTCAGTGTGTTTGCATTCCAAGACATGGCTTAATACCACAAATTGTTCATCAGCCGATTCTTTTGGATAATCCAGCAAGTCACAATTGGCTTCTGCAAATTGCATGCTTTCAAATTCCGGTCCTCTGTCGTTAACATAGTTGTGTGTGACGGGACTAAAGACAATGCCTGAAACCATAAAGTAAGTTGGCATTTTGTCATGCTCTACTTCTCCCACTTTTTCAGTTTCACTTGGGCCATATTCAACTTTGACATTCACTTCATGCGTATTGTATACACCGGTTTGTTCGTCTTTGCGCCAAACTTTCACACGCACTGAGTCACCAACGTATTTCATGTGTAGCAAGTGTCTGTAATCAATACGCTTACCAATGCCTTCGATATCCACTTTACCGTCGTTTGATAACACGTGACCTTCGACCTCAAGCATGATGTCATCAACTTTTAGTTTCGTCGCTGCATCACCCATTTTCTGCACTCTGGTAATGCGCAGTCCAGATTGTTGTCCCAGATGGTAATAATTGCGTAAGCTTGGATTTTCCAGTGTTTGGGTGCGGATTGGCAGCACTGGAAACACAGGTTTTTTCTTGCCGGCCAGTGCTTCTCTCAAGAAGTGTTCGATAATCGGTGTCGGAATCATGAAGCCTAGACCTTGTCTGTCATAACCTTGGAACGCAACACCAACGACTGAGCCATCACGCGCGAACACAGGGCCGCCGCTATTACCTGGGTTGATTGCAGCATCCACCTGAACTTGCAGCATGAGTTCATCACTCATCGCATAATCTTGTACTTCGATACGTGACACGATACCTTCTGAAATCGATACTTCACGTCCACCCATAGGGAAGCCGACGGTTTGCACCACATCACGCGATTTAACCATCTTCCCAATTTTAACAGGTTTAATGTGACGTAAAAATTCCGGGTCATCGACTTCTAATAATGCCAGGTCAGATTGATAGCAACAGCTCACTACCTTGGCTTCATATTTCTTTCTGTCATTTGCTCGACGGGCGCGAATAATGGAAATGTTTTCCACGCAATGTGCATTCGTTAAAATAAACAATTTGCCGCTAGGCGCCTGTACCACAAGACCTGTGCCGCCATGATCGGTGAATGTTGGCGGGCGCCAAGGGAATTCATAATCATATTCTTTCGTGGTCATTAATACTTGGATGACGCATTCATCATAATTGAGTTGTGCGTGAGGATCGGGGCTCTGGTTGTGTCTGTCACTATGATGAGCGGTTTGCGCTGGATCTACTCGATGTAATGGTGCTACACGTGCTGGTTGTGGCGCGGCAAATAAGCCAGCGACAGCTGTTGGTGAGGATGTGGTTCTTGTAAAGCCTGGCGCGCTTGGAATGGCAGCGCCTGGTGCTGAATCGTTGGCTAATGCGTGTAGTGAGGTAACAGGATACTTGATGATGGGTGGCGCTTCTCCTGTTAATACGTGTTGCTGCATCACAGGCCTGATACCCGTAATCATGCTATGTGCGATACCAGTTAATTGTGCAAGGTCGGTTGCTTTTGGTGGTAATGGCCAGCGCTTGAAAGGATCGATATCTTGAATGAACTTTAATTCACGACCTTGTTCCTTCACATCCACTTCAAAGTGAATGTGCTTTACTAATTCCGAATTCAGTAACATAGTGAACATTGGTTTTAATGATAGATATGATTGTGGTCTGTTCATCGCAAACCATTTTAATAAGCGTTCTAATACCATCATAGTGGTGTTTGACCACTTTGGTGCGGCGCCTAAATTATCTTTGCGTTGAGGGTCTTTATCAACTGGTGTTAATGAAAATCCTTCAAGGTGTAACCATTCAGGGCGCTTATTACTTAATACTGCATCTCTAAGCGGCGCTTCAATGGCTTGTTTAAAAAATTTCTTTGCGTCTACTGTTAAATCACCTTCCCAGTTTTCGAGAAATCCTGCGAAGGCATCACAAGCAGATTCGCCCATTACGGTATTTTGATCTGGTTTGCGAACTTTATTTTGATCACGAATTCTCACGGATTCATGATCGATTTTCATCTCAGTACCGCCTTTGGTGATGACTGGCATGGATGCCAACTCTTCATCTAATTCTTTTTGATCTTGTTCAGGTAAATCTGTTCTGAATAAATCAGTGGATTTGGTGCCGCCAAAGAATGGTTCCTTGCCGGGTTGTTCAGGGTCTGAGAAGTAGGCGATTTCAACATCTTCTTCACCTTGGCCAAGGTTGACTTTGCCTTGTGTGTATCTTCTGGCATATAAAGGTTGTCCGTTTGGACCTGTTGCCATGTATCTGGTTGCGCCGAAGCGAATAATTTTTCTAATGTTACTAAGTGGTACTACAGTTGGTGTGCCATCACCTGCTGGCAATGCATATTGATAGGCGGTTTTGCTTCCATCAGGATTAGTAACAAAAACTGCATGAGCAATTTGGGCTGATTTGGCGGGTGCGTAACGAACGTTTTCATTGTAAGCCAGGAATGTCATGTCTTCTGCATTGAAACCATCATGAGGTGCTGGCATGGGTGGTGCTTGAAATGGACTTGCAACGGGTTGTGCTGCTGGTGCGGGTTCTAGACCTTGTTTTCGTCTGCTGCGTCTATTGTTGGTTGCGGTGCTGTCACTTGCTTCTGCTTTTATATCGGCTGGCGTATTTCTCTTTTTGCCATGGCCACGAGTATTCATATTACATACCTCCCTGTATATAAATTTGAAATCTATTACAACTATCGTTTTCCCTAACGACTCGAGCTTATGATAACGTTTGGTAACATGCAATATAATTTTAAAAGTTGGTTGAAATAATAAATTTTTCACTTATAGTAATTTCAGTGTCTTAATTTCAATGGAATGTTTTTATGCACGCACATCAAATTTCTCCTTCTGGTTTTATAGAAAGTAAATCGATTACAGATGTTAAAAAATTCGACGAAGACAATGCGTCATGGTTTCTTTTCGATCTTGATAACACATTGCAAGAAGCATCGGATGAACTTGGCAGTGATCAATGGTTTAGAGAGTTATGTAATATTGGCGCGACCATTAAACTAGAAGATGGTAATGCGATTTCATTAGTCATCGCGATTTATCACTCCGTACAAAAGCATGTGAATACGGTTGTTGTCGAACCAGAAGCGGTTGAATTGATTCGTTCATTGCAGCAGTCAGGTAGAAGAGTCATGGGCTTAACTTCGCGCGCAACGTGTTTAGAAGATACCACTTATCGTCAATTAGAAAGTATCGGGATTGATCTTAAAAATAATATTATTTTTTGTTCGGGTAAAGATAAAGGTCTTTGTTTCGTGCAGTACTTGCAACAACGTGATGAAAAACCCAATCATGTTATTATGGCCGAAGATTTAGAAAAGCATTTGGTTAGTCTGCGTGTTGCATTAACCCCGTTAGGAATTAAATTTACAGGTGTTCGTTATGGATACCTGGATGAGAAAGTTAAACAAATTAATATGAATAAAGCGCATGCGCAATTGTTACAATTAAAGCCCCATTTACCTGATAGCACTCAACGTATGATAGAAGTATTGGGTATTAAAGTAGATAACGCTCATCAGCATCCTGACTATATGGGTCGTTTCTATTTCGAAGGTTCATCCCCCAAAAAACAAAAACCAACTGTGACACAATCGATGCCACTATTGCGACAATCCGAACACCATGAAGATATGCATCAGAAGAAGCGATTCAAATGATATATATGTAAACCAGGTTGGCCCACCTTCGCCAATGGCGCGAAGGTGAGAGTCGCCTGTGTTTATCATTAAGAAGAACTCTTTAGATTGTTATCAGCATAAACCCTCATTGCTTCTTGCATAAAGCTAAGCAATTTGGGATTCAGTTCTTCATAAAACTTAATAAAATCGGGATGCGAACTGTAAAACTCACTCAAGCCAATATAAGTATCACGATTTGGTGTCCAGAAACGTGTCGTTAACTGATAATGTCTTTGAATGATTTGCTGCACCTCGCGTGAGTCAGCTGCTAAACCTTTATTGATGGCAGCGATTAAATCCGTATGTACCTGATCTCCTTCACGTTTATATTCCAGCCATTGATCTTTAGTCCAATCTTTTACTTTATGGTTGGTTTGATCAATCACATCTTTTTTAACGCCGCTTTCAACCAGGAATGCTTCATACATTTTTTGCTTTTCAGCGGTAAAGCCGTGGAACACTTCTTCAATTTTCATGATTTTATTACCTTTTAAATGTGCTATGGTTTTATCAACAGTCTCAATCAATATTTTCGTTTGATCGAGATTTTTAGCGAGAATATCCCGGTGCGATTCCAGTGCTTTTAGGCGGTCGAAATCGGGCGCTGAGATAATTCGCTTGATGTCATTAAGTGGCAGTCCGACTTCGCGATAAAACAAGATTTGCTGAAGCTGCAGCAGTTCTGCTTCTTTGTAATATCGGTAGTTATTATCACCAACATATGCTGGTTTTAGCAGTCCGATTTCATCATAATAATGCAGTGTTCGGACGCTAACGCCAGACAGCTTGGCTAACTTGTTTATCGTGTAAGTCATCATATTCTCCACCTAACCAAAGCAAACATAAGGTATGACGTTGCGTTAGGGTCAAGACTTTATTATTCTCTATTCTCTAAAAATTAACAAATAGATGCAGGAGCCGGGATGAAATTTTTAGTCATTTGTATTAGGCCTTATAGTGAGCTAAGTGATGTTTCAGATCGTGAATCTGGTAATGAAATGGATGATCGCGAACAGGTGGCTGAGCAGCAATATTTCAAATTAAATAAGTTACTTCCTGTTTTTTTCACGGAAGCTATTTTTAAGCAAAGAGCCAATGGCGAGCCACTATTCCAATATAAATTTTGCATGTCCATGGACGAGGCATCGAATTTTCTCAAACTATGTGATATCGAGCCCCATCAGGATTACTCCATTGAAGATGGTTACAAGTTAATGGAGGCTAATATCAATCATGTCGTATTGGAAGTGTTAGATTCATTTGATCCGGATACAATGAAGCTGGCAGATTATGTTTTGCATTACTATATTTTGAAACCGGAAGGTTTTGTCTATCCAGCGTTAATCCGTCAATGTGATGCTAAGCGTGACGAAATTCAATTTCTTGAAGAGCAGTGTGCTCAGTTGCAAGTGGAACAATTTGATTACGACAGTATTTTAAGTGAGATGGCGTTGTTGCTTACCCATGCTAAGAATGATTTAGCTGACCTGGAGCAAAGGGTAGAAGCCTTATTAGCAGAAAAGTATCAAGTGTTTGTGAATCGGGAATTAGAGCGTCAGTTGGCTAACCCAACGATGCATGTTTCGGTGAGCACTGATCCTAGGTTTTTCTCGCGTCAATTAGGTGGTGGTGGAAACAATAACAATAATAATAACGAAGTATACAGTTCGAGAAAATCTTACTAGTGTCGCTAGTTGGGAGATTATGGTTTGCGAATACTGACATCGTGTTTAGTGTTTTCTGAATTCGCTACTTGAGCGCTGTTATCGCTAAACAGGCTGTGCTGTTGTGAGAGATTGTTTGCCTCGGCTCGGTTATCAGATGTTGCTTGTATGGTTTTCATTAATTGCATCACTTTATCGTTGGCTTCAGGATAATCTGGGAGTGTAATAGAATGCAAAGCGCGCTGTAAGAATAGTTGGTGTTGCATGATTAATTCTTTCAATTGATCATCTGATAATTGATCCAGCAATAAGGCGTGTCGACAGACCAGGTTCAATTTGTATGGGTCTTCTTTACAAATATTGTAAATGAAGTCAGGTGGTAGCCAATGGGTGAATTCTGTCGTGAAATCTTTGTTATCTTTTAATTCAATAATCAAATTAAATTTATTTTCATCGCTGAAGCTGATCATGCCCAATAAATACAATGCTGCGCTGGGATTTTTCTTGGCGGATTCTTTTAGTTTATCGACTTCATTAGCCATCGCTAATTTATGAATCACCATTTCAATTCTAACGGTGCTAACCACATCCAAATCATCCGCCGTCGTCATGGTGTGCATGGAGTTATTCAAATAGGGGTGAAATTGTTGAATCAGCCGTTTACGCTGCATCACACTTAGCTGTTTGCCCGAAGTGGAATGGAAGATATCACTGCAAGTTTCAGCATCTGCTTTTGCAGCTTGATAGAGCTGTTCAGCTGTCATGTCATTGAAAACAGAAGAATCTATAACCTTGCTCATGACTGCCTCGTTGTTTTATGATTTACAACAAGTATAGCAAACTGGGTGCTGGGTATAACGCATTGACTTAACTAAGAATAATTTAAGATATGCCTGCTATACTTATATTAAATAATGATAAAAACCGCGGAGCAACACCATGAATAATCGAGAGGCGCTATATCTTAATAATGGCGAATCAGCTAATCGTAATAATGTTTGTATATCCGGCTATGATAAATCCAAGCCTAATTTTGCATTGAGTAATTTCGATAACAATAACGGTAAGGGCTATCAATTTTACGATAGAGATGTTGGCATTGTGACATTCCCAACGGCGGAACATTATTTGCATTTTCAGAAATTAAATAAAGCCGGTAAAGAAGAATTTCAAGCCAAATTTGAAGCTGAGACTAGTCCCGCTAAGATTCTCGAATTAATCAGAACCGTGCCACATGCTATGCAAGCATTTAATAAAATCGGCGCAGACGGTAAAACCTATTTCGATGATGACGCCTGGGATAAACAGAAGTACACAGTCCAGATGCAAATTAACGCATCCAAGTACGAACAATCTCCTGCCTTCAAAGAATGTATTGATAATGCAAATAAACTGGGTAAATGTTTTGGCGACAATAAAGGTGCCGCATGCATCATTGAGGATACAGCAACGGCTGCGCGTGAAGAAACAAAATGGGGTACGGGGCCGGATGGGAAAGGCACAAATATTTTAGGCAACACGCAAACTGCTTTCGCAAACTTGGTCGCTAGTCGTCAGTACATTGCTGGTAAAGCTAAAGCCCCGATGTATGGAGCTTTTAACAATGTAACGACCAATCAAGCCTATGCAGCAGCAGAGAAACAATATAAAGAAGGCGTGCGTCTTGCGTTAATTGAATCCCGTAAAAATCTCACCAATAAAAAAGTAGATACCAGTGAAATTGCAGGCGTGGAAAAGTTAACCATTGCTGACGACATGGTGTTACCAAAGAAGCCTTCGGCGCCAAACTTGAGTCACCTGGAGCCTGAGCCAAAAGACAACCCTGAGCATCCTACTAAAGAGCAACAAGATCGTTCTACCAATCTCTTGCATCCTGATAATGTAAAGAAAGTCACTGAACACATGAAAGCACAAGGCTGGGAATCATCGCGCGGACCTAGCGATGGCGTGCGCGTGAGTCCAGTGGTGTTCAGTCGCGGCAGTGAGAAATTCACTATGGATGTGACAGGTTACAAAACCGCCTCATCCGACGTAAATACTTTTATTGCCATGCTGCAAGCATTTCAAGTGTCTAACCCAGGAAGAGAGCCTAGTATTACTTGTAGTAATGATAATATGAAATCGTTATGGGAAGAGGCATATAAAACAGTCTACAGTAAGGAGCCACCTGCGTTTACCGTTAAGATCACGCCAAACGGGGAGCCAGTGCCCGCTAGAGAAAAGGCGGAAAATGCCACACCTGGTAGCCCAACTCCAGGCAGGCCAACGCCTGGAAGTCCTAACCCATAATCATTAGTTAGTGTTGTTGTGATTGGAATGCTATATTGGAGCTGGGTTTCCCCAGCTCCTAACAGGACGACAGGATGTTTAGTCAACCATCAATTTCTCTTGAAAATCAAATTGCAGATCAAACATTGCGTGCTGCCGCGAGCAATTCCGAGGTGAAACAAGCATTATATGAAGGCGCAGTTATTTTAATTAACCGTGTGTTAATACCGGTTAGAGCTAAATTAACTTTAGCAGGCGCTTATCACAATCTAGCACAGCCTTATCAGAACGCGTTTTTCATCTTAGCCTCAGAGTTATCATTCGAGCGTCACCAGCTTGGTGCTGTTTTACCATCGATTAAATCAGCAAAGGAAATTTTAAACTCACCTGACTTAATGCATCATTTATTGAATGAGTGCGAAAAACATTTGTGTGCGCTACGCGATGTGCTGTCTGTCGATGAGATGGTGCGTGTCATGAAAATATTCATTCAGCTCACGTTCATCTATAACGAATTTTTGACGGATTTGCAAAGTGATGAGTTTAATCACTTGAAAGATCTGCTCGCGTATACGAAAGAAGAGCTTGATATTCGTTTAACACGCAAGGAATTAGATGAGCCTGCAAAATATGCGATAACAACCGGTATCGCGCGAGGCGAGGGTGATTTGGCGTTAGCGAGTGAAGGTGTCGGTTATCATTGTGGTAAGAGTCACTTTGGTGCCGTTGGCATGAGAGCCAGATTGGAGTGGATCTGTGCTCAATATGATAATAAGCAGCATCCAGACATGGCGGCAGCGATGCGCTATTACAAGATTCCCCTTAATCCCGACGAACGCCAACCTTTAGATGATTATGTTAATGCAAATGAAACCTGGTTTGAAAAGCTGGCGCGTGACCCTGTTACGAAACAGTCTCACCCCTTGGTTGCCAGCTATTCCGGTTCCATGGCGCGCTATTTGATTGTCATGCATGACATCAAATGTTTCACGCTTCCTGATGGTATATTTGACTTCAACAAAGCCCAGTTACTAGCAAATTGCATGCTGGCTTTTTTGCTGCACGCGGGGCATCACTCATTTTTCGAGGTAGCGGAGGCGTATAACCGGTTTATTGATTGTATTGCGTTACAGATGGCACCGTTGCCGGCGGTGGAAAATGGTTGGGCGGAAGAGTTGTTGCCATATTATCGGGTAGGGTGTTATGGGTCGTTTTTTCATGCGTCACTGAGGTTTTGTAGTGTATCTGATGGTGCTGAAGCCAACGTGGAAGAAAGTAAAAGGAGAGATTATGGCTATTAAGCGCGCGCTTCTATTCCGTATGACGTAATAAATTCGATAATTATTTAATCTCGGTGATATGCCCAGGGGGGCGCTAAGTTGTTGAAGATGAAGGCTATATATATTTGCTATAATAAAGGATATCGTACATTTCTTTATTAGCCATCATTCTAAATAAATAATCCTTAATGAATTATATTTTTAATTAAGAAAAACGCATTATCCTTTATTAACAGCATTGCTTAATAAAAATCTTTTCGTTAAAATTTCATTAATTAAGATAAATAGACTTTCCTTTATTATTGAGGTGTAAGATGGCTGCAAATAAGGATAGAGTGGGCGAGTATATTAAATGCTCTGTGGTTGGTGAGAGCTATAACTCATACTTTCCAAAGCCATTACCGCCGCTCCCTCCAATCGATATGGGTGCTATTTATCATTTGCTTGAACAGGCGAATATTGCTTTGGGCAGGTTAGATGCATTAAGTGTGTTGTTACCAGATACCTCGTTATTTTTGTATATGTATATTAGAAAAGAAGCGGTTCTTTCATCGCAAATTGAAGGAACACAGTCGACTTTGTCAGACCTGTTGTTATACGAAGCTCATGAGAAAGTTAATCTTCCAAGCCAGGATGTAGTTGAAGTTTCTAATTATGTTGCAGCAATGGAGCACGGATTAAAGAGAATTCGTGAAGGCTTCCCTTTGTCGTTGCGACTCATTCGTGAAATGCATGAAATCTTGTTGAGTAAGGGGCGTGGTAGCACAAAACAGCCGGGTGAATTCAGGCGTTCACAAAATTGGGTTGGTGGCACTCGTCCTGGCAATGCCAAATATGTGCCGCCATCACCGGAAAAACTCATGGAGGCTCTGGATTCATTTGAAAAGTTTTTACATGATGAGTCAGTAAAATTGCCGACCCTGGTGAAAGCGGCATTAGCGCATCATCAGTTTGAAACGATACATCCGTTTTTAGATGGCAATGGAAGATTGGGTCGATTGTTGATTACGTTTATTTTATGCGTTGAAGGTGTCATCAAAGAGCCAATGCTCTATTTGAGTTTGTATTTCAAAGAGCATAAACAATCATACTATGATCATTTGCAGTTGGTGCGTGAAAATGGAGACTGGGAAGAATGGCTTCAGTTTTTTCTTAAAGGTGTAATTGATACGGCGAGTCAGGCAGTGGCAGCAGCAAAGTCGATTCAGGATTTATTTGAAACTGATAGACATAAAATTGGATCATTTGGAAAAGCATCATCATCCATGTTGATAGTGCATCAGTATTTGCAGCGGAATCCAATTGCAGAGGCAAAAAATATTGTTTCAAGCTGCAAAATCAGTTTGCCAACAGCAAATAATGCTCTGGGTAATTTGGAAGAAATTGGAATTGTAGGGGAAATTACTGGAAAACTCAGAAATAAGATTTATGTCTACAAGAAATATCTAGATACATTGAGCGAGGGTACGTCGTTGTCGCAGGAGTAAAGGAGATGTGAGTAATGGATGATAGCGACCATGATGGGCTATTAACGTCTGGAATTAGATCGGCCAGATAAAATGCAGTTCGTTGATTCAACGAATTGAATCGATAGCCGATAAACATCTAGTTTCTCATGGTCGAAATTTTACATATTTATTTTGATTGGCATTGCTTGCCCGCGACCGGGGCAAGATTGGTGGGGGATGCTGAGATTCTTATATTCGGAGAGGGTGTCACTCGAATTGACACTGTAGATGTATGAAAAGAGTAATATATTCCCAATGTGGTTTATGTAAAAGCCCCCAAATTAGCCCCCAAATCAATGAACTATGCCCCTGAATTGTCTATGTAAATGTCAAAGTATATGTCTATGTCAAAAGCCTAACTTTTTTGCTATACTACAATTGTAGCAACTCGATACAACTATAGGTAAACTAACATGAGCAAACCGATAAGAATAGACGATTCAATTTACTTCGAGGCGAGAAAAACTGCTCGCGCTGAATATCGCACTATTCCGCATCAAATCGAATATTGGGCAAAGATTGGGAAGTGTGCGCTGGATAATCCTGATCTGCCAATTGAGTTTATCAAGGATATTCTCATTGCCAAGGAGCAGGATAGGTCTCTGGCAGAGGATTTCAAGTTTGAGGGTGAAAAGTGCCAGAAGTAACAGTCAAGCAGATGCCAGCATTTAAAAAGGCATATAAGAAACTACATGCAAATGAAAGGGCTGCTGTGGATGACGCCATTCGTGAAATCATTAGTAACCCTGAAATAGGCGAAGAAAAGAAAGGCGACTTAGCGGGGGTGCATGTTTACAAATTCAAAATTCATAATCATGAAACGCTTCTTGCTTATGAGTGGGTGCCGAAAGAACGGCTTTTGCTTGCCTTGGGCGTGCATGAAAATTTTTATCGTGATTTAAAGCGGAGGCCTAGATGAATGACGTTAAATATATATGCGCAACAATCACCGATGTTTTATCGAATCCATTTATCAATCAGATCCACAAAAATTTTGATTCGCAAGCAGATGCCATTGCTGCGATTCCCAAAGAAAAACCATCATCAAATAGTCAATACATTGTGATAAGGAAAGAAATGGACAAGCAGACAGGCGTGACCAAGGCCGCCGTTATAGTTTATGTTCATAATCATTGATTACTAACGGATATGGGCATGGATGCAAAATGAACCCTTCAGATAAGTCTAAGCGAGTCCTGTCAGATCATAAGCTTGTTGGGAAAAAGTTCGTGCCGCCTATTAAGCAGTTAAAGGGTGGTCTTGAAACGATTAGGTGGCTAGATGTGATTTTGCCAGAGATTTTATGGATTGCATTATTACAAGAAAATCTTGGTCATGAGCGATCAGTTGAAATCTGTGTGGCTTTGGGTCGCATTAATCGCCAAATTAATGAAAGGCAGCCACCATTTGGCGAAGATATTTCGGTTGATCTTGCTCTCGCTAGCAGTTATTTGATGCTGAGTAAGAGGCAATATGAAAATTTAAAAAATATTCTTGAGAAAAAGGGGATGCTGCAAGATATAGTGAAAGCGCTTTCTCCGCTTATTGAGTTATATCCTCAGTGTCCTCTCTCGGGAATGAAAAATAACTCATTCAGTAATTTTTTCTCTAAAAAACTAACTTATATAAAAGAGAAGATTTTATGCAGTGTGTGCTCTGGTTATGAAAGTGAGGATGTAAAAATGGTCAAGGAGTTTAAAGTTTTTTTGGGCAAGTATTTTTACAGAAGAACTCATCTTACAAATTTAGTTGAAGCGACTGCATCATGTATGTCTGATTTATCAGGTCGCATCCAGTATACAAATAATGTGAAGCCGCCAAATTACAATACACTTTTAGATAACTTACCCGAAACTGATGAATATGAAAAAGCAGCAGCGAAAATCCGTGCGCGAACTTTAATTTTATTTATGCCTAATCGTCATAGTGATAAATGGCCGCGTTATTTTTGGGAAAGAGGACTTGAATTAGATGAATGTGAATAATGAACAGGAAAATGAAATTTCAATTGATGCATTTAAATCGATGATAGATCAATACCAATCGCTTATTGAGAAAGGGGTTAATGAGCGATGGCGTTTGCTTGATCATGATCTTGGGCGGGTGATATTTTTCGATGTGCTTGGTGGTTTGATGGCAAGACAGGCAAATTTGTCACTTTCATTTGCTTTCAATCCTGGCATATGGTCGCCGCATATTTCAGCTTTGATTTACCGTGCCCAAATTGATGATTATATAAATCTTGCTTGGATACTAGAGGATGATAGTAACAAAAGAGCGGAGCAATATATTAGTTATGGTCTCGGGCAGGAGAAGTTGCAACTTGCTCACCTAAGAGCTAATCCGCAAGAGAAGTCGCAAGATGTATTGGCAATGATTAAGGCCAGAGAAGATTGGTTGAATGGCCAGTTATTTGAAGAGCTGGCAGAAGTAGATATTGGACATTGGGCTGGTTCTAATGCGCGCCAAATGTCTGAGGCAATTGGGGGTATGGAACTATATAACCATGCATATCAGGAATTCAGCGCGGGAGTTCATAGCACATGGCGACATGTAGGGAGGCATGACTTGCGAATTTGCAATAATCCATTACATAAAGGCCATAGAATTCCGCATGTTTACTACGTCGCTGCAAGTGATCTATATCCGTTGATAATAAGTGCTAAATACATGCAAAAAACCTTCACATTAATTGACGACAAATTAAAACTTAAATGTAGTGTTGAAATGCCAATGGATTATATTTTGAGAAATGGGCAGATCTCGAAAGAGGTGTAAAATAGCCATTTTTTAGCTTAATCTACGGCTTGAAAAATTATTTTTAATTGATGAAATATCATGTAGTTACAGTGGGCTGTCGGCTTGCATTATTGCGTACATGCGCTATAATAAGAGTAAGAGAAATAATCATAAACCCATCTTAAGAGGTGCGCAGCCATGACTAGTCGAATCAGTAGCGCGGTGAATATTGAGAGTGAATTGGAACACTACAAGCAAATATCCGAGCAAATTCGCGTACTAGAAGCCCAAAAAAATAATCTTAAGAATTCACTGGTAGCAATATATTTTGGTAAACACGATGAGTATGTCGACGCTAACGGTGTAGTGCGTGCAACATACAAAGCACAAATACGATCTGTATTTGATAGCGCCGCATTCAAGAATGATCATCCGAAAATGTATCGCGATTATTCTAATGACAAAGAGTTTCATCAGTTTCTTGTTAAGTGATTTTTGCTCCCATCTTTATGGGTTGAATTGGGTTAGGCGAAAGGGGATTGCCATGAAGCTACTAAGCACAAAGGAAGTTGCGAAATATCTAAGTGAAATGACTGGCAAGCCGATGTCAGTTCGACAAGTACAACATGAAATTTTTATTGGGCGTATCATTGCGAAAAAAATTGGGCATAGTTATGTTGTAGAGGAGAGACACTTAAAACACTATGTTCGACGCCCGCCTGGAAAGATGCCGAATCAATAACAGTATCGCTGTAATGAGGGAAACCAATGAATTTTGATTTTAATGATTTTATAAATAAGCAAAGCCATAAGAGAGACATTGAAAACAAAGCTCAGCAAATTCGTAATCTATATTCGCCTAATCCAGCTTCAACTAAAGAATATTTACACAGTCTCTATGAGTTCTTTTTCAGTGACATTGAATGCGTTGCAAATAAACTTTACGAAGAAATCTTGCATAAAAGAGATGTCGGTGGTGGGGGTGTTAAAGTAACAAGTAAAATGATAAAGGAATGTGTTGAGAATGGTGCGCGTAGTTTTTTAGCTACTTACGATAGTATTCTAAACTCTTACAATATGGGCGGGGTTTTTAATCATTATGATGCTTTTGCGCAAGACAAAATTATTTTCGATAAAAATGCAGAATCGATTTGTATCAAACAGACTGAGATTTTCGCGATTAAATATGACAAGCTTTTAAAGGAGGATCGTCGTGCGTATTTTACTTTTCTTGGTGTAATGGTGGGTGTGCCTGTCGGAATCGCAACATTAGTTTTTACAATTATTGGTATATATCATCATTAAGGAACGATATTTACAGTTTATCTCGATAGCAATAGATTATTAGCATGGATACGTAGCTCATAAAAATTTTGCGCCGGCGTGGTTTTCAAATAACTTAGATTCACGAACATAGCCAATAACAGTTTCAGGTTTTTTGTGGCGCGATATTTCCATTAATTTAAATAAATCAGCGCCAGCAGCTGCGCTAGATGTAATGAAGCCGGATCTAAGACTGTGGCCGCTGAAATCATCAGCAGTTAATCCAGCTTTTATAGCGTATTGTTTTACTATGGTTGCAACACTCCGATCATTCAGAGCCATAGACTGTATTGCGCCGCCTTTTTTGATTCGCCGAAACAAGAAGCCGTCTTGGATGCTGGCGGCGTCAAGCCATTCCATCAGTGCATCAACGACACGGAAGCGCGACCCGTTTAAAATGGCAATCCGTTGGCCTTGACCTTCTTGGTCAGTTTTGGATTTTCTAATTATCACTTTAATACCTTCTGGGGTGCGCTCAATGTCGTTGATGGTAAGTGCTACCAATTCAGAACGCCTGAAAGCGCCGGCAAATCCCAGCAAGAGGAGAGCTTTATCACGCAACCCGATGAGAGTGGTGGGGCAGTAGGTAATCATATCTCTGATTCTCTCAGCGGTTGCTGGCGCTTTCTTGCATTGCGCAATACCATTTTCTCGTTTTATGCCCTTCAATACTGCTTTTACGCCTTTGTGCTGGGTGGGGGTGCTAAACCCCTTGCTTTCATGCATCGTGCGAATAGCGGCCAGTCTGCGCGCCAGTGTTGATGGCTTCATGCCAATACTGGCTTGTGCGGTGAGAAATCTTGCTATGGTCTCGGGGGTGGCTGGTAGCGGTGACAACCCCAAAGAGTCGCACCATCCAGAGAATGTGACAAAATCGATTCGGTAAAATTTTCTTGTGCTGCAAGAGAGTGATTGTTGGATATAGTCCCTTGTCTGTTTGTCCAGAAGGGCTTGAGTCATCAATTGATGCTCTGTCAGTGGCGATAGCGATGGCTTGTTCATTTAAGTGCCTTTCAGATTACTTCCGAGAATGGGCGTTATAGGAAGTAAATTCTAAATTGTTATTGAGTGGGTCTTTTTAATTGATATTTATTTAAAGGTCACGTGTTTCCTGTGTTGGCTGGGCGGTGCTTTTTTTGCCATCTAATGAGCGCGCGTGCGCGCGCGTACTGCTGACAAAATCCCAAGACCATCTTCGATTGTTTACGTTTTACTTAACTCTTCCCTCGCTATGGCTTCAATTCCGTAAATGCTGTGTCCAAATTCACTGAGCAAGTTAATGTGGTGAATTATTCGACAAGTATCTGCTTGTTGAATACTCCCTATATCTTCATCTTGAATGCCCACATTTAAAAACTTGGTCAAACTTTGAATGGTTGTAAATATATGATCGCTGATGTTCTCGCAGTGCATGATTACTTCATGAAGAACCTTGGCGGGGGTGTCTGTGTTTCCAAGTATTGCGCCTATTCTATATTGTGGTAGGAGATAAAATAGTTTTGCTATGGGATTGTTTGGCGAAACTTCTCGGTTTAGTAGATTTGCTTGTATTGCTGTATCAATTGAGCATGTCATTATAATGTACCTTTATTGCCTTAATTCTTATATTATGCCCGTTATTATAGCAAAATATAGGGT
Source organism: uncultured Coxiellaceae bacterium (assembly GCA_964492045.1). GTDB lineage: Bacteria > Pseudomonadota > Gammaproteobacteria > DSM-16500 > DSM-16500 > Aquicella. The sequence goes on along the minus strand of CAZBHW010000020.1, from coordinate 26,672 downwards.
AAAGGGTAAATTGTATATAACGAACGCGCGCGCGTTCGCGCGTATCTCTCGCCAGGATGTATTTAGCATGGCTAGTCCTGATTATTGAGCCAAACACTGTCATTTACTGGCGGGGGTGTCTGATTGTGAGGCTTTCTGGCAATACGTCTATTTGCGGCATGAGCATTAACACGCTCAATAGGTTTGCCGTGTTTACAATCCGAATTTAAAGCTAGATTTGCTTGGGTGCTCTCCTCATAAACTTTTATGAGTTCGTTTATGATCCATTCAATCGTCACGCTTGTTCTTTCAGAATATTCGTTTTGCTTCCATTCAATATAGTTCTTAATGTTAGTGTTAGCTAAAAGGCGTGATCCTTGTCTCTTCGCGGTTCTTATGAGGTAACCAGCGCGAATAGCCGCTTGGGTTGCATCTGAAATGATTAGGTACTCATCAGCAAATCTGCGTTGCTTGTCAGTTAATTTGTTTGCCATTACTTGTCCTATGTGCTTTTTAATTCCACTTTAAATCCAGGCAACTTGAACTCGTTGGTGTAATGATTCCTTATTACCTTATAGAGTTGATTCTAGCAGCCCAGATTTACACAAGATTCGACGATCACACCAATAAGGCACTGTTCTGGCGGGTTTTTCTGATCGTTTGATAAATCGAATCCTGTCTCAAATAAAACCTGAAAACGGAAAACCCGTATTCAGGATTTGGCATTTTTGATCCACGCCGCAATCCATAGATCAAATTGTTTTATCCAAAGGTTTTGACCCATTCTCTGGCATTTGTAAGCAATTATAAATTTTTGTAACACATCGAGGTAATTAATGCCGTGTTCAATGCACCTGCTTTTTTGCTCGTCAGTAACAATAAAGTTGTCCACAGAGAATTTATCCACAAGTTGGCACTCTTTCTTTTTATTTTTTTCTTTTCTTTTTATTTCTTTCTTTTGTAGCTGCTGATTACCAGATACTGGATATCCAGCATCTGGATTTCCAGTGTTTTGGATGGTTTTACCTAAGCACGGGTTTTCCGTGTTCAGGTTTTTTCTCAATAGATGATAACCAGCTTTAACGTGAATGATGCTGTCACGAAACCAACCTCTTTGGCAGCGTTCTCTTTGAATATCAACTAGACCAACTTTTTTGAGTTCAGCCAAACAACTATCGAGCTTGTCTCTGCCGATGCCAAAATGCTTTTTTATTTCTTCTTTACAAATTCCCCAATCTGTTGGTTTGCTCAATAGGTAAATATATATTCCAAGCGAGCTCGCTCCTGGAATTGCATCAATAACATCATTGAAGATTTGTGTGAAACCAGTCCCTTTAGGCGCTTTATCTGACTTGACCTTTTCTATACTCATTATCAATCCATTCTATACATAGAAGTTGAAATCGATTACATGATGAAAGCTGGGGGTGTCATTCATGCTTGTTGCTTTCCAAATAATTCAGCACAGAAATTTTTTGATATGTGATCTTTCCGTGTGAAGCTCTAAAGGGGATTCCTCTGTTGTAGTAACGATCTTTTATTAAATTAGAAATGCTGATTCCAGTAATTTTCGCAATCACTGGAGTTGTAAATGACTCTTGCAGGTCTGCTAACCAGAATTGTTTAACTAATTCATCGATTTGATTATTAGATTTGCGCGGCAAAATGAAACTCCATTTTCATATTGATAATTCGAAGTATTTGTCGATGTATATGCGATGATGGAGTATAGACTTGCTGAAAATATGCTATAAAATCAGTTTGTCATTATGCATCATCGCGGTGTTGCTTGATTCGCCAGAATGCTTAGCACACCGCTGTTACATGTTCATCAGCTACTCTGGTGCATGAATGCCCCTGCTTTTTGCAATCCGTTCTTCTATCCATGCATTAACTTCGCATTCAAGCCATCCTACTGATTTGCAGTTATCACCGAGAGAAATTGGTGAAGGGAATTTTTTCTTTTTAACTTGGTCGTAAATTGATGCGCGTGGGAGACCGGTTAGTTCCTCAACTTTTTTTCTGCGAATAATTTTTTTGTTCATATTGAAACGCTCCATTTAAATTCGTCTAAGCATGTCTACGCAGGTCAATACGTTCTAGCGTGTATAAAGGCTATCGATATCTATGAACCAATTCAATAAGGTAATTACTTACAGTTATTAAGCATTTAATAGCTCTTTTTGCTGCTTATAGACGCAATTTGTTGGTTTAAAAAAGTGAGGGTCTAGTGAGTTTCAGAAAAATGTATTCAAGAGAATTGCGGTAAGGCCTCGCGGCCTCACCGAGTTTTATAGTAGAAAAAGTACAATTTTAGCAATTACAAGGATGGCCGAAACCAATTTGATTGCTGTCCTTGTTTCAATTTCCACTTTCACAGTGATGGTAATCATATTTTTTTACCAGATTACGCTCACCCGCGGGTGAACAAACTAATTCACCTCATTATTTAACGACGCGTTGCTACGTCGTCGATAGTAATGGCCAATCATCTACCGAGTTTCGATAAACCGCCTGTTCTTTAAAGGCATCTTACCCCCAAGCGACATTTACCTAGCCACCATACCAAGTGACATGGAGATGGTAAGTCTCCATTTATCAGTATAGACCATGATAGTTGAAATTATTTTGTATTTATTTACACGGGGTTGCTCGAAAGCTCGTGAGAATGGCCTGTTAAAATAAATATTATTGTATTAAACCATTGAGATAATCAGCCCAGTGTTGCATCATCTTTTTTCTTTCTGGCAAGTGTTGAGCATAGTTGTAGGCTGCGCGAATACTGTTGCGCTCAGCATGAGCTAACTGTCTTTCAATTGCGTCGGGATTCCATCCTTGTTCGTTTAAAATAGTTGATGCCATGCTTCTAAAGCCATGGCCTGTTATTTCCTCTTTAGTGTAACCAAGTCTACGAAGGCCTGCGTTGATCGTATTTTCTGACATTGCGCGAGAAGCGCTGCGCACACTTGGGAAAACAAATTTTCCATCACCAGTTAGTGCTCGTAGTTCTAATAATATTTCTGTTGCTTGTTTGCTTAGGGGGACTATGTGGACATTTCGCATCTTCATTTTATGAGCTGGAATTCTCCATTCGAAAGAATCAAAATTGAATTCAGACCATTCAGCTTTGCGTAATTCGCCTGGTCTCACAAAAACAAGGGGCGCGAGTTTTAAGGCGCACTTTGTAATAAAGTATCCTTCATATGAATTAATGGCTCTTATCAATGCGCCAATTTTCTGTGGTTCGGTTATGGTCGCGAAATGTTTTTTCTTATTTGTTTTTAATGCACCTCGTAAATCACTTGATGGGTCACGTTCAGCCAGACCAGAGGCGATAGCATAGCGAAATATACGACCACAGTTTTGTAAAATTCTGTGGGCTGTCTCAATGCTTCCTCTGCTTTCTATGCGGCGGATTGCGGATAATAGGTCGGGTGCTGTGATCTCAGTTATAGTGCGACTTCCTAGCCAAGGAAAAATATCTTTTTCTAAGCAGTCCAATATTCTTCTACCATGATCGGGCGTCCACTTATGCGATGATTTAGTGTGCCACTCATAAGAAATAGCGCTGAACGAGTTTTTACTATCCAATACAGCGGATCTCTTTTTGCTTTTTTTTAGTAATGAGGGGTCAACGCCATTTCTCAAATTTGATCGAGCCTCATCACGCGACAATCTAGCGTCTGCCAGACCGACATCTGGGAATGCTCCTAGTGAGAGTTTTTTCTCTTTACCCGCGAATCGATATTTGAGTTTCCAGAATTTGCCACCATTTGGATTGACCAGTAAATAGAGTCCTTTCTCATCTGCAAGTTTATATGCTTTTTCTTTAGGTTTGGCATTGCGGATCGTTATGGCTTGGAGTGGCACTTGGGGGCTCCTGTTTTTATTATTCTGCTTAAGCCCCGACTAAAGCCCCCATCGATTACTGGATCTGGGCGGTAGCTTTGGACTCGTGTGGAATGGCTTATAGCTAAAAAGCAGGGATTTATCAATGATTTTGGATTTGCTTGGAACTGGGTAGAACCCTAAATGGCGGAGAGGGTGGGATTCGAACCCACGTGACGGTAAAACCGTCCATCTGATTTCGAGTCAGCGCCGTTATGACCGCTTCGGTACCTCTCCGGAAGTCCGGCATTATACTAACAAATGCACGGATTCGTACACTGTGATTTTACTAGCTTTGCTGTAAGCCTGGCGGCGTCAGGTTTACTTGCAGTTGGTTGACTGGGTATGACCTGTCAGACACAGGATAATCGCTTTCGAATGAGGTGGTAGAAATCCCCGGTGGAATTCTCAGCGGTGGAATGCTGCGAGCGCTCAAGTAATTCTTATCCTGCGAGTTCATCACGCTGGCTGTGCTGAAATACGAGCAGCTGGTTAAAGACATTAATAGCAGTAAAATAAAACTGCGCATGACTACGATCATGAAATCACTCCTGCAGCTTGCATCGCATTTTTAACTTCTTGGTGGTATTTGCTATCTAGCGGCAACAACGGTAAGCGGATGCCGGCTTTGATTTTACCCATGGTGTGCAATGCCCATTTGGTTGGAATTGGGTTGGATTCTAAAAATAATTGTTTGTGTAATGGCATTAATTCATCGTTTAATTTGTCGGCTGTTGCAAAGTCGCCTTTGAGAGCGGCTTGGCACATATCAGACATTTTTTGTGGAGCAACGTTGGCGGTGACAGAAATCACGCCTTTGGCGCCCGCTTTCATTAAGTCAAGCGCGGTGGCATCATCACCACTGTAAACTTCAAATTGATTGCCTGTGCGCTTCAGAATGTCTACTGTTCTTTCCACTTTGCCAGTGGCTTCTTTGATACCAATAATATTTTTGATTTGCGCTAAACGCTCCACGGTTTCTGGCAGCATGTCGCAGGCCGTGCGGCTGGGAACGTTATAAAGAATAATGGGTAAATCAACATTTTCGGCGATGGTTTTGTAATGCATGTACAAACCGTTTTGTGTCGGTTTGTTGTAATAAGGTGTGACGATTAACAGTGCGTTTACGCCAGCGCGTTTGGCTTCTTTGGAAAGTTTGATCACGGTGCTGGTGGAGTTGGTGCCAGTACCAGCAATCACAGGAATTCGGCCCGCCGCCTGTTTGACGACGATTTCATTTACCTTGAATAATTCTTCTGGTTCGAGAGTCACGCTTTCACCGGTTGTACCAGTAGCAATGATGGCGCTGGTCTTGTTTTTGATGTGCCATTCCACCAAATCCTGCAACGCTTTCACATCGATAGACCCATCTTCATTCATGGGTGTAATGATTGCTGCCATACTGCCTTGAAACATGGTTGATACTCTCCGAGTAAAGACCGACTGAATGTCCGATCTTATAGTACAGAGTGCCTGGTTTTGTCTATATTTTTTTGCCTGGGCTTGTATATAATAGTCGCTTTTTACAGTGAAAACTTACTTATGAAGCAAGCTTTTGCAGCTGACACTCTGTGGGGCGCCTCTGCCCGTTACCGCTGGTTATTGTTGACGACTATCGTGTTGCTATTTACCTGTTTGGGCGCCAAGGAAATCTGGACGCAAGAGCATCGTTGGGCGGACATTGTGGCCGGCATGTTTTATCGCCATGATTTTTTTCACCCCTATCTTGGAACGGTGCGCTATTACGATAAACCTCTGTTGTCTTACTGGATGGTGGCTGGGTTTGCGTGGCTGTTTAACAGTTTAAATACTTGGGCATTACGTTTGCCTTCAGCATTGGCTGGTCTCTTGGCTGTCTGGTCTATCTATCGTATAGGCTGCATCCAGCGCGGTAAATCATTCGGTTTGCTATGCGGCTGGATGTTAGTAACGACTTTCTATTTTGTGTTCTGGGCGCGCGTCAGTAGCGCAGACATGCTAAATGTCGGCGGTACTCTGTTTGCAATTTGCTGGTATCTCGCTCGTCGACATCAGGCTACTTTTTTTGATTACAGCGTTTTCTTTATCATTCTATCGCTGACGTGTTTGTGCAAGGGGTTGGGTGGAGCAGTCCTGCCGGTCATCGCAGTCTTCGTGGATATGTGTTTGCAGCGCAGTTTCAAACAACACCTGACATTAAAACTGCTGTTTTCGCTGATTCCAGGATTAATGGTGTATCTAATCCCTTTCTGGCTTTCCAATCACTTCGGCGGTGATGCTTATGGTCAAAGCGGTTTGTATCTAGTCTATAAAGAAAATGTGTTACGGTATTTTCAGCCGTTCGATCATCAAGGTCCTATTTATACTTATTTTATTTACTTGCCGGTTTACTTGATGCCGTGGACCTTGTTTTTTATTCCGGCATTATTTTCTTTACCGTCGCGTTATAAGGCGATGACGCAAGAGGCTCGCTTTAACCTCTGGACGTTTGTGCTGATCTTTTTGTTTTTTACGCTGAGTGGTTCACGCCGCAGTTATTATGTGCTGCCTATCGTGCCGTTTGCAGTGTTGGTCACGGCTGATTGGATTAATGTCTCTGGTGCTGTGTGGCGTCAGCGCCTGGCAGGTTGGTGCGCCATCATATCCGTTATATTGATTTTTGTGGCAATGGATATTCTTCCCGCTATTTATTACAGCAATTGCGGTATTGAGCGTTTTGCGCTGGCCTTGAAACACGAAGTTGAAAAGAAAAAAACGTGGGATCCAAATCAAGTGGTGATGCTCGATGCGGAATCCAAATTGAGTTTTTATCTGCAGTTGCCGCCAACAACTCAATACCTTGGCGTTCAAGGTAAGCGGGAAGCGCAAACTGCTGCAACCTTACAGCAAAAATGGCCCATGTTAAAAAATCCTTTGCCAAATGTGATTGTGATTAGCCGGAAATTGTATGCGCCTATTCTGGATCAGGCTTTTCCCGAATACACAAAAGTGAGTGTGCCGCATAAGCAATGTTTGCCGTTTATTTCCGGTGAAGAAGCTAATGAGGCAGTGGCATATATTCCATAACTATACTATGATAAAGCAGACATTTTATTTTTATTTACTGAGGAAGACAGGATGATTGAGCTCACTGAAAATCTGCTTTATAAACTGGAAGAGAAAATGATGTTGTTGTTGACCGATTCCGAAGGTTTGCGTCAACAAATTAGCCGCCTGCAACAGGAAAACGCAGCGCTGAGACAAGAAAAGGAAAATCACACTCGCAAATTACAAGACTTGATTAATCTGTTGGATTCAGTCAGCCCAACTGATCAACAAGTCCAAACTAACAATGCGTATGCTGCAAGCACCGTCAAGCCTTTGCTTGAGCCAGTGATGGCCCAAAGCTAATCGCGACTAGCTAGCTAACATAGGGATGTGTTAACAATGACTCTCGCAGCCATTCAAAAGCTGAAAAAACGTATTCGTGAATTAGAGCGCAAGGAAGCGCAAAGTCGCAAGAAACTCACGCGTGCCATGCTGCAAGCAGAAAAGCTAGCCAGCGTTTACAAATCCCGTCTGAAGTCTGCAGTCCGTCAAGCTAAACTGAAAAATGCTTTCAAAACGGCGCTAGCGTATGCTCGCGCCGCTTGCAAGATGGAGGACAGTATGTTGAAGCATGCCGAAGAACGCAGTAAAGCAGTGATGTCGGCGATTTTTAAGATGGATAAAGATGATATTTTTAAGACGGTGAAGCGTGTTAAGAAAGCGGTGAAAGGTAAAAAGAAATAAGCTTGGTCTTAACCAAGGTCAAATGACAAAAGCAAGGTATGCTCAGCGAGGCTGGGCGTGCAATGTATTTCTGTTGGCAAGATCTCGTCGCAAGTAATACATCACCGAGCCTTTCAGGTAGCCTTCACGTTCAAACTCAATTTCATAACCGAGTTTTTTGTAAAACGTGACAACTTCCAAAATCATCGTGTTGGCAGTTGTAAATGTGCAGCCTTTCTCTGTGGCGAAATTTTCTGCGGAAAGCATCAGTTTTTCGCCATAACCAGAACCTCGTATCAGCTCATCCACCCATAGATGATTGATGTTCAGGCAGCCAAACCAGATTTCTGCGTCAACGCCACCAAGAACATTGTTATTTTCATCGCGAATGATAAAAGCGAAACGCAAGGCCGGTTCATGCATGCCTTTTTGCATGGCATTCGTCACCATGCCGGTTTCCAGTTTGGCGAGCTCGTCGGGGTTGGGATTGGTTTCCAAGGTAATTCGGTATGACATGATCACATCCTTATGTTCAGCTGGAAATTATGAGTTATGCTGCACCCAGTCAGCAAATGTCTGCATAATGCCACGTAAAAATTCTTCTGTTTTGGGGTTGGTGAAGTTGCCTTGCTCGTCAAACATTTTATCGACACCGCTTAAATAGGTTTCAGATGGTAAGCAGGGCGCGCTTAAACAGACTAATGCATGTCTTAAATGGTGATTCGCACTAAAGCCGCCAATGGCGCCGGGCGAGCTGCTGACGATCGCGCAAGGTTTTTTATTCCACACACTTTTACCGTAAGGTCTCGAGCCTACGTCGATTGCATTTTTAAGTGGTGCTGGAATGGAGCGGTTGTACTCGGGGGTCACGAAGAGAATGCCATCCATGGGTTGCACTTTATCGCGAAAATCGCTCCAACTTGCAGGTGGTGTTGCTGTTTCTTCATCTTCATTATAAAGCGGCATGTTACCGATTTCGATAATTTGCAGTTTCAGGTTGGCTGGGGCCAGGCTAATCAGTTTGTTTGCTACTTTACGCGTCCATGCGTTCTTGCGCAGACTGCCAATAATCACGCCGATGTTTTTGGTGGTCATGGTTGCTCCTTTGAGTTGCTAATCATTGTAGCATCAAATTTTCTGTCCGCCCAATGCTTACGTATTGGGGGTCAGTGTCTTTACCTCGCAACCTAATGTGCCATCACTTAAGCGCACCAAAATATCAGCGCCGGTTTTTACTTGGCTTATTTGATGAATGAGGTGGCCGGATTTGTCTGTAGTAATGGCGAAACCACGTTGCAAAGTGGCGAGCGGGCTGATCCCATCGAGTTTTGCAGCTGCGCCTGCCAGGCGGGTTTGCAAGGTTTGAATTTTTTGCATTAATAACGCGGTGAATCTGGTTTCATATAAATCTAGCTGCTGCATTTTCTGGGTTAACTTGCTGCGAGGATGTTGCTGTAACAAATGCTTGTAGACCCAGCCTAGTTTTTCTTTTTCCGCAGACAAGCGTTGAGTCATGCGTCGCGCTGCTAGTTGCTCATCGCGCTTTAATTGCTGTAGTAATTCCATGCGATCAGGCACGGCGATTTCTGCTGCGGCAGAAGGCGTGGGGGCGCGCACATCAGCAACAAAATCGGCTATCGTGAAATCGACTTCATGGCCTACGCCGCTAATGATGGGCAGCGTACTGTCATAAATGGCTTTCGCCGTGATTTCTTCATTGAATGCCCATAAATCTTCGAGTGAGCCGCCGCCGCGCGCGACGATCAATACATCACATTCCTTGCGGTCATTGGCGGTACGAATCGCTTCAGCAATAGCAGGCGCCGCCGTTTCACCTTGCACTAAGGTGGGATAGATAATGACGTTTGCACATGGATAGCGACGTTTCAATACATGCAAAATGTCTCTAATCGCAGCGCCTGTTGGTGAGGTTACTACACCTATGCATTTGGGATACTGAGGAATTTCTTTCTTACGCTCTTCATCAAACCAGCCTGCTTCTTGTAATTTCTTTTTTAATGCTTCAAACAAACGCCGCAATTTGCCTTCACCACGCTCTTCCATGAAATCTGCAATTAACTGAAATTCTCCGCGTGGTTCATATAAACTGACGCGCGCACGCAGTAAAACATGTAAGCCGTTTTTGGGCGTGAAATGTAATTGGCGCTGACTACCGCGAAACATCGCGCAGCGCACTTGGGCGGTTTCATCTTTTAATGAGAAATACCAGTGACCCGAGGCGGGTGCGGCGAAATTCGAAATTTCACCTTCTATCCAGATACTTTCAAAGCTCTCTTCGAGAACAGAGCGGACGTCGCTATTGAATGCTGAGACGGTATATATTTCCTGTGCGGCTTCTTGATCGAATGGCTGCATGTTGCTTCCTAATGGCTATGTGACCGGCGCCCATCATACTCGCCCAAATTCATTATAAAAACTAGTAGTCTGACCCACCTAACCTGTGTACAATGAGCCGTTAATTTTAACCTGCAACTTCACAAAGTAGGGGAATTAACATGCCAAGACTCGCACAAGAAGAATTAGCTCTCACTTTTGATGACGTTTTATTATTGCCCGGCGCATCGTCCGTGGTGCCTAAAGACGTTGATTTAAAGACAAAATTAACCTCGAATATCACTTTAAATATCCCCTTGTTATCTGCCGCCATGGACACCGTGACGGAATCGCGCCTCGCTATTTCATTGGCGCAAGAGGGTGGTATGGGCATCATTCACAAGAATATGTCGATAGAAAATCAGGCCGCTCAGGTCCGTAAAGTGAAAAAATATGAAAGCGGGGTGGTGACCGATCCGGTGACCGTTTCGCCAAAGACCACGGTGCGTGAAGTGCTGGAGTTGGGTCGGGTGCTTAATCTCAAGGCGTTCCCGGTGCTAAATGATGATGGCGAATTAGTTGGTATTTTAACGCGTCGCGACATTCGATTTGAAATCAATCTGGATCAGCCTATTGAAAATCTCATGACGCCGCAAAAGCGTTTAGTCACGGTGAAAGAAACTGACAACCGTGAACTCATCAAAAAATTATTACATAAACATCGTATCGAAAAAGTATTAGTGATTGATGATCAATTCAAATTGAAAGGCATGGTCACAGTTAAAGATATTATGAAAGAGCAGGCAAAACCATTTGCTTGTAAAGATGCGCAAGGTCAATTGCGTGTTGGCGCGGCTGTCGGTACGGGTGCTGAAACCAATGATAGAGTCGCTGCACTGGTTGCGGCTGGTGTGGATGTCATTGTGGTAGATACAGCGCATGGTCATTCACGCAACGTCATTGAACGTGTGCGTTGGGTGAAGTCACATTATCCCAATCTCACCGTGATTGCAGGTAACATTGCAACGGGTGATGCAGCATTAGCGTTAGCCGATGCAGGCGCAGATGCGGTCAAGGTTGGTATTGGCCCAGGTTCTATCTGTACGACACGTATTGTGACTGGTGTTGGTATGCCGCAAATATCCGCGATTGCCAATGTTAGCAAAGCACTGGCACGCAGCAATGTTGGTATTATTGCAGATGGCGGCATTCGTTTTTCAGGTGATGTAGTCAAAGCGCTCGCCGCTGGCGCCTCAGCTGTCATGATTGGCGGCTTATTTGCAGGGACTGAAGAAGCGCCGGGTGAAGTTGAGTTGTATCATGGTCGTTCTTATAAATCATATCGTGGCATGGGTTCGTTAGGGGCAATGGCGCAGCGCCATGGTTCTAGCGACCGCTATTTCCAGGAAAGTGATGCGAATGTTGAAAAGCTGGTGCCTGAGGGTATTGAAGGTCGTGTCCCTTATAAAGGAACCATGGTTTCCATCGTTAATCAATTAATGGGTGGTTTACGTTCTGGTATGGGATATACCGGTTGTGCGGATATCAATGCATTGCGTACACAATCCAAGTTCGTGCGTGTGACCTCCTCTGGTGTGCGTGAAAGCCATGTACACGATGTGCAAATAACAAAAGAAGCACCTAACTATAATATTGATGAGAAGTATCTTTAAATGATAGACATTCATGCAAAACGAATTTTAATTATTGATTTTGGTTCGCAGTACACACAATTAATTGCACGCCGTGTGCGTGAAGTGGGTGTGTATAGCGAAATTTATTCTGACAATATCACGTCTGAAGAAATTAAAGCGTTTAATCCTGCCGGGATAATTTTATCGGGTGGCCCGGAAAGTGTGACGCAAGCTACGACACCACGCGCTGCTGAGGCGGTGTTTTCAATTGGTTGTCCAGTACTGGGTATATGTTACGGCATGCAAACCATGGCGCAGCAATTAGGCGGCCAAGTGTCTTCAGGCCACAAGCGTGAATTTGGTTACGCGCAAGTGATGAAAGAAACTGACAGCTCATTATTTCGAGACATTGAAGATCACGTGATTGATAACAAAGGTGTGCTGGATGTGTGGATGAGTCATGGTGATCAGGTGACATCGTTACCGCCTTCTTTCAAATGCATTGCCAGTACGACGAATTGTCCTATCACTGCGATGGCAGATGAGTCACGACATTTTTATGGTATTCAATTTCATCCGGAAGTTTCACATACGCGTCAAGGCATGCGTATTATGGAAAGATTTTTACTCGATGTTTGCGGATGTCAGCCTACCTGGACTTCTAAAAATATTATTGAAGAACAAATTGAAAAAATTCGTCAGCAAGTGGGGCAAGATAAGGTTCTATTAGGATTGTCCGGCGGTGTCGACTCATCAGTGGCGGCGTTATTGCTGCATAAAGCCATTGGTGATCAATTAACTTGTGTGTTTGTTGATACTGGATTGCTGAGATTACATGAAGCAGAACAAGTTGAATCTTTATTTAAAAAACATTTTCATGTGAATTTGGTTTGTGTTGATGCCAGTCAGGATTTCTTTGCGGCGCTAAAAGGTGAGTCTGACCCTGAGCGTAAACGTAAAATCGTTGGTAAGAAATTCATTGATGTATTCGAAGCAGAAGCTGCCAAGATTCCAGGTATTAAATGGCTGGCGCAAGGTACGATTTATTCAGATGTGATTGAATCGGCTGCTGCGAAAACAGGTAAATCACATGTGATTAAGTCACATCATAATGTTGGCGGGTTACCTGCAGAAATGAGATTACAGTTACTGGAACCTTTGCGCGAATTATTTAAAGATGAAGTGCGCAAAATTGGTATTGAGTTGGGATTGTCGCATGAATTGATTTATCGTCATCCATTCCCAGGGCCAGGTTTATGTGTGCGTATTCTTGGTGAAGTGAAGCGTGAATATGCTGACAAATTGCGGCTGGCAGACGCGCTATTTATGGAAGAATTATATCAGCAAGACTTGTATTACAAAGTCAGTCAGGCTTTTGCAGTGTTCTTACCAATTAAGTCTGTGGGCGTGGTGGGTGATGCGCGTCAGTATGATCATGTGATTGCTTTGCGTGCGGTTGAAACCATCGATTTCATGACGGCACATTGGGCGCACTTGCCATATGATTTCTTAGGTCATGTGTCTAATCGAATCATTAATGAAGTGCCTGGTATTTCACGCGTGGTATATGACATTTCTGGTAAACCACCGGCAACGATTGAGTGGGAATAAGATGTCGCTTGATCGAGATGTTACTTTCATGTCGCGCGCGCTGGAGCTGGCTCTGCAAGCTGAGGCAGCAGGTGAGGTGCCTGTGGGCGCGGTGTTGGTGCATGAGAATAAAATCATTGCTGAAGGATTTAACCAGCCGATATTGCGCCATGATCCAACTGCGCATGCAGAAATTATTGCATTGCGTGCTGGTGCCGAAGTATTAAATAATTATCGCTTATTAAATACGACTCTTTATGTCACTTTAGAGCCTTGTGCGATGTGCGCGGGTGCGATGGTGCATGCGCGTATTGCCAATGTGGTGTATGGTGCGTGTGATATGAAAGCAGGGGCGGTTGTTAGTAAAATGCAACTGTTGGATCAGACTTTTCTTAATCATAAAGTTCAGCATGCTGGTGGTGTTATGCAAGAAGAGTGCAGCTCTCTTCTCAGTAACTTCTTCAGGCGGCGTCGTTAATTTTTTCTGGTGCTTTTCCATAGCAAGCTAATATCCCGAAAAATTTACGCGCTCAATTTTTAGATTTTCCCTCTCCCGCCCAATGTCGCCGCGCTGTCACGGTTTCATATACTACTAGAATCGCAACACCAATCGGCAAACATCTTGTATGTAGGGGTGGTGAATTTTTGGGTGTTGGGTTGAATGAAGGTCCCGGATGAAGCTGTGCTTCATCCGGGCTACATTGCTGTTGTTGTTTATTTGGTAGCCAGTGTATGGGGTTGGCTTGGCTGGGATTTTGATTTCAGGTATTCTATAGGTCTATGCATAACGTTAAAGCCTTAAGATCATTTCTCCGTTGCGTGTCTTTCTGTACTGCTGACAGTTACGACTTGCTGGGTTTGGCTAATTTTTTCAAAAAGAAAGGTTATTTCACACGTTTATCACGCGACGTGTTGCATATCACTAATTTAAAGCGCCCGGGTGATATTTTCTTTTTCACGCATGGTTGTTTTGTTTGCTGGGGCTTTAAAAAGCCATTTGAAGATAAAGTGCTGGAGTACGTAAAGGAATTTTCAGCGAATCCGCTGCCATCGATTGAAACGGATTATTTTTATTTTGAATACAGTGATACCACGAACATTGATACGCATGAAAACTTGCGTCTCGATATCATCAAATTAGAATCTGAAGAAACACAAATTAAATTAGCTATTTCATACGGCTTGTCGCAATCCATTAAGCTGGAAGCATTTGAAGAAGCAATAAAAGGCGCGATTAAAAAGAATAGCCATTTACCGGAAGAAATCGTTTCTAAAGGTAAAGTGTCATTATCACGACGTGCGATTTTCCAGCGCATGGGTGAAATCTTTATTACTCGAAGTTCTATTAATTTAAATATTGAATATTTAGATGTGCCAGAATTTTTCTGGCGTAATCCTGATTTAGAGCCCTATTACATCATGACAAGTAAATTCCTTGATATTACCAGCCGCGTGAGTGCTCTGAATCAGCGTTTGGATGTCTTGCAGGAATTATTAGATATCTTGAATACACAGGTGCAGCACCTTCATTCGAGCTTGATGGAGGGGATTATTATTTTGTTAATTGTGGTAGAAATACTGATAAGTTTGTTCCAGTTGCATGTGGTGTGATGTGATTTTCCGGGTTGATTAAAGAACCATATTTTTAGAATGCCGCAACTCCAGTGCACCCGTTGTCGCGCCACCTCAACACACCCGTCGTCCCCGCACCACCTCAACACACCCGTCGTCCCCGCGCCACCTCAACGCAGCCGTCGTCCCCGCATGCTTTTAGCGGGGATCTGTTCGTGTAACTGTACAGATAAACCAAAAGCTCCCTTCGATCAAATTTACGGTCACACGAACAGATCCCCGCTAAAAGCATGCGGGGACGACGGGTGTGTTGAGGTGGTGCGGGGACGACGGCTGCATTGAGGTGGCGCGGGGACGACGGCTGCATTGAGGTGGCGCGGGGACGACGGGCGGCCTGGAGTGTTGCGGGTCTTTAATTCATGGGCGCGTGAGTAATCACTTGGTGTGAATTCATCAGAAGGGGCTTCTGTCAGAGCATGCATTAGACTTAACTCGAAGCTACATTCCACGGCGCCACAAATCGTTTACATCCCACCGCAAAAATGCCACAATACGACGAACAAAGAGATGCCTAATAATTATGCAAAATGATGCGCAATTAGTTTTAAAATCAGGAGAAGTTTTCCACGGTAAGGTTCCTGAATCTCAGGGTAATATCTCATTTGGTGAAGTCGTTTTTAATACAGGTATGGTGGGTTATGTAGAGACCCTGACCGACCCTTCTTATGCAGGTCAAATTCTCGTTTTCACCTACCCTTTAATGGGCAACTATGGCGTCACGCCAGTCAGTACCTGGGAATCCAAAAAAATTCATGCGAAAGGCGTTATCTTTTCAGAGTTATCGCCGTTTTATTCCAATCACGCAGCGGAAAAATCATTAAAAGACTGGCTCACCGAAAACAATATCCCCTTCATGACTGAAGTTGATACCCGCGCTTTAACGAAATGTTTACGCGATAAAGGTGTCGTACCAGGTGCGATAGTGCCCGCGGGAAAATCGGTAAAAGAATTCGGCGATTTTGAGCATACGCATTGGGTCAAAGAAGTTTCCATTAAGCAGCCTGAAGAATTAGGCAGCGGCGAAAAACTCATTATCGCAGTCGATTGCGGCATGAAAGAAAACATCATGCGCAACCTGCTTAAATACCCTGTGCGCGTCAAACGCGTACCATTCGATTACGATTATTCAAACGAAGACTTCGACGGCGTCTTTCTTTCCAATGGCCCGGGTGATCCTGTCATGTGTCAGGACACGGTAAATGTCTTGTCCAAAGCCATGCACAAGCATAAACCCATTTTCGGTATTTGTTTGGGCACACAAATGATGGCGCTCGCCGTCGGTGCTAAAACTTATAAATTGCGTTTCGGTCACCGTTCGCAAAATCAACCTTGCTTATATATTCCAACTAATCGCAGTTACCTGACATCACAAAATCACGGTTACGCGATCGAAGAAAGTTCGCTGCCTGCTGGCTGGCATGTCTCATTCAGAAATTTGAATGATGGCAGTGTCGCCGGAATACAGCATGAATCGCTGCCATTCTTCTCCGTGCAATTTCATCCGGAATCGGCACCAGGACCAGAAGATACTGAGTGGCTGTTCAAACAGTTCATGGACTTGGTTTTACCCTAATCTTTGTTAGACGAGGCGCATATGCGGTTTAAAGGAAAAAAAGTCCTTCTCCTTGGCTCGGGCGGATTACGCATCGGACAAGCCGGTGAATTCGATTATTCAGGTTCTCAAGCCATTAAAGCGCTGAAAGAAGAAGGCATTAAAGTTGTCCTTGCCAATCCTAATATTGCGACAGTACAAACAGACGAACACATGGCAGATAAACTGTATCTGCAACCCTTGAATGTCCAAAGCATCACAAAAATTATTGAGCGTGAAAAGCCTGATGCGATTTTGCTGGGATTTGGCGGTCAGACAGCCTTGAACCTTGGTATCGCGCTGGAAAAAGCGGGTGTGTTAGCGAAACATAATGTTGAAGTGTTAGGTACGCAAGTCAACTCGATTCTCGAAACCGAAGACCGCGATTTATTTAAAATTGCGCTGGAAAACATCGGCATTAAATCACCAAGAAGTTATTCCGCCACCACAGTGGAAGAAGCGCTGGAAGCGGCAGAAAAAATTGGTTATCCCATCATGATGCGTTCAGGGTTTTCATTGGGCGGATTAGGTTCAGGCAAGATCAGTGACATTACCGAATTAGCAAGACGTGCAAAAGAATGTTTTTCAACCGTGCCGCAAATTTTAATTGAAGAATATTTGCTGGGCTGGAAAGAATTCGAATATGAAATTGTACGCGATCACGACGGAAATGCGCTCACTATTTGTAACATGGAAAACCTGGATCCCATGGGTGTGCACACTGGCGAAAGCATTGTTATCGCCCCAGCGCAAACCTTGAGTAATGATGATCACCAGAAACTACGCAACATGGCGCTCACCATTGCCAATCATTTTAAAATTGTCGGTGAATGCAATATTCAATATGCGGTGAATCCAGAAAACGGTGATTATCGCGTCATTGAAATGAATGCGCGTTTATCAAGATCTTCTGCGCTCGCTTCGAAGGCGACAGGTTATCCTCTGGCATTAGTAGCGGCGAAGCTGGCATTAGGCTGGCGTTTGCATGAAATCAAAAACAGCGTGACACAAAAAACTTGCGCTTATTTCGAGCCTGCGCTGGATTACGTGGTGGTAAAAATCCCACGCTGGGATATCAAAAAGTTCAAAGTCGCTGAGCGCACCATTGGGACGGAAATGAAGAGTGTGGGTGAGGTCATGGGCATAGGCCGTTCATTCCCGGAATGTTTGCAAAAAGCGGTTGGCATGTTAAATATCGGTGCGTCCTGTTTAAGTGATTATTCCAGTGAGATCGCAGATCCAAAACAAGAAATTCAATTCCCCACGGATAGGCGTATATTTGCGTTATATCAATACTTCCGCGATGGTGGCACAGTCGAAGAGGCGCATCAGTTAAGTAAAATTAATCAATGGTTCCTCTCACACATTCACGCGATAGCACAATTAGAATTAAGAATTAAAAATGAAGCGTTACAACCAGAATTATTAAAATCAGCAAAACGCATGGGTTTCTCAGATGCGGCGATTGCGCGTCTGGTGAATCGCACTGAAGTGGATATTCGCGCAGAAAGATTAAAAGCCAATATCATTCCTTACGTTAAACAAATTGATACGCTGGCAGGTGAGTTTTCTGCTGAAACCAATTATTTGTACATGACGTATCATGCAAATGAGCATGATATTCAACCATCTGCTACCAAACCAGTGATAGTCTTGGGCTCGGGTCCCTATGCGATTGGATCGTCAGTTGAATTTGACTGGTGCGCTGTAAATACATCACGGGCATTGCGTCAAAGCGGCAAAAAAGCGGTGTTAATCAATTCAAATCCTGAAACAGTCTCTACTGATTATGATGAGTCTGACCGCTTGTACTTCGAGCAGTTAACGCTCGAGCGTGTACGCGATATTGCAGATTTTGAAATGCCAGAAGGCATGATCGTGTCAGTCGGCGGCCAAATTGCAAATAATCTTGCGTTGCCGTTAGCGAAACATGGCTACCATTTATTAGGAACTAGCGCCCAATCCATTGATAAAGCAGAAGACCGAGAAAAATTTTCTGCATTGCTATCTGATCTCGGGATCGATCAACCCGCATGGCAGCGTGTGACCAGTTTGGAGAATGCGCGAAAATTCGCGGAAGAAATCGGTTATCCTGTTTTGATTCGTCCGTCATATATTCTTTCTGGTTCAGCGATGAACGTGGCTTATGATCAGGCGTCATTGCAGCAATATTTGCGTGAAGCTTCATTAGTTTCCACTGAACACCCTGTGGTGATTTCGAAATTTATTCAAGATGCAAAAGAGTTAGAAGTAGACGGTGTGGCTGATAAAGGCGAAGTGGTCATTGAGTGTATTGCAGAACACGTAGAAAACGCTGGTGTGCATTCTGGTGATGCCACTATTGTCATTCCGCCGCAGCGTTTGTATCTGGAAACCATTCGTCGCACGAAAAAGATTACACAGGAAATTGTGCGTGCATTGCAAATTACTGGTCCATTCAATATTCAATTCATTGCTAAGAACAATAATATTCAAGTCATTGAATGTAACCTGCGTGCAGCGCGTTCTTTTCCGTTTGTGTCAAAAGTCACTGGTTATAATTTCATTGCCATGGCGACACGCGCTATTTTAGGCATGCACAAACAAATCAATTATGAAACCTTAGAGCTGGATTACGTGGCGGTGAAAGTGCCGCAATTTTCCTACAGCCGTTTGAAAGGCTCAAATCCTGTGGCAAGCGTTGAAATGGCTTCAACGGGTGAAGTCGCCTGTATTGGCGAAGATTTATATGATGCTTACATGCGTGCCTGGTTGTCAGCAGAACAAGCATTGCCAGAGAAAAAGCGTTTACTGGTTTCTATCGCTGATAATTACAAAGGTCGTTTGTTGCCCATGCTAAAAGAGTTGGATGAAGCTGGTTGGGCGTTGTATAGCACGGCTGGAACACATCAGTATTTATCGAAGAACGGCATAGGTTCATACTTTGTTTGCAAAGCGAGCGAAAAAGTCGAACCGAATATTCAAAGTCTGATTGCGCATCGCAAAGTAGATTTGATTATTAACATACCGACAACCAACAAAATTAATACGCAGACAGATGGCTATATCATTCGCCGCATGGCGGTTGATCATCACATTCCGCTGATCACCAATTTGCAAATTGCGCAAATCATGTTGCAATGTCTGATTAAATTTAAAGGGCAACCACCGGAGACTGTATTGTCATGGCAAGAATACATTCAGAGGCACTTGCGTCAATCCCCGGCGATACGGGCGATTGCGTAATGAAGAATACGCTATATCAACAAGATGTTTTGTCGATTAGGGAATTCACCTTAGACCAGATTAATTTGATTTTGCAAACGGCTGAGAAACTAAAGCAAAATAAATATCCGGAATTGCTGAAAAATAAAATCATAGCGCAATGTTTTTTTGAGCCTTCTACTCGTACCAGATTATCTTTCGAGTCAGCAACATTACGTTTAGGCGGTAAATCTTTAGGCTTTTCCAGTGACGATAGTTTGTCGACACAAAAAGGTGAAACCTTGCATGACACCATGCGTGTTATTTCAAGCTACGCGGACTTGGTGGTGATTAGGCATCCGCGTGAAGGATCTGCCAGATTGGCGGCAGAAACGTGTGATGTGCCGGTCATTAATGCTGGTGATGGCGCGAATCAACATCCAACACAAACCTTGGTGGATTTATTCAGTATCAAAGAATGCCAAGGTTCATTAGATAATTTATCGATTGCATTGGTAGGTGATTTGAAATACGGCCGTACAGTGCATTCATTCGCACAAGCCTGCAAATTCTTTAATATCCGTCTTTTCCTTGTGGCGCCAGAAGTGTTAACGCTGCCAGAATTTATTTGCGATACCTTGAAACGCGAAGGTGTGCGTTTTTCATTCCATCAATCATTGCAAGATGTGATTCATAAGGTAGATGTGGTCTATATTACGCGTTTGCAGAAAGAGCGCATGACGCAAAATGAATATTTAACATCAAAAGAAAATCTGTCTTTGACACCAAAAGTGTTGGAACAGGCTAAGGCTAATTTACGCATATTGCATCCATTGCCACGTGTGGATGAGCTGGATCCTGCGATTGACAATACGCCATTTGCATATTATTTCGAGCAAGCAGCAAATGGTGTTTATGTCAGACAAGCTATTTTATCCCTGATTCTGAATGAGGCGTTAATATGAGCAAAACACTTTCTGTCGCAGCGATTCAAAATGGAACGGTAGTGGATCACATTACTAGCGATCAGACCTTGCGTATTATTCACATGCTGCGCTTGCTAGATAAAAAGCACATGGTGACGGTCGGATTTAATTTGCCTAGCAAACGGATGAAGCTAAAAGATTTAATCAAAATTGAAAATCATGAATTAACACCAGAAGAAGCAAATCAAATCAGTGTTTTTGCGCCAGATGCGACTATTGCCATTATTCGTAATTATGAAGTCGTTAAAAAACTGAAAACTTCTATGCCTAAAGGGATTGGTGCTATTTTTATTTGCCCTAATTCTTCTTGCATCACGCATGCAGAGCCAATTGACAGTTATTTCTTTATTCAGGAAACCGGTCAAGTGACCAGACTGGTTTGCAAGTATTGTGAAAAATCTTTCGAACGCAATCAGGTTAAAGTTAAGCAATGATTATTATTGAAAATATCAATACCCTAAACGGTGTGCAGACACTGAAAATTCCATCTGCGCAGGATATTACATTAGATTTGCCACATTTGACTGCCTTGCCAGCGGTGATAGATCCGCATGTGCATTTCCGCACGCCCGGCTTGGAATATAAAGAAGATTGGACACACGCAGCGCGTGCTGCAATTAATGGTGGCTGTACCACCGTGTTTGATATGCCAAACACGTTGCCGCCCACCATCACTGAAACACTGCTCGTAGAAAAAAAGCAAATCATTGATGCTGAGCTTGCGTCAGTCGGTATTCCGCTGCGTTATCAATTATTTTTCGGTGCTGATAAAAATCACCTGGATCAAATTCCAAAAGTGCGAGGACAAGTAGTCGGTATCAAAGTATTTATGGGTTGCAGTACCGGTAATTTAGTCATCGATGACGATGAAAGCCTGCACGCTGTTTTCTCGCTCGCTGCCAAAGAAAATATGCTGGTAGCGGTGCATGCGGAAGACGAACATTTAATGAATGATCGTAAGGCGCGTTATTTTGACGCTAGTTCTTATGCGTGTCATTCGGTGATTAGAAACGTTGAAGTGGCTGTGCGCGCTGTTGAAAAAGCTATCGCGCTTTCCAGGCAATATAGCACTAGATTGTATGTGCTGCATGCTAGTACGGCAGAAGAAATTGAATTAATTCGCGCTGCCAAGAAGCAAGGCGTGCAGGTTTTCGCTGAGACTACACCGCATCATTTATTTTTCGATACGCGTTCCTATGAGACCTTGCAAGGTAAATGCGTGGTTAATCCACCATTGCGTGATATGGCGCATCGTGAAGCGTTAATTAACGCTATTCATGATCATACCATCGACACGCTAGGCTCTGATCACGCTCCGCATACTAAAGACGAAAAAAGCCGCCCTTATGGTCAGTGCCCATCTGGTATGCCTGGTATCGAATTCATACTGCCCATGCTGTTAAATGCCCATGAACAAGGTCTATTTACACTAGACGAGATTGTGGGTCTGACATCGCGTAACGCACAAAAGATTTTTAATCTGCCAGAAACTAATGACTGGGTATTGGTCAATTTAAAGCAAACCAGTGTGGTACAAAGTACGGCCAGTAAGTGTGGTTGGTCACCTTATATGGGGCTCACTTTGACTGGATGGCCGCAATATACTATTTTAGATGGACAACTTTTTCCCCTAAACGATATTGCTGCGTCATTAGGAACCAATTATGCGCGATCTAGAGATACTGATATCAAAGATAACTAAAATAATAGAAGGCTATATCTTTTCTGGTCGTTTCGGTAAATCACGTTTTGAAATTAACAATGCTGAAAGATTTAACGAGTTTGTTGCAGAAGGTAAGTTGGTTGATGAGGTTGAAACCGCGGCGGTTGATGAACCTCCCAGTGCACTAAAATTCATAGTTGGTACCGCAGTCAAAAGCTCTGCTTATATTTACTCGTTTCTTGAATCAAGTATTCGCTGGGGTACTAATAATCAAATCACCACGCATCGTTTTCCAACTATTAAATGGCTCTATGCTATTCGTGTCAAATTGATTTCCTTTAATCTTGAGTTTGAGGGTTTGCGAACTTCAGCAGAGTTGCTCCGATTTCAAAATGAATTATTCAGTTTGATTGATGATTTGTTTTCTACAGTTGAGCTTATGTTGAAAACAGCAGCGGATGATGATAAGCCGATTATCAAAAAGGTTGACGGTTGTGAATATGAGCTAGTGGGTTTGTTAGATAATCAAAGTGACCTGGGTAAATTATTCAAAAATAAATTACTCGATAAGAAAAGCGTTGAAGACTATCGTTCGCAGGTTAAAGCAGCTTTGGATAAAGATATTTTAAGTAAGGATGATGTGATATGCGCTAGCAATCGAGTTGAAAAAACAGCGCGTGATATGCAAGGTGCAGTGAACCTGCTGCAGGGCAGGATAGAAGAATTAACTCGAGAGCGTGACCTCAATCGTCATATGGTTGAAGTGCGTGCGCTCCAAATGAATGAGAGTGACGCCAGGCAAGATGAGCTGCAAAAGCAATTACGTTTAAAAGACGTTGCCAGAGCTGAGCTGCAATCACTAGTGGATAAATTGGCTAGTGAAAAAGCGAAAATATCAAAGCAGCTGGCAGCGCTGCAAAAAGAAGATAA
The DNA here is from genome assembly GCA_964492045.1 of uncultured Coxiellaceae bacterium. Taxonomy (GTDB): domain Bacteria; phylum Pseudomonadota; class Gammaproteobacteria; order DSM-16500; family DSM-16500; genus Aquicella. Next base: position 3,533 of record CAZBHW010000020.1, on the reverse strand, counting down.
AACCAGGGCCGCTCAGCTTCAGGAGGATAAAAGTCATCAATTAGCATTGGAAGCAAAAATGCGTGAGCTTGAAGAAAGCCAAGTAAGCGCTGAGCAGCGTGCACAAGAGGCCTTGGCGCAAGTTGACTTACTGAAGACCGATATTGAACGAGAACGCGTGGTGCAAGATGGTTTAAAAGGTCAGATTGCAGCGATGCAAGAGCAGGCAAGAGCCGTCGAAGATCAACTGCAGCAACCTCTTAAAGTGATCGAAGAGCAGGAGCAACCCGCGCCGCAAGTGCAATACACCCCTTTAACAGAAGCGGAACAAAGACAATTAATTTTCAGCATTCAAGGTGCTGAGCAATCACATGATTTAGCGCAATTAAGTAAAACTCTACGTGATCTTCAATTATCTGACGATGAACAAAATGATCAGGTGACTGACCTTGAGCTTGAGTCTAGTGCTGTGCTGTCAGCAAGTGAATCTGATGAGCGCTGGAAAGGTTTGAATGTAGATAAACTAAATGCCCATATGCGTGATCATACCGCTGCTAATTTTGCTCGTCCTGAAGCTTATCCATACCTGGTGGAGCCAGACCCTGAGTTACAATGCACGACGGCGCAATATTTTGTTCGTTTTACATTACTTAGAAAGCTCAGCGCAGCATTAAACGCGAATCCTAATTTGCTTAATGCTGTTTGCGCAGGCGGTGAAAATGAGTTAAAAACCAAATCTCTGCTGGAGATTGCCTTGTTTTATACTGATAGCAGGATTTTAAAGCGTGAAGAAAGATTAGAAGTATTAACTTATCTCTTAGGCAGGTTGCCAGATATTCGAAACACAAGTTTATATGAATCCATAAAAGAAAATTTAAATAATCCAAAAGTGTCCTGCAACGTAGACTTGAAAACTGAGTATTGCCTATATGCCACTGCTCACAAAACTTGCTCGCCAACGGCACTGGATGATTTTTATGAAAAATATAATGCGATCAAAACAGCGAAAGCATTTTTGAAAAAACATGCTGCTGTCGTCGTTTTCGATAATAAGCCAGTTTCGCAATTACTCGCAGAAATGCAGAAGGAGTTGTATGCCTGTAAATTACTGTGTGATGGTTATCTTCACGGTCATTTCGAAGCGTTTAAGGCAAACACAGCGGATGCGCCTAAGGATGGATTTGCCAGTTTGAATTTAGTGTTACTGGATGCACTGGGACAAAAAGAATCTGATAAAGCCTATTTGAGAAAGCACGGACGCTTGCATTATCAAGCCGAAATATTGAGTACACTTGAGCCCAAATATGCCGCTTGTTATCGATTCACCATGGGTGGTACCAAACACAAATTTGACGCTAAAGTGGTAGAAGGTGTGCCTATCTCACCTAACAATAATAATGATATCCCTAGGGGGATGAAATTATTTAACGCGATTGATGAGTCCCTGGAGCCGGTCTTGGCAGCATACGGCACATTGTTGAAGAATATGTTTTTAATGATCTCGCTTTATGGTGTGGTGCTATCAACTAAAGACGGTTTCAATAAATATCAAATGTTGATGATAAATAAGCGTATGGGCGCCAATTTGCAGGCGAAAAAATTGATGTCTGATGAAGGTCAGCGTGAAAATGGTGTTATGAAAAAAATCACTTCAAAGTAATTGATGCTTATTGGTAGCTACCTTTTGCGTATGGCGCTAGTTGCTGGACTATCGCATTTTAATTGATGCACGGTGGTGAGCTTCATCATCATGATGGAGTTAATTTCCTCGCGCTTTGATAAGCCCCCTAAGCAGAGTAATTGGTTATGTTTACTTTCTTTTTTTAAAACATCTTCGACTGCAGGCAATGGTATAGAGGTGAATAGCATTAGGTTATTTACAATATAACGATGCAAGACTTGCTCCGCAGCATATGAACCAAGGAGAGCGCTGCCATCGGCAAAGGAATTTAATATCGCAGTCAATCTAGTGACACGATTTTGATTCATGAATGCTTCATAAAGCAGATAAATTTTTTCTGCAGGTAAGTGGTCTAGCGCAACACGTAATACCAGCAGTGCGTGAAAAATTTTTTGTGCTGATTGCGTGAAGAGAGTTGGGTGGCCTTGCTCAACAATCATGCCATCTTTGATGTTTGGGAATGCATTATAGATGCCAATTAATTTGTTTTTAGTGGCTATCTCATCTTCAGTAACGGGTTGGGTTGAAATGTCATCGCCGGTTAATAATGCTGAATAAGCTTTCCCGCTATTTATCAATAGCGCACCTAGGTGATGCAGTTGTTGCAGGGCCGTGGTCGGGTCTTGTGCTGCTTCGGTAAAGTTAAAGTCTAATGTGTGTGTTTTGAATTTCGCGAATAACGGGATATTGGTGACCTGGTTACAGATCTCTGCGTCTAATGCTGGCTGTGGTGCGCTTGGTCTGCTATCTCTTTTATATAGGCTTAAATCGGATAAGCTTCGGACGCGTTGCATATGAAATCCCTCTCATGATGAATGCTTCACTAACATTACCATAGATTCTGAGATGTGTGTGACGTAGGGGTTTTGCTGAAATAAAAAAAAGCCCGCAAGATGCGGGCTTTTTGGAGGTGAAACGCTTACTCGCTAGCAGATTTATCGTTTTCGCTGCTGGCTGCTGCGGTTTCGCTAGCTGGAATAGCTTCTGGGCCAATTTTGGCGGTCAGCTTTTCCTTAATACGTGCTGCACGGCCGCTCAATTCGCGCATGTAGTACAGCTTGGCGCGGCGAACATCACCACGGCGCTTTACTTGCACGGATTCAATGGTTGGGCTGGAGGCTAAGAATACACGCTCAACGCCGACACCATGGGAAATTTTACGGACGGTGAATGCTGAATTGTAACCGCGGTTACGTTTGGCGATAACAACGCCTTCGTAAGATTGGAGACGGGTACGTTCGCCTTCTTTCACTTTCACTTGCACGACAACGGTGTCGCCAGCGTCAAAATCGGGTAAAGCTTTGACCGATTTCATGAATTCGTTTTCTAATGATTGTACAATTTTGTTGCTCATTTTACTGTTCCTCTAACAAGTCGGGTGATTCTATACAAGTTTTTTTAATATATCGAGTGTTTTTTTAATTTGTTTCCCCTGGGCCTGTCCCGCTCCCGCAGCTACCCGTGCCAACTAGCCCCGGTCACACGCCTATCACACCCAACCATGCCATACACACCAGGGACGCCCCAACTCAGGAGCACATACCCCAACTCAGGAGCACACGGCAACACACCCGCCAGCCACTCGCCAGCATGCCCGTTGTCCCTACATCACTCCAATGTGCTCATTGCCCCTGCATCACTCCAATGCACCTGTCGTCCCCGCATCACGTCTGTCGTCCCCGCATCACGTCTATCCGTCCGTCGTCCCCGCATGCTTTTAGCGGGGATCTGTTCGTGCAACCGTGCGTTTGATCGAAGGGGCTATTTCTCAGTTACACAAACAGATCCCCGCTAAAAGCATGCGGGGACGACGGACGGATAGACGTGATGCGAGGACGATCGGTGCGTTGAGGTGGTGCGGGGCAGGGTGAGG
>CAZBHW010000019.1:0-66633 GCA_964492045.1 uncultured Coxiellaceae bacterium | reverse complement strand
CTTCGTTGTTTTTTCGTAGTAAAACAATTAATTTTTCTATTATAAATGGTATTTGCGTATCATTATGTTCCATATGGTTCCTATGTAAGCGTTAAATTCGACTTGAATATTTTTTAAATCTGAATAAACTGCGGCAGCAATTTGAGGTAATCGTCCTCCACGACACACTCACGAATAAGATGCAGCATCGTGCAGAAGTACTTGTAAGGTTCAATATTATTTGCTTTGCAAGTTTCAATAAGCGTGTAATAAATTGCGCCCGCTTTCGCGCCTAGTGGGCTTCCCATAAATAACCAATTTTTCCTTCCAATTGCAAAGGGGCGAATTGCGTTCTCCAATAAATTATTATCGATCTCAATGCGGCCGTCTTTAAGGTAATTATTAAGTAGCACCCAGTTTGACAGCGAATACCGTATTGCCTCGCCAATTTTGCTTTGCACCGGCGTCTTTGTGAGGTTGTTATCCAGCCATGTTTTGAATGTGGCTAATATGGTTTTTGATTTTTCGTCACGTAAAGCAAATCTCGCTGATGGTGACACATTCGCTTCGCGTGCCTCTTTTTCAATTTTGTATAATGCTTTGAAGAATTTGATGGCTTCATGTGCCAAGCCATTTGTTTTTGATATCTTGATAATATCAGCAAATTTTCTGCGTGCATGTGCCATGCAGCCGACTCTGATAATGCCATCATCTTTATCGGCAAAGTTATAACCTGCATAAGCATCCGATTGTAGATAGCCTTTAAAGCCAGTTAAAAATTCATCTGCATGATAACCACCGCGCGTCTCTTGATATTCATAGACAATGCTTGGCTTGACGCCTCCTCCGCGGTAACACCAAACGTATGATTTAGTTTTATTGCTGCGGCCGATTTCATCCAGCACTTGTAAGGTTGTTTCATCCGCCTGCGCATAATCATAAGCAATGATGTGTTCGCGCAGTAATTTCACTAACGGTTCACATAATTCCGATACTTTGAGCAGCCAGCCACACAAGCTGCTGCGCGGCATGTCGATACCTAACCTGTCCCAGATGTTTTGTTGGCGATACAACGGAATATGGTCGCAATATTTAGCTATAATCGTGTAGGCAACCAGTTCCGGAGTAGCAAAGCTTTTGGGCAACAGTAGGCTTGGCATCGGGGCAATCTTCACATTTTCCTGACATGGCTTGCAGGCATACTTCGGGCGAATGTGCTGCACGACGCTCAATTTTGCTGGAATATATTTGATTTGCTCGGTAAAGGCCTCGCCAATGCGGACAAGATGCGCGCCACAGCCGCATATTTTTTCATGCTCTGGGATGTCATGCACAATCACTTCGCGCGGCATATCGCTTGGAATGGCCTTTCTGACAGGGTATTTTTTACGTTGATAGCCCGGAACATCAATCGTGTCATCAAGCTGGTCTTTCAGTTCGACAGCAAGCTCAATACCAGCTTCATCAAACAAATCAGACTGGTAAATATTCTTTTCAGATGACGTGCCATAGACGCGTGACTTCTCAAGCTTGAATTCTTCGAGTAAGCGAATATAACGTTCTTTGTATGCAATGATTTCTTGTTGCTGTAGCAGAATAATTTTTTCAAATTCTTCGACTGTTTTAGGCAGCTTTTTTATGTTTATTTTCATGTAGGAAATATAACATCTAACCTCTGAAATTACGATGATTTCTATGAAAAACTTTCGATAGTTTGCGGCTGCATTGCATCATGTCGTGAGTATTTATCGCTCGCCAATAACCACTTAAAATGGTCACGACTCATCTCGATGCAACCCTGCGCATCGCGCGTAAACACGAACCGGCCTTTCTCCAGCCGGCGATACCAAAGGGTAAAACAGTTTAGCTCGTAAAACAGCGCTTTTAATTTATTACCGCTCTTGCTGCGGAATAAAAACAAACTGCCATCAACAGGATTCAGCTTCAATGTTTCCGACACCAGCATACATAACGTATTTATCGATTTACGCATGTCGACAGGTTGAGTATAAAAATATATTTTGACATCATCTGGCATCAGCATGACAGCAGCACCTCGATCAGTCGTTTGAGTTGTGTTGCATCGGTATGACTTGGAAAAGAGCACTGAAAACCATTGGGTAGTGATAATTTTATTTCGCTGGCTACTTGAGTTTTGTCATGGGCAGCAACCTTGACCGGCACAAACGACGCGCTTGCTGTGGGCGCTTTGCTAGCCTTAAATTTTCCGTAGTAATAAACCAGTTTTGGCAGACTAAGGTTGCGTTGTTCGCAAAATGCTTTTTGAGATATACCGCTTTGCAAGTATTCTTCAATGATTCTTTGCCATTTATCTCGCCGTTGCTGTTTGTCGTCATCATGCATGATTACTCTCCTGTTAATAAACAGGAAACAGATTGCATGATTTTTATGGGGTTAAGAAGATGTATTTCGCGGAACGCTTACGTTGTTTGAACGCTTACTTATAACTTATTAATATATAGAATTTATTTGTTTACCGGTGCTCACCATTGTTCACGGTGTAACACATAAGTTTAGCCTTCGGGAGGCAGATGTCGCAGGTTCAAATCCTGTCACCCCGATAAAAAATAACAAGATTTTCTTCTATATTTTCCAAGATATTCAGTTGAGTATGCACATGGTATGCAAAGTCAGCGATCACCTTAAACCAAGTTAAATTTTAATAATTTCTAATCGCTGTTTAATTAATTCTTGAAATTGCTCTTTTAATTCATCATTGAGAAAACTTTTTTGAATTTTTTGCTGCCACTTCGGGAAGCATCCAGACATAGATTCAATGGTATTTAGTATCACCTTTTCAGTAATATTGAGATTCTTTCCAAACTCGATAAAATCCGTTTTACGAATATTATTTTTTTTCCCATTTAACGGCAGCGCCAAGTCCTCAGGATCATCTTGATGCGAAATTAAGAGGCGCGTTGATAACAGATCGTAATTTGGCGCCAAGGTAATATTTGAAGAATCTTCCGTTATTAAACTAAAATTTTTTAAATGCATATCGGCATTACCAACAATAAAGCTAAATAAAATCAATTCAAAAAATTTTAAAACCTCTTCTCCTGGCGTCGTTGTATATCGATAAATAACTTTTCCAACTTTTTCATGAGAGCTTTTATATTTATCCTCAGTTGATTTCTGTGAAAGCTGACACAAGTCTTCAACTGCAATTTTTTTCTTACCATTGCGATCAAAACGCTTAGTGATATAAGCCAATTTCCCATCTTGCATCGGTAAAAGACCATGCAAAGCAACAGATAATTTTGCGATACCCGCCAAATGCATTGTAAGATCTTCAATTTCAGGCATAAAAGGATATGTCGTGGTAGGAGGCTTTAAAATATAATCTCCGCCAAGATAACCCACGATCGTCAATCTATCACTTTGACCTCGATCTTTCGTTTTTGATAAAGAAAGAGATAACTTTCTCTGCACTCCCGGCACACCCTGTTTTTGCTTAATCAGCTCAAGCGCCATGGATTCAATTTCTTTATTATTAAAATTAATTTCAGGCAGCCGTTCAGAGCCAAATAACTTTTTCAAACACGCGGGATGAAAATGTAGATTTTCAGTTGTTAATTCATAACAAATATAGCAACGATTATTCTTCATTTATTACACTCACATTCCCAATACAATCGGCACACAAATGTAATAATAATCCCATTCGATCCTTCGAGTTTAATTTCCAATTTTTTACACCGATATCCATTAGCCAACCTTCGGGAATCAGGCCATCAAAAAAAGGAAATAATGTATTGGCAAGATAAGCCTCTTCACGTTTAGGTAAAGTCAAACTGACAGGATTATTCATTTCATTTGCAAGATACTCGGCATCATATTTGAATGAATATTCACCATCAGGAGTTTCTGTTAATACTCCAGCTAATACATCATTCACAAAAATTTTGGCCGAGCGCGTCATTGATCTACCTCTTCAAAAGGTAATAATTCCTTTTGCTTTAAAATGGGTACTAATTCATAGCCAAAATAATTCAATATCTGTGTCACCTTATCCAAGCGCACGCTTTGCTTGCCTTGTTCAAGCTCTTTTAAAAATCGCAGACCCACCCCTATCCTTCTAGCTAGCTCTAATTGGGTATACCCTAATTTTTTGCGCTTCATTCGCACAAAATTAGCTATAGGACCAGTTTCTTTATATAACTCATTGAGAGTACGTTTAGTCATACACCTATTATAGCACCCGATCGGTTATTATCAATGGATTTCCTATAATATAGATACCGAAAGGGTGCTATAATGACAAAAATGCAATTATAGCACCATTTTGGGTGCTATAATTGCATGGTAATGGGAAATATAGGTAATGATTACTCAGGATTGGGTAATAAAAATTCTTTGCTGAAAACATGCATCTACTGTTTGACGGATACTATCCACAGTTTCCACCAGCGCCAAACCAGAATTTTCCTCAAATATTACCCTTGGTCTTCCAGTCTGCTGACTTATTGCCACATCATGGTGAGGAATGTAGCTTTTAACAATGCCAATTAATACTGCTCTATTAATTGGTTGTGTGCCTTCAATAGACACCATTTCTGGTCGAGTTATTACTGGGCCGCCACTATTACCTGGAAATATATTCGCATCAATAAGAAAACTACGTTGTCTATTTGCGAGTAAATCTCGTATCCGCGCAATAGTTCCAGATCTCGAAATTACGCAGTTTATTTGTTCCGAAACTATACCAAGCGGAAACCCAAGTACATATACAGAATCGCCTTCTGATGTACCATCACGCTGCATATCAACAACGCTCATTGAATGCTTTACCAAATGAAAAAAAGCGAATGCAATACCATCGGCTTTGAGAACATCAGGATTAATGTAAAAAACTGCTACATCTATTTCCTCTGATGGATGCCCCACCCAAATTAATGCGCCGCCGACCTCCAAGTCAACCTCATAATCCCTTACCTGTGCGCCTTGCAGTGTATTAAATCGTAATATGATCAATCTCCTTCCAAATAATACATGCTTGTTTGTAACAATAAATGTATTACACTTTTCACTATCGCCCTCTGATGGTCTCCCAACAATAAATCCTGTACCAATCCAGCTAACTCCGGTGCCAGAACGAATACCGATAGATACAACACAGTCAAAGAAAAATGGGGGTATTAAAGCCATATCGATAGTCCCTCTATATATATATGATTAAATTTGCCATCCTTGAGTATGCACATAGTATGCAAACTGAGTGTACTAGGGCGAACGACCGTGAACAATCATAAACAAATAAATTTTAAAAATTCCCTATTTTATAGCTGCCGTTTATTCTTTGTTGTTCACGCTGGTTTATTGGTGTTTATTTATATTTTGCCTTCGGGAGGCAGATGTCGCAGGTTCAAATCCTGTCACCCCGATGATCAATCACCCCCCTCAACCCATTGATAACACCACAAAACAAATCCCCGCCCAAACCACTATTTCCTGAAATAGCATCTATACTTAATTCATAGGGATACAGAACAAACCAGAGAGTGGAAAGTAAACCCATTACAGTCATGGCATTAGAGAATGCAGCATGAGACTAAATATACTAACATTCGGTTTAATTGCTGCTTTAGCTGCCGTGGGGAGTAAAACGTTCGCAAATCCGCAATTGCATAACGTGGCAGCAGGTTCTGTCAGCGTGAGCCAAACCCCTACCAGCACGACCATCAATCAAACCAGCGCAAAAGCCGTGATTAACTGGAATAGCTTTAACATCGGCGCCGGTGAACATACGCATTTTCAGCAACCCGCAGGTGGCGTAGCACTTAATCGCATTAATCCCGCGCAAGGTGTGTCGCAAATTTATGGCAGACTGACTGCCACCGGTCAAATTATTCTGGTCAATCCAGCAGGATTTTATTTTGGTCCATCAGCGTATGTAAACGTTGGCGGCATCATCGTTTCCACCAAACAATTGTCTGACACTGATTTCATGAGTGGGAATTATCAATTCACGCACACAGCAGAATACCATGGCGCCATCATTAATGAAGGACAGATCATTGCAGCTAAACACGGGTTAATTGCCTTAATCGGCGGCGCGGTGCGTAACGATGGTTTAGTGGAAGCGAATCTCGGACACGCTGTGTTGGCGTCAGGCGATACATTTGTCATGAATCTTGCTGGCAACGATTTAATATCATTCAGCATTGGCTCTGCTTCAACTGAGCGCGCGGTAGATAAGAACGGTAAGGCATTAACAGATGGTGTCGCCAACAAGGGAAAAATCATTGCAAATGGCGGCAAGGTATTAATCACTGCAGATGCGGCAACGGGTTTACTGGATCATGCGATCAACATTCAAGGTTTGGTGAAAGTGACTTCAGCGCATACATCACAAGGAGAAATTGTGCTTTCTGCTACACCGACTGCAGGCACTGTGCGCGTAGCTGGTCGTCTCAATGCCTCAGGAAAACATCGCGGCAACAGCGGCGGTAATGTCACTATTACGGGTGATCGTATCTTACTGGATGCTTCTGCTGTTATTAATGTCAGCGGTGATGTTGGTGCAGGGAATGTCTATATTGGCGGTCATTATCAAGGCAAAGGACCTTTATTAAACGCCAGCGTTGTCAACATGCGACCTGGCGCAAGTATTCTTGCCGATGCCATCAGCAGCGGCAATGGTGGTAATGTGGTGTTATGGTCAACTCAATTCACGGAAGTGAATGGCAACATCAGCGCACGCGGCGGCAGTCAGAGCGGGCATGGCGGCTTGATCGAAACGTCAAGTCATGCGGTGTTAAATGTAGGGGATGTGAAGATCAATACCACCGCAGCACACGGAACAGCAGGAACATGGTTACTTGATCCTTCAGATTTAACGATTGCCGCAGCATCAGACTCGAATGTCACAAACACGAGCCCATTCAGTCCAAGCACGCAAACCAGCAATTCCGTTCTGAATATCACAACACTGCTGAATGCATTGAACACAGGTAATGTGATAGTACAAACCGGCGCAGGTGCAGGCCCTGGCAACGGCGATATATTGATAACAACACCCATTAGCTGGAGCAGCGCGTTTAACCTGGAATTAAGCGCTTATCGTAATATCCAGGCTAGCGCGAGCATCACCAACACTGGCGGCGCAAGTGTGGTGTTACGCGCAGATAATACTGGCACAGGCACAGGAACAGTGAGTTTTAGCAGCGGCAATCAAGTCACTGTATCAGGCACTGGCACCGTTTCCATTTATTACAATCCTACTGTATTTGGCACACAAGACACGATCTACAATGCTGGCAGCACACCAACACAATTCATGCTGGTAAACAACGCCACCAATTTACAAAACATTAATAATTTCCTGAGTGGTCATTTTGCGCTTGGCACAACGATTAATTTAAGTGGTAATTTTACGCCGCTTGGAACAACCGCGACTCCTTACAGTGGTAAATTTGATGGGAATAATCTGGCGATCAACAACCTCAGCATCACGAATACCACAGCTAACGTTAACCTCGGTCTATTTGGTGTGATCTCGTCAACCGCGAAAATTGCCAATGTGAAATTAAACAATGTTGTCATTTCTCAAACGGCGGATAACGCTGGAAACTCAACCTATATTGGCAGCTTGGTAGGCTTGAATAATGGCGGCACGATTATTAACTCCTCTGTCACCAATCCACACATTACTGCTAACGGCACGAATTACGGTATCTCCGGCAGCCGCGGTTATTATGATATTGGCGGATTAATCGGCGCCACATTTGGCGGCACGATTACGCAATCGTTTAGCAGCGGCGGACAAATCACGAATAACATCATCACAAATGCAAATGCGGCCAGTCTGATCGCCTTCAACGAAGTCGGCGGCTTCATGGGCGGCGAACATAGCAGTGCTACCGTCAATAATGATTACAGCACGACTGCTGTCACCACGACTGGTAACGTGACCGTCAGCGGTGCAAGTGCAGTTGGTGAATTACTAGTAGGCGGCTTCTTGGGACGACTGGATCAATCCTCTACTGCATACAATGTTTATAGTAAAGGTAACGTATTAGTAACAAGCACCTTGTCAGTACCTTCTGCTTCTGGTGCAGGCTATGTATTAGTTGGTGGATTAATTGGTGCAACCTCCATTGCTAACAGCGGCTCACCTACTCCTCCGCCAGATGTGACGAATGCGTATAGCACTGGCACTGTCACCGTGCATGGCACCTTCGTTAATAGCGCACCTGCCACAGCTGAGATTTTAGCAGGTGGATTAGTGGGACAATCAAACGCCGTGCTAACTAACTCATACTCCACCGGTGCCGTCACAGCGACCATTGCCTCTGACCTGACGTCATCAAACGAAGCCTTTTACGCTGGCGGATTAGCCGCAGTGAATTTTACCATGATTGATAATTCATATTCTTCAAGCCCAGTCACCTTCACCGGAAATAATGTTGGTAATGATGTCGAAGTCGGAGGCTTTGTTGGCGCGAACATTACGCTGTTCGATAAACTAATTACAAATTCCTCTTCCAGTGGTTTGATTAATGTTGCCGTGAATAATCTTAACGGCGGTGAGTTATATATCGGAGGTTTTGCTGGCGTCGATATTTATTACGGCAACCCACCGCCTGCACGCTTGCCATTTAGTAATGACTACAGCATCAGCGTGATGAACATCAGCGGACAAAATAATGCAAGCACCACCGTCATTGGTGGCTTTGTGGGTGCGAATGGCAAAACCCCAAATGATCCGGGCGGTAACATCATCAACTCTTACAACTCCGGTTTCATTAACAATAATGTGACAACGATAAATGGCGGCGTTACCACCGCAGGGGGATTTTTAGGGCAATCGATCCCAAGCTCCGACCCGCTGTCCGAACCCATCACCTTAGCCAATAATTTTTATGATACCGGCACCACTGGCTTTAACGCGAATCAAGCTGTTGGCAATCAGCCTGGAGCGGTCACTGGCATCACACCAGGCTGTTTTAGCGGAGGCGCCTGTCCCAATGGGGGTAGCGCCAATCTCTCGTCTCAGACCACCTATACCGCCGCAGGATGGAATTTCTCCACGACCTGGGGCATCATCAACAACGCTTCTTACCCTTATCTGCTGAATGCTAATCCATTACCGCCGCAAGTCATTTCAGGCACTACTCCAGTCAGCGGCGGCTACAGTGTAAACCTGGTAACAAACGGCAACATTATTGATACGACTCTGACAGGACCAAATGGTTTCTTTTACTTCTTTGAACCGAATGGCACGATTGCGGCGAATAATCTGGGACTGGTCTATCTGTCAGGCGCCGGCATAAAAGGTAATTCAATATTTGCGCCAGCTCCCGATGGTAACAGCTCCGGTGTTGCGATTACGGCAAATACCATTCAAGTTGGCAGCGCCAGCACACTCACCATTGCGAATAGTGATTTAGCGGCAATTATTAATGGATTGATAGACACTAATCTACTTTACTCAGGAACGGGCTCGCTCATCACCGTGGGCACCAGCACCAATCCTACTGTCAATCTCTACACAACACTCACCACCACTTACCAGTTAAGCGGCGCGATGAATAATTATGCTGGCGGCACTGGCAATATTACTTTTAATGGCCCTGTGACCTTGAGCGGCAACACTTCTATTAATAGTCATAATATTCATTTTGCCAACACCATCTCTGGCAGTTTGTATAATTTAATATTGACTGGCGCAGGCACCACAACATTCGCCAATTCCGTATCACTCGCAAACTTGACTGCCAGCGCAGTGAATGGAATTAACATCAACACGAATTCTATTATTACCAGTGGTTTTCAACACTATAATGATGCCGTTATTTTGGGGAATAATACCAGCTTAACTGCCAGTCATCTTACTTTCTCGAATGGTGTTTCTGGCGGTTATAATTTAATTGTCAACGGACAACCGGGAGACAATGTTGTCACATTCAATGGTCCGATTAATCTGGCAAATGTCACGATTAATGGCAGCGCTGCGGGTAATAATCAAATAGCAGTGAATACCAATCTTCTTGAAGTGTGGACACTGACCGCAACTAACGCTGGGAATATTACCGGAATTAGCGGCATCAGCGGCGCATTTAATTTTAATCACTTCCCCCATTTGACTGGCGGCAGTGCTGGCAATACTTTTATTTTAAATGACGGTGTTAAACTGACCGGCATACTTGATGGCGTGAATCTCGCCGTGACCAATACTTTGAATATGACAAACTACACGACAAACTTTATTGATAGCATGGACACCACTAATTACAAAGGGCAAATCAAAGACAATACACTAGCGCTGATAGCAAATTATCAAAATATCAATTTGATAATTGGTAACGATATTAGCTTGATCATTCTGCCTAATAAAACCAACACACTAAGTTTGACAGCGTATAACGCGGGTTACATCAATGATCCATTTTACTTTCAGCAGTTTGGTCAATTGAGCAGTCAAAGCGGCAACGACGCTGTTAACTTTATCGCACCCGGTGTTTACAATTCAGAAACCGGACAAACAACTGTGAATGGTCAAGCGGTGCAATTGAATGGATTTAATAGTCAGTTATACACAGGTAATATCACATTTACAGGTGGACAACCCATCACACCCAATATTGACTCGTCGTTAAATGGAACCTTTTCCAACTTCATTGCCTCTGTCATTCTAGGCGGTACGCCATCACGTAAAAGTTCACTTTCGTATTTAGACACTGATAACACCTTGATAGTGAATAATTCAACTGATATGTGTCAATTCGAGCGTGGCAAATTGGAGATTGAAAACAAGGTAATTGATTTGCATCGAAAAGGATGTCAGTAGATAGACACATCTAATCAAGTGTACGATTTATTAGCATTAAAGCTTATCAAACCACATGCAGGCCAGCCTCGACCTGCTCTTTAATTGTTCTACCATACAGGTACGCTCATAATGTAGCAAGAATACTCAAATCAACTCTAGGCTAGGGATGCTGGTTTTGCTGATTGAAAAAAAATAAGTATAATTGGGCCCGGACACACATACACATTCAATAATAATGAGAACTCACCATGCAAACCCGAACAACAGAAGACTTGATACATGAACTAGCTTCATTCAGTGGCAATAAAACACGAATATCACAACATATTTACCAGACCATTCTCGACGAACAAAACATTGAATCAATCACCAAACTCGTCGAGTTTATTAACGCGACATTAGTTACCAAAAAAACGGTGATTTCAATTGGGCCAGCAGATGATAAGTCCATGATAAGCAGAAACATGCTTCACACCATGAAAGATGCCGCCAGTGATGTACTGATGCTTAATGATTGCGTTTGCCACAAAGACAACATCAACCAAATGGAAATTTACTTAGACAACATTATTGCCACTTTAGAAGGCGAACAAACGATTAAGCGTTTTCTTGCGTTTCTCAAAACCTGCAGCAACAACTCATTAACCCAACTCATTGCCAAGAAATGCCGCGAAGCATTAAATAGACCAAACATGTCTGACAACGCTTTGAGAGTCTACCTTTGCGCCAGCAAACGTTCTGAAGAGACAAAGTTAAATTTTCTCAAACACTGGTATATTGGTTTTGATGCCGTGGTAGGTAAAATCGATAACATCACAAAGTCTATAAGTGTTGAGCTGGAAAAAAACCATCAAGCGGCGTCCGTTACCAAGACTTCCACTGGTGTTGTGCAATTAGGTCTTTATCAGCCAAATAATCAAGTTGCTGAATTAAGAGCGACTGACTTGCATCACACATACCAACATCTCATGACGTATAAAACCAGCTTGCAAGCATTAGAAGAGAGTGAAGTTACAAGCTTTTCTCGGATGATGAAGTAATACGGCAATCACATCAGGTGATTATTTTTGCTTGGGAAGGATTGCCTTAATTTATTCAAGCCCGTTCAAAATGGAGCCCCTCGTTTTATTGCTTTTGGGGCTTCTTTCAACACTCATCTGCTTCAATTAGGCGGAGAAACCAGATGTTCACTTTACTATCAACCCTCTGCACCCGCACACGCTCTTCAATTTTACGTGAAAATAGATGGTTTTTATTCCTGGATTCAAGATATAAATTAGATATGAAATAAGGGAATGGATTTTTATTGATTATCTGAGCGAAGTGAAAGAATGACTCACCCAAACATACATTTCGAAATTCACCCACCACGCGCAGGTAGCGCTGACGATCAAACTAATTGGCATTATGTTTATTATGCTGACGTCCCACCAATACGCATCATCAGTTTTAAAGGCGGCGGAACGCGTGTGTTGGTTTACATGAAATTTCTGGAAATCGTGCACAAGATGGGCCTGTTAAAGCAAGTGCAAGAAGTCGGCGGCAGCTCATCTGGCAGTCTTGCGGCTGCGTTTGCAGCTATCCATTACGAAGATCCTGCAAGACGCACACAAGCACTTGAAGAAGTCATGAACTGTGACCGCTATGATGTTTACGGTGAATCTAATGGCTGGAAAGCGTATCAGGTGCTCACATTTCCATTATTAATTATTTCCAAGCCATTAGAGTGGGCTGGCAAACTCATAGGCAAAGCAGCTGATGCATGCAATCGATTTTTACTGAGTAAAATGCTTGGAATTCCTTTAAAGATTGTGTCCGTTTTATTTGGCATCGCCAGCACGATTACCAGCCCCAGATTCATTCCTGCCTGCATCAACCTCATCAGTAAAGGCGGCGTTTATCGTGGTGATCAAGTCGAAAAGACTATACGTAACCGTATTCATAAAGATGTGAATAAAGGTTTATACGATATCTTGAAAAAGTTACGTGATGAAGGTAATGAAATTAAGCGTAATAAAATAATCGATAAAATTGTTGAGATTGGCCTAGGGAGACGTGAAGATGGCAAGTTGATTTTGACGCCTGAAATCACCTTGTCACATATGCATGAACTTGCACTTATCACAGATTATCAATTCAAGTCGTATTACACTACCGGTGTACGCTTGCGTGATAAATCACTGGTTGAACTTAATCATAAAAACTTTCCGGATATGCCGTTTTATCGCGCTCCCAGAATATCAATTAATTTTCCCCGTTATTACATGCCTGCTGAATATGGCGGTGAAACATATATTGATGGGGGCGCAATTAATAATGCACCTGTTAATCTGGCTACTGCGCACCCAGTTCATGATACGCATCAAGAATTCGACATCAAACACGACCATTTATCACGTTTGAATGTCAGAGTGGAGTATGCTGATGACTACCAGAACCTGCTGTGGAACAACAAACCGGAAAAAGGTAAATTCGGCAAATTCATCGGCCAAATCATTACTGCTCTCGTGAAGAAATTTGCGTATGATGTTGATGTGTTTGCCACGGATCAAGTCGTCACTCATCACATGAAGGAACATTTCGCACAAAGGACTTTGCAGATTCATGATTTCGGTGTTGGCGTCATGGAGGAGAACCTGAGTGCCAGCAGGCGTGAAAAAATGGATGAAGAGATTGAAGTGCTGGTGCAAGAGTATTTTGGTAATCATAAAGATGAGAAAGTCACGAAACGCTTTTCACAACCTACCGCTTTGTTAGAAGAAATGCCGCTTAGCGTACGCACAAAACTATTAGCCGTGTTACGTGATAACCGCATTAAGTCAGAGCATATCTTTATTTTTCCAAATAAAACGCCGCAAGAGCTAGAGGTCATGCGTAGAAATGAAATTGACAGACTAACAAGCTTGATGCAGTCAGTTGAAGATAACAAGTCGACGACCGACATTTCAAGAAAACTTGGTTTCAGCACTGCCGCCGAACACAATAATAATAACAATAATAATGTTGTCACTGTTACGCTTTCTGAGGACAATGATGCTCTCTCAGAGGAATTCGCTCATGAAGAGGAAATAAGTGATGAAGAGTCGCAGCGATTGAGACTAGTTTAATGCAAAAGATCAACCACCCAATGTTATCGTGTAATTGAAAAGGAGTTTAGACTATGCATAGAAGCAACGTTCCCGAGAAAGCCTCAAAAACATTTTTTTTATTATGCGCGGTAAATTTATGCATGGCACCTTTTTTATCGCAATCCACGACTGGATTGCTATCCATGCTGATCATCAATGGTGCTTTGATCACTCATTTACATAGCATTGGTAAAAGAAGACGTCCTGGCGCAAACGCCATTACGGCAGCGAATGGATTTTTCACGAATAGAGCAGATCAAGAGTTGAATGAAGTGGATAATGCGCTTAGAAATATCATTAATGGTGGTGCGGCTTTATTTGATGATATTTGTAGGGCGGTATTGCGGCGTTAAAAGATGAATAGTGTACTGATAGCATGACGTGCCCATATGCTTTGGTGGGGGTCTGGTTTATGAACAAAGTAATGTATTGAATATAGATTGCAATGTGCGGAGCTCAGATTTTTTGATAGCGCCAAAAAACTCAGCGTCCGCCGCCTCAACCAGCGGCACCAACTTTGAAATTAACTCTTTACCCTTCTTAGTAAGCGAAACTGATTTAGCACGTGTATCAATTTCATGCTCCGCTCGCTTAACCAACCCCACAGAGACAAGTTTTTTCAACGCTTTTGACACCGTCATCTTATCCAGCTTCGATAAGCGAATAATCGCAGACTGTGTCACATCTTGTTTGCTTTTCTCCAACCATAAAGACAGCGCCATCACGACAAATTGCGCATGTGACATATCATGTGGATCTAGCACTTTCTTTATTTGGCGCTGCCAGGTAATAGTGGTCTGCCAGAGCAGAAAGCCAGGACTATCTTCAGGCACATCAAAACCGAAAACTTGATCTGTCATAATGATCTCGCTAATGCTACCAGGGCATCCATTTGCTTGGGCACGGAGTTCGCTACATTCATGGCGACTAACTTGACCCAAATAAATTGCAGCCACCCTTTGACTGAAATCACACTGGTGACTCGCAAGCCCTCCGCGGTTTCTTCCAAGAGATGTTCGTCAACCATGGTAGCACCTACAAATTTACAATAATCCGTAAACCTAACATTAGGCACCACTTCAGATATGGTAATGTTAACTTTTGGCGCACCAATTGGTTTCAATTCAAACTGAGTGCCTACACGAAACTCACCATTGAACTTGCAGTACTCAAGCCCACTATCCCATCGCGGCCAATTATTCACATCTTCCCAAAGCCGCCATACCTTTTCTTTGCTCACACCGCTGTATACTTTGCTATAAGTTTTGACCCACATTGATTTATCCTCTTTTTAGTATCTATGGGTATTATATGCGAGTTTACTATATGTCAACCGACCTGTTTTTAGGGCGGATCAAATAAAGCAGGAGGATAAGTTTGGCCATTCATCCTATTCGCAATTTTTTCCGCACCAGCAATAGCATGCAACAAACCAATGCCATTACAACCCAGGTTATACCAAAGACCAGGAAATTCTGGGTCCTGGCCAACCCAACGCAAGCCGTTATTTGTGTATCCCATCACACCACGCCAAAAATAATCAATATGGGTCACCGTGTTATCGACTGCAGTAGTTATAAATTGCTTGTTAATTTCATAACTGGATAATGCGTGCTGCTCAATTAACGTTGGCGGGCATGGGTATGGCAGATCGTATTCTGGACCGCCTATCATCACCATTTGAGTATTTAATTGTGTCGGCAAAGGTGCGTATGAAATATAGAAATAGGGCACATCTTCGTAAGCACCATCGTTATCAAAAAAACCTGCCGCAAAAATATCTGGATTTTGCTTGCTAGCTAGATAGGCTGATAAATAACCTTCACGAACTGTGATCGCATCATTTAATTTCGTAATATTGTGCTGACCATGGTGATCAACCATAAGAAAATCTTTATAGCCATTCGTACAAACAACAACCTCTTCGATTTCCAACTGACCCAGCGCATGATGCAGCACCACTTGCGAATCATGCATCACAATTTTATCAATACGGGTATTCTCATAGATCACAAACCTGTGTGGATATTGTTGCGTCAAGTAAGCAATCATTTTAAAACAAAGCCTGGCACTATTCATGCGTCCTGCTTTAAAGTGATGACCAGGAACCGCTGCCGCTACATAATTGCCTGAGATCAATCTTAATGTGGACAATATTTCTTGCCGCGAAACAAATTGAACCTTGTGTTGCAGGTCATCTGGAATGCATTGCTTGACCGATTCTTCATTCACCGCCAAATATCGCCATTTAGCACGATTCAGACTTTCGTGAATCTTTTCCTGCCTCAGTGAATGAACAAGATTTTCAACCGTGGCGAGACCCAATGCACCTTGCGTAATCGGGATGAAATTATCTTTTTCATCAATTTCACTTAATAATTCTCGCAGCAATACCCAACCATGATCAATTTCCTGAAACGTTTGCTTTGTTTTATCGAAACCAAACTCTGCCACCAATTCAGAAACCGGTTTTTCTATATGCCCCGCAACCATACCTGCATTATTGCCAGATGCACCGCTAGCCACAGTGTCTTGCTCAATTAACACCACTCGCTTATCAGTCATTTTCATTAAGTAATACAATGTAGCGACGCCTGAAATACCTGCGCCCACAATGGCGACATTGCAAGAACCAGCATTAGCACCGTTAGCTGCATCAAGCTTAGGCCAACGCGGCCTATCAAATTGTAACCACGGGGAAGTGAAATTCACGCATAGCCTCCAGTACTCGCCAAACCAGTTTTTAAATTCACCTTTAAATCATCCACTTGGAAATCTGCTATAATATAAGCTAGAGATAATTATAATAATAAAAGGGATATATGATATGAAATATCTTTTACTCCCCCTACTCATACTACTGACGACGATTTCCCAAGCCGCACCAACAACAGATGGCGCGTTAATCAAACAGGAAATCACGAATCGAATCACGCTGCTGCAATCATACTTCGCTGATTCCAAGCTGTTCCCATTACAAATTAATCTGGACGAGTATCAAATCGGTGACAAATCATCAACGGCCAGTATTACTGTAAAATTAACCTCACAAACAACCAATCGTGTTTATAGCTTCCCATTAAAATTAAACATTACTCACGGCCCTGATCTCACGCAAAATAATGTCAGCGCCAAAGGACTCGCGTTAGTCACAAGCAGTTTATCAGTACCAATGGGTATGCGCGGCCAAATGATACCGATCTTGCAACTCTCCACCATCATCGACAAAGATGCACCGGATTGGAAAATTAATTTCGTCATTCCAAGTCAGCACATACAAAATATTCTCAATTGGGATGGCTCAACCGGACAATTCATCCTGTACCTGAAAGACTCGAAAATCACTGGTTCAGCGATTGCCTTTATGATGAGTAAAATTTTAATTGATGTACCTGGAAAATTATCGGCAACCGCCATGCCCATCGCTTATAAAGGAGCCACACTGATTCAAGACGGACAAAACAGCCAAATGATGAGCACCTTCACCTCGGAAGGAGCGCAAGTGATGTTAGATGGAAAAAAAGCCGTATCGTTCAACTCTCTGAATGACACATCAACGACGGATGTAAAGAACAATATGTTGAACTCGGAGAAAACCCTTAAGATCACCGGTGTTGAAACAGCCATGCTAGGCGAAATCAACTCCATGCCAACTATCACGCTGCACGTTCAGGTCAAGAATATTCAGTATGGCGGTACAGACACGCTTAGAGCCATGCTTGATAGCCTGACTCAAAATCCCTCGCAAGAAGCCAATAAATTACTGACCAGCAATTCTGAACTGGATTTCGATACAAACATTGAAACCAATCTCGGCAACTTTACCAGCTCAATCAAGCTGACTTTAAATGCCATGCCTACACCTGATACCCGTGACTTCATCAATGCAATAGATGCCAACGTCAACGTCTTCATCTCTAATAAATTACTTAACGCCGTAGTAGCGATGGCGACGCAATACAAATCACAACGCTCATTACCTACGCCTAATGCTCAAAGCGGCGCCCCCGCTGCTATGCCAACATACAATCCAGCACAAATGATTGATGGCTGGGTGAAATCAGGGATTTTAGCGCCAGCGAAAGATGGGTACACCATCTCGTTTATCAAACAAAAGCAAAACATCCAGCTTAATGGTAGCGATCAGAACCCCTATCTTCAGCTGCTAAAGAGTAAATAATCCATTAAAGGCAGATGCTCACGAACATCTGCCTCCCTTTCACGCATTAATATCCCACCGTGAATCGTTTGCGGCTATGCTTGGCATGCTCTAATTCATTCACCATCGCCATGGCATAATCCTGCACTGAAATCTCGCTAGCACCATTTTCACCAACGAGCAAATCATCCAATCCTAAACGAAATTTTCCGGTGCGTTTGCCCGGTTTCAAATAAGCTGAAGGGCTTAAGAAAGTCCAATCCAGTTGTTGTTCTTTGCGTGCGACATGCAGCGCTTCACGTGTGGCTTTCGCCATGGTTCGCCACTCATCTGGAAATTGCGGTGTGTCTAACAAATCAATACCAGGACCCACCTGCAAACTACCCGCGCCACCAACCATTAAGATACGCTTGATGCCAGCTTTACGTGTTGCTTCCATGATATTGATGGTGCCTGCTACATGATGCTCATAGGCAACCGTTTCAGCGTTGCCGCCGGCAAATCCACTGTACGCGCTCATCACCGCATCGTGACCTTGCAATTGCTTGGTCAGCTCATTTAATTCCAAAATATCGGTTTTCTTTGCGGTTAAACCAGTCGCTGGGGTTAGCTTTTCCGGGTGACGCACCAAAGCCGTCACCTCATGACCACGGCTCAATAACTCGGTTAATAAAGCCGAACCCACGTAACCTGTTGCACCAATCAAAGCTATTTTCATGCTTGCTTCCTCTCAATATTGTTTCTGATGCATCCATCATGGCAGGATGCGTTGCATTCGTATAATGCATAATTTATATTGTGGTTATGCGTATTATGAATATCAAAAATCTAGATCTTAATCTCCTGGTTGCGTTGAATGCCCTGCTTGAAGAAAAGCATGTCAGCCGCGCAGCGGAACGCATCCATCTGAGTCAGCCGGCTACCAGCCGCGCTTTGGCGCGCTTACGGGACATGTTTCAAGATCCACTGCTGGTGAAAGGTAAAAACGGCATGATACTGACAACGCGCGCCCTGGAGCTCTATGCGCCGCTGCAAAATATCTTACGTGAAGTCACCAACATCATTGCACCGCAAACTACCAAGCCAGCTGACATGCAAGGTGAAATCGTCATTGCGACTCGCGATTATGAATTAGCAACGATCTTGCCATCCGTAATCAGCCAAATTACCACGCTGGCACCACTGTTGAAATTAACTATCGTACAAATCAACAGCGATGATTTTGCGCCGCTGGAAAATCATCAAGTCGATTTTGTCTTATCAGGCACCGAGAAATCCTCATCAACCCTGCACCGACGCACCTTGATCAATGAAGGTTTTGCTTGCCTCACCGCGAAAAAAAATACATTAACCGGCAACAAACTCACGTTAAACCGCTTCCTGGCGATGAAACACTGCCTAATCACCACTTCCAACGTTGGCATGGGAGCGGTAGACAGTTTATTGGCACAGAAGAACCTGAAACGAAATGTCGTGGTACGCATGCCGCATTTTCTGGCTGCTGCAGAGGTCATTGCTCACTCTGATTTAATTATCACACTCCCTCGCTCACTGGCCGTGAAACTGGCGCGCGAAAAAAATCTCAAACTGCATGAGCCGCCGCTGACCATTCCCAAATTTCCCATTTATTTGTATTGGCATACTCGCAACCAGACTAACACCATACATCAATTCATACGCGACATGATTCGCCGCCATCTTCAATAAAAGCAGTGAGTAATAGTTGATAATTGACACCAACCCTAATACACGTCATGTTGATTTATTATAAAAAATGGGAGCCTCATCCATGCAGAGAATCAATATTAAAAAATTTCCAGATGATCACCTCAAATCCTTAGCTGCAAAAGATGATATTGCCGCACTCCAGGATTTCAAAACGAATTACCCAGACATTTTTTTACATCAACTGACAAATCTAGCTTTTGCTGGCAGCGCTGTGATTTTACCAGGCATAGAACAGAGCGTCGTCAAGCATGACAGATCTCACCACCTGCTCATGCATGCCATCCTGGGTGATCGTGAAGCATTACAAGCTGAATTTGATCGCACCCCCGCCAATAAAAAATTAAGCGCCAAGTTATTAATGATAGAAGGCAGTGCGCGCGCTGGAGATATTGAATTTGCTGAGGCATTAGCCGCTACTTTCCCATCAGGATTCGACATAGAAGACGATGATGAAAAAATTTCTGACATCATGGCACGCATTTGCATCATGCGCGGCGTTGCACAAAATGCAACGTTATCACATGGAGATAGAATGACCTATATCAATTCAGCATTACACACATTGATTCTGGACCTAGACAAGCTAGACTACGACTTTCAAGATCGTGAATCGTTCCAGTATTACGCCTATGAACACATCATCATGGGATTCTATTTATCCGGCGTGTTTGAGCTTCGCGATCAATTATACAAAACCATCACCTCATTGAATTACATCAGCCTGCGATGCCATTTATCCAAAGTAGTGGATGAATATCATCGACGCATCGTCAACACTGTTACCTTCAGTGAATGCGAAAGCATTCGAGGTACCATGTTAAAGACCCAATGTGACTTTGAGACCGCCAAACAAGCCTACTTCGCCAGTAAAAACGAGGCACACGACCAATCCATGCGCTTATTCGCCTACAAAGCAGACAAACTGGATCCGCTGCGCAAATGCTATAGTGTAAAGCTTCGATAATACAATAGGTTACAAAGCCACGACTAGACCAAGCGTCACGCACATGCTATATTCTGACTAGACTGACTAGTTTTATGATGGGAGGCTTAGATGTCCAATTGGCAATTACAAGAAGCAAAAGCCAGACTCAGCGAGCTGGTTAAAGTCGCTGAAAACGAAGGCCCGCAATACATCACCGTCCACGGAGAACCTACCGCAGTCATCTTATCGCAAAAAGATTATGAAAAATTAACTCGACCCAATACTTCGTTCCTGGAGTTTCTAGCAAAGTCGCCGCTGAAAGGCATCAAACTCGAGATCACACGCGACGCATCAAAAAATCGCAGAGATATAGACCTATGAATTACCTAATCGACACAAATGTCATCTCAGAATTAGTAAAACCAAAACCTGACAAGCATGTCATACAATGGATATCCTGCATTCCCGACACCCATCTTTATTTAAGCGTCCTAAGCTTAGGAGAGATTCGCAAAAGCATCGAAAAGATTCTCGAACCCGCCAAAAAAGAAAAATTGCGTATCTGGCTGGAACACGCATTGCCTGATTGGTTTGGCGATCGCTTTTTATCCATCGATAACGAAGTGGCTAATCGCTGGGGACGACTGCTTGCGCAGCATAAACACCCAACCCCTGCCATAGATAGTTTACTAGCTGCAACCGCACTGCATTTTGATCTTGCGCTGGTGACACGCCATGTCATGGACTTCAAACCATTTCAGGATTTACAGATCATCAATCCTTGGGAAATGTAATCTCACCGGATTAGGTTTTTACCATCGCAGGTGAGGTCAATACCCGCCGCAGCTGATGCTGAGACGGGTGAATTCAGACCACCAAGAGATGAATTTATTTATTGGCGTTTTTTGATGACAACATCAACGGCACCAAGCCAACCAAGATACCGCCTATACCAATCATGACGGTAATGGTGTCAAACGTGGGAATACTATACAGCGCAATGAACACCAGAAAGCTTGCGCTAGCCATAGGCCACAATAGCAGGGTGATAAAATTGCCTATGCCTGTCATTGCTTCGCGTCTGAAATACCAGGCGCAAGCATAGCCAGCAAGGCCGTAATAGAACGACACCTGGAAACCAATCGCATTGACCGAATCTTTGATGATCATATTGATACTGGGGAAATAAGATGAGAGGAAGAGCATCAGCAAGCCCACCACCACAATCACGGCGGTGGCGACCCAAGGCGTGCGCCAGCTGCGATGCAGGGTCGCATAGCGGCGTGAAATGGCGCCATCACGTGCTTTGGCATACATCGTGCGCGTGAATTGCAATATCGAGGTCTCAAGCGTACCAATCGTGCTAAACATCACAGCGATCACCGCCATGTAACCCCATGGGGCCGGGAAAAGCTTTTCAGCAATCGCATACAAGACGTTGGTGCTGGATTTGGCGATTTCATCATCACTCATCACTACTAATACTGACACGACGAATCCGATAAATAGCAGAATGGTGATGATCATGGAAATCACGGCGCCAAGGCCCGAAGCTCGCTCAGCGTTACGTGTTTCTTCGTTTAAATTAAGAGTGACATCCCAGCCCCAGAAAAAGAACAATGAAATAAGCGCACCATTTGCAAACGTGGTGGGTGTAAATTCCGTCAGCGCGAACCAGCGCCAGGTAAAGACATGAGTATTGTGATGCTGGTAATAGAATATAGATGCGATGATGACGGCAAACAATACGCCAACTTCGACGCCCGTCATAACGACTTGCACATAGCTAGTGGGCTTGATGCCTTTAACAATAATAGCCCCTACCACTAACAACCAGCCAGCCGCCACTAGCGTGACCATCTTGGGGTCACTAGCCAAATGCGGGGCAAATAAAGTTAAGGTCGCCGTCGCTGCTGGAATCGTACCTGAGACCATAAAGAGTGTCGTGGCCACCAATAAGGACCAGCCAGCCAAAAAGCCCAAGACCGGGTGAAATATCTGACCTACCCAGGCATACGTCGCGCCAGCATTAGTAATCCTTCGATTCAGGTTCATAAACGCAAATGTGATGCCAAACATAATGAGCCCGCAATAGAGCAAACTGCCAGCCGCATAACCTGCCACCGCTGCAATTAACGTAGCCGTTGTTGCCGCGACACTGAATGCAGGAGCAGTACCTGCCACACCCATAACGACAGACTCAGCGAGTCCCAGTGCATCTTTATGTAATTCGACCTGATTTGAGGACACCTATCTTCTCCTTACTTATTTTAATCTAAGAGCATTGTATCAAAAATTATCGGTCGAGTAGTTTAATTGATGGGGAGTCGGTGTCAAATACTAATACGTCAATTTTGGTGCCTGACAGCCATACCAGAACGATTAAATTTACCGCCTGAACCCCCGACAGAACCGCAGCGGGAATTTAACTTATTGTAATATGGATACATTTGAAAACCACCACCAACCAGACACTTATTTATCGCCAGAAAAAAATTTTTGGCCTTTCCAGCAGACTGTGTTACACATAAACAACAGATTGTACGTTGTATTCTCATCAAGAAAAGGAATTGTCATGAAGATTAAAAGTGGTTATTTCACCCTTGTCAGTTTGATACTAGCTGGCACCCTGCCTCATACCGCCTCCGCTGCTTATAGTTGCTGCGACTGGAAACACGGTCAATTCGCCCTGCAATTAGGCGCGGCATTCACCAACGGCGGCGAAGCAAACAATGTTGGCATTAACAGCTTGATTGGCGATCACTTCTCTGTGACATCACAGGATGATACAACGGCATTAGTTGGCCTGGGCTACTATGTGAATGGTCCAACCTATGCCTGGGCTAACACCAGAATAGGCGCCAATGTATTTTATATTCCAGACGCCAACGTGAACGGTAACGTGACTCAAGAAGCCATCTTTAATAATCTGTCTTATAGCTACAACATTACTAGCTACCCCATATTGCTGGATGCCAAAGCGGAGTTTCGCACTAACAACACCATGTTTACGCCAACCATGGATGTAGGCATAGGCTTGAACGTCATGCAACTGAGCGGGTTTAGCGAACGATCACTAGATGGCGGCGTCACCACCCCGGATCACATCTTCAATAGCAACACCGAAGCAACGTTTGCTGCCAGTGTGGGCGTGGGCGTGAAATTCAATCAGTTAAAGCTGGCACATAATGCCACCGCTGAATGCGGATACCGCTTCTTCTATCTGGGCAGCGGCAATTTCGACAAGGCTAACGGACAAGTGCTAAATACATTGAGCACTGGCAATGTTTATGCAAACGCTGTGCTTTGCACACTGGCTGTTTAACTAGAATGATTTTAGGGGAATAACATGAAACGGATATTCGCAAGCGCAATCTTATCTTCACTATTAGCAATCAGCAGTACAGCTTTTGCCGCCACAACTGATTCGCTAACGCCATTTAATATTAGAGTCAATGGCGCTATTTTGCAGATCACCACTAACATTCCTAATCACGTTTATACTCAAGCAGGCATTAAAGTTAACACCAAAGGATACACCGTTAACACCAATCCACCCGGACTCACTTTCATCCCAACTCCATCTTGCACAAACCTTGGAAATGGATTTTGTCAGTTCGTGGCTAGAGCATCCACGCCAACAACTATCTTAATTCAAGGGCCAAGCAACGCGAATGTTAATGTCACCGTGTGTTTAAATGGCCGCGCACCAGCCACTTGTCAGAGTCTAACCTATTGGTATGTGGGGATTATTTAAAACTTCTGATGGCACGTCGTTGCCGCAAGCTATAATGGCAGGGCTGCTTTTAACCGACATCAAATAGATGGCTTTTAATTTTTCTTTGACTGCGCTGGCGGCTTCTTCGATTGTGATAGCATTATGCAGTATGAGTGGCCTCGTTAATTATAAGCAGCAGCCTTTTTCTTTTTGGATTGTGCTGAAGCTGGATAATATTTATCGAAAAGTTTTTGCGTATCAGTTTTATAGGCGCCATTGAAAATACTCAACAATCCGCTTGTTCTTCTGTGTTGGAATAGTATCACGCTGTTTTTGATTTTTTCCTCTAGCGCACCTTCACGTTTATACTCACCTTTAAGGAAAGAGCCAATCATATTATCAAGAGAAATCGTTTTATTGTTTTTGACTTTCTCGATTAGAGAATTAATCAAATCAAGTTTTTGTTTTTTTCTTTTTAACTCTTCTGTCGCCTTGGCTACCCCTCTCCTAAGCTGCCAATTATAACAGTATTGAGTTTTATCGATATTATCACGCAGTGTTGTTAGCTCATCGAGAAACTGTTGCTGATGTGCCAGAGCTTTTTGGGATAACACAGGAGCCTCATCCTTAACCAATAATGGAGAGACTGGCCTTGCAACCGGAACACCTTCATGATCTCCAGCTATCACATTTACAAGATTCGCATCTGCCTTTTGTTTTTCAATACTAGGCTTGATGCGAGAAATATCTTTTTCAACGCTAGCAATCTTATTTTTAAAACGTTGCGATTTTTCTTCATCACTTAACACACCATCATCACCAAACAATCCATCTTTCTGTATATCAGGCAACATGCGGTGGAGATCTAACCAGATATCTTCACTCAGTTTCTGAATCGACTGCATTGATTGCAAATACACGGCATTATCTTTGAGATCGTGCACTTCATTTAACGCTCGTAAGGCCGTCTCAACGCGAGCCACTTCTGCGCCCAAGCCCAAATAATCCTCGGTTCTTTTCTTTTCATTTGTAATTTGAGATTGATATCGGGAATGCGTTTCTTCAAAATAATAATTACCAAAATTATACTCACTGCCGCGGCAATCATTAATCGCATTTGCCAAGCTGACCGCCTCTGCATTGCGATTTTCTTTAAATGAATTTAACACAGCGAGATGTTGTTTGATAACAGCAAGTGTCAGCACCAAGGAACATAACTCCGCACCATGCTGCTTGTCAGTGCGCCCCTTCAGTTCCTGATATTTCTTGGTCAAAATTGCTTGGTAATGAGAGAGAGACCTAACAGCACAATCAACCTGTATTAAATCAGCCTCATATGCTAATAAGTCTGCATTTGACTGAATTTCATCAAAGATTTGTTCGGGAGAGACTTTACTGTCATCCTTTACAGAGACTAAGTCAGATTCAGAATCCGCTTCAATTTCTTCATCCTCAGCATCAGGATCGATCACTTCTTTTCTCTCACGGATGACAATCCCTTCTTTATTACCATCAGCTTGCTCAGATTGATGATCTTGAAAATAGCTCTCGGTAACGTCTGCTGATGCATCATTGAGCACAGGAGATTGCACTTCAGCTGCACGTCTTACAAGAGGAAGCACCTCTGATCTATCCTTGCGCCTCCAAAACGGCTTGTGTGCTTTATCACGCTCAGCTTTACCGAAATTATTTACATCTCTTTCGATATTCTCTAGCCTACGCTGAAAATCAGCAATCATGCTCTTCCTGGGCGCAACACTGTAAAACGCTCGTTTAATTTGTTTTTGCAATGACAAGACACCTTGGACTGCAGATACGAACTCAGCGTTACTCCACTGATCGTTATTGACATTCAGCGCATTTAATTTTGCAATGCATGGTGATAATGAAATGGCAGCTAATGTTTCCATTAAATCTTGATGCTGACGCATGTTCTTCGCATAACGTGCGTTGATTTTGTCAACGAGGTAAGGACCAACATCAGAGACTGTCAGTAATTCTGTAAATTGTTCTTCTCTAATCGACTGCGCGGTATCCTTCGCTACAGCTGACAGAATGCTTGCTTGATATAACTCTAACTCAATTAGTTTACGTTTTGCCAGTTCATATGGCATCTCATCTTCTATCATTCCACTGATGCGACAAACCTGAACATCAACATTCGCAGAGGCATACAAGCTCTGTTCTTCTAGTGAATATTTATCTTCAAATCTCTTGCAATAACGAATTAATTTTTGTCGCGTCATATCAATCGCTTTTAATTCATCAAGATATGGCTGCAATGCAGCTTGCGCGAATGAATGCAGATCACGTCCAGCATCTTGAATACCCGCGAGAATGCTTTCAGCTAGCATAACCTGGAAGTCTGAGCCATTTATCATGCGCTTGCTAAGTGTCGCGAGCTGCGCTGCCAGCCGATCAATTGGAGATTTATATTGACTCGCTATTGCTTCATAAGAAAGCTTCTTATCGGGGTTTAAGAGATCAGCGCTATTTTTAATTATTGAGACCAACTGGTCATTGAGACCTCTAATCTCTGAAATCAGGCTTTCTAAAAGTGCATCCTCATCAACCGACTTGCGTGTTTTCAAGCCCTCAAGCTGCTGAATAATCACCGCTAAATTGATTTTACGTCTGGAAACAGACTTACCCCGATTTAACATTAACGCCTCGTTTTGATTATTATTCAAATAATTATTATAGATAAAGCAACCAATCAAATTGGTTTAAAAATATACCAGAGTGGTATTAAAATACCATTAAGACATGCTGCATTCAAACCAGATAGGGCTGCACCTGGATTCATCAGCACAGAATGATAGCCGGGTTACTCCAACCAAATGCCGAAACATTCGGGTGCAGCAACCCAACTTTATGCCGTTAAATTAATAACATTTACCCATTTTTTTGAACTTGGCGATCACACTACCGGGTAACTCAACTGAACGAATCGGTCTATCATCAAAACCATCTTCTTTTGCACCGAATAAATTACCTGCTGACATGGCATTATTCAAATACACACCTTGCTGACTTGAACCAACGAACCAGCTGTCAGATTTGACGTTACTTGGCGCATAGTAAAAGTAGCCAGTATCAATTTTACGAATGCTCTTATAAGTGCCCGCTGGTAAGGTAAATGTCACGCTACCTGATTTAAACGCATATGGACTAGCGAGTGAAATGCAGCGTGTGTCAGCCGTCTTCACTTCGGAAGCCGATGTTAACAAAAAGCTATCACTCATTCTCTCGCCAAAACCTGCGGTTTTACCAACATCAGCGCAGCTAGCGAGCAAGACTACAGATGACAAAGTTAAAAGTTTTATGGATTTATTCATTGTATTGATCTCGTTGTTATTGTTATTAATTACTGTCTTACTTTTTTAGCCAAAATCGTTTTGGCGTTGAAACTTCCTGAAGCATTCAGCTGAACCTTGATAACGGTTTTTGGTTCTGCCATATCACCCGGTATATAGAAACTGTCTTTGAGCAGCACATCAAAATGATTATAACCATTACTAATCGCTAACTCTGCGGCGTGACGCAAAGCATAATCATACGTGGTAGAGAGTGGTGTTGCACTGTTCCCTTTGAATTCCACCAGGTATAGATTCGTGCCAACCTTCGTGTCTTGATAACCTAAATTAGACAGGAAATTCGGATGAACGTAGCCAGTAGCACAACCTGTCAGCGTTAATGCGGCTGCGAGCAGACAAACATAAGCGAAATACTTTTGCATAGTGACACCTGTTTTATGGTTTATAAAAAATTATTTTTATCCCAGGGATGCACAGCTCTTGTGAGCATTGATACACAATTTGAATGCAACATAGGACTTTTTATTATTATTTTATTGGCCATGAATTATACACAAATCGGTGATCGCATTTCAACCACCTCCGCTGCTTCATATCTCATTGAATGTCATACCTATTTGAAATTTAGCGCGAGCTGTTAATCGTGTCATATGAAGGATACGACAACTATGCAACATTATTGTTTGATAAATGACTTTACTTGATAAACTATCACTGTGATGATAGCGGGCCAATATGCATTCTTATCAAAAAGGCACTATTAAACTTAAACTGCCAACTAAACTAAAATGCACATTCAATTTTTGAGTGATAACTTTCATGATTATAAAATTACCCCTCACCTTTATCCTCATGCTTTGCTTAACCGCATGCGTTCCCACTTATAGCCCTCCGGTTTCCGGGCCCACAGCTAAGCTTGGCGCAATTAAACCAAAAGACGGTGATGCGAATATACTTTTAATATTTAATGACCCCATCACGTGTGATGATGTGCATTTGTTAAATAAACAGCTTTATGGCGCCCCAACATCCATCCCGGCAAATCAACTAACGACGATTATTGCCAATCATATATCAGCTGGATCCGAGCCATCTGAACATGTCCTCAGTTTTTATCCTAAGAAAAATGCAACCTATATCGTTCGCGTAAATTCTATTATTGAAAGTCATGGCTACTTCTCTAATCAGTTTTATTCTCAAGTGGAGCTGCTCAATCAAACTCGATCAGCAGATGGGAAACTGCACTATACACCGGTAAGGTTTATCGAAAGAGAGCCAGGCTCAAACTACGGAAAATGTCCTGATATAGAATTACAAAAGAAATTACGATCTAGTCATATCCAAGCGTTTCTTATTGCGAATTGAGCTTCGAGGTGAATAGCTGAAAAAGTTTTAAAGGCTTAATCACTGATTACATTGTCATTTTCACCGGTGAGAAAATATCTTATATAATAAAGGTAGATATCTTTGAACCGGGACATGATATGAAAGCAAACATCATTGCAACTCTGGTTAGTTCGCTGCTTATTTCAACAATAGCAAATGCTGAATCGTGCCCCGAGTCAATCAAGAGACTTTATCAGGTGAGTCAATCCTTCAGCTTGCGCGACTCCTTCATTAACTCTGCAACTATTGCGTTATTTGAAGAAACCTTTGGGCAAGCAGAACGAAGCTTAACTGCAGACAGTAAGATTCAATATAGCTGGACTTGCCCCGAAGATAACGTTTCCTCTGTGACTGTCATCTCCAAAGATGGCACACACGTAGATAGCCTTTCTGGTGTCATGAAAACACCTGATGGCTCCATGGACTTTAGTTTGGCGGCACAAAACCTAGTAAACCCAAGCACGAATCGTCAGTCAGCTCAACAAAATCAACCCGCGCAACCAACCGATATGGAACAACCAACAGGCCCTACTATTCCTTACTAAAGAATAGAAAAAATAATCTCAACATCACTTGAAATATGACGTGATAAGCATAATGATATAGCGTCAAACAACAAGAAGCCCACCATGCAGGACAGACCTCTCGCTATCAACGATGCAGATCAAGACACAGAGAATAATGATCCTGTTGATATTTTCGCCCCAGAAGCCATTGCTGACTCCATGGATACATTGTGGATGGTCTTCAAACACATCACCACCTCCAGCTTACCCATGATGGGCACCGCCACCTTACCAACACAGTTTTTTATTTTTGGCATGGTCTTAATCCATTTAAGTGAAGATGAAAACACACTTGCCTCCACCGCACTGATTTTTCAAATGCTAATCTTCATGTTAATTCAATTGTCTCCCATTTTTGGCGCGAGCAACGTGATACGCAATCAATTAGGTGAATTGCAAAAAGCCGAAGATGAAGGCAACACGGAAGAAGCTGAGATATTAGTGAAAAGCATTTCTGCCATGCCAAAAAGCATGATGATTACCACGTCTTGCACTTCACCAGTATCATTCTTTCCGATGCATTTTTCTGACGATGTACTGGAACATGTATATCAACAAAATAGTTTGTTGTCACAGCTCGCCAGTCCGTTTTTACGTGTCTATTCCTATTCTGTGCCAGGCCAATCAATTCGCATGCCTATGCTACATTTGCTTTATGGTTTTTCCAAAGCCATTCCAGCTGCATTAATGGCACTGACCAGCCTCAGCGCAACCACCGTCTTCGGACTCGCATTAAGTTACGGTTGGTTTGGCAACGCGCCCATGGGAAGAATTGGCATAGCCATTGGTGCTGTGATTGAGCCTTATCTTACCGCAGCAGGTTACATGGTATATGTGCGATTTCATGCGGATTTTGCGCGGTTTGATTTTCTTGGCCGCAGCAATCATCCTTACATTGTTCGTCAATTAAAAGCCATTGCGCGCATCGGATTACCTATCAGTGCGTCACTGATTGCCGATGTTGGCTCAAACTCCGCTTTGGGCGCATTAACTGGTGTGACTGGCGGCAGAGAAGCATTAATCGCAACTTCCATTTTAAATCAACTGAATGCTTTCATGACAATTGTGCGACCACCCATCAGCCACGCTATTTCACTCGAATTAAGCTATCGCGTAGGACATCATGAATTTGAGCGCGCAACCAATTATGCAAAAAAAGGATTAATGGTTTCTGCCATCTACACCACGCCTATTCCACTTATTTCCTCCGCGGCACCAGATGTGCTGGTATTCATTTCCGGCAAATCAGTCGACTCCATGTCATACATGCGCAAGTTGGCGCCGATTTTAGGATGGTCACAGATGATGGAAGGTATACGCATGGGCTTGATGAATCAGCTGCATGCATTCAATGACAATAATATTCCCGCAGCCATTTCCATTCTGAGTACTGGTGCCGGCATTGTGATAGGCGCATTAACTGGCATATACACTGAGGGTAAAGTATTCGCTTTGACTGGTGCCTATGCAGGCGGTATCACCATAGGCGTTGCGGCGTTAGGCGTCAGATGGTATTTCACCAGCAAACCACAACGCATTGAACAGTTGCAGCGTCAACAAGTTGCGATCTATCACGCTTCATCTCAAGCAGGAACCTTCTTCAAATGTTGCCGAGGCAGACAAAAAGATGCCGTACCACTTCTACCTGAAACAACCACTCAAAGTAAGGCTACATTGTAGCAGTAATAGCACTCATGCATTGGAAGACCCACCTGTCATAAAAATTTTCTTGATCGCAAATCGTCAACCTGACAAACAGCACTGGCAATCCGGTTGTCTTATCAAGAATAATTTTCTAGCTTGATGACACTCGTACTTTCCTGCCTTTGAGCTTACCATTAAGAAAATGTTGATAGGCTTTATCAGCGTATATGCGTTGCACGGCGACATATGAATACAATGCTGTGATATCTATCTTACCGATTGCGGTGGCAGGTAAGCCGGCATCTTTAGTTAATGCACCCAGTATATCGCCGGGGCGAATTTTGTCGCGCTTGCCAACGGCAAGACAGAGAGTGACTATCTCTGGTTTTGACATTTTCTGTTGATTGGACGTTAATGCATCGGCATTACCCCATGGCACACTGGCGCCAAGATGTTCTTCTATCGCCACCAGTCGCATCGCATCAGCGGGTGTTGTCAGACTAAGTGCTAAGCCTTTAGCACCGGCACGACCTGTGCGGCCTATGCGATGAACATGCACATCATGTTCAAAAGCGAGGTCATAATTGATGACGGCGGCTAATTCTTTAATATCAAGCCCACGCGCAGCCACATCGGTTGCAACTAAAATATTGCAGCTCTTGTTGGCGAATTGAATGACGGTGTAGTCTCTATCTGATTGCTCCATATCGCCATTTAATGCTGCGACCGTGAAACCTTCTTTTTTTAGCTGTTTAGCCAACTCATCTGTTTGTTGCTTGGTATTGCAGAAAATTAATGTAGAGCTTGGTTGATAATGCAGTAACAGGTTTTTTAGCAAGGTGAATTTATCTGCTTGTTTCGCCACCTCAAAAAACTGCTGCGTGATATCCAGCTCCTCTGGTTCACTATCAATAATCACTTCTTGGGGATGCTGCATAAATTGCTTTGCGAGTTCGCGAATTTCTTTTGGATAAGTGGCGGAGAACAACAGGGTTTGACGCTGACTGGGACATTGCGCGATGATGGTTTTCATGTCATCAAAGAACCCCATGTCCAGCATTCTGTCTGCTTCATCTAGCACTAAGATTTTTAATTTATCCAACGACAAATTATTTTCGGTTAAGTGCTTTTGCACGCGACCAGGTGTACCAACAATGATATGCGCACCATGACGCAAAGAATCGACCTGCGGGCGCATTGGTATGCCGCCAGACAAATTCAACACTTTTACGTTATGCATCAAACGCGCGTATTTTCTTAATGACTGACTCACTTGTTCCGCCAACTCCCTTGTCGGACAGAGAACTAAAGCCTGTACATAATACAACTCTACTTTCAGGTGATTCAAAATAGTTAAACTAAAAGCAGCTGTTTTTCCGCTACCTGTTTTTGCCTGCACAAGCAGGTCTTTATGTTGTAAAGTGATAGGCAGTGTTTGCGCTTGCACCGGTGTCATTTGTTCGTATTTTAAGGTGACAAGATTATCTTGTAATGCCTGACGTAATGGCAGGTTTGCAAATGATAGCTGATTGTTTGATTGTGGCATGATTTTCGGAACCTGTATTTTGCATTTTTATAATGAGGGGTGAGTGTATCATCGCTTTAAATAGATCATTGCAGGATTGATGATGATTGCTTGCATTTAAACATGGCATCAATGCTATTACAATAGAATTTATCCCGCCTAACTGTTATCTCAGATGAAAATGTCAGATGATCGTGCATGATCATACCTAGTGCACCAAACCAAAACGCCCAGTGCTGAGAAAATTCAAAATAGCTTTCCTGGATTTGGCATGATTCATGATAAATGTGTGCGTGCAGTTAATGATGATAAAATCATTTTCGCCTTCAAGATGAGTCGTGTGCGGCGGGGTTTTAGCATCGAATTTACCGGCGATGACACCGATATTAATTTTGTCTGGAATGCCAACGCTATGCACGTAAGCATCTTGATTGGTGCCCAACTCTGCCAGCGGTTTTACAAAATAAGCCAGAAAAGGCAAGCATCGATAAACCACACGCGCCATGAACGAACCACGCGATGGCGGCGCCAGCATAATTAGGTGCGCACAACGTGCTAACTGCTCTGGATTGAGGTGATTCAGCGCCTCTCTTGCGACAATGCCGCCAAGACTATGCGTCACAAAACTAAATTGTTTATCCGGATATTGCTGCATCAATTCAACCACCTTATCACGCAGGTGCAGACCATGCTGATTGATTTGATGCCGATGTGAATCATAATCATACCCAACGATTGCATAACCATGCTGCTGCAGAAAATCACCTAATTTGCGCATGCTTTGATACGTTCTGGATAATCCATGAATGAGTAAAACGATTTGATTATTATCATTTTTTATTTCAGTGGCCATTAGCAATACCGTCAATACTAGTTAGCTGACTGAGCAGAATACCATAACTGGCGATCACGCCGCAAAATACCAGGCTTTTCTACTCAACCAGCTTACTATTGATAACGCTAACCAGCCGTTAAAAACGTAAACGGCTTGTCTTCTTTCAAGCTCTTAACGGCATCACCAGCATACGTTTCGCCGTGACTCACAGATAACTTTTTCACGGGTTGATTAGCACTAAAATTCAATTCTTTTAAATCCAGCCAGAATATATTGGGTGATGAAGTGCTGTTGTAATAATAGATTTTATTTTTCTGATCTGACACCGTGCGCCACAATGTCGCTGCAACGTTTGGCTGACCTGCGGCTGACACACCAAATGGCACCGAGGCATCATTCATCACAGCAAAGATTCCCGCTGCAGATTTTACTAAATCATCGGTTTGCGGTGCCACTGTTAAATAATATGAAGCACGAACGAATCTGTCTGCAGGACGTGAAGTGCCTGGCAGCATGGTACTGCCTCCGATTTCCTTCCAGTATTTATTAATCGCTAACTGTTGATCGAATGTCGGAGAGTTTGTCATCACGACATATTGCTTGCCATGATGAATCACCAGTTTGCCATCGATATATTCAAATATCGCTGAATCACCCGAGGGATCTGAGAGTGATAAATGTCCGCGGCCTGGATGACCATCAGGCGTTGTGACTTGCACAACATAAAAAGGCTCTTTACTTAAAGCTGACACCGCTTCCGCCACTGTTGCGTAATTATCTAAAACATATTGCGCCCATACTGCAATTGACATTGCTTTACGTGTATCTTGTTTTGATGGTGTGGGATAAACAGATTCATCCAAATATAAAACGTTGGCCACTAATCCTTTCTCATTCATGCCATCCACGGTGGCAACATCAAAAAAACTTGTCACGACACTGCCATATTTTGCTGTCCATTTCATGGAATTAGCACCTGCCGCACCATCACGCTGCATCCCTTTTGCAAACACCCAGATATTACTTTTCACATCATTCATCCAATCCATGCTTCTGCCGGTTAAAACTGTGTTTTGCGGACCGATATAAACAGCGCGCGTACAAGCGTCAGCGTGATTAATGCAAGCGGAACTGATGGCGGTGATTAAAACTAATTTCAGGAAATCTTTGGCGGTTTGTTTGAGCGTCATGATGATCATCCTTTATCTATCAATGAGGGTCACAAAACTTGAGTGATAACTGACTATAACTTTGCCAACAAATCAGGTCAAGTCAATGGCACCACCGGTGCCTTGAGTACATAAAATGAATCAGCTAACATGCGCGCAGATTTTGAGGAGAGGTAGCGTGCAAGACGCACAATGAGACCAACAAAAACATGATTGATAAGGTAGCCAAAATGAAGAAATTAATCGCTTTAACCGCTGTAGCCGTCTTACTGAGCAGCTGCGCTTCCATCCAAACAGACCCAAAAGCAGCTAGAGTCATCGCTTCCCCAAACCCACCACCAAAAGGCTGCAAATACAAAGGCCAGGTCGTTGGCAACCAAGGTAACTTTTTCACCGGCGGTTTCACCTCTAACCGCAACCTCGAAGAAGGCTCCATGAATGATATGAAAAACCAGGCAGCGAAGATTGATGCTAACTACGTTCAGATCGTTTCCAACCGCGCTGGTGTGACCGGCTCCATGAACGGTTCATTTGGTCATAACGGCGGCTTCATGAGCGGCAGCTCCGAGCAGACCAACGTGACCAATTTAGGTAATGCCTATAGCTGCCCAGCTAAATCCATTGGGTTGTAATATGACGTGTCTGTTTTACCCGTATGACGCCCGCAGACGCGGGCTAATACGGGCTACAGGCTGATTAAGCCAACTAAACCTATCAGATAAATCAGCACCACCAATATCGAATCTATACCTAAATATAAATATTGGCGTTTGTAGCGAAAAATTAATCCGATGAGATAAATTGACGTGAGTAACGCTCCCAGACTCACCAGATAGATGTCTTGTTTATTTAACATCGTCAAAATAGATTGTTGCGTGAGCAAGGCTGCTGGAAAAAATAACACGGGCAAAAATGCATTACCGCCGAAGATATCACTGACTGCCAAGACATAATCGCCTATCCACACTGCTTCCAGACCTGTTGCAATTTCTGGTATCGATGTGACTAAAGCCAAGAAGCTGGCACCAAACACAACACCGTTTAAGTGATACGTCTTTGCAATCACTTGACTGGTTTCCAGCAGGAAATAACCAGCAATCAGCGTGACCAATGAAGAGAGAAGAAAAACAAAAATAACCAACGCAGTCGACCAGTTGGTGATGCGCTTCAAGTTCCGCTGATGTTTAGCATGCAGCTTTTTGACTGCGCTTTTCATCTTCCACGGCAAACCGTGCCTTGCTTTATTGATCAACCAGATGCCCAGCAACCAGATTAAGACGATAGATAATTCCGCGGGAAAATACATTGCACGCGCATGATGTGCCGTCAATTGGCTTCCTAGCAACACTACCATTAACACCATCATCAACAACACACCTTCAAGCACTAACTGCAATGACCCAGCAAAAAATGTTAGTGGGCCCGAGTTTTTCAAACCAACGCCATCCAGAATCGCCAGCACGACGGTTTGAATGGCAATGCCGCCAAGGATATTACCGATTGCTAAATCCATTCCTTTATTCAGAGACGCACTTAACATGATCGCGATTTCAGGCAAGTTGGTGACAATGGCCAAAAAGATCAAACCTCCTAAGGCTTCGCCTATATCAAAACGAATATCAATAGCGTCTGTCGTCATCGATAAAAATAGGCCAGCCACCCACACTGCAATCGATGAACAGGCAAAGATAAAAAAGATAGTTGAGATGGAAAGTGCGGACAGCATAATTCATCCATGAATAATTGATAAATAAATTGTAGCCTGAATTTGATGAGGCGTCACAAAATTTGTCGTACTCAACATAGCCACACCGCGCCACGAAACCAGACGCAATTACCCAGGTAAATATGTTTATATTCAGATACATGCAACTAGCGCTAAAAATCGTATGGTCAGCTATAATTAATAAAACATAAAAAGGGCATCAATCATGAAACTAATATGGCTCACCGATATTCACTTAAACTTTCTTGAGGAAGAAGCGTTAATGGCATTTTTTCAAACCATTAACAACTCGGGCGCAGATGCCATCTTATTAAGTGGTGATATCGCCGAAGCAGAGAACATAGATGCTTATTTATATGAAATGGCAAAACAAATTGAAATACCCATTTACTTTGTTCTCGGTAACCATGATTACTATAAAGGAAATATCAATGATGTGCGCGCATGCGTGACTGAGCTGCGTGAGGAACGCGATGAATTAATTTACTTACCCAGTGCTGGGTATCAGCAGTTAGACGAAGACACTGTTCTAGTAGGCCAAGATGGCTGGGCAGATGGCCGATTAGGTGATTTTGCACATAGCACGCGTTCACTCAATGACAGCGTTTATATTGAAGATTTAGCAGAAGCAAATGAATTGGGCAGAGACGCTTTACTGCATAAAATGCAGGAATTAGCAGACACAGACGCAGCAGCATTAAAAGCAGATTTAACTAAAGCCCTTGCGCAAGAACACCTGCCAAAAAAAGTCATTATCGTTACGCATGTACCGCCATTTAAAGAAGCTTGCATGTATCGCGGCAAACAAACAGAAGATGACTACCTACCTTTTTTCACCTCAAAAGCAACAGGTGATGTTTTAATGGAATTCGCTCAACAATACCCGGGAGTGGAATTCAACGTTTATAGCGGACACACTCATCACCCAGCTAGTTGTCAGCCTTTAAAGAATCTGCACGTTCGAGCAGGCAAAGCCGAGTATCATAAGCCAACTTATCAAGATGAAATGATAGAATTGGGTAGCAAACAAAAACTCAAAATGTAGTATTTATTGATTATTCACTTTAGCTGACTTGGCAATAGTCAGTTTTGTCTCTCGTGTATACATTGGATGATCGGAAAAATGACTTGCTATCACAATTAGCACTTCGTCAGGCAAGGGCAGCTGTGCTTGAACGAGATTTAAC
The DNA here is from genome assembly GCA_964492045.1 of uncultured Coxiellaceae bacterium. Lineage (GTDB taxonomy): Bacteria > Pseudomonadota > Gammaproteobacteria > DSM-16500 > DSM-16500 > Aquicella. The sequence continues at coordinate 28,846 of CAZBHW010000019.1, read as the reverse complement.
AGGCCAATTTGAATGGCTTCAACATTTTGAGAAATGACACTTAACATCTCTTTCGCCGTTTGACCAGCAAAAAGACTTTGATATTTTGGAAATATAGCACTGACTGACTTAAGCTCCTGATCAGATTTTATTAGTCGCTCAAATACATCTGGATGCGCTAAAACAAACTGCATTAACTCATCGGCATAATCAGGCATATGCTTTGCCACATAAGTAAAATCCAAAGTCTTATTTATTAAACGATCAAACTCTGCTTGATCATGCAAAATAAGCCTCATGATTAAAGGAATTTTATCTTTGCATTTTTTTTGTAGATAATTCACCAAGGCAATGGTGTTACGCACAGTGCGATGAAACAATTCTTTGTCTTGGCGCGACAATTCAATTCGTTGTCCAAGTTCAGCGGGAGTTGCCAGCGTCATCTCTATCGCATCGTTATATTGACTGTGCTTTCTTGATTCCATTATATCCTCGTTATTTAGGCTTCTATCCAAAGTATAGCAAGAACCGATTCACACCCCTACGGCGAAAATAAATCCCCTATATTTCATGAAGTTATAAAACTCATTTTGATTGCTATACTTATATAGTAAATGACGACAAATCGAGGTCACTGAAACATGCAAGATAGACAGCATGATATTGAGGCTATCAACGCTTTGTTTGTATTAGATGAGCCCGATTTTAATTTACCGGTGAATAAACATGGTGATTTACCTTTACAAATTGCCATTGAAGCCGGGGATGACGATTTGTTTGAAAAGCTGGTTGCTGCTGGCGCAGACATTAATGCGAAAGACGCCACCGGCTCAACCCCGCTAGGTATCGCTTATCAGTATGACAAAAGCGAACTGTTCGCCAAACTGCTCGGGATGGGCGCCGATGTCAACATACCAATGTATGCAGATGGCACCACCGTGCTCCATTGTGCTTGCCGATACGGTAACTCAACTGATGTTGAAAAAATCATTCAACTGGGCGCAAATGTTAATGTCGCCGATAAACTTGGAAATACCCCTTTACATATTACTTGCACTGTAAACAAACCTGAAGCTTCACTGCTACTAATACAAGCTGGTGCAGACATTCATGCTATGGCGATTGGCAGGTTGACGCCATTAAAAATTGCAAGAGAACACTCATACGAAAGCGCAGGATTTATTCTGGCGAAAATGTTGGAAGATGGCTTAGATGTTAATAAGCCACTCAATGACAAAGATGAAAGAGCGCTGCATATTGCAGCCGCTTGCGGCATTAACAAGCTGATCCCATATCTGTTACGCAAAAAAGCAGATCCGCGTGAAATTAACACTGACTTTTGCAACCCATTAGATTTAGCAGTTATCAACAAACAAGCTGAGTGTGTGAAAGCCTTACTCAAAAGCAAACGATACGATATCAGCGAAATGGTCAATACTGAGAATGACTCACTATTACTTCTTGCTGCTGATAATAATGATACCAAGAGCTTTAAGTTACTATTATATGAAGGACTAGATCCACTGTTAGCGAATAATAACGATATCACACCAATTGAAATCGCCATCAATCATGGCAACAACGAAATGGTAAATGAAGCACTTAATTATGTCGCTGACATCGACGCACCAATTAACAAAAAAGGTGACACATTACTGACAATTGCCATCCAGAGTAAGCAACCAGAGATTGTCGATACTTTATTAAAAAATTTTGCATCGCCGACTGTCGGCTATAACAAGCCTCCGATCTCAGAGGCCGCGCTGGTGGATGATGTGTCAATTATCAAAAAGCTATTAAAAGCGGGCGTTAATATTAACGCACAAGATAAAGAAGGCCGCACTGCGCTGCATGAAGCTGCTGCCATGAATAGCGCATGCTTTAACCTCTTACTAGCAAATGGTGCCGACCCACATATGCAAGACAAAAACGGAAGAGCTGCATTGCACACAGCCGTTGCTATGGGACATTACGATGTTGTCAACACACTGATACAGCAAGGTACGAATATTCGCTTACCAGATAATAAAGGTGTGACTCCCCTGGAAATAGCGACTCAATCCGCCTTTCCAAACATAACCAGTGTTTTTCTCCATAAAGGTCAAATAGCGCCGCAAACCGTGCAAAACCTGAGTGAGTATGTTAATTATACGCTTGGGCATAAAAAAGATGACAACACGGCAGCAATCTTTAAATTTCACTCAGCAATATATCAAGAATTATATGACCCGTCTTCACCTATCTTCATCGCATTAAAGAACATGCCAGACAGTGATAAAATAAAGCTTATGTCGGCATTAGTTGCCAATGATCAGAAATACCTTCAAGCTATTTTCAAGCAGTCCCCATTCTCTGATTTTCTTGCCAACCATGGCTATCGTGCGGATGATGTGAAATATCTGGTTCAACATGCCGATGCCAGCGCATTGAATACTGAAACCATGTGGATATCACCCATCTCTAGTCAAATAATAGATACTTTACTCAGAGATCAAGACAGTAAACAATTGAGCCTGGAAAAACGCGTCGAATTAATGACAAATGTGATGTCTAGTATTCCAGATCAACAATTATCATTGAATGTGAAAAGTAAAATCGCCAAGAGTCTGTCACGCGACTATAAAAGCGTTAGAGTAGCGTATAACAATTATCTAGATCCCATGATGAAGGCGAGAGGAATGGGCAGACTTGAAGTTGCTTCATATAAGGAAATGCTAAAACTCGACTTAACACAGTCTGACTTCATCATGTTATCCATGGCAGCTTTACAAAAATTCGCTGATAATAATCCTGCTATCAATACAATGTTAAATTTAGCTCGGGAGCAATACGCAGCTAATAATTTTCACCAAGCGGTTTATAGTATAAATACTATTGCATTAAATAAAGAATTTGGAATAGACACTTCCTTGGCGAAGTTAATCCTCGACTACAGCGACAAATTTAAGAAAACCACTATTGAAAATTATAGTCGACGCTTTTTCGAAACACGCCTGGCGAGCATGCAAATAGGGATGGCAGTCAATTTGGAAGCCATTAACCGAATCACCGGTCACTTCGGATTAAGCATTGCTACAAATAATAACGAAGCAATTAGCAGAGTAGTTAAACTCGCAGAATTACATGAGAAAAAATTATTAGCTAGATGCGAAGAATTAAAAAGCATGTCAGACCTCTATCAACATAGACACCCTATTACCAAACCCGGCTTCCAGGTCAAGCTTGACGAACAAGCTGGCAAATTGAGTGACTCCATCTATTCCAGTAACACTGGCGTCATGGTGTCCAACCAGGCTGGGTATGCAGATGAACGCAGTCAATTTCCTTTGCGCAACTCACCAGCGGACATCAAAGGACCCCACGAAACCGGCAAATACCGATCCCAATTTAAAAGAGGGGCATTTGTTTCAGACGTCTCAGGCCATGCATTTTTCTTAGCGGCGATACTCGAAAAATATGCCATCGATCACAAAGCTGCTCCAACATTAAGTGCTGACATTAATCAGTTTATTGAAGCCTATAAAGCCTGTTACACCAGCCGCGGATATCATTCACTGCAAGAAGTGCAAGCCGTGTTTGATCAACCATACATGAAAAAAATATTTGCCGATTTGGGCGTAACCTTGGCACCTGCCTATGATGCAAAAGCACTGGAAGCTGCATCTAGAGACACTCAAGATTATACCGCCGCACTGGCAACGAGAAAGTTACTGCATGAAAGTCTCTCCAAGCAACCAACAGCAGAATCCATTTACAAAAATGGTGTTACCATTGCGTTTAAAAATGCCATTCAAAACAAGCAAATTGATGTCATGGCCGTTGAACCAGATGGCACCACAGTGCTGCACAAAATTATCAATGCCGGACTATCCGCAGAAAAAACCAACGCCATGCTAAATATAGCTTTTCAACACGGCGCCGATGCACACATCAATGCTTTTACCAATGACGATCAATCACCGCTTTTAGATGCCCTTAAAGCAGGCAAACGAGAAGTCATGGCAATACTATTAAAACACGGCGCCAACATAGAGTGTCGTAATAAAGATTTTGACACACCACTGCATATCGCTGCAAAAAACGGCGATAAAGCAATGGTAACGTTTTTGTTAACACATGGTGCTGACAGAGAATATACCAATGGCAAAGGTTTCAGCGCAGAAGACATCGCCAGAGAATCAGGTAAAATAGAATTAGCAACATACATTAAGCAATACACACCTGAAGCCACCACACCATCCATGCACTCCATGAGTGATATCGCCAAATTACTCTCCCCCACTGACGCACGGCAAGCGCTCACCAACGCTAAAGAAAAAATAGACGTAGAAGAACTTAAAGCGACTAGCGAATCTTCAAAACCTGTCACCTCACCGCAAGCCAAATCGATTGAGCAAGTCGATGAAGCATCTAGCTTTAAGTTGAGAAAGTAACAGTCTCGAATAGCAAATTGCCAAATCTTACAAACAACGATAAAATTATCCGCATGACCACTTTTTTGCGCACCAGAAACCATCATCGCTTTGTCACTATCTTATTGATAGTTGCCATGATGTTATCTTTCTTCTCCGGTATGCGCTTTAATTCATATACGACCACTTCTGTTGTGACCACTTGCCCGCAAGCCAAAGCAGCACAAAGTCATGCTGAACGTCATTGTCAATTTACCGCTTCACTCACAGGAATTCTTGACCATATTGCTTCATTCATACTTTCCATCACTGGCAAACTTTCATTTCTGTTTGTCGTTGCACTCACGGTTTCTGGTTTCAGAGACCGCCTTTATAAACCACCCAAGCTCCTTCTCTCTATCTAATCAAATACTATTTTTATTCACTCGATGACAGAGAGGTAGTCTCATGAGCTCTATTTTAGCTTTATTAGATCAACAACATTTATGGTTAACCCTATTGGGATTTTACGGTGCAGGTTTATTGCTAGCATTCACGCCTTGCGTGTTACCCATGGTGCCAATTTTATCCGGCATCTTAGCAGGTCAAGCGCCGCATGGAACGCGCCGCGCATTGCAGTTGTCACTGATTTATGTGTTAAGCATGGCACTGACTTACGCGGTGGCGGGTATGCTGGCAGGTTACCTTGGCAGCACCGTGCAAACACTGCTGCAGCAGACTTGGATCATTGCTGGATTTAGCCTGATATTTGTGTTGATGGCCTTATCCATGTTTGGCTTGCTGCACGTTAACATGCCGTCTTTTATTTCACGGCGTGTGCATGTGGCTCATGATCATTTGCCTGCAAACGGTTATCTCGGTGCAGCCGTGATGGGTGCGCTAGCAACACTGATTGCCTCACCGTGTGTCACAGCCCCGCTGTTATCCGTACTCACCTACATCAGTCAATCTGGCAGCGCGTTACGCGGTGGTGTGATTTTATTTATGCTGGCATTAGGCATGGGAACTCCCCTGATACTCTTTGGCATGGGACAAGCTGCTTTACTGCCAAAAACTGGCGCATGGATGGAACAAGTACGCAAACTGTTTGGTGTGTTGATGCTGGGCTTAGCGGTGTGGATGTTGTCACGCATCTTACCCGGCGTGACTATCCTGTTTCTTTGGTCGGCTTTATTCATTGTCAGCGCTGTGGCGTTTGGCGCATTAGACATGCAGGCAGAGAAACGATTACCACCGCTCATGCATGGCGTCAGTGTGCTGATGTTAGTTTATGGCGTATTCATGCTTGCAGGCGCTGCGCGTGGCGGTGATGATTTCTTTGCACCGCTAAGCATGAATGCCGCTGTCAGCAACCAAGCACTCACGAGCAGCATTCGTCCAGCTAGTTCATTATTCACTTACGTAGACACCCTGCCGAAGCTGCAACAAAAACTCACCGCAGCTGCGCAAGCAGGCAAACCTGTGATGATTGAGTTTTTCGCGACATGGTGTCCGGTATGCAAACGTGTTGATGCAGAAGTGCTTTCCGATAAGCAAATTCGGGCAAGCATGAAAGCGTTCACCACGATACGCGTGGATTTATCAGAGCGCAACCCGGAGCTTGCGAAAATCATGGAAACCTACCATGTGCTTGGTGTTCCAACCTTAGTCTTCTTTGACAAGCAGGGCAAACAAGTGCAATCAGATGAGAGCCAGGAAATCACTGTCAGCTATTTACAATCTGTACTGACAAGCCTGAGTTAACAGGACACCGTGAATCAGCCTGCCACAGAATGTGCTACGGCAGGCTGACTTGGGTGAGATAATCATTCACCATCATCCGAAGACAGTAATCTTCTACGCGTCTTCTTACTAGGCGACTCTGTGTCTGTTCTAGGTTCAATTTTCTTAAACAATCCAAATGGTGAATGACCGATGGCTTTGACTGGGCTATTGACTAAACCATGGGTTTGCTTCCAGCGCTTGGTAAATTCAATTCGCTCTTGTGCATCTTCAATACTGCTTAATACCACATTCATCTCACCTTCAGTTTTCAATAGATGAACGAACTTGGTTGCAGCATGCAGCTGATATTGCTTAGGCAGGAACGCAATGATATTACACAATACACCGAATTTATTCTGGCGGTCCGACTCGAATACCTGACATCCATTCGCGTACAGCCACTCACATAACAGCTCAAACCGTGATGTCGGCATTCTATTAAATAATACATGATTAAATTCTTCTAGAGTTTGCATGTATTGCATGTCTTCTTTTATGGCTTGATTTACTTGAGGCAGATTATGTTGTCGGAACGCCTCACCAACCTTCGCTTTCACATCCGCATGACAATGATCTAGCACATATTGCAGTTTTGCTTCACTGTTAATAAGACCGACATAATTTGCAATCTGATCATATTGCATTTCGGCTGATAACATACTTATATAAATTCCTAACTGATACGCGTTTTTTACAAAGATGGAGCTACACTTAAGGTAACCTTGTTGTATATTTGCATCCAGGTAAAGCGCCACAGATAAAGACAGATCACATCTTTCGGATTGAAGCTGGTGTTTGAGATACTCATTTTCAACGGACATCGCCAGCTTATTAATAGATTCAAACGACAATTCGATGAGACGCCCATCCAATAAAGGCAAGATATTCTCCACAGTCAAATATCGACCTAATGCAAGTGCGATATCTAGCCTGTCAGTCCAGTTGCCGGCGAGCCGCACATACTCAGCTATGCCAATATCTCTCAAGGAAGTCAGTTCACCGCAATATTCTATAAAACATTCTTTATTTGCGTTATACAGTGCTTGCAAGTAGCCAAGATAAACTTCTCTTTTACGCTTACTGACTTTTTTCATCAAACGTTTGACGCAATCCATAATACCTGACTGATATTCACCCGAAAACCGACGGCGAATAAATAGCTGATGCAACTCCGCTGCAGGACAGCTCATAGGGGCATATTTCAATACCGCAACACGCGATTCGGCGGGAAACCTAGTGACGGCATCAATGAACGATCCCGCTTCAACATACAAGCGGTTAAATTCAGCCTGCACGATAGTCTTGAATGTTTCAGCATCGTAGCGGCTGAATAAAATCAGGAAGACATTCATTGAGCTGGTAAATGAAAAAACTGGCACAGAATCTTTGTAGATTTTGTAGCAACGCCGCACGCAAGACCGAACAGACTTAATGGTCACACGTTTACTCTCAACCAGATCAGCAAGCACCTGCACATCTTCCAAGTCTAGCGCTCCATTGAAAGCTGCGACAATTTTACCAGGCTTGACGATTCTGTTACAAAGTGTGATAAAACCTGCCAATGAGAAGTTACTGCAAGTTCTTGCATATCGATTGCGTAAATAGAGCTTACGTTTCTTTAACGTCGCTAGAAAATTCAGACTCACCTCTTCTCGCATCACGCGCTGCATACTGTTGATGAGTGCGATTGCAAGCTTATCCGGCATTTTTGCCAGAAACCGGTTTGCTGCCGAATTGAATGATTCAATTCGCCTAGCATTTTGCGTATCAGACCACAGATCATAACTTTCTATGTCGCTTAGCATGTTTATCATTTCAATATCTGACACGGACATACGTTGCGCATGGCATTGCCATAATAATGTGAACAATGTTTTTAATGACGACTTACTTGCCCCATCCGCTACCGCTTTTGTAAAGCAAATATAGGCATCACGCGCCTCATGATTTAGCAAACTCAGCGCATGGATCATGAAATTGGCGCCATGTTCGTTATGCAACGAGCGCAATATCGAATTACGTTTTTTGGATTCTATGTTCACCATGTTTTTAAGCAACAATTTTTCAAAATCGCTGCCTTCTTGCGTATAGTTAACTAAATCCTGATAAGAAAATGTTTCAAGACTCATCCATCGTGGCGTCTCGTCTTCCAGATACTCCGCGACTAACTTATCATCTAAGCCATTTAACGCGTAATAAATGTATTCTTCGTCATCGGTATCAGCAAGTAAATAGGTCAAGACCTGAATTCTATGCTGCGGCAAAATAGCTGAACAACAATCGAAAACTTTATCGCCGGTAACAAAATAATCTTTATTCTGCTCAATGGTACTCATGACCAACACTTCATCTTGCACATTTTCCAAGGTGAAATTCATGTACTCGAATGGTGACATTTCATTTTCCAGGACAGCGAACAGCGTTTGCTGATTGCCTGCCGGCAGCAAATCAAGACGCTGTCGTTTTGAAAGCGCTGATATTTCACTATCACGTGCATGCGCGTTGAATTCATCCAGTAGTTGCTGCATGAACGCTTGCTTTGTCGTGCTGTCCTCAACACTTTTAATCAAGCGAGCATTGTATTCACCAGTCAATACGGGTAATTGCATAGGCTGTTGAATTAACTGTGGTGCAAATCGCTGGATTGCCACTTCATTACAACCTAACTCTTTTAAGGTAGCTTCTACTTGTTGTCTCAATGCATGTTGTGCATTCGCTTTTTGTTTGGCGGCGCCTTCGAGTAACCCATCTGCTCCACGATGTTCTCTCACCACTTCACCAATTAATGCCAAATACAGAGCAGCATGATCATTACCATTAAAGGCCGTATCTTGAGCTGTGATCCAATCAGTGCAGCAGGAACCGGTTTTTTTAAAGAGCTCCAGGAGGGCATTGTATGGGTCGCAAACCAACATGCTTTTTAATAACTCTACACTAAATTGTACTGGGTCTTCTTGCGCTTGCATCGTGTTACCCAAATCATACTTGGCAGCATCAACCAATCCCTTGGCTGTCTCGCTCAATTTGATTGATTGCGATACCTTGAATAAATAGTTAATTAACTTAGCGCTGATTTCACCTGCACAAGCTAAGCCAAGTGTCAGTAAATACCCATCAAATGCTGTGCTGTTCTCAGCAGATTTAACAGCCGTTATCAGATCAGCCTCTTCCTGCAGCTTGCTGGCGTCAATCGTCGAGAGCGTCTTATACAGAGCACTCTCCATGAGCCCTGCTTCATGTAGTAATACTGCAAATGATTGACAAAAATCGGATAAATCCAGCCCTTCAGACCGGCCGCGCTTTTGACCGCTTAGCATGTTGACTCTCTCGTTTATAATTTTTATTTATTAAAATAATTTTCGGCTATGATGCCAAAGTATGGATATTTTTTCAACAAAAGGAACCTCAAGACACTGCCTCCCGCGCTGCGGCGCGGGATGACAGAAAAGTGATAATAATCAGATGTTTACTTGCAGACCAAGCGCACCTTCATTATATTGCTGTGCATCCATGCTAACTTGCCATGGACTGGTTGCTGGGTGAGCCGGGTAAACAGTCGAACCAAAGACATAATTGCTGCCCGCCACATATAACCAACGATATTCAGCAAACAAGGTGATGTATGGGCAAATCACCACGTCCAAACCAACTTTAACTTGTCCTGCCACACTGCCCACTTTGCCATCCGGATTGGAGTTAAAGTGATTCACACCAGCTTCAGGCGGCGCAAGTTGCAATGCATCGGCATTGGTAATTTGTGTGAACGCACCGCCCACACCGACACCCACATAAGGACTAAAACGTCCTAAACGTGCAGATTCAAGATTTAGCACCACGTTAGCAAGAAAAACATTGGTTTGCGTGGGCAAGCTCAAGTTAAAAGTATGCTCTTCCAGACGCGCGGTATTGTTTGAAGTGCGGCTGGTAAACGTGTTTTTACTAAACATAGCACCTTCGATTTCAACCGCTGGCGCCAAACCCCATTCAGGTCTGTTTGGCATCATGACCACAGGCGCCCATTGCATGCCGAGCTTGCCGCCAAAGATGCCGGTGTTGCTGGCAGTTGCCGAACCAAATGAATTCACGGCTAATGGGCCGCCTGCTGCTTCAGTATAAAAAGCTGTGGCGTATTGGCTAACACGATAATTCTCAGGTGCTGCCACACCACCAAAAAGACCAGCGTAAATATGCACCGGCTGCACAATAGTGGCGGGGGCGGGAACGGCGAAGGCGATAGTGCTGGATAGAGCTAACATCATTCCTAAAACAACTTTCGAGCGGTGTAATCCATGACGTGGTTTCATTCAATTCTCCTTTTGAACAGCTTAGAGTTTAATCTACTCTTTGCTATAGATCAAATATTAACCTGTCCACCCAACCATTTGAGGCTTGTCGTATAAGGATTATACAGATAAACTCGGTTAGCCAAACAATGATAATAAAAACGATTGGGAACCAGCCAGTGATACCCAGAGAAGTGATTAAATCCGCAATGGCTAATGACTTAGCCTATTTAGACTCGATGATAGGCCAATTCGGCATTGACCAGGCACTAGTGATCGCGAGATGCCATGACTTACGCGCATTAGTGCAAGCAGGTTTTGAGACCGACTCCTATTTTTCTATTGCGAATGGCATGCAATATGGCGAAGCCCCCAAACAAGCTGTTGACAGTCTACTCTCGCATCGCGCGGTCAAAGCCAGCAAAACATCACGCCAAAAATCACCTAAAAAACTTTCTTGTTTTACGCTGTTTAATGCGGCTGATAAACCATTGTTATCATTCCATGTGGATCATATTGGAGAAGCTTTTTATCAGGATGACATGAAAGGCGATAACGGAAAAGTTAAAAAAGGTCATGACACTGACAACCCGGATCGCGCTTATGCATTGAAGAAATTTAGAGTGAAGCCGGGTGGTGATCATCCAGTCACTAAAGAAAAGGCACTCATGAAAGCAATTCGGAGTGAATTCTTCGCCAAATTATTGGATTGGAAAACAGCCAACGCATTTGAATATCAAGGCAAACACCGAGAGAAAGTTTGCCTGGTAATGGATTGGGTGGAGGGGAAAGATTTATTAGTCTTAAATCGAGACGACGAAACAATGAACATACCCCTGCCATTACGCTTAAAAGGTGTTTTGGATATTGTTGGCAAACTGGCAGCACTGCATCAGGCAAATTTGATTTACCAGGACATGAAAGCTGAAAATATTATGTGGACTGGCACTGCAGCTGAGTTAATCGACACAGAATCCATTCTTCATGACAGTGAACGCTGTGATAAACCGGGAATATTCACAGCAAACTATGCTAGCCGCGAGTTGATTGATACCGTGAGAACATCAGGCGACAGATATATCTTGAGTAAATTCCTCAGCAAACAAACTGATCTTCATGCCCTTGGTAATGCATTGGCAATTTGGCTGCCCGAGCTATTTCGTTATGATACGGAATGGTACTATGGCACCGAGAGACTTATTTTCCACACCATGAGTGCCGCAACAGGTCAACATCAGGAATTAATTAACTGCATAGAAAGACTTTGGTTACCACCAAATAATAGCTACTATGCCGATGCAACACAGTTATTTCAAGAGCTGCATGCATTGATTACCACCAAATATCAAATCCATTATCCCAGTGAGCCGCCTAAATTAGCGCTCAGTGAAAGTCAGATTATAGAACAGCTAAATGGGCTTACCGCAACAAAAGGCAAGGTGACGGGATCACTAAAAGAAATAGAGAAGAAAATAGCTAGTGAGGCACATAACACCAATGAATTATTAACAGATGGACGCGCGCTAGCCACCTCGCAATTAAAAGAATTAATACGAAACGTGATTGCTAAAAACAGGCACTATCGCGGCAATCATGCGAAATACACTGCGATTCTCACTTTATCCAATCGACTTGAGAATATCGCTGTGCTAGATAATGAAAGTATTGCGCGCATCACTAAAGTTTTTTTGCGTTTGGCATTGCAGAACGTGGGGACCTCACTCACTGGAAAAACAACTTCAGGTAAAGATATTCTAAAATTATTGAATACACCTAATATGTATAGAAGCTTGATGATAGCTTTGTTTCCCGATTTACCAGCCAACACAGTACTTAATTATGACCACCTAAGAAATCTGCTCTGTGATACAAATAATCGCTCTATCTTCCACAAAAGAAATGCGGACAATGTATTCACAAACTTCAACGACCATTTTGATACATATGGCATTGGTGACATCTCGCATGAAATGCTGCAAGTTGTGATGCCAGGAGCTTAAGTTTAAGTTAACAATCCAGCTTCGTTAAAATTTTATAATAAGGAATTGCCGTCTTTTTCAGTAGTGACGTTTCACTAAGGAGTGAACATGCTTACGACTAGAATAGATCTCGAGCATCTTACTGAAGCATCCCAAGCATTATTAGCAGATTTGTTACTTCAAGAATCGCAGCAATACACGAAAATACTCGAACGCAACAAAACGTATACGATTGAACGCGTTGATAGCACAAGCTTGCAAACTGAGATCATTGAGGTGACCTTAACGCATGATATTATTTTGCGTCAACGTAACCATGATTTGAATCAATGGCGATTTGATGTTATCGATCACCAGCAAAAAATCGGCGAAGGCGGTTTCAGTGAAGTTTACGGCATTATGGCCACCATGGCGCTTGAAAAGCATCAGCTGAAAATAAATAAGAACAAAGACCGCGTGGTGAAGATTGTGCATTGCGCGGAAGAAGCCTTGCATGAGATTGAGAATGAAGCCTTGATTTCTATGCGAGCGACATCACTGCATTTCAAGTTTCCGGTAATGGTTAAAAATGCAGATGACACTTATACCTGTTACCTGGTGATGCGAAAATTAAAAGGTACCGACTTAGATGCGATCATGACACAAATGTATCAGAACCTGGTGACTTTATCGGGTTTTCAACGACTCACCATTGCGATGAATTTGCTCGAGGCATTAGCTAAGCTGCATGATCAAGGGATTGTGCATCGTGACTTAAAATCGAATAATATTTTACTGGATTTAAACAGCGGTGACTTAACTATTTTTGATTTTGGCATGAGTAAATTTGCCAATACTGATGACAAGGGTGAATTCGCCGGCACATTAGGTTTTATTCCATTTGAAGTCTACGCTGGTAATGGTACGACAGTTAAATCGGATGTTTATGCCGCAGCCATTAATATCGCTCTCTTATTCTACGCGGATGAACCAGAAAAATCGCAAGATGACTTCATAGAATATCAATTCGATCATTTATTTAAAGATGACTCACTGGATTTTACCGACAAAGAAAAGCAGGCATTAAAACAAATATTATTACAGATGACCGCATTAAACGCGCAGGAACGCCCGACTGCGCGTCAGGCATTCGAGGCACTTTTCAAATTTCGTGATGATTATGTTAACCGGCAGATAGCAGAAATGGCAGCCAATCGGCCGCCACGTTATGTCATCAAAAAAGGCTTATTTTTTGATAAATCAAAAGAGCAAGAGCCTTTGACGGTGCGGCCAAACATGAGAAGCTCATGCAAGTTTTGACAAAAAGGCGTTGATTGCATTGGCGGTCGCGACTGGAAATTGATGCAGCATGCCATGACCACCTTGGCGCCAATGAATCAAATGGGCGGTTGGTATCGTTTTAGCTAAAGCAAGACTATTGCCTGGTGGTATCGCGATATCTTCCGTGCCGCTTAACACTAGCACTGGGATCCGCAAGGTTTGCAGTTGATTGGCGACAGTTTCATTTGCCAGCCATTGCTCCACCATGCGCTTGTGTTGAGGCATCACAAGCGCTCTATCGATAGAGGAATAATGTGCCGGAATAAACCTGTCGCTAATCATGGATAGACTCATTTCGCGTCTGCTGGCTGGTGGGTAAAACAATTTTAATGCTTCGTTATACATGCCTATGCTGGTTGAAGGCAGATGACGCAGCTCATTTTCGACTTGAGCCGACGGACGTACACCCTGCTTTCCAGCCATCGCTGTGTTGACCAATATAATTGCGCCCAAACTGTTTTGATGATTGATGGCTAACTGTTGAGTAATCATGCCGCCCATGGATATGCCTAATACGGCGGGTTTTGTTAGATGTAATGCTTGAATCAAGTGGTAGTCATCGTTCGCCACATCAGACATTGTATAGTTAGCGCCTTGAATTTGCGTACCAGCAACATTGCGATTATTTGGCAGTATGACTTCATGTTGTTGCGCTAACACGCTTAGAAAATTTCGGTTCCAACTGGTGACGTCGGTGCCGTAGCCTGAAATTAATATCAGCGGCGTACCGTGACCAAAGCGATAATATTCGATACGGCCACCTTTGACGGCGACGTATTGTGGCTCAATTTGCTTGAATGCAACAGGGTTGGCGACTTGCGCTTGTTGGGTAGCGCAGGCGCAAAGCAATGTGGCAATGGAAAGGATAACCAGATGTTTCAAGTGCTTCATTTTGTGTGTGACCTTTGATTTTTAAATAAAGTATTGATAGTTTGTTAGATATCACTCAGCCTATGCTGCTTATATCAACTTTGATAATCATGATACCACACACATGATGAATATATTAGCTAAACACTATTGCGACGCGCAGGTTCTGCCATCATGATGTGTTTATCATTTGCTTCCATTACTGCTGTATACAAAGCATCGCCAGGTGGAATTTTTTTTGATTCTATCAAGTCGATGACATTATCTTTTCTTGATTCGAAAAATTCCACGTCTTCGGGTAAGACACTCACGTGTTGCAGTGTGACGCCATAAGCCGCAAGGTGATACAAGTATTCCAGCGCATTGTGACTTAAGGGCGCCAGGCTATCCAGTGTTTCTACTGCGCCGCTTTTAAATTGTTGCATATAGCGCCTGACATAGTTCATGTGATGCGGAAAATGACGTAACCGTTTGTAGTTCACACCATGTCCGTAGTACTGGCGTAGAAAGATAATTTTGTCTTCGCTTAAATCTCTCATTTCTTGTAATGCTTCCGGTTTATGCACGGCGTGACGTATCAATAATGAATAATACGTTTTATTTTGTTCGCTGTTGAATTCAGCTGGATAATCATCAGCTCTGACGCCTCGATAGGCGCTGCGTAGTAGAAACCTGATACGTTTTGAAGTGACTTGTTGATTCGGTAGGTGTTGCTGGTCTGCCGCTTCGATGTTTTGTGTGTTGTGGTAGATTTTCGATAATTCCATTGCAGCCATTCGCAAAGCTGATGGGGTTTTATATTTTCTATGGCTGAGTTTGAATATTTTTCTAAAGTAATTTATGGCATCACGACAGGCGGCGTGGTCTTGGTTCGCTTTTAATTGTGCATACTTAAGATAAATATTGTTCATATTTGCTTGGGCGAAATGTTGCGCTCTTAAACCATAGGCATACAAATCTTGTAGCATGTAAATTTGGCCTACATTTAGATAAGACAATTCCTGCATGGCCATGAAGAAGGTTAGCTTTTGTTTCTTTACCAGGTAAGATAACGCATCATAGAAATTGCTGACATCGAATGCGAATTGTTCGCGGTTTGATAGTATGTATTCTCGATTTAAACCATGTTGATAAAAGTCGGGAATCAGCGCTGCTTCATTTTCTGTTAACTGATCTATTTCACGTATAGCTGCTTCTGCTGTTAGCTGTTGTTCGTTCATTAAGTACATGACGGCTTCTGCATGAGGGATAGTGAAACCTGTGTAGCTGTTGCGCCAGCTATTTAATATCTCGGCTGTCATGCCTTGTTGTTGCGTGTATTGCAATAACAGTACTTGAACTTTATTGAGCGGTTTTTTTTGATCTGACGCTAAGAAAAAGTGATTGGCGCGCATAATATCTCATCCTTGAAATTTATTATTTGACACTAGCTTAACTCTAATGCTTGGTCAAGTCGGCTTGTTTTCTTTTGGTATTGCTTTGTTATTTGTGATCATTAGTTATTTTGATTATGTAAGTTCCATATTGTATTTGTGCATATCGTATTAGTTTATTTGGTTCGGGAAACGCCTTACTATATTGGCATATACGATCTTAGTTTATTTTGTTTCGGGGAAACGCCTTACTATATTGGCATATACGATCTTAGGTTATTTTGTTTCGGGGAAACGCCTTCTCACTGGCAGGGAACGAAAATAAAAATCATGCTGGAGTCGGTCTGGCACTGAGGATGCTATATCACTTGTGGCCACGGCATTTAATTGTTGGTGATGGGCATCTGGTATGGTGGTGGCTTCGGCTTACTAGTTCTTGCTATCATTTAGTTCAGTGAGGTCCAGCATGATTTTTATTTTCGTTCCCTGCCAGCGAGAAGGCGCGCGAGACTTGTGCTAGATTCAGAAGCTATCTGTGTTCTAATTTAAGCATCGAGAGGTGATTCGAAGTTTTGTACTCACCTCATTAGCAGGTCCCCTCTCCCGCCCCTAACTCTCAAGCAGTTTACCAGTGGTGATTGCGGGAGAGGGATAGGGTGAGGGCAAATGCATAATCGCATCTAAGCGCAACGAGGACCTATTTTCAACTATCAACGCCGATTCTTAATCCCAACAGTTGATCGTACCTCTGGCTCTCGCGGTTCTGCATTCGTGTGCCGTGATTGAGCTGAATTTTTCGCCATGAATCCAGCAGGATTATGCGCATCGTATCGATTTCTCCCCACGTCACGTCGCTCACGTTCACTGGGTTTTTGTATCTGCGCAACACTCGACTCCATTTGATTTTTCAATTCCATAATTTCTTTAATTTTATTACCAGCTGTTTGCTGAATTTGCTTAGCGGCTTTGCGCGCTGCTTCAAGGTCTCGTTTAAGCGGCGGCAATGCCTCTTGCGCTGATCTCGCCAGACGTTGCGCTGAATCCAATCGATTCTTCATACGCTGAACTTGTTTATGCAATCGTTTAGATTGCGCAGCCATCGCTACGGCGCGTCTAATGTCTTGCAATGTTTTATCGTATGCCGATTTCTTTTCTGGATTAGTCAGCGTTAACACTGCAGCTTGTATTCTCCCTCTTTTTCTTTCAGCCATACCGCCATTCTTCACAGACATGTCGCCCATCACCTGTATGACACGTTTTTGAATTTTTTCTGGTGTAGCATTTTTATTAAGACCAAGCGTTTGATAATGATTAGGCAGCAATTTGCCGGAAGGAATTTTACTTTTCTGCTGTTTTAAATCTTGATTAAGCTTATATTCTTTATTAACGGTTTTTCTATATTTAGTCTGCAGCCTTCTAACCGCGTTATTCGCACGAGTAGCGCGGTTAGTCGCTTTATCTAGCTGATTTACGGCAAGACTAACATGTCGCTTCGCTTGCCTGATTTGCTGTAATGCATTAATTGCCGCTTTATCTAACTCTGCCAGTGTCTGCTGATTATGCTTATCAGGAACCATACCAACACCCCAGTTGTTTATACTTATTCTCTAAGTATAACCAGACAACTAGCATTTACCAGTGCAGCACTGTTTGTAACTAGTTTATTTTATTAGGCTATTAATTGGATGCGGGCATTTTGCTGCTGACTAAGCTGTTGATGCCGAATCCGCAAGCACGCCATGTCAATCGAGCCTAACTCGCTAAGCGCAAATCTAGTTTTCATTGATTTCTTTTCGAATTTCCGTGGCATTTCTATTCACATCTTTACTTAGGCCTTGCATGGTATTTTGGCAGCCTGCCAATAATAACAGCGTCACTAGAGATAATACGGTAGTCGTTAACTTCATAGTCATCGTCCTTATTTGATGAGAAAGAAAATTAAATAATGGAGTATACATAATATCAGAATAAGCAAGGCTATAAAAATCAGATGGAAATAGAATTGATATATATATTTATTTGGCAGCTTGTCAGCAGCATGAATGAGCGTCCCGCTGCTATTCATGCTTTGCACTCTAACCACTCCACCTGCTCTTAGTAGCATATAATAAATGATTGGCAGCGCGAGGATAGATACTATCATTAGTGTGCCTAATGGAAAATCTTCGAATAAGAAACTGACAGCAGCGCAATGGTGCTTTTCTATATACACAAAAAATTCTTTCAGTGTAAACAATGAAAATTTTGTCCCAGGAAAGACGTTCACGACTCTCAGAAAGCATGCCGAATAGGCCAGCCCAACCACCAGGCAAGCATACATAGGCCAAAAATATCTTAAACCAATGTACTGCACGCCGCGCTTGACGCGATAATAAACCAGTGTGACCCAAAACAGAAAAATAAATATGTAGCCGACTAAGGCTGAAAACACAAAATAAAAAAATGCGGCAGTGATTGGCAAAGAAGACATGCAGACAGTTTCATACGCGCCAGATTGCAACATGACAACAATAGCAGTCATGGCGGCAAGCAGATAAGCCAACCAGAATCGCGAGATAAATCTTACTTCATCTTTCTCGATATTCAGCATCATTAGAATTACCTCACCAATGCCAGCAGCTAAGAAACAATCAGACTGGTGGAACGAATAATCGCTTATTCTTATTATACAATAACAGGTGCGGGTTATGTGATGATTTGCTACATCATGATTAGGTTTTTTGTACAAGGACATTTTGGGTAGAAGAAATTTATTTTGAATCGACTCACCTCTATCTCGCTGATTTAGATGGATTATGCACCACAACGACTGTAGACAACCTCCTATAAAATTATGCTAGAATGCGCAACTCAAAAACAATAATCATGAGTAGACTGTCATGCGTGCACGCGAATTTCTTTTTCTGGAAGATCTCGAACAATCCAATGAACTAGCTATTCGTCAGCGTGACGCAATGCAGCGCATAGACTCCCTGCATAACCTGCTAAATATACGCTGCAGTCATGAGGATGAAATCCAGGTTAAACGCGACAACATTATTGCCATGCTGGAACAGTTGCGCCAGGATGACTATTACCAGACACTGCTCAAAAAACTAGAAATGCAATTACCTCTCACCAAAGAAGAATACACTTATCATTTACTAGTCACTGATAACGTAATGGCATTAAATCCAGCTGCTTTAACCAGACTCACTCAAGCTGACAGCCCGTTTCACACTCACACCGTCAGACACAACATTAAAGCCCTGCTCCCTATTGTCAGTTTAGCGAGCGCACAAACACCAACAGAAAGAAATCGCTTAAACATCGAAATTTGTTCAAGCCTGAATACTTTCCAGTCGCACATGACCATTGAGCTGAATAACCATCGGTATTTTCACTGCGGGTATTTATTGAATTTGTCTGGCGCGGTTTTCAAAGACCTTAATCTCGACTACATGACACTAACGTTCTTAAACCTTTATCATGCTAAGTTTGAAAATACCTTTTTATCTAGCACCCGCTTTGATTACTGCAGCCTGGA
The DNA here is from genome assembly GCA_964492045.1 of uncultured Coxiellaceae bacterium. Classification (GTDB taxonomy): domain Bacteria; phylum Pseudomonadota; class Gammaproteobacteria; order DSM-16500; family DSM-16500; genus Aquicella. The sequence goes on along the minus strand of CAZBHW010000019.1, from coordinate 9,340 downwards.
TCATGCCTGTTTCACCATGACTGAACCAGACTTTTATCAACAAGTACGTGGCGCAAAATACTCATTGCGTTTCTTTGTTTCGCACTCAACGGCTAGATTTATTCAAATTTGCAGCTCGTATGATTGTGCATTATTCCTGAAAAACACGCTGGTTGTCAGCGCCGATTTCAGCAATACACCAGCAATACATACCATCCTTGAATCGTCCATGCTAGTTGCCGTTAAAGCAGAAAAATTAATCATTACAAATGCGCAACGCGACGAAAACAAAAGTGTTGTTGCCTTTAGCGACATACGTGCAGCCATTGCGCATGATGCTGCGTTCCCAGACAATCTACACTATGACACGCTTGATCTTACTCAGGCTTACCTCATTCCTGACTACGCATTCGATAGCAGCAAAGAGTTGGCGAGCATCATCAAAGACTTAATCTTTCAAGTTGCCGCCAATGAATTACATGCATTCAAACGCTGTCTTGCCATGAACATTGCTTTCAACATTGAAAGCAAAGATATACCCAATCAATCCAAACTGGATTTGCTGACTTATGTCATGAATTTACCGGCCTTTAATCGCAATACCAATCGCTATACCACAGGCTTATTTCAACGCGGACAGATGAATCAAGGCATAGATGGCACAGATATTCTTTCCGATGCTTACAAGCGCATTGAAACGCACATGCTAAAGCTTGCCGAAAACCGAATTAATTACGTGGTTTAATCTAACTAATATTGAATAGACAGCGAGATCACTATGAACACTACACTCACCACTGAACAAGATGACCCATGGGGATTAAGAGTCAGAATTCTCACCGCGCTAATGGCGGTGTTACTGACTTTCTTAACGATTGCAACCCACCGTACACAATCATTGACTTCCAGACTCCAGCGCGATGCATCGACACTCTGGTCGCAATATCAATCAAAACGCATACGGGATTATCAATTAAGCTTAAACATGGAATTAGTGAAAATCGTCGGTCCAGAAAATAAAGCTGCGATTGCCGCACTGAAACAATTTGACGAGCAGAAGCAAATCTATCAAACCGAGTTGAATGATTTGGCTGTCAGCGCACGCGAAAAAGAAGCCTTAGTTGAAAGCACTCATAACAAAGCGCTATGGCTGGAAGACAGCATAGGCTTGGTAGAAATATCGCTAGTACTATGCTCTTTGTATTTCGTCGCCAGCAAACACATCTTCCCAATCTTTGGTTTGCTTATGGCAGCACTAGGGATTGGTGTGGCAATGCTGAGCTTATTTTAAGTGATAAGCTGATGGCGCCCTTACGACGATTAATAATCATACCGTTGTTATGCCTGACATCCATAGTGAATGCCTCAGCGCAAAGCAAACTCTCGGTTATGACTTTCAACATCGAAAATGGCGGCACCCAAGTTAGCTTTGACAATGTGGTGCATGCCATCAAACTTGCCAAAGCTGACATCGTTGGCATTCAAGAAGCCTGGGGTAACACCAAACGATTAGCACAAGCACTAGGCTGGCCATATTACGATACACAACTGCATCTCGTGTCAAAATTCCCGTTATACACAGATGCAGATCATCGCCCATATGATTTAGTAGAAGTCAGCACCAATTATTTCGTCGCGATCAGTAATCTGCATTTACCTGACGAACCTTACGGGCCTGATTTAATCAGGAAGGGCTCAAGTGTCAATGAGATCATCCAGCATGAAAATATCACACGACTACCGTTTGCCCTACCCTACATAAACAGCTTGCAGAGATTAGCAATAAAAGGTTTTCCTGTGTTTATCATAGGTGATTTCAACTCTCCCTCACATCAGGATTGGTCATACCCAACGGTGAATGTGATACGCAACCATCGTTATGCTGTGTCATGGCCAGTGACTAAAACCCTGCAAGCGAAAGGCTTTATTGACGCTTATCGTGCGATTAATCCAGACCCGCTGCTACACCCTGGCAACACTTGGCCATCTGACAGACCTGCGTTAGTGCATGCCATCGACAACTACAACCCCTCAACTCATGATTTACCAGATAGACTGGATATGATTTTTTCCAGCGGGCCTGCAACCGCAGTGAGCAGCCGCGTGATAGCACAGCCAAAGCCATGGCCATCAGATCATTACGCGGTCGTAGCGCAATTTATTGTGACACCGCATGCATTAGCTAAGCTCCAACTAAAACCAGTGGTAGCACACACTGGAAAACCCGCGATTCAAGCTTTCAAACAAACATATACCGTCAATGAGCCAATTTATATTAACTGGATGCACTCACCAGCCAATGGTTACGACTACATCCGCCTTATCCCAACCGGCTCCGAACAAAGCGCATTAGACAACGCAACCAGATTTTATACTAGCGCCAAACCGTGCGGCATGATCATGATCAATGCGCACAATATTCAAGGCAACTGGCCATCATGGGCCAACAATAGCGCCGCGCGCTGGCCTTTAGCACCGGGTCATTACTCTATAGAATTAATGCTAGATGACGGTAATCAGATTCTGGCATCCTCATCTATCACCATTAGCAAAAATTAGCGTTGGGAAAATTCCATGTCCACTTATTTTATCTGGCTGATCGCAACATCGTTTGCATTCTTTCAATTCTTCCTGCAAACAGCAACCGGCGTGATTGGCGTTGAGTGGCAGAAGGATTTTCACCTCACCAATGTTGAACTCAGCAGCTTGTCATCCGCCTTCTTTTATACATACGCCTGCATGCAAATCCCTGCAGGGCTTTTGTTTGATCGTTTTCAACCGCGTTATATTCTAGGCACATCCGCCTTCGTACTGACCTGCAGCTTATTATTACTAGCGAACACGCATAGCTATAGCATCGCATTCATCGCACGCTTATTGATGGGCGCTGGCTCTGCTTTTGGTTTTGTCGGACTGTTACAAGTATGCGCCAGTAACTTTCCGCCCAAACGATTCGCGTTCATGGTGGGCATGTCAGAAGGTATTACCATGTCTTCAGTCATGCTCAGTATCATGCTGTTGAATTTTTTGGTGACTCATTTTACTTGGCGCGAAACCTTAACTGGTTGCAGTGTCGTGACATTTATTTTAACGTTAGCAACGTTTTTCTTTATTCGCACTCAACCCATCAATCCGCATCTAGCCGAAGAAAAAGCGATGACGTATTCCATCGTGCATTCGCTAAAAATCATTTTCACGAATCCACAAGTCATCATCGGCAGTATTTATAGCTTTTTTATGTTTGCCATTGTGAATGCGTTTGCTTCATTGTGGGGCGTACCATTTTTAATGACGACTAACGCATTAGCCAAACAAACGGCGACTAACCTGGTCGCGATTATCTTTCTCGGCATCGGCGCTGGCGGGCCATTAATTGGCTGGATCGCAAAGATAACCGAAAATCCGCGTCAACTTTTAATTGTATGCAGCGGCTTATCGACTCTCGTCATGAGTCTAGTCATTTTTTATCCTTCACTCCCGCCAGCATTGTTGTATGTGCTGTTCTTTCTGGAAGGTGTCTTTTGCTCTGCCTACATTCAATGTTTTGCCATTATCAAAGATGCCGTGCCACACGAAATTCGCGCTTCCGCCTTAGCAACCAGCAACATGATCATCATGCTGGGCGCACCCATACTGCAGTTAACCATCGGGTTTTTATTACAAACTCATTGCTTAGGCTTGAGTGACAATATCGTTACTTATTATCGGATGTCATTAGCCATTTTACCCATAGGCATGCTGATCGCTTTCACCTTGTCATTTTTTATTGTTTAATGCATTTTTCTCATGTTAACCTGTTCATAGCACTTGCTTATGAAAAGGAATTCCATGATGCAAAGACAATCATCGTCAGCTAAATTCACCATCTCATTTCTATATCAAACCAAACACAGCATAGAAGAGATCACGGAAGAAGAAATCATTTTCGAAGACATTGCCACACCAGAAGAGTTCGCGAAGAACTACAGGGAATTATGCGAACTCACGGATAAATTACCCAAAGATTTATACAAAACATTCCACTCGCAACCATACACAATTAAAATCACCGGCACCTTGAATGGCAGGGAAATTGATAAAACGTTTTCAAACATCGATAAATATCATGCCTTACTGACTAGTCATAAACTATTGCCAGACCCGGCTACGCGGCCACGCGTATCATTTTAATTATCCGATGAGAAGCGTGCTGGAAGCGTGTGAATTCACTGATAAATCTTATCAGCGTAAACTACGGCTATACTGAATAGATAACCAAGGTAATTCGGAGTTTATATGCTGAAACAATTAATTATTTTTAGCAGTATCCTGGTGATGACCAACACATTGGCTGCACCGCCCGCACCAGCCAGTAGCGGCGGATATTCTGATGATTCAGGCTCATTACACATGGCACCCGCCTCAACCGGTAAACCAGTTGCCGCTCCTGGCGGTAAAGCTACCGTGCAAACCGGCGTAGTGGATAATGGAGATTCCTTGGGCTATGTGGTTGATCCTGCCACTCAGACCAAACCAGGCACTACTAAAACAAAATAAACCTTGGTTATAGAATTATCGCCTCAATAGAAACGCTTGCAAAATAGATAGCATTTGGCTTTTAATGTCGCTATTACTCCGCCGATAGCCATTAGAGGAATGACCATGCTACGCACTTATTCTGCTACCGAAATAGAAAAACAGGCATTCGATATCTTTCATTTCATATCACATCCTGACAAAACTGCCGATGATAGAAAGGATTACTACTTAAGCATATTAAGAGAAAACACTGAACACGGTCTTGCTATATTAGAAAAAACCAGACTATTCATCGAAGCTAAAAGACTAGTGAAACTCGACGCCAATCGCACTGAATATCAATCTTTAATGTATCCGGGTAACCAGCAAGACTCTCAAGGGATACGTGAAGTTGATGAAAGACGTGCAGAGCTTGAGAACGATACAGAAGTAACAGTACTGGCAGAGCTTCGTCATGAACTTGGTGAATTCATCAGAGCACAAAAAGCAAGGATGGTGAGCGTCACCACCAATAATCTACATCAGCGACAATCTTCTAAATCAGCAACTGATGCGGGCCTTCAATCTATCAATAAAAAACCCAAGCACTAATACAACTTTTGAAATTGGGATTATGCCGCCTTAATAACTAACCGTTTCCTCGCTGATAGGAAAGATGACCGTGGAATCGATGCTTTAATCGTCGACATACGGTTAACGCACGTGAACCAGAACCAGGCCTGTTCCAAGAGGATAGCCTCAAAATAGGCGCAGAACAGGCTGCCAGATCAGCTCATCTGGTGACATAATTTTCGATTACCATATCTTTCAATCAGTTAGAATCTTGCACAAACAGGCTTATGTGTTGAGTTATTTAGCAAAAATAGCCTATAATTCTGCAACTCAAAAATAATGATGAATGAATGTAATGCAAAGAAACCTTGCTGACATAGACAAAGCCATTGTCAGGCTGATTGCCACTTATCTCGATTACCGCTCAACGGTAAGATTAAGCGGCGTGAACAGGCACCTACATAACGCATTAACTTCAGACCCCGATCATGGTGCCATCATCAACCCTTCGTTCAAGTTCGCCAATTGTGTCGCCACGCGCAGCAAACTCGCGGTAGCAGAAAAGATGTTAAAAGAGGCGAACGAAAAAACACGCCTTGAATTACTAACCAGAGTGGTACATATATCTGACATTCCAACACGCTTGTTAAATATGTCAGCGTTATACTTCGTGGTAAGCTGGGCCAAAGACACGGCTACGCGTAACATGATCATGAGGTACGTCAACCCAGAACAAATCAAGCCATATTTACAAGCCGCTGTGGTCGAGCGCAGCAACCAGCCAAAAAGCGCAACCAGCTTCAACACTGCAGCCATTTGCAGCACCTTGGAAAAATTCACTGCCAATACGGATGCCAGTTTAGTTGAGTCATTATTCAATGACGTCATTCGAGCATTAGGTACATTACCAGCACATTATAAATCTGAATTAGCTCGTCAAGATAGGCCGCTTTTGAAAGATGGCCAATTACGTAGCTTTGACAGCACGACTACTTTGCCGGCCGCACAAGTCACGACAGATGGCGCCAGCTTGAATCCTTTCAAAAACCCCGGCTACGGCTCAGATTATGCATTTGTGCGCACGCGCGGCAAATCAGTCAAAATCACCAAATCAGACGCTGCGAAATACAGCACAGAAACCTATGAAGAAAACGCAGGCCCAAAATTATTTAGCCTATTCTCACAAGCCATTACCAAACTAGACGAAACTCGCAGCAATGAATCCACTCAGTTTGTGACGCAAGTTTGCGGCAGCTCCTCATTAGTGGTAGCCTGAGCCATAAGCCCCTGATTCTACTTGCTGTTAATTCCCGCCAATTTGCTATAGTTATAATAGCAATCGAACAAAAATAATAACGGGGACAGCATGCAAAGACCGCCGCAACGTCCAAAAAATTCTTTAGATGACGTCGTCTATTTATTTGATATAAACGATTACACGATCGAAGCTGTTTATGAAATTCTTGGTGACCATGATCGTCTGGCTATCTATAACGGTGAATCACAAGCCGTTGAACCTAGTGATAGAGTCATCCTACTGCCTGATGACCCCACTGTTGAAGATGACATTCGCTTCAAAAGAAAACCGCGTACACCATTAGCATTGGAATTCCCGCTTGATTTATTTCTTGCAGATTATCGCGACTCAGGTGCTCGTACTTATAATATCCGCGCGGAATTAGCTAATGATGACAAAAAAGAAATTGATCATGAAGGCGGTGAAAAAAAGTATTTTAGCAACTTACCATTAGCACATGTTGATTGCCGCATGATAGGTACAACAGCAGACTTGTTGCGCGCACACCCAGGCATATTAGCCGCCTATTTAAAACTGCCCGGTGAATATAAGATAGTGATAGGCAGTTTGTTATGGGCCTTAAAGAACCGATTAAAAAAACATCTTATGTTTACAAACGTCAAACTCATGGATGACAAGACGCTTTCAGCACATGAAAGAAACGCGAAATTTGAAGCGCTCTCAGCAGAACTTAACGCCAAATGGGATACATTAATTGCTTCACTAGATGTGACTAAAATGTGTGAGATCATTGATACCTTTCATATTCACAGACCATGCCAGGCACGCTTTATTAACATCTTTACCAGATTACAACTGCTGGAATACAACGAACAAGATAAGACTACCGCAACAATGTTAGCGGAGTTCATTAACACGATTAAACGTAAACGATACACCGGACTCCTGAACCTAAGACCATTCGAGTTGCGTGAAGCCATGTATGAAACCATGGCCGAAGAGTGCGAACATTTTTATCGCCAATTCATATCACAAGATTTGAAAGTTGCCGCCGATGAAAATTTGCGAGCATTGGGTGCCATGTCCAAGTTATGCAGAATGGCACCGCTAGATGAACACAACCGCGCTGAATATTGTCGTTGCGCGAGTGATATTTTACGTGGTTTTCAGTCAGTTGTGCGCTTGATGCCTAATCCTGATGATGATTGCAGTCCATTATTATTAAAAACTATCGCGCCACTTGCGCTGAGTAAATGTGCTGACCTTGTGGTGATATCAGGCACATGTGAACGTTTACGAGAAATCAACGACACATGCATCGCACAGCTAGATGATGATCTTGCCGCTGCCTCGCCAGCCCTCACTGTTTATATCGCACAACTGCAAAAACTGCGCTCCCGATTTCTGTGGGAGAAAACCAAAGGCGACATGGATTTCACTGATGTCAGTCTGCAAGACGCAGAAGAGATTTTCGAGTACAGCAAAACTTGCGCCATACTACAGATTGCAACGCTGACAGAAATTAAAGAATCTGACGACATCGCCACGCTACAAAAATTAATTGATGAAAGCGATAAAGAAGGCGATAACACTTCTGCGAAGTTTATGATATTGAATGATGCGAATACCTCTGAGAAGGAAAAAGCAATTAAATTAGTGAACCTGGCGCGCACTATACGCCGACTGCCTGCTATTGTTGTTGAAGGTGAATTTCGCGATGCTGCAGCGAAAGAGAAATTCAAAGCTTTTATCAACTCACCTTTGATTAAATTAAATGAACAAGACGCTAGAGAATTCTGGCTGCATTTAATTGCGAATGATGCACCAAAAAAAATGGTGCATGCCATGGGCTTCATGGTGCAAGTCCTTGAGGCCATGAACAACCCAAAGTTAACGGTTGAAGAAAGACAGACGACGTTCATTTATTTATTGCAGCATTTTGCGATTGAATCAACGTTTAAAATCAACCTGAATGGCTGCAATTTTGATGGCTGTCATGCTAATAAAGGAAGGCCGTTTAGCAATATTAACCGCAACGGCATAAACTTCAGTCACGTCAGCATACTGGATGCCACACTTTGTTATTGCTCGCTAGTGAACATGGATTGTGAAGGCAGTAATTTCTCGAAATCGCAAGTACTGCAGTGCTCCTTTGAGCATGGACAGTTCCGTCAATGCTATATGAATGGTAGCCATTTAACGGATAGCAGATTTTGCCAGGCAAGCTTTTCAAATGTTGAGATGATTGATACCCTGGTATCAGGTTGTGATTTCACTGGTGCCAGTTTTACCGATTGCAAGTTGGCCAGATCCTCTTTCACCAACACCGTCTTTGATCATACTAACTTCACGCGTTGCGATTTAACCGAGGTTAAACTGCGCAACACAGTCTTTAATAATGCAACCTTGAATAATGTGAATTTATGTCAAGTGAATTTATCTGGAGTCAGTTTCAATAATTGCAAAATGCTTAATGTCAGTTTGATAAATAAAGATGAAAAAATTAGTTTCGATCAGCTGGACTTGCAATTAGATCAGTGGCATCGATGCGGCATACCCATACAGATTGTGTATGAAAATCTCGAAGCAAATTTAAATAACGCTGCGAATAATTACTCGGCTTCTGAACGTCACGCCATTTTGTTAATCATGCGCGGGCACGCTTATTTTGCAATGCCAGGTGTGGAGTACTCACCTACCTTGTTCAGCAGAATGCAAAAAAGTAAGGATATGAGCGAAGCCATACGCGCTAAAGTCGAAACCATGTTTCAGCAAGCGGCTAATTCGTTGCAGTATAAGTAATGGCGCAGGAGGCACGGTATACTGGGTGTAGATGATGAACCGCCCAAATCGGCTTCTGCACTCAAAGAGTGGCGCTATACTGATAGATCCCTGCACCGCCTCAATGTACCCGCCGACCCCGCATCGCCTCAATACACCCGCCGTCCCCGCACCACCTCAATACACCCGCCGTCCCCGCACCGCCTCAATACACCCGTCGTCCCCGCATGCTTTTAGCGGGGATCTGTTCGT
>CAZBHW010000018.1:8952-70727 GCA_964492045.1 uncultured Coxiellaceae bacterium | reverse complement strand
CTTTCTCAGTTACACAAACAGATCCCCGCTAAAAGCACGCGGGGACGACGGGTGTGGTGTGGTGCTGCGGGAGACGACGGGCGTGGTGTGGTGCTGCGGGAGGCGACGGGCGTGGTGAGGTGATGCGGGAAGACGACGGGCGTGGTGAGGTGATGCGGGAAGACAACGGGCGTGGTGTGGTGGTGCGGGGACGACGGGCGTAGTGAGGTGCTGCGCGGGACAACGAGCGTGTGGGTGTTGCTCGGTAGTACGGGCGCACTGGCTTTGCGCCCGCACGATTAGCACAATCCAAAAAAATTATTTATCAACATACCCTTTAACGACAGCACCACCCGATACTTCCCAAGTCACCTCCCCACTATCACTAATCGTTGGCACCAACACATAAGTATCCGCAGGCACAAATCCATTCACAGTGGCAGGTGTTATCGTAATCACCCCGCTTTTGACATCAAGCGTGGAAATCTGTCCGATGGGAATCGTAATCGCAATCGGTATATGATGACTGCCAGCATTACAATCTTTCAACGCATGTAACTCCTGCGCGCACTTCATGACACCTGATTTATACGGTTCAGAAGCAGTCACCATTCTCGCATAATCCGCGCGACGTTTTTGCAATTGGTCGGGTGATAATGAATTGGGAGTGGCAGATTGCGCATGGATGGCGGTGACAGCAAACATCGAAGCGAATGCAGCGCAGAATCGTAACGAAGGTTTCATGTGAACGTCCCTGTATTTGATAACCTATTCATAGGATAACACAAGTTCCACCTTGACCCAGTCTTCCATGCGCACATACACTGGAAAAATCTATTCCATGGATAAAGGCTATGTCACGCAAAATGAGCATCATCATTATTGTCATGTTGATTATCGTGTCGCTAGGTTATTTTAATTATCAGCAGACCAGTCATTATCATGGCCCCAAGTCAGATCATTTTGACGGCACCGTTTTTCTCAACGCTCAGCCTTACCATCAACATACTTTTTTCGATGTGCTGCGTTGGTCGTTTACCGCGGACAGAGCGCGTTGGCCAAGTCAGATTGAAAACCATAGCGCGCCAGATTTATCGCCGCCCACGGCAGAACAAATCAAAGTCACGTGGGTGAATCACGCCACGATGTTAGTGCAAACTGAACAGCTAAATTTTCTCACCGACCCCATCTGGACTGAGCGCGCGAGCCCAATCTTTTTCCTCGGACCTAAACGCGTACGTGCACCAGGCGTCGCTTTTAAAGATTTACCGCGAATTGATGCAGTAGTGGTTTCACATAACCACTACGATCATTTAAGTTTACCAACGTTGAAAATGCTATCAGATCAATTTCATCCCGTGATCTTGGTGCCTTTAGGTTTGAAGTCATTATTAGCAAGGCACGGTATAAAAAACGTGGTAGAGATGGATTGGTGGCAGACACATCAAGTAAAAAACGCAGTGATCACCTTGATGCCGACACAGCATTGGTCGCAGCGCGGTTTATATGATCGCTATAAAACTTTGTGGGGATCTTATGGTATTGCCATCGGCAACAGAAAAATTTATTTCTCTGGTGATGCGGGCTATTCACCGCATTTCAAAGCCATCGCACAACAATGGGGTCAGCCAGATTTAGCCTTCCTGCCTATAGGCTCTTATTTACCTGCCTGGTTTATGCAAGAAAATCACATGAACCCAGCCGATGCTGTGCATGCACATCAAGATTTGCAGGCGAAACATTCTATCGGTATTCACTTTGGGACGTTTCAGTTAAGTGATGAAGCCATTGATCAACCGCTAAAGGATTTGCAGCAAGCGAAAGCAAAACACGCTTTAGCGGATGATGCGTTCATTACCTTGGATATCGGTCAAACTAAAGTGTATTAACCACCAAATCAGCAAGATTGGTGTGGTTCAATGACTAGCTTGAGTTAATAATAAGGATTGCAAGGATGCAGAAAAAAACAGCAAGTAATACCATCTCACTCGCAGATGCAATTTCAATTGGTATCGGCGGCATGATAGGCGCAGGGATTTTTTCTATTCTTGGTGTGGTGGCAGAAGCCGCAGGTTCTGCTATGTGGTTATCCTTTCTGATAGGCGGTTTTATTGTTTCCTTCTCTGCTTATTCATATGCAAAACTTGGCGCGACATTTCCTTCTGCGGGCGGCGCCGTGGAGTTTCTGGTGCGCGGGTTAGGTGTGGGCTCACTGTCTGGTAGTCTCAATGTCTTTATGTGGCTAGGGTACATCATTTCCATTGCACTCTACGCGCAAGGTTTCGCCGCGTATTTCATGACGTTTATTCACACCACAGCAACACCGATGTTATCAAAAGCGGTGGCTGCAAGCATTGTGATGTTCTTCACGTTCATCAACGTACTGGGCGCAGGTTCAGTTGGTAAAGCTGAATTATTAATTGTGGTAGTCAAAGTCAGTATTTTAATTTTATTTGCAGGTGTGGGTTTGTTTTACGTGCAAGCGGATCAGTTGTCGATGACAACGTGGCCGCCTTATACGGCTATTCTGTTTGGTACCGGCATTTTATTTATTGGTTACGAAGGCTTTGGTTTAATCACCAATGCGGCGGGTAACATGAATAATCCGCAAAAATCATTACCGCAAGCCTTGTTTGCCAGTGTGGCCATCGTCATTGTGATTTATCTTGCGGTGTCGGTGACTGTGATTGGCAATTTGACCCCAACGCAAATTCATCAATCAGGCGACTATGCACTGGCAGAAGCAGCGAAACCATTTTTAGGCCTGTTTGGATTTAAATTAATTGCGATTGCGGCCTTGTTTTCAACGGCGTCTGCGATTAATGCAACCTTATTCGGTTCAGCCAATACGTGTTTCATGATTGCACGTGATGGCGAATTACCAGCATTATTTGATAGAACCGCATGGCGCGGTGCTTCCAGTGGTTTATTTATCACAACCGCTTTAGTCATCATGTTCATCTTATTTTTTAATTTAGCCAGTGTCACCATGATGGGCAGCGGCGCGTTTCTATTGATTTATGCTGCAGTCAATGCTGGGCATTTACGAATCGTTAAGCAGACTGGTGCGAATAAAGTATTGGTGTTTATGGCGTGTCTCTTGTGTCTAGTGATGTTCATTGTGCTAGAGGTTAATACCTATCAGCAAGCTCCTGAAGCTGTCTATACCACGGCTGGACTATTGTTAGGTGCTTATATCTTGGAGCGAATTTTATATTTACGTCGCGGTGCTATTTTGAGTGCCGCTGTCAGGTAAATCATGGTTGATGATTGATTTGAATAATTATGCGGAGTATAACCGCATGAATGTGTTTGAATGAAAATAAGGGAGAATAGCTGTATGGAATCACGTAAAAAACTCACTCTGGCAGAGTTTGATGAGAATATTAGAAATATTTTCACTAAGCATGGTATCAGTCGTAAATCAAATTTTCTTGCCTTCTTGATGTATGTTGCCACCTGTGACATTGCACCTGCGGATGTCGACGCTATTATCGCAGGTAAGTACGATTGCACGTTAGATGAAGAAGTGCAGAAGTTTAAAATACCGCTGTTTGATTTTATAAAACATGAAGAATTGCGGCGTCTCTTATCACGAGCGGATGATTTGACATTAGAGCGAGATCAGAAAACCAGGTCATCGTCTTCTGATATAACAAGACGGCATAAATGCGTATACATCGGCGTTGAAATGAACATACCTTCCATGTATGCAGATATTGAAAAAGTCATTGCAACTGTACATCCTGATATACTGGCTAAATTCAAACGGGCTTCAGATGCCTTGTTTTTGCAGGAAGCAATTGAACTGGTTGATGCTGCATTCAAACCATTCGATGATGCTGCTGTTACACATGTGCCGCCAGCAGGTTCAGACCTTGATAATGTCTTGTTGCTAGTTAATGCAATGCGCACTTGCTTTGATCAATTACCAGATAAATTCACTTGTGAATTGTCAGCAGATGAATTGCTGATACGCCATAAAAAATTTGAAGCCTTGATTCATCGATTATCACCATATGCTGAGAACACTCATCCATTCGCAAGCTCTAACACCGAAGAGTTTCGCTGGTTAGTGACTTTGAAGCAAGCTGGCGCATTTTATAAGGATCACTGTGCGTCTGGTAGAATCGAAGAAGCGCTAAGGTTTCAACAAGCATTAAGTGATTACTTGTCTGCGCACGGTGTCAAAGCCAGTGAGCAAGAGAATATCTTTGGTGAGTTGTTATGTGGCGGCGAAAAATTTCAAACCTTTACCAATGCCTATTTTTTCTATCAGCCAATGGATCCCACCCACATTTACCTCACTTTCCATTTAATGGATGATGAAGGCTACGTGGCTGTGCGCGAACATTTGCAGGCTTTGGATGAAAAGAATCGAATGGAAGTGATAGAAGTCGGTATACCCAAGAAAAACGCCGGCTTTTATGAGGTGAAAGTGAAGAGCTCTGATGCATTAAACATTTTACTGCCAAAATTCAAAGAGCTATTCGAAAAGAAAGTGAAAGAAAATCCGGCGGAAATCGTCGCTTATCAAGGAGTCGAATCACCTAAGCCACCGCGCAGATGTGCAATTGCTTTTTTTGACCCCAAATCATTAGAGACCAAGCAACAGCTTGCTGCCATTAAAAAGCGTGGATTTGGAAAGTAATAAGTAGTCGTTGCAATGTTAGAAGGTTCACACTGCCATAAGTTGGTGGTGTGACCTTCTAATTAGATAGTGCGTTAATCTCATCAATCCATTCCAAGCGTGATTAACATACCGATACCGGATAATAAAACATATATAGCGAATAGCGGCACGGTAGAATTTGATTTGAGCAGCGTGCCTAGCGCAGAGGTGCCGCTGGTTAATATAAACAAACATCCACCAAATAAAGCGTTTGCACTGCCAGTCATGGTTGGGAATAAAGAAATAGCGCGCGCGAAATTCGCAGGAAACATCATTCCGCCCGACAGGAATAACAGCACGACAGGCACCACAATGCTATAAATGCTCATGGGCATCAGCAGGTTTGCCATTAATGACAAGACAGATATGGCTAATAACAAGGCAAAATTAATTTTAATTCTTAATACATAAGGAAAGTCGATGAATAAGCGATTCATTAATGAGGAGAGAAACCACGCAAGGCCTGTGATTAAAGCAACATGGCCATAATCGATAGCAGAATAATGCAATACATCTTGAATTAAAAATGGTGCGACTATGGTAAATAAAATGACTAGTGACAATAATAGGCAGCTTAGGAACAAGCTGATGAGAAACTTGGTGTCACACATGATGGCGGCATAGCGTTTGACTATAGTGGCTAAATGCATAGGGTGGCGATACTGGCTGGTTTCATGCAAGCCGTACACATTCAAGACCAAGGCGGTCAGTGCGTAAATCGCCAGAAAATAAAAATTTGCTTTCCAGCCTATGAAAGCCTGTAAGTAGCCGCCAATGGCAGGCGCAATGATGGGGCCAATGGCCCACGTCATCGTCATGTAACTCACCATTTTGTGAAATGCTGGGCCGGTATATAAATCAGAAATCACAGCACGCATAGGTACTATCATCACGGCGACTAACATGCCTTGCAGAAAACGCAGAAAAATGAATTGCTCGATATTGCTAACAAACGTAATGGCGAATGTGGCCAATACATAGATAAAATTGGCAATTAAAAAAGGCACGCGTCTGCCATACGTATCTGACAGCGAACCGGCAAATAATTGCGTGACACCAAGGCCAAGCATATAAGCAGTAATAGTAAATTGTGTTAATGCATTATCAACATGAAAATATCGACTGACAGCGGGCATTGAAGGAACGTAGATATCAATACTGAGTCCAGAGATGGGAATAATCATCAAAGCCAGCGCTGCAATCCAGTGGCGATAGAGAGCAACTTTGGGATGAAGTGGTATCTCAGTATGTTCTGCCATGCGGCAGACCTCATTTTAAAATGTAATGAGGTATTTTACATCATCTTACTCATGCTGCGTAGCGCTTGTCGCAACATGGATTATTTGGGTTGTACCGCTTGCGCCTTCGCGCGGCAGCCAAAAACAGTAATGGTGTCGGTGTCATCAATATTGCTGACAGTGATGGTGTTGGTGCTAATCACATCGCGATAAACACCAGTCACTTTAATGGTGTTGGTCGCGCTGGAATTGATTTTGCCTTGTAAGGAATCGTTGAGCTGTTGGTTGTTAATAAAAAATTTAAATTTAGGATTGCCGGCAAACACTTTGATTTCGCTGCTGGGGTGTGAGCTTTTGCTGTCACTGGTCACTTTGCATTTAATGTCGTAAACGGTTTCTTTTTTTAATGCTGAATAGTCGACTTCCGCAATGTCCAAGGGAAGGGCGATTTCAGTGCCAGGCATGTCAATGATTTTAGCGGGAGGCGCTGCCATGCTAAACGTGGGCAGTAGTGTGATGAGTGAAATAAGGCTGACTTTGGTAAACGATTTCATGTGATTCTTGCCTCCTGCAAAACAATCAAACCTGAATAATAAATTTAATCATGATGAATGACCACGATATTTTCACACATGCCGCTCATTTTCTGCTATATTTATGGCCAATATGGCTAGGTTTGAACCATCTTTCGTGATAAGTAACTGAAAAATAATAATATAAGAAACTCTGAGGCGTGGCATGCATTCCCATACGGGTTCAGTTGAAAACTTAACTACTCCACTGCAAAGGCTATGTGTTGCTCTAGGCGGCAAGAGCGTCCCGGCAGCTAAAGACATCGTGTTTCCTGGTGGCATGGTCATGCAAGGTGATGGCTATCGCTTTGAGACGGCTGATGGCAAACGCATACTGCAAGATGTGCAGGATAACGCTCAGCATGTGTTGGTGATGCTTGATGCTGATTTAGATGGTCCTGCTATCGGTATACGTAGACATCAAGGTTACATTGAAATAATGGATACGTATTCAAGCCATTATTTCTTTGCAACTGATGCAAGCGCTGCGGTTTGGTTAAATGTCTTAATGCAACAGTACCAAGCAGAACATTCAACATGCGAATTATTGGGCGTGATTAAATGTACCGCGTCTGAAGCACCGAGTAGTCCTGTCTGTGCTCATCCTCCTGTTTCTGATTTGAATCAATCGATGTTGCTGCCATTCAGTGACGATGGATATCGTGATCTAATGGGTACGATGCAAGCGCATTTTCAAGATATCGTAAAACATATCAGTAAAGAAAAAGCATTATCAAATATTTTGAAGGCATTTTCTGCCTATATCGATTGTGCGCGCTCAACAGAAAGACGAGAGCTAAAAGTAATCCTGGAAGCGTTGCTTAATGAAAACGAAAAATTAGATGCATTCTTGATTGCTAAATATTTCGAATCACATTCAATATTTCAAACATTGAAAGCAGAATTCAAAGTAAAAACAGAGATACATGATAAGTTGATCTCGGAGCTGCTAATCAAATTGGATGAGAAAATCAATCAAGATGAAGCGACCAAGCAACAGAAGCTCAACTCAATCGAGCTAGCAAGAACTAGCATTATAAAATATCGTCGACAATTAGAACGTTTGTTTCAAGAAAAAGAAGCTGGATATGCATCTGCGCTGTCAGTATTTCAGAAGCTTAAGCTGGTCAAAGAAGGTTGCGATATAGATGTTCTATTGGAGTTGATCAAGCGCAAATTATCACGTCTGGATCTGTACGCTAGCACCATCGATGAGCCGCAAAGTAAAATTGAACAAGATGCGATTACTGTCGGTGAGTTCGATGCGGTATTAACAATAGCTGATGAGTTGGATGTTGCAGGGATATTTGATGCTGAATTGTCAGAGCAATATTCTCAAAAAATGCACCGTACAGAGTCAACACATGACGAGTGGAGTGTTTTGCTGAGTCAGTTAACTGCGGAAGATGGCATTACTAATCAACCTTCATGCGCGTCCAGACTAGATAAGATATCAAAGCGCGCATTAGCTTCACAGGAGACGGCATCACTTTATAAGACGACATTTGATAGTGTTGTCAATTTACAAACAGAGTTGATGTATGCGCAGTATAATATGTCACCAGATGTTTTTTCAGTGCATCAAGCCCAATCGCGGATTGCAAAAATCAATGATGAGATCAGTCGTATTGAAGCAACGCTTAGTCAAAAGGAAAGGCTAGCCAATATAGGCGCTATATCCCAGACAAAACCAGATCTGAGTGAAACGCATCGCGCGATCATCAAAGATATTCGAACACTCATTCGGCGTATGGAATATAAAACATATGGCAGCATGTTGCATATAAAAGAGAAAGTTCGTCATTTAAAAGCATTATCAAAAGCGGTGAGTGAAAACCCCAATAAATCAGTAAAAGAGATAGTCGCATCATTTTCAACAGATGAGGTAATTAATACCTTAAAAACACAACGCAGAACCACGTTCTTTATTCGATTGTTCAACCCCGAAAAAACCAACAGCATAAAATTGCTGGAAAAATACAATCCGCCGCCAGTGACTAAAAAAAGAAAAAGATGCTGGTGATATCATAATATGATATTTTGCATGACGTTCTGAATTTAAGGAAAAATGTCATGCAAAGAATCTTGGCAATGAGTTTGGTGGGATTGCTGTCAACGTCGGCTTTCGCCGCAAGTGACACTGGATGGTCAGGTATAGGTGGAAACGTGGGGCATACCGGATATCTCAATACCACTTCTGATGCTGCCAAATTTACTATCTTATGGTCGAAAAAAATCACTGATCCTGCCACCACTAAAATCAACCCTGGCATGCTGGATATGTCTGTGTCCAATGAATCTGCTTATGTCAGTATTTCACGTCTGCAAAAAGCCAATGATTATCCTTATCAAGGCATGTTCGCTTTGAATGCGAAAACAGGTGAATTACGTTGGCATAATCGCATTCCGGCTGAAATAGATCTCGTGTCGGCTCCTGCTATTGATGGTGGCTGGTTGTACTACAACATGAATGAAAGTCATGCCTCGACGGGTGGTAGATTTCGTGGTTACGTTGGTGCTTATGGGCCTGCAGGCACGCCTGTATTTAGTAAAAGAGTGCTCTTCAATTCTGGTGCAGCCTCATTATCTAGTCCCATGGTCGTCTTTGGTTCGCTTTTCACAAAGGATTATTCAAAAATTTATGAATTCGACAGCATGAGCGGTAATCCTATCAAGGCATACGATGTGCCGCATAATGATGCGCAAGTCGTCATCACCAGTAATTTCTATTTCATTTCCACGTTGTATTCTGACTTCAATCTATTTGATTTTATGCGCGGTAAATCAGCCTATACGGTGACCACACCCGGCCAATCCGCTGACAGTGCCTATGCTAACGTCATTTTTGATAAGCAATCTAGCACTGCATTTGATGTGTTCTATCATACGGAAACTGACAATAGTGCGATGTTGTATGCGTTAGATGTGAATAAGCAAGAAATCAAATGGTCTTACCCATTAAACAAGATGGCACATCAAGCTGCGTTTGCAGATGGTACGGTTTATGTCGTCAGTGATCAAACCCTGCAGGCAATTGATGCAAGCACTGGTAAACTCAAATGGCACTGGGCAATTGATCGATTCATCAACGGTGAGTCATACCAGAGTTTCGCGCCGGTTATCACCAATAACCATATCTTTATTTCTGGTTGCGGCTACACATTCGCCATCAACCGCGTCACACACCAAAAAGATTGGGAGTTCAATCAATCAGGAAAATTGTTGCTGAATGACAGTGAATTATTCATCTTAAATGACTATCACAATCCTGGTACGGTCACTGCTATTAGTATTAATTAAACTCTATGAAATAGTAATGGCTTTGATTCACGATGATCTGGTGAATGTAAATTATCATCTGAGTAGCAGGTGACAAAAAAATCTAATCAGGTATAGTAAGCGGCTATTAAGATTAATAGCCGCAGGAAACGTTTATGTTACGGATAGCTGCATCGCAAAATCTCTGTTGTTTCCTCATTCGTCTTCGTTAAATCATTTTTGTCAATACAAGGGAGTAGTCATCAATGAAGTTCAAAGTAAAATTAAGTAGCGCGCTTATTTCAATGCTGGTGGCAGGTTCTGTCATGGCAGCGTCAACGGCGAAACAAGTCATTTATGTCGATTTGGATGCACAGAAAGATAAAGCACATGCACAAATGCAATTGCTGAAGAAGATGGACGTGTTAGGTATCAACTTCAAAAAACATCGCGCTGAAGTGTATGTGACGAATGAAGAGTTGGCGCAGCTAAAAGCGCAAAAGCTCACAATTACCAAAGCACCAGAACGCACGAATGAATTAGCAAAACCCAAAGCTGGCTACATGAATCCCAGTAAAGTGGTTCAGCAGTTAACCGATATTCACACCCAGTATCCAACTATTACCAAACTCATTGAAGTTGGCAGAACGACCAACAACCTGCCTATCATGGCAATTGAAATTTCAGCCACACCTGGTGATGAGAATAAACCTGTCGTGTTATTCAATGGTATGCACCACGCACGTGAAGTCATGACACCAGAAGTCGTGATGCACATTGCAAATGTGTTAACACAAGAAAATGGTAAGAACGATCAAGTGACCGCTTGGTTGAATCATTTTAGAATTGTTGTGTTACCGCAAGTGAACCCGGATGGCAATACCATCGTTTCCACCGGCCAAGATACCATGTGGCGTAAGAACGCGTTTGTTTATCAGAATGAAACGGTCGGTGTCGACCTCAACCGTAACTACCCTGCCTACTGGAATTATTGTGGTGGTTCTGAAGGTGACCCTAACAGTGAAATTTATCGCGGCCCATCTGCTGGCAGCGAACCAGAAACCAAAGCCATGATGGCGCTTGTCGATTCATTACGTCCAATCGCGGATATCACTTATCATTCTTATAGTGAATTAATTATTATTCCATACGGTTGTTCTACGGTAGATAATCCATCTAAAGACTTGTTCCTCTCGGTGGCTAACCTGATGAACGCCGGTATTCGTAACGATGATAACAAGCCTAATGCCTATCAAGTTGGTACCGCACCAGAATTATTGTATGAGGTAGACGGTGCAGACACCGACTACATGTGGAAAGAACATGGCACCCTTGCTTATGTGATTGAAGTCAACGCCGACAGCTTTAGCCCAGACTTTAAGAAATGGCGTGATGTGACAATTCAACGTCAGGAAGGCGGTTGGGAAGCTTTGCTGAATCGCATGATGCAAAGCGGTTTCCGTGCAACCATTCAGACCCCAACACCAAATGACATGCGTTACTCTTTCAAGAAAATTGAAGGTTCACGCAAAGTGGCATTCGATACCGACAAACCAAACCGCACGTTCGCACTGCGTTCTGCTACTGGTTTAGTGTACCAGCCAGTGGATAAAGGTCAGTATGAAGTGACTTTCTATCTGCATAATCAACCAGTCAAAACCATGACGGTGGATGTTGGTGATTCATTGGTAGACTTGGGAAATATTGCACTCTAACCAGAGCGCAAATTCCGCCCTCACCCTGTCCCTCTCCCGCACTCGTTACCGAGACAACGCTAGTCTCGAGGGCGGGAGAGGGGACCTGCTGCTAGACTGGGTGGTGACGTAGCGGGGGGGGGTATCATTTGTGTTGATGTAGGTATAACTGTTCGGGACACTGATTTTTGTTGATGGAAACATGACTACTTGAATCATTGATGCGGCGAATTAGATCGTCCCCTCTCCCGCCCATTGATGCTGCGTAGTCTGCAGGTGTTGGTTGCGGGAGAGGGAAAGGGTGAGGGGAAATGTTATTTGATTTCCTGCAAATCCAGCGGTATTAACGCTGAAATATGTTTACCAATCACATCAGCAGCATTCATATTTAGCATACGTCCAGCAATCTCAGTGCAATGTTGAACGGTGCCATCAGCCGGATTAATAATCAGCTGTCCATCGCCAATCGCTTCAACCACCATGGCATAAAGATCAGACTTATTATTTAATTTAAGATTCAATTGACGTTCATGTATCAACGCAATTTCATCTTCCGCACAATCTGCCAAATCTCGCATCACAGAAATATCTTCAGATGAAAGCTGGCGCGGCGCCGTATCCACAATACATAAAGTCCCAATTTTAGAACCGTCAATACCAGACAACGGCAGCCCAGCATAAAAGATAATATTAGGTGGTCCTAGCACTAGTGGGTTATCTGAAAACCTGTCATCCGATCTGGCATCTGGAACAAAAAACACATTGTTCTGCAAAATGGCATGTCCACAAAATGAAATATCACGCGGTGTTTCGGCCATGGTAAATCCAATTTTAGACTTAAACCATTGCCGCTCTTTATCCACTAACGACACCATGGTAATTGGCACACCAAAATATTTTTGAGCTAGACGTGTGATACGGTCAAAGCGTTCGTCTGGAGGTGTGTCTAATAATCCTGTCGATAAGAGACACTGGATGCGTTGCTGTTCATTAGCTGGTTTCTCTGGCTTCTTCAACTTAGCAGCTCCTTTGCTTGGTTAGCTAACAGTATAAATTATTAATGTCATGACGCACAGTCCCAGTCTTTAGGTGCTGGCGGTATAGCTTGCGGGAAGCTAAATACATTTGTTGGGTCATACTTGCGTTTAATGCAGCGCAGACGTTTCGCATTATCACCGTAATACGCTGTCATATAATTTTTAATCTCGCGATCAGGGTTGCCTACATAATCGCCCACAGTATAAGGTTCGAGTGAAGCACGTAATTTGTTTAGCGCCGCCATTTGTTTTTTATCGTTACCATCTTTCAACCATTGGTCCGAATACACCATGAAAAATGGTGCACGACGATAAAAATAGGCGGTATCAGTTGGTGCAACCGTGTCAGCACTGTTCATGGAAAAGAGTGTAATATTTAATAATGGAGAGGAAGATTTTTGCAGCGTGTCTGTCATGATTTTAATGGCAGCCTCAGGCAAGGGTTGCATCACATAAGCGCCGCTGGATTTATATTGCGGTTGCCCCGTTAAATACACAGCGGTCGCATCACCGAAATGATCGACTGCCTCATTCCATCGCATTGCTTTAATCGTTCTATTAGCCTGGTGACCAATGCTTAATAGCGGAGCTAGTGCGCGTGTGGCTTCTTCTACCGTGCCAAAGTAAACACCTAATACTTTAACGGGCGATTTTTTATATTCCTCACTAGAGAAGGCTTTAGACCAGAGATCAAGATGTGAAAACCACCGTGGGTCATTGCTGGCAAATAAGCTTTGCCATGTCGTAATCACTTGATCAATTGGTTGGTCCCATTCCCAGCCTAAGTTGAACCATGTGACGCGCGGAGCTGGGTAAACTTGTAAAGTCAGACTGGTGACAACACCGAAGTTACCGCCCCCACCGCCGCAGCTTGCCCAGAATAAATCTTTATATTCGTTATCTTTGGTGATTTGCAGCAACTGACCGTTGGCATCTACCATTTCTAGCGCGCGTAAATTGTCGCATGCTAAACCGTGTTTGCGCAGCATGGGTCCGATGCCGCCTGTTAAAATCAAACCAGAAATCCCTACATTGGCGCTGGTGCTGCCGACTTGTGTTAAGCCTGAGGTATAAAGCTTTTTATAAAGTTCGCCGCCAGTCATGCCGGGTTGTACGGTAATGATTTTGGTTTTCTTATCCAGATAGATGTCTTTCATTTTGCTCACATCAATTAAGACGACGTTATTGCCGGTGGAATAACCTTCATGATTGTGGCCGCCGCTGCGTACGCGTATCGGTAATTTTTTGCAGCGTGCATAAGCGATGGCGTGTTGTACGTCTTCATGATTGCGGCAATACACAATGACGTTGGGTCGTGCGTTCTTGGAGGCGTAGTAATTGGCCACTAGTCTCGCGCCCTGATAGGCAGGGTGATTGGGCGTGATGATTGTGCCGGTTAAAGGCGGGCAAATGACTGGTTTGGCGGCATAAGTGATTTGGGAGATGATGACGATGGCTAGGCATGATAGCAGTTTCACTATGATTGGCATGATGACATCCCTGTTGTCGATGTTAACAGTTTAGCGTGTATAAAAATCAGAGGTCAAGGATTGAGCAGAGGTGTTTTAAGTCGCGTATCACTGCTAATGAAGGCGATTGCTAGATTTGAGGTTCGTTATCAAAACCGTGTGTCGCCTTGGAATTGGGTCACACAATAGCGTTACATGTTCCTGATGTTCATGCCGGCAGACTGATTCTTTGCATCATGACTAACCATTTTCAGACAAGCGTTTGCTGCGATTGCAATTGGGTGATATTTACCACCAAATCCAACCGCTAACGATGCAATTCTATGAAGCGCAGTCGTCGGTAGATAAGTGCCAGCCTGCATTTCTTGCAAAATAATTTTAATCTCACACAGTGGTGTTGGTGCTTGTCCTTGAAACATGCCGTGTTTGTTTTTTGGGGCGATGGCGATCGCGTAATTCACGGCTTGAATTAATTGCTGCAGTGCATCTTCGTAGCGGGTGACATCAACCACTTTTGCTTGTTTGTTGTTGTTCTCAATGACAGGTAAGATTGGTGCGGGCAATCGATTACCTGCATTTATATCATTTTTATCTTGAAACGCCTCTTCTTTGCCTTTTGATCCTTGAGCTGGAGGCACGTCGACAGGTGGTAACACTTCTTCGTCTGTTCCGGGTTTTCTTTTTGATTTTTCTTCCTTTGCTTTACCCTTAGCCGCTAGCCTTTTATGAAGCGCTTCAATTACATTATCATCATCAGAATTAAAACCATCTGATTGATCATAGTAATAAACTAAATCCCCCACTCTTTCCCTAAAATAGGTCTGAACAGGTTCATATTGCTTCTTGTTGGAAATGCTGATTTTAACGCTAAATATTTCATTAAATTTTTTAATAGCAGCTGTGACCACGCCTGCTAGCAATGAAGTGCCAGCTCCTGCGAAAACAGCCGTAATAATACCTGTCACCAACGTTAAGCCGGCGGGGACTGCGCCAGCAGTGACAACGCTGGCGACGACAATGCTGGCAATCGCTAAGCCAATCAAGGCGCCAACGGCAAACCATTTTAGCCAGGTATAATCTCGTTTAGGTTTGATTGTTGACGCCATGTCTGATTTCTTAATCAAATCTTCATACAAATTTTCACTATCGCTAACGGGTTCGCTTGCTTTGAATGTCGCTTGCTTTGCTATATTGCAATCAATATGCTTTTGTCGGATTTGATAGGCGCAATTATTTAGATCGAGTTGATTTTTGATCTCTGCAATGGCTTCCTGATGAATAGAAAAATTGATCCTGATCTCTTTCATTTTCTTAATGTCAGTGATCATATGGCAAATCAGAACTAAATTATTCTGTGTTAATAGTATCTGGCCAAGACGAACAAGCTCAAACAGGTGTTTAAAGCAATCATCAATTTCAAGGTCCCTGACAAGGTTGAAAAACTCGTAGAAAGCGTTACTGTCATTAATCACTGGAACAGGATAAGAGATGACAAGTTTAAATAATAACTGCTTATTTTCCGTGAACGCATATCGTGGGCAAAAAAGTTCAGCAAAATATTCACGATATGGCTGTTCCAAAAGCAGAATTTCGTAAGGTAGGGAGCGATGACTAATCATGAGATCAATATTTTTGATGATCTCTTCGACGAACCGCATTTTATTGGGATCTAATTGCTTACGCCCTTCCACAGTGTAGCCTCGTGATGCGATTTTTTAGTTATTTAAATGACTTTAATAGTATTTTGAATGAGCAATTATAAGACAGAGGTGTTAAGGCATTATTAAGATACTTAGCTGATTCGAGGGTATTTTACATCCATTGACAGTGCAAACATTTACCTATACTTTGCTATTTTTACCCAAATAAAATTATAAAAGCGGAATCCAATTATGAAAAAATCACTATTATTCACGTTATTAGCTTTATCCACCTGCACCATGACCGCCGTCAACGCAAAACCGATGATCTGCGGTTATACCGACCACATGCACATGGGCAGCAACTCCCCAGCCAAACCAGTGATTAAAGGTGCCATCACCGCTGACGGCGCGGTCATTGGCACGCAAACCGGTGTTGATAGCTTTGACATAGTCGACAACCAAAACCCCGGCGTTTGCGATATGGGTTCTTCTGGCACCGTGCACGTCACATACGCAGCCTCTCCATCTGATTATTGCGTCTTGAATTTCGTAGATGGCCCCGGCAAAGATAATCCTGTCTCTGTGAATGCACAATGCTACGGCAAACTGCAATATCTTGGCGCCAACTATGACGGCACTTTCTCTTATGCTTATTCCATGATATTTAGCATGAGTTAATTTTATTGGTCTGGATGCGGCTTTCCGCATCCAGCAACCATTATGTCTTAATGATGTTGTCACATTTAAATGGAGTTGTTTGACATGAAAGGTATCAGGTTACTAGCTTTACTCTCTACGTTATTTCTTGCTCCCTCTGCCAACGCATATGTAGTACTAAACGATTTGGTGAAAGTCGAAGGACAGGCCAATGTAAAGTGTCTTGAATTCTACATGTATAAGAATGAACTATACTGCACCACGCAGCGCCCCATGTATGACCCGGTAGATGGCCGTCTTGTCAGGGCTGAGCAGCAGCACATTGCCTTTGATAACCGCATCTGGCGCGCGGCTTTTGCCAATAGAACCGTGAACGATTTAACAATTCAATACATTCCAGATGGCGATAGTATCAATAACTGGAAAGAACTCATCACCAGCCAACTATTTTTTGGCTTGCAAAATACGCCACCAAAAGCCTTTGCTGATAACTTCATGTCAGGCTTGAATGAAAAAGGTTACCAAGGTGTGGTGACGGTCTATGAATCTACGCCCAAGCGTCATCTTTTTGAATTTCAGATCAAGCAGCCCTCTTCAGAAACGCAAGATGTCATTATCAATGTGACAACTGGTAAAGATGGTATCTATGTCTTGCAATATGCGGTGAAGAAGCCGGACATGGGCCAGGAAGCTCGCAAGAACTGGTTAGAGAATGTGAAAAATTCCACGCATCCCTAGTCCTGTTTCGCTAATTGCAATTTAATGCCGCTGACTTGCTGTGCGCAAGCAGCGGTCATTAATTGTTGGAGCTTGCTCACTGCCTTCATTGCCGATAAACCTTTAGCATGAATATTGGAAATGCAATTACGCAAATCATCGGTGCACCCTGGTTTTGCCTCATAGGTAAAATAGATGCCCAAACTGTCTGGTGTGGTTAATCCCGGGCGTTCACCTATTAACATCACAACCATTTTTGCTTTGAAGATAGCGTTGAGTTGATCGCCTAATGCGACGCGTCCGCGTGGGTTGATGATGATGGGTGCTAACGATAAATCATGAGCTTTTAAATTGGCGACCAAAGCTGGTAAAAGTGCAGGAATTTGTGTTTGGACGGCAATAGGAGACAAGCCGCCAGATATCACCAGCAAGATATCTTGCTTGGTGTATTGCGGATATTCGCGAATCAGGTTTGATAGGGTGGGTTGATCGGATGCTGCGATCAAGCGACCTAAATCTGGTCTGGTGAGAAAAGTTAGTAAATCGGTAGCAGCTGACTGAATGAGCACATTTGGTAAACGCAGTGTATTGCACAGCGCGCTGATTTCACTTGAATGATCATTGCTGAAGACCGCGTCTTTTGCTGCTGCAAAACCAGCTTGAAAATTTAACCAGCTAGCAGTGCGTAGTTGGCCGCCAGTGTGACCTAAGCTAACACGTGCGTGTGAATGCTTGGATAAATCTAACGCGCTGTCTGTCGGTAACTGCTCTTTACTCATTCAGCACCTTTGGCTTCAAGTAGTAATGGCTGAAATAGGCTAGACTGAGCTGACTGTAATTTTCCATCTTGCCATAAGTTATGTTGTGCTAACCATGCGGCGAATTCAGGGCTGTGTTGATAGCCAAAAACATTGCGAATGTAGGCGGCATCTTGAAATGACGTGCTTTGGTAATTAAGCATAATGTCATCTGCGCCGGGTACTGCCATGACAAAATGACAACCGGCTAAAGCCAGCAAGGACAATAGATCATCCATATCATTTTGATCAGCATAACTATGGTTGGTGTAGCAAACATCACATCCCATGGGCAAGCCTAGTAGTTTTCCGCAAAAATGATCTTCCAAACCAGCGCGTGTGATTTGCTTTCCATCGAGTAAATATTCGGGTCCAATAAAACCAACGACCGAGTTTACTAATAAGGGTGAAAATGCACGTGCAACAGCATAGGCGCGCGCTTCTATCGTTTGTTGGTCAACCCCGTGATGTGCGTTGGCAGATAACGCACTGCCTTGTCCGGTTTCGAAATACATGCAGTTATTACCAACCGTGCCGCGTTGTAATGATAGGGCCAGCTCATGCGCTTCGCGCAGTAATGCGAGATGGATGCCAAAACTTTTATTCACCGCTTCGGTGCCGCCGATGGACTGAAAAAATAAATCAACCGGCACGCCGCGTTTGGCTAAGGTCATGGTTTGTGTGATATGTGCCAGCACGCAGGTTTGAATCGGTGCCTGGCATTTCACTCTAATGTGATCCAGCCAGCGGTGAATTTTTTCAATTTGGGTGATATCGTCAGTGGCAGGATTGACGCCAATCACAGCATCGCCGCAGCCATATAATAAGCCGTCGATGACACTGCAAGTAATGCCCATGAGATTGTCGCAAGGATCGTTAGGCTGCAAACGTGTTGCAAAACAGTTGGGTAAGCCTAAGGTGTTGCGGAACTTCGTCACGACACGGCATTTTTTAGCGACGGCAATTAAATCTTGATTGCGCATGATTTTACTGACAGCGGCTGCCATTTCTGGTGTTAACGCATACTGCAACTTGGTTAGTTGTGTGGTGTCGCAATCATATGAGAGTAAGTAATTTCTTAACTCGCCTACTGTGAAATGAGAGATGATCTGAAAACTTTGTTTGTCATGCTGTTGTTGAATTAACTCGGTCACTTCATCTTCAGGAATGAGTGGGTCAGTTAAAAATACTTTAAGAGGTAAATCGGCTAGCGCATGCTGCGCTGCTACCATTTCTGTTAGCGTGCTTGCTGCAACGCCTGCTAGTTGATCGCCCGAGCGCAATGGTGTGGCTTTGGCAAGCAAGGTTTTCAAGTCGTCAAACTGATATCGCTTGTTACCTATGATGTGAGAATACATAACATCCTTGCTGTCTATGTGTGTCAAACTCGGCTATGTTCGCTTGCTTATAAAATACCTGATGTGGTTTGGTGATTTCAATGAAAAATGCTTTTCTCGGTATGATGAAAAAGTTGGAGCCGCATTTCTCAGCAACAACAAATGAAAGCTGAGTATTATCCCAGCGTGGCTATTAAAATTGCGACTCTGGATATGGGTACGCATCACGATTACATGGATGAGCGATCGCAGCTGGATACAATACAAATTTCAACGGCAGCACAGCAAAATCGTCCGGCGCAACCCTGAGAGCGGCACAGCGGGTTTTGTTGCTATGCCCGAGAATGATTTGAAGGCGGTAATGGCTTGGATAGCGTCCAAGAAGCATCCTGTGCTTGGTGCATTTTCTAAAAACTAAGTTAGCAGGCTTGTTTTACGAGCAATACCATGAGGTCTGTGATGATCACGATGACGATCTCAATCCAGCCGCACGCTACATTAGCAGGTCCCCTCTCCCAGCCACGCAATGAGATGGAAGGTTTGAACTTCATTCTGGGAGAGGGATAGGGTGAGGGGAAAACGATGTGCTTAGCTGAATTGCAATTTCCG
Organism: uncultured Coxiellaceae bacterium; assembly: GCA_964492045.1. GTDB lineage: Bacteria > Pseudomonadota > Gammaproteobacteria > DSM-16500 > DSM-16500 > Aquicella. Next base: position 51,048 of record CAZBHW010000018.1, on the reverse strand, counting down.
CCCTCACCCTGTCCCTCTCCCGCACTTGCTGGTTGTTAACTACGCCGCTGTAGTGGGCGGGAGAGGGGGCGTGCTAATGTGCAGTGTCGTTGTGTTGATGGTGTTATCAAATCAGCCGCACTATACACTCTAATGTAGAGTGATGTTATGTTAACGGAGATTCGCGGGAGGTGTGATGGCGCACAAGTTTAAAGATTTCCCGCGGCCAGCTTGATTGTGGCTTGATCTTTCGTCGTTAGTATTTCTTGCAAGCTATGAGTTTCCTTGTTCCAGATGATAGCATTGACCTTCAATACTTTAGCTGCGTTATCAACATCGGTATTCGTCTGCTCAGCCACAGCTTTCAATACAGGGTCATTAATATTATTCACGCCGCGAATATAACGAACGGGAGTTGCTTCCACGTGAGGTGCGCCAACAACAGCGTTCATGCTGCTGGCAAGCGGGCTTTGTGTGAGTGATTTTCTTTGATGCTGCTTGATAATGCCCTCAATCAATTCCGCTTTAGTTTTCTGCTGGAGATAAGTTGTTACTAGCTTGATACCATCTATCGCAATCAATTCTCCATTTTCCAGTTGATGCGGCACTTCATGTTGCTTTAGCTGGGCGGCTAAAAACCGCATGTCCTTAGGATTGGTAAAACTGATCAGCACAACATTCTCACCATTTCCATGATGATGTAAGCGCAACATGGTCAGCTTACTTTCAAATTGTGAATAATGCGGATTCATCGAATGCCAGGCTTCATCAAATGCTTCTACTGTTAATCTCACACCCGTCGCTTGTTCCAGCTCACTCAGCATCAGTTGATTAAAATGCTCTTCACTGATCTGGCCTAACTTAAACTGATTAACAGCATTAGTCGTTTGTTTGATAACACCAATCATAGCAGCATTATTATCTTTGATAGTCGAATTCGGCTTTTTAGCTGTTAACATGGCTGAGAATTTGATGATCATCAGTGAAAAATCAGGCGTCACAATATCGCCGAGATTAACAATCAGTAATGGCTTTCTGTTGGCTAGCATAATATTTTCTCATCTGTTGTCTGTTTGTAGTAGTGTGAATAAATATCAGTAATCATCAGTTCTTGCAATAAAGGAATGACATTACACCACCCATTGAAACATCTATCGCCATCACAGCAGCTGACGCACCTTTACGCGCTGAGCGTTCCGTGTATCCAGAGCCATTTACTCATAAAGATGGAACCGCATACTAAAAAAAATTCCCGGAAGCAATCCATGCTGCTCCGGGAATTGATGTTGATAAAACAACTTAGTTAGAGGTAACGTTTTCCAGTTCCGTTAATTCTTTTTTCATCTCACTGATCTTGTCCGTGCGACATGCTTTCACCACGACTGAATCCACCGTAACATCTTTCACTGTTTGACCAAGGATGAGCGGCTTCATGCAATTTACCCAGAATTTTTTATCATTATTACCTTCACGTGTGTAGCCGGCTGACATACAAGCTTTAGCGATAGTCATGCAAGGTTTTGAGTTGCTATTCATATCATCGGCAAAGACATTCGAAGCAGCGAATAAAGAAACTAAGCAAACGGCAAGATAGACTTTACGCATGATGAACCTCCGGTCGGGGTGAAAAATCCTAAACACACATTGTAACATACCTGAATTTTTGGCCGCTATGTCATTGAAAAATTGATCATGATCATAGGCTTTTAGTGAGATGCAGACAGCGCAGAAATAACCCTCTGATTTATAGTCAACTTATATCGCCATTCATCTACTATACTTACATTAACAATATGAAGAATGGAGATAAGCACATGAAAAACAGCGGCCGTAAGCATGGTAAGCGATTATCTACCTATGATATCTCCGACATGGATGATGATTACTCCGATTCCTTGAAACCGGGCGCTGGGACATTTTTTTCATCTTCGAAAAAAGAGCCTGCAAGTAAAAAACCGCGAACCAGATCCGCTAACGATGATCAAGCCGCCGATAAATTACTGGAAGAAGTTTTATTTCGCGCAGCTGAAAAGAATTTGCAACTCATGCAAGATCAAGCGAATAGCGCTGCTAAAGGTGCGCGTGATGGAAATATATCTTATGAGTCAGTGATCAAGCGTGCAGTTGAAGAAACAGGCGAGGCATTAGCGCAGATTGAAGGTATGGTGACTAAAAATATCTTGGCAAACACTACTCTCATGATGAAGCTCAAAGCATATAAGGGCGGCGCCGAAGCGCATGTTAAAAATGCATTAAATGAATTAGCCGATATTCACAAAGAGGATTTTGATGAAATCGATTTCAAGAAGATATCAACGTTGGTTAACGCATTACAGCAATTATCATTCAAGCTGCATCATGAAACCGTAACGAAAACCAAATTCTTTCAAAAAGCGGAGCAAGCAAGGGCTCAGGAATTACTCGATATGTTGGCTCCTATCGCCAAAGAGTTGGGTGCGAAACAGAAATCGATAGTTGGCTATAAGATGACGATTGGCGATTACCGCAAAGTCTTTTTGGATCCATTAGAAAAGATAGCAAAAAACGCGAACGATAACTTGAAACGTGCAGAGTCTGAATTCATGGCAATTTATCATGAGCACCGTCAAAACGGTGGTGAATTACCACTGCAAGCACCAGCCGCTTTGGAGCTTGTTCATCAAAATAAGGCCTTGCCAGTAGAGCCTGAGGCGCCTAAATTCCGCAGGTAACCAGCATTTTCTATCATCAGTAACTATGCTACCATGCCGAAGCAAAGTTAAAACTGCTTCTAAGGTCTGGTAGCAGGCATTATATAAGTAACCATGAGGAACCATCATGACTGCCACAAACGATACTAACAGTGCGAGCCAATATTTTAACGATAACTGGAAAAAATATCAGGCCATTCTCGAAACGAATACGCTGTACCATCGTGAAATGATGGCGGCCTTAACGGCATTCCTGGAGCAACATTTCTCGGATAAACCATTTTCATTAGTCGATGTCGGCTGTGGTGATGCCAGTGTTATTCACGCAGTGTTGAAACATCAAAAACTCAAATCCTATACGGGTATTGATGCTGCCGAAGCAGTCTTGGAATTAGCGGAGCAGCATTTCGCTGATATCGACTGCGAAAAATCCTTCATCTGCGGCAACATGCAGCAAGCTATCAAGCGTCTACCAGGTAACTATAATATTATTTACACTAGTTATGCAGTACATCATCTCGCCTTAACGGAAAAAGCTGCTTTTTTGCAAGATTGCTATGACAAACTAGAGCCTAACGGCTATCTCGTTTTAATAGACGGCATTCTCAGGCCAGGCCAAACTCGTGAATCATGGTTAGATGCATTGGCTAATCGCATCCAGGTAACACAAGACTTAACAGATGAACAAATCAATGATCGCATGAACGCACATTCGCGTCAGGCCGATTTTCCCATTGAAATTGCAACCTATAAAGCCTTTGCTAGTCAGCAGCAATGGAAACAAGTACAGGTTTTGTTTGAACAAGATATCTTTGCCTTTATGCTATTTTTAAAGTAATGAATAAAGACATATGCAGCGGCAGGGTAGCTCATCAACGCATAAAATTGAAGCTTTGAATAGGATACTCGAAATACTTGACGAGTACATGGTTTCCAATCGCGCTGCCATTATCAGGAACACCGGTAAGCAACGTGATTTAGTCATTCGCATTGCTGATTGTGTTTATCGTTGTGTGCGCAGCACCTACCAGCGTGAATGTGAAGGTCTGGATGCCTATTCGGCAGGTGATTTCATGCCGAATGAAGGCATGCCCTTTCCACCGTTACTAGTATCGCATGTTACAGTCGAAGATTTGGAAGCAAACTTCTACTCTACACTGCAGGTCATCATGACTGTGCTGGAACAGTCATCTGTTACCATGTTAAAAGAGATGTTGCAAACCGCTATCGTGAACGAACTGACCGATGCTAATCCAGATGAGGATGGTGAGGTATCTGAAGAAATGCAAACTCAACTGCGTACTAGAAAATGGAAAACTAGCGTCCTTAACGGCAAGCAGTATTTACATTTTGACAAACGCAAATTCACTCAATTTAGTCATGAATATTATCGTGTGCTAGATGGCAATGTCAGAGAATTCAAATCCGAACCAATTGCTTCTGTCAGTGCGACACTGGGTCGTGAAATCATCTTGCTGGACCCGCGGTCGACTGTATTAAAAAGCTTATACAACGAACTAAAATCCGAGGTCTATAAAACACAGCATGATGATATCTACACTATTTTGATGATCACCATCAAGCTCGTTCGCCACTATCTAGAGTGCGGCAGACCACCAGCGGAATTAATGCATGTCATACTAAATGAAACCAGAGCTACATTTAACAATGTTGACGTGTTATTACTTGATGATTTTATCAAACATAAAATTGGCGTATGTCGGCATCATTCGCTGTTACTAGCTTTTTTTCTGGATAAACTCCAGGCAGATGGAATTTTACCTGCCGGTACCGTGACGCACGCCAGACATTATCATCGTAAAGGCAAAGAGCGTCATGTGTGGGTGATGTATCGTTTAGTCGAAGGACAAGATTTATATTTGGTAGATAGTACCTGGAATGTCTTGGGCAACCTTAACGATAGTGTGGATGCGCAGCGGTTAAAACAATATGGTTATGGTGAGACTGTTGATAAATGCATTGCGCGCTTTCATCATAAAACAAAAAAAACCGTTGCTGTGCTAGGTCGCCAGCACTTCTTTCATTCGAATTCATTCATCACGCGAGTGACGGCCGACAGGAAATTAATCTTGTCTAGCGCAATGCAGCTTGATCCCGCTAAATCAGTGAAAGAGCAAGCGCAAAGCCTATTTGACGTCATGACGACATTTTGTTTTAACAACAGCAATAGACAAACCGAATCGGCGGCAGTTGGGTTGTTAGTACCAGTGAGTGCAGAACAAGCCCATGAATTATTTTATCGCAATCAGCAAACTGCGATGACAGATCACTTAAGTGTGCAAGCGTTGGTTCACACTAGATTGTATAAGGCTTTATGCGCGCTGTTCGCGCAAAAACAATGGACGCAAAAAGTAACTTTACTACCGCTAACCTGTTCATTTGAAGCCATGCCTGTGACGGACCCTGCTACATTATTTCAGGCGTGCGTAGATCGTGATCTGACTGAAGTCATTAAATTCATCCAAAAAGGGAATTATGTTTTTGGGCTGACTAGCTTGTCCAATCCAAAACAGCTTTATTTCGGTGATGATCCGCCAAGGTGGTGGTCAAACGTAATCTTTGTTGATTTGGGGTTTGTTACGCCTTATCGCTATCTCCAGGATAGATTGCAAATGATTGCTCACGAATGTCGTCGCATTGATCCTGACTACACCAAATTGGTGAATGTGCATCGATTAATGAGTCCATATAATCAAATTGAAAACTTACTCTATCGCACGCTAAAAAAGCGTGTTTTTATCAAACGCAAACAGACGGCTGAAATTCAATTGTTAGAAAAAGCCTTATGCCTGATTAGTGGTAACTTGCCGCTTGATCATTTTCATTGTGTGCTGGCGAATTGCAGTAGTTGGGGGAAAGGCTTGGTTAACGTGGAGGTAAAGCGGCTGATAATAGCCGCTTTAGAGTATGCCGTAAAATTTGGCCATCAATCAGCGTTAGCAGTCAAACAGGTAGCCCAGCGAAATCATATATAGAATATTAATGCCATTATTCGGTTGCACAATATTGGCATTGGAATAATGCACAAGGTGGAAATTAGCATCAAAGTTCTGATACTCAAACCCCAATCCGCCTATCCATTGTCCGGTCATGTGACTGCCTTGGAAGTTAGTCGCAAATTGTGTTTGGGAAAGATAAGCGGGACCCACCGATGCCAGCAGGTAAAATGGTACATCACGATTGCTGGTGGCAGGATAAAGACGTAATTCTAAGGAGGCGGCTGCCGTTCTCAACGTGTTCTTGAAAGGGGCGGTGGAATGCCAGGCACCAAGCGCCAGGTTCGCTGACCAATGCGTGTATTGATCTACATGCAAGGGTGCAACGTCACTTTCCAGTAAGAAGCCCGAGTTATTGTATTTGACATTGTTGGGGTCATGCGAATAACCATAACCCAATTCCAGAGAGCGCATCCACGCAAATGAAGCGGTAGAAGACAGAGCTAAAAGCAAGGTGGTGAAAGAAAGCAGCAGTAGTCGCTTGTTCATGCCTAAGTCCTTTTATGCATAGCAGCAGTGGCAATTTTAACAGTTATTAGTATGCCTACACAATAGACCGCAGGTGGTCTGCAATGATGAAATCATTTAGGAGTGCATGAGCTTGTACTCAATGGGCGCAAGATAAAGGCAAAGCGGCAGGTTTGACCCCGCCGCAGCAATAAGACTTCTAGTTTGGCTCTTGAAAGTTGATGCCGTATCCGCCATCAACAATGAAATCAATTCCAGTGATATAAGATGCTTCATCTGTCGAGAGGAATAAGGCGGCGTTAGCAATATCTTGCGGCGTCCCTATGCGTTTTAGCGGCACGTTGGCGGCGCGACGTGAGAGGTAGGCTGGGTCTTTTTCCAGGCGTTGATCGAAAATAGGGGTTTTAATGTACCCGGGTGAAATAGCATTCACGCGTATGCCGCGATCAGCCAAATCAATAGCAAAATTCTTGGCAAGCTTCACGACCGCCGCTTTGGTGGATGCGTAAACGCTGTGATGTTTTACTGTCATGCTCGCGGCAACTGAAGAGATCAATATCACTGAAGCAGGTGAGTTTAAATAATCAATTGCGTATTTGACTGTGAAGTAAGCGCCGCGATAATTGATGTTGACCATGTGATCGAAGTTTTCTTCTGTTACATCGTTAACATGTAAGCGCAATCCAACACCTGAGTTCACGACTAAAATATCGATGTTGCCGTAAGCAGCTTTAGTTTGTTCGAATAAATGTTTTAAATCTTCGGTGTTTGCAACATCTCCTTGAACCGTCAATATCTGATTGCCCATGACTTGTTTGGCGGAATCAAGTTTTTCAGCATCGCGCCCGAAGATGACCACTTTGGCGCCTTCGCGATAAAAATGTTCTGCAATACCTAGACCAATGCCGCTGCTGCCACCGGTGATGACTGCTACTTTGTTCTTTAGTCGTTCCACGAGTAAATCCTCACAATTTTTTTTCAGATGGTAATGACTGTATTACGTGAAATCAATCTAAATAAGCCAAGAGACAGGTTTGACTTTTTCTGGCATGATGCAGATTGCACACATGGTCAATTTGGATGAGCATAACTATGCAGCGTGGTCATAAAAGAGAACGTGAAGAAGGATTTTCACTCGATGAATTTCGCCAATCATTTCTGCAAGCACTGAAAAAATCCACTTTAGTCGATTCGACCTTATATCATTATTTGGTATCACTAAAGTTAACTAATAAGACTGCTGCTGATTTGATAACTGGTTTAAAGCAACAGCCTGATATCACAGACGTAGAAATTGTCCTGCTAGCTATTGCCCTCTTGTTTGAGGGCAACATGACCGAACATGATATTGCCTTTATACAGCTGACAGCGGCAAGCGCTGCCGATGTATCTAAAGCAGAAGAAGATATGCTGGCAGCGATTAAGCTGGATATTGTGACTGCGATTAAAGCGCAATTAAAGCCGCTTGTTTTCATGGCTGATATGATTAAATGCCTGCTGCATCAATCTGCGTTAGCAGGCATCTTGGCATTGCTGACTAAAGTGGATAGCGGTTATGGCGAGATACTGGCAAATCCCGATAATTTCAAACAGCAAAGTCATGCCACACTATTTTATCTTTTGTTTAAAACGATCAGCGAGGAATATGTCGGTGCTGATCAACTAAGACAGCAAGAAATGCAGCAAAAGGAGGTAGGGGCAAGATTAGCTCATACAGAAACAAGAAAATTATTGAAAAAATTAGGCTGCAGTAGCAGAACCATCAACGCTTTGTTAGAGACATACAAACATAATCTCTATCAATTTAACATGCTGAACGGCGAATTTAATCAGGTGTTAGTGCGGGCTGTCACAAATCAAACTGAAAAAATGAAGCTGATAAATCGCTTAATGGCGCAAGGCAATGAAGCGAAATCAAAACGGCAACGCTTCAATATGTGCCCTCCTGAAAACACAGGTCCTGTGTTGAAATGGTTAAGCGAGGATATGTCTGAGTTAGAGAATTTATTTTTCATGCTGGAAGGTGTCACGGATGATGTGTTGGTCCTGGAAACCATCTACGAAAACAGAGAGTTGTTCAACCGAGGTGTGGACGTTGCTGATTGCTGCAATGTCATTCCAGAGCATCTCTGCCTGCAAGTGCTAGATGATTTGCTGGATGAAGATTGTGATGACCGCTATGTGGTTGATGCCTTAGGCGGTGTCAAAGCAGAGTTGGCAAGCGCTTATTTATTTGGGCAATCGCCAGTCATTGCAGGGCAGGATAGTGAAACTTATCTCGAATATATCAGATTAGCCGATGAAGGAACGGATATAGAAAGAGTATTATTAGATAATCTGGAATGCTTTACGGCGGAACATATCAACTATGTTTTAGATAATGTAGGTGGCGAGTTTGGCGTCAATTATCTCATTTCCTGTTTGTCATTAACGTCGGCTTTCTGTCTCGAGACTTATCTTTCACACAGTCAATCCATGTTTGTAGGGGCTAGTGAAAATGCATTACGTATATTATTCAGAATGATTTTAGAAAAATTGGGCAAACCTGCAGGCATTGATATGCGGATGATTAATACGATTGCAGCTGTTGCAGCACGTCATGATGCAGACGCTGACATTTCAGATATGGAAGAATTTGATGAGGCAATTAATGTTTACTTGTCTCATCTGCCGGATCATCTCAAAATAATCGTCATGTACGGCATGCACCTCGCCTATCAAGCGATAAACGATAACTCATTTATCTATTCGTTATCCAGATCGAACCAAAGACTATTACTGAAATCAAAATTTAAAGCCATCGCTAGCCATTTTTCATTATATGACATACTGAGTCTGACTAAGGATTGTATCAAAGAAAGCAATGTAGTGGCTAATTACTGTGGTCGCTTTGATGATGCAGATATCTCAGCGTTTGCAAAATTACTGCGTAAGAAAAAACTGACAAAGGCTGAAGTGAGACAATGTGTGCTGAGATGTTATTATAAATATATAGAAACCATGGGTAAATTTATTTTATGTGACCAAACAAACACATTTCTAACGCTGTTGATGAAGTATGCTATCACTGAATTCCGTAAAATCGTTGCACCTGAATTTAAAAAAATGATATACCCAAAAGGTTTCATGTCAGGCGTGCTACAATTTTCACATGACGTGCGAATAGAGGTCATGTTGAGTGTTGCTAACGTATGCCCTGCTAACGAACTGGCAAAACTGAATAATGAGGCGATTTTTCCGGGACTAGATGTCAATAAAAAGCGTAGCTACCTCAAGCGTGCCTTGTCTAGTACTGCGAAAGGTTATTCTGCATTTAGTTACATGCAAGCAGTGTTTAATGCAGATCCAGACGCTTACCTTGAATATTGTTCAGAAGTTAGTAAATTACCGCATTCACTGACGACTTACACGGATGTCACTAATGATAATGCCATGCGGATCAGAATCGTATGTGCGCTTGCACCGCATATTTCGATAGCCATGTATCGTCATTTGGCTCTGAAATCCCTTATTTTGGGGGAGGCTGAGTTAGCCTCCTTGTTGCGGTCCAATCTGGAGCCAGGGGTGAGAAAAATAGTCAATTCGCAGTTGATCGATTACCGGTTAACAGAGCGTATGAAGAGAGGAGAGGTCATTGCAACAGAAGAATTAGTTCGAACTGAAGCAGACGCTCTGCAAATCAATCGACACAATCATGAATACGATTTCGTTTTCTATCGCATTTGCGATGAAGACGGGATCATCAAATTCATGAAAGAACTGCTAGAGACAGAGCGCTTTGAATTTGTTATGTCTATCGATTGGCTTAATCAAACACTGTTAAGAAGACAGCTTGAGCATAGAATCACGAAAGTGCAAATGATCCTCTCGCTTTTGCCTTTGCCCTACCAACGTTCGTTTGCTGAAAAAGTCGTGTCAACGTTTAATGCTAATGACCAGATCATTCAAGTTGCTTCTGCTATTCGTAACACAAATGAACGTGAGACCTTCCTCAAGAATAACAAGATTCAATCTCAAGCAAGCATCGTCAAGTTTGGCGCATTCAAACCAAAGCAGGATTCATCTGCAGCTGAGCCTGAGAAAAAAATATTAAAGCGTGGGAGATAATGTTGCGCCAATGGTTTATGTGTTTCAGTAGCATGAAGACGTGGCATGCACATCCCCATGTTACCTTGTCTATTCAATACGGCCAGCTTATCATGTGCCTGGGCGACAATCTCTTGTGTCTATACCCACGACAGAAAATGCCAGCATAACGCTGTAAGTGTTGTAACCATATTCACTTGTGCTATCCAGGACATCGCAAGCCGCAGTGTGAAAGTCTGGGTCGTTTTCCCAGTGATTCACTTTCGCATCCAGAAACACTTCGTAAGCTTTGCGTGTGTTCCAATTTTTGGTGTTAGCTAGCTCATAAAAAGCGCGGCTAAATAAACCGCTGGCATTAGCGGGGTCCATGCCTTGCGTGTATTGCGCTAATGTATCAATGTCACAAGCATCACCTGGTTCTTTGCCGTAGCAATTCTTGCTGGGTTGATCGAGGTATTGAGTGGCGTGATCTGAATTTTTGTCTGTGCCATACCCAATGCGCCAGGTGTTTTTGCCTGTTGCAAAGAATTCAACAGCCATGGCAGTCATGTTATTAAAGGCTAATGAAATCGGATGATTTGAGGAGACAAGATTATTAATGTCGACTTGTCTGAAATACACTGAGCTAATCATGTTGCTAACGGTCGTTTGTGTGGTGTTTGGATAGCTGATGTCAGCAATGCCATCGTCCAGCACAATAGAATTATCATGATCGATAAAGCTTTTGCCTCCTTCATGTAAGCGGAATTGCAGCGGCAAACTTAATTTGGAAATATTGTTGTAGTCAAGCATAAACCAATCATGAAACATTTTTAATGTTTCAGTTGCTGCAAACATGACATCGTTTTCTGGAGAGTAGGCATCATTGGTGCTGCCTTGATAGCCGCTCCAGTAAAGTCCAAAGTGCGTTGGGCTTGGTAATTTGCAATTGTAAGCGATGAGTGTGTAGTTAGATCGTATGACCGCATAGTCATTTGCAAAATAACAAAATCCTAAATCGTTGCGTGTGACTGGAAAACTGGGTAAATGCGTTGCTTGACCATCGTAGGTCAGCATGCCTAGCCGTGGATTGCCGCCGTAACCGCCGCCATTGACGATGGCTGTGCCGGCAAAGCTTGGGCTGGTGAAAAGCAGTGTCACTAAACTGGCGATGATTAATTTATTCATTATTAATTCCTGTAACAATGTTTAAGTGGTTCCTTGGATCCGTTGCACGTATTGCCTGGCTTAGTTATTGCAACGGTGGAATATAGGGTGAAGCCACGTCGCCACCATCTACTGGCAATATCGCTCCAGTGATATAGCTTGCTTGCGTGCTGTCACCCAGGAATAAAACAGCAGGTGCAATTTCATCTGGTGAGGCGACGCGCTGCATGGGTACGCCTTGGGCGGCATGCGCTACAAAGTTTTCATCAGAACCTGGAAATGCAGAGCGTTCCATGGGGGTATCAACCGGGCCTGGTGCAATCGCATTGATTCTCAGCATAGCGCGTTTTTCTTTCACGCACCGTTGTGCAACGTTATTAGATAATGACTTGGTTAACGCAATAATAAAAGCCTTCGAAGCCGCATATAACGGGCGGTTTGGGTCTGGTACCAAGCCATTTCGGCTGGCGGTGTTAATAATGGCTAGTGGTAACTCTTTAGGCTGACGTTTGAACGCAGTCATGATTTCCCATTTCAAACTAAAGAAGACACCAAACACGCTGGTGGCAATTGGGTTTTCGCGATAATCCGAATTTAATTGTGCTTCTGTTGGGTCTTTTTGCATCCAGGCTTTATCTGGTGCCGTTTTGGAGGTTGGTTGTGGTGTGCCTAATGAATAAATGATGGCGCCATCTGAGCCTAGCATGGAATCAAATGACATATTGTCAAGATCGCTGCCGCCGGGCGAAATGCCTGGTGAGACACCCGCATTGTTAAACGCCACATCCAAGCGCCCATAAGTGTCATAAATCTTTTCCACCATCTTTTTCATTTCAGATTCAATGCGCACATCGCATGGCCAGTATTCAATGACTTTGCCGTTGGGCGTGTGTGCATTGACATAAGTTTTCGCTTGTTCCCATTTTGCGGGATTTCTACCGCAAACAATAATGTGTGCTGCACCAGCATTCGCAAATTGCACTGCGGTTGCTAAACCAATACCAGATGTGCCGCCAGTGATGAATATCACTTTATCCTTGTATTGCTGTGTCGTTGCCATGGTTGATCCTTGAGTTGTGGTGGAGAAGTGTCGTTTGGTATAGACAACTAATGAAGTGAAAAATACAGCGATTACAGCGATGGTGATCAAGCGTTGATTCATCTCAGTCCCTCGGAAAATTTTTTATATGATTGCTGGATTTGCAGGTGAATGCAACATGGATTTCTGTACTCTACGTGTGGTGAGTTTCTAGAGTTATCACAACAAACTTCATGCATACGGATAATCCCAACACACCCGTCGTGCCCGCACTACACACCACACTGTCGTGCCCGCAGTACACACCACACTGTCGTGCCCGCAGTACACACCACACCGTCGTGCCCGCAGTACACACCACACCGCCGTGCCCGCAGTACACACCACACCGCCGTGCCCACATCACACGCCTCACCGTCGTCCCCGCACGCTTTTAGCGGGGATCTGTTTGTGCAACCGTGCAATTGTTAGTAGGGCTTTTTGCTTATTCTTTCTCAGTAACACAAACAGATCCCCGCTAAAAGCGTGCGGGGACGACGGTGAGGCGTGTGATGTGGGCACGGCGGTGTGGTGTGTACTGCGGGCACGGCGGTGTGGTGTGTGGTGCGGGCACGTCGGGTGAGGTGTGTAGTGCGGTTACGTCGGGTGAGGTGTGTAGTGCGGTTACGACGGATGCGGTGAGTGATGCGGGTATGCACGAACTATTCAGGTAAGTCGTAACCCGCACGAACGCCGCAAATTCATGCTATCATAATGAGCAATATCAAGGAGGATATGCCATCATGCGTCAATTCGTATTATTCGTTCTACTGTGTTTGCTCGCTTCGGTGAGTTACGCCAGCGAGACTGTCCGCATACCCATTTTGACTTACCATAATTTTGACCCAACTGTGCCCGGCAGCATGACTATCGACACGCAAAAGTTCGCGGCGCAAATGAAGTACTTAAAAGACAATGGCTATACCGTTATTCCCCTCGCGCAAGCCGTGAGTTATCTGCAAGGCAAAACCAATGAGCTGCCGCCCAAGCCTGTAGTGATAACAGCAGATGATGGCCGCGAAACGGTTTATCGATATATGCTGCCAGTGATACGCCAATATCAATACCCAGTGACTTTATTTATCTATCCTAGCGCCATCTCCAATGCTAAATATGCATTAACCTGGGATCAGTTACGCGAATTACACAATACGAAATTATTTGATATTGAATCTCATACGTATTGGCATCCGAATTTTAATGATGAGAAGAAACATTTATCCACGGCGGAATATAATAAATTACTGCATGCGCAATTATTCACAGCGCGTGACGTTCTCGATAAGAAATTAAATATCAAAGTGTCGTTGTTAGCGTGGCCATATGGTATTTATACCAAAGATTTAGAGCAGCAAGCAGCGAATGCCGGTTATACCATGGCATTTAGCATCGACGATCGCAGTGCGATTAGAACAGAAAACAGAATGTCTATGCCGCGTTACATGGTCGCCGAAAGATATAACATGAAAACCTTTGCGAAAATTCTCAACGGCGACATTGATAAAGCTCAGCGCAAATAAAGGTTTACTGTGCTGGGTTGCCAACTGGCATGATGAATAAAGGCGTTAGGGTGGATGAGATACCTAGCGCCTTGATCACCATCGCATCACTAAACCCACCCATGCTGACAGTGCCTAAATGCAATGACACAGCTTGTAATTCAATATTTTCTGCTGCTGTTCCAGCTTCAAGATGCACATATCGTACGCCGCGGTTGCCATATTTTTTAATCGTGCGGTCATATTCTCCTGTAATAATAATCACAGCAGGACATTGCAGTAATGGTGCTTGTTGGCTGCTAGCCTGATAAATATCCTGTATCTTATTCACCGGGGAGATTTGTTCCAGGCTGTGTAATGCGGGCACATAATGATAGACACCGACTGCCAGGCCTGTGACATTTTTTGCAACTACATAAAGCTCCAGTGGATAGGTCGGTCCAGCTGACGGTGCGGTACGCCATCCTTCAGGCGACGTAATGCCTTGTGCGGCCCACAATAATTGTCCGAGTTGCTGCACGGTGATGGGTTTATCCGCAAATTCTCTAATTGTTCTTCTGGTTTTTAATGCCTGTTCGATAGAAACATTGCTGCTATAAGCAGGATTTGGCAGGTTGATGATGGGATAACTGGTTGAGAATAAATAAGTATGAAAATGATAATACGCAACTGTCAGTGCAAAAATAATAAAAGCAATCAGTGTGACGATGGTTAATTGACGACCGCGCATGTGCTCAACCTCGATAAAATAGTAGCGAATATTATAATTGATTTTTTAAGGCAGTAGGATTAAATAGTCACTCACTGCTAAGCGCATAGGTTATCACATGACGTCTCAACTTCAATTGTATCTCGCTTCAACCTCACCCAGAAGACAAGCACTGCTGAAACAAATTGGCGTGCATTTTGCCTGTTTGCCTAACGAGGTGCCGGAAGAAATGATAGCTGGTGAGTCGGCGCGAGCTTATGCCGATAGATTAGCCTTAGCGAAAGCGCAGGCAGGTTGGGAGTCTGAACAACGAGTGGAAGCTTGCCCGGTGCTGGGTGCGGATACGGTGGTGGTGCTGAATCAGGAAATACTGGGTAAGCCGCGCGATAAACAAGATTTCTTGCGTATGATGCAGTTGTTATCCGGTAGAACTCATGAAGTGATTACCGCTATTGCCATGGTGAATAGTGATAAAGCTGTGGTAAGAAGCGCCATCAGCCGGGTTGCCTTTCGGGCTATCAGCGTGCCAGAAGCTGAAGCCTATTGGGCGACGGGCGAACCTGCAGATAAAGCTGGCGGCTATGGGATTCAGGGTAAGGGCGCCTTGTTTGTGAAACACATCCTGGGTTCTTATTCTGGGATTATGGGGCTGCCATTGTATGAAACGGCCGAGCTGGCTGCTGAGTTTGGTATTACTCTGCTGGGATCAGTCTGATCACGGCGAAATAAGGCCATCTTTTTCCCGTCACGATCAAACGATTATTTTCTGCGTCAAACGCGATGCCATTGGTGGCGGTATCAGACGAGATGATATCTTCGCGTGGTTTAATTCTCTGTAAATTGATCCAGCCTTCGACGATGCCGGTTTTGACATCAATGATCACGATAATATCGGTAGGCCAGACATTCGCGTAAATTTTTCCGTTCACATATTCCAGTTCATTGAGGCCGGCGATAGGGTGGTTATTTTTATCTTTTACTGGGAGTTCTGAGAGGGTTTGCAGAGTGAGCGGTTTGAGGAAAAAGATGCTCGACGAGCCGTTACTGGCCATTAACACTTTGCCATCTGTGGTGAGTCCCCAGCCTTCGTATGGATAAACCAAGGTGGTTTGCAGCTTCAAGGTGGCTTTATCATAAATGAATGCAGTGTGTTCGCGATAAGTTAGTTGATAAATTTTATCGCCGAGAATGGCAATGCCTTCGCCGAAATATTTTGGTGACAGTTTTGTTAATTTGATGAGTTCATCGGTATCGGTGTTATAAACATTAATGACAGAGTTGTTATAGAGGCCATCGCTTTCATACAACTTATGTTTATCGAGTACCAGGCCTTCGGTGAAGTTGCGAATGTTGTGCGGCATGGATTTGATGATGTCGTAGGAAATTTCTGGTGTATTTGCATTTTTCAAATGACGTATTAACAAGACTTGTTGCGACTCTGGTTCATCGACTGTTTTAAATGGTGGGGCAAAATCAAATAGGGCTGGATTTATCAAATAGGACGCTGCCAGTAACAGAATAAAAAGTAAGATGGCATATCGTGGGGGAACTTTCACCGCTCTGCGTCCTGCGTTATGGGTCTGTCAATATCATAACCTGCTATATGATTTTGCGCTATGGTGGGCCGGTTTATGAGCTGACTTTTACCCTCACCCCGTCCCTCTCCCGCAATCACTTGTTGTCATCCACTCGGCGACACGGGGCGGGAGAGGGATAGGGTGAGGGGAAAAGTAGTCGCGATCAAATCAAAACGCCTGCCAACATCAGCATTAACAGGCGCCAATATAAAATGAATTAATGCCAAAGACCGTAAATCACCCCATAAATCGTGAACTGTAAGGTGTGATACCCAGCATCAACTAAAAATACTTTAAAGCTTCTACCAGAAAACACATAGTTGACCGCGAGTGAGGTGGAAACAAAGCAGATACCGGTTAGAGCGCCCACCATAATTGCCAGGCCTAATGGTGGGTTTTGACCCAGACAGAAGGTGAAAGCAAGTGCCGAAATGGTCCACATAACGAAGGCGATAAAAAACATCTTACCAGGATGGCGGCTTGGTGCCATTTTGCCGGCGTCGCTTTGGGAATAGACGGAACCAAACACCAGTTTGTTATACCAAAGCCCGCCCAATAACCACGATGAAATAATGGCAGCAATCACAGCCAGATAATTGATATTAGAAAACGTATTAACAATAAAATCCCACATGCTTTGCTCTCCTTAAATGACTATTTTCCATATTGGTTCGATGATGCATTGTCCGATATGTGCATGGATTTATCAACACGAGCCTGATGCTGTGCCGCCGGCCACCGTTTTTCATAAATCTTATTGACGTGATGCATGGCGAATAACGTTGTCGTTGAATTATCAGTCGACATGGCGAGTAATAACGGCGGCAATTCATTAAATTCGATTTTATTCGCATAGATGGAAAATGCATTCATGATGCTAGCTTCATGTTTTCCTAGCTGGCCATACACCAGGCTCTTTAATAATGTTTTTTCACATAAGGCTTTAAGCGCTGCATCATCTAATAAATCTGGGCAGATAGATAGCGCCGCATGAACCGGGATGAATTGTTCTACTGGGTCTAGCATCTCTATCGTTTCCAATATTTGTTTTGCAAAAGCTAATCTGGAATCCTTAGAAAATTGTTGAGAAGCATTAAGCAAAGTCACTGCATCCATATACTGAAGATAGACTTCATGCAGTTTGTTTAATGATTCATCATGAAGAAACACACTAAAGCTACCTCTATCTTTCGTGCGTAACTCAGCACAGAGATGAGGAATAACCGTGTATAAGGAAGAGATGACAGACATAGAAATATGTTCGCCGTTTCCTTTTTCTATGGATTCTTCACCGTCCATGTCACGCATTAATGCTTTTAATCTGGCGGCAAGTGGCATCTGGTAGGTCGTGATAAGCGGTTCTTGCTGCGTAGGCGTGAGCATTTTTGCCAGATTGCGATCGGTATAAGGCTGCTTTTGGTAATGTGCTGGTACGAGAAAATGCCGATCTTCCAGCCATGGCCGACAAACAAAATAGGTTTCATCGTTGGTATCTTTCTTTGGTGTCATGAGAGCGCGAAACTGTGCAAGTTGCTCTTGTGACATCCAGTAACGCAGTAAATTAATTTCATATCTAAATAAGTCGCAATATTTGGCTTGCAAAAGATGGAACATGATCGTTTGCATTTGTGTGGTGCCAAGACTGCGTTCATATTGTAGCAAGGCTTGAAATATTTTACTGAGAAAAACAGTAAACTCATGTTTTTGATTTGCATCGTAAGCAGATTTAATTCTGTCAGGCATCTGCAAGATCACATCCATGTGGTTAGAGACATAAGATATTAAAGCAATAGCCATTGCTTTAGGGCAGTATTCATCTATTCTGCGCAGCGCCAATGCTGCACCAATGATGCAGGGGCTGAGATTGCCAGGTGTGACTTCAGCTTCATCTTCTAATCGCTTCTTGATGCTGGCTTTAAGATCACGAGTTTTGACTCTTTTGAATAAGATGCCTAGCGCGATAAATTTAGAGCTGACTTTAATTTCATGGGCTAGATCAGATAAGCTGTGAACAGTTTCAGATTGCAAATTGTTCAGTAATGAGTACGCGAACGCGTCTACGTATTGATCTGGAATATTTTCCGCAACTTGTTCCAACTGATAACCAGCAAGCTGGTGTGGAAATGTTTTTGCATTGCAAACTTGTTCATACCATTTGTTCAATTGATATTTTGCGGGCGCTAAAACCTTTCTTTGACCTTTAGCATTTTTCAAATTATCCAAGTCGTGTGGGTCGTGTTGTGGAAATAAATAGAAGAATACATTCAGTAGTGTGGCGAAGTAGCCGTCCTGTTCAATGACTTTGACCTCGCGTATCTGATTCATGACTTCCGGTATGGCTTCATCACCGCGATTCGCTAAAATGGATTTGCATTGCTTGACCACTTCCACTTGAGTCATGTCTTTGAGTGGTCGCGCGGAGCGTGCTATGTATTTATCCATGAATGCGAACAGCACAACAGCGCCTGATGGCAGTTTGCCACCGTTTGATTTACACAGTTCTTTGGCAGATTTAATAAAGGATTCTTCGTAGGTGGTAAGTTGGCCTTCAGTTTTGCCATAGATGAGATGTGAGATGGTTTCTGCAGTCGCTGAGGCGGTGTTATATGCAGATTTAGCTGATTGGAACAGTCCGCTAAGCATGGTTTGGATTCCTTTTAATGCGAGATCAGAAGCGAGTTGGCTTAGATGCTATAACCTCCAGCCTGTAGCGGTCAACTTAATCCTAAACGGTTGATTAAACACACGAGCATACTAGCCAAAAACAGAATGTTTGACTCAAAAATACAGTGCGTATATATTGCCGACCTGATTGTTAAAATATTTAAAAAATAACAACTTACAAAAAGTAACCATGTCGAATTCAACGCGTGTATTTACATTGATACCTCCCGGCTATGAAAAACTTGCAGCGATGATGCAAGCAGGCGCACCGATAGAAAAATGTTTAAAGAAGTTAGCGAAGTTAATGCAGGCAGATGAGCTCGCGGTGTTTCATCATCATCTCGCGCTTGAAGACTATTTTTCCAGCATCAAACAACTCAAGCTCTATTTATCCCTGCAGCAAAAAATTAACGGTACAGCACCAACGCTGCTTGAAGCCAGTGTGTGTCCGGTGTATGACAGGTATCAGCAATTACTCTATAAAATCGACACCGTTGTGTTTACGTTCATCAAAGATTTTTATCGCTGGCAGCCATTGTCACTGGCTTTGTCAGTGATAGAGCAGCATGAGCAGCGTTATCAGCAAGACTTAATCTTGATTGATGACATGCCGCTAGCTGCATACTTTAAGAAAGTAAAACAAGCGTTTTTGCATTACCAGCAAGTTGACAGTGCGCAGTAAAAGACGAAGCGTGGCTGCGGCACATGACGCATGTGTTAGCGCAAGCAGTTGAAACAGCTTGTGATGAAAAAGCAGAGCAGCTGAACACGTTCAAAAAAACCATTCATGATTACCTTAGCAGATGGTTTTACTTTCATCGCCTACTGCAGGATGACAGTCAGCTCATTTCTGCAGAAGCGTTACAAAACGCAGTCTATGAGCTTATTCCCGTACCAAGCGCAGAAGCAGTCAGTGACTATGTCGCAGCAGATGAATTCGCTGGCGACTATGCCGAACCAAGCACAGGCAATTCATTCGCGGCACTGTTTGCCAGGTTTGGTTTGCTGTTTACCTTGTCAGCGCAGTTTGGTCGTGCGGCAGGTTTGGTGACACCGTCAGGTACTGGTTCAGAGGTGTGCTTAGCTGGAGAAGAAAATACATCAGCATTGCAAGACCCTTTGCAGTTGATGTCAGTTCAATCGGCGCAAGTCCACGCAGGCTATCCAAAAATACCACCTGAAAATCAGATCATTTCTGAAAAATATTTACATCAAGTGATCACGCGTAGCCAATCTGAAATTGACCCCGCTATTCTCAAAAGTGCTGAAAACGTCATGATCGCTGCGCGTTACCCAGTACAGGAAAATGCCTTGCCTACGATGAACGCGCATGAAGCAGCAGTCGCAAACCTTGGGTTAAATAAACATCCGGTAGCTGCATTTAAGTATTTTCAACTCCAGGAATCACCCGAGTTGACTGAAGACAACTACATGTATGCGAAAGGTGCAGCGACGCATCAGTTTGCTGATATCGACATTCCTGCAGAGATGATTGATCAGTTGGAAAAAGATATTGATAAGCAACATCCTGAAGCTGGCCGCATGATGCGAGAAATCACAGCTAATAGTCAGCACGCACTTTATCACGTGTTGAGCGGCTATCTTTATTCAAATGGTTTGCTGAAGTCTAATAGCAAACGAGCCTATGAGTGGGCGTTGATTGCGGCGAAGTT
Source organism: uncultured Coxiellaceae bacterium (assembly GCA_964492045.1). Classification (GTDB taxonomy): domain Bacteria; phylum Pseudomonadota; class Gammaproteobacteria; order DSM-16500; family DSM-16500; genus Aquicella. The sequence continues at coordinate 30,462 of CAZBHW010000018.1, read as the reverse complement.
AGGTAATGTGCTCGCATACCAATTTCTTGGTGAGCGTCTCTATCCCTATCCTGATCGGGATTATGAGTTCTTAATGAGTGATATCAGAACCTCATGCCCTGGTACCGAGGCTGAAGCAGTGGCGGAAAAAGCTGCGTATCTGCGCGAGAGCGAACACTACTTGCGAATCGGTGCTTACTGGGGTCATGCGCGTAGTTCGTATTTGTTAGGTGAAGCGTATCTTTGGGGTTACTTTGGCAAGGTGGATAAAGAGCTTGCGCTAAATTATTACGTCCAGTCTCTGATTCAATCACCAAAAAATTCTTCTGCCTATCGCGGTGTTATGCAGGCAGCACTGGCCATTATTGATGATCACAGCAAAAGCGATAAAAAATTCGAACAATTATCCTGGCGTGATTTCAAGGCTGATGAGTATTTTGCATTTTATAAAAACGTCTCAAAAGCAGTAAAAACACTAACTGCGGTTGTTGAACTCGCAGAAGAAGCCTTATTCAAGCGCAGTGTGTATTTTCAACGTAATAATGCCGGTGTCATGAGCGTGGATACGTTAATCGGCGACGAAGCGATTAGGCAATTACGTTCAAGCTTGCACATGGCAAAAGCAAAATTAAAAGCGCTGACCCTGGAATTAGATGTTGAGCGTGTCTTGCCTTCGCCAGCCAATCTCATGGAATATGGCGTCTATTTTGAGCCCAGAAATAAAGGGCGAACCGTCATCCTCGAGCCTGTCGAGAATGACAATGCTCCTATCAGAAAAATTCGCGAATTATCGGCGATGGCATCAATCGATGCAGCCATAAAATTAGGTGACATGTATGCGGAAGGTTTTCTGGTTAAACAAAATCGGGATAAGGCCAATTACTTTTATCGTCAAGCATTGCAATTAAATCCCAATTTGGCGCTGGACCGTCATATGCATAGCAGGCGCATTAGAAATGAAGAAGCCAGATTGATGCCATACCTGGAAAGTGCGATGCGCACTGCGCAAAATCCATTTAGGTTAGGTGAGAATCATAAAGCGCTGATTCAGTTGTCAGAAGAGATGGCGCGTACTTACGGCATTCAAATTCCTTCGCAAGCGAAGTCTGTGGAGTGGAGTGCGCAGGCGATTGTTGAGCCAGAAAGTATCTCAACTGAAAGTCTTGATCAGTTGCAAGAGGATATCGCAGGCTTAGGTCGCAAGCCTAGAGAAAAATATCAACGCATTCTGTCTGCGCTGCGTGATGGTGATTATTCGGGTATACCTGAAATTATTAGCTTCTATGCGAACAAACCAGATCGCCAATTTGTCTGGACAAGGGTTGCTGCTTCGCATGGTCATTTAGCCAGTGTGCATTTGCTTGGCCGTATGCTGCGCTATAAGGCTCTCACGTCAATAGAACACATTCCTGATGTCCATATCATGGGTCTCAAAAAAACGGCGCTCGCCGCATCATTAGGTTATTTTGACGCAACTAGAGACATGATTGACATTGTCGAAAGTAAAGAATTAAACATAGCACCGTTAGTCATGTCGGTTGGGGATTTGGTTTGGTTTTATAAGAATCAGTGTTACCGACAGGATCCTGCACGCACGCTGTCCATATTAGATGATCTCAGCAAGGATCATGCGCTGAGTCGCGCGAAATACGCGGATGGCATCAATAGACGGTTTAAGCCGGCTGGAGAGAACCTCGCATGGAATCCAGTCAAGCGCGATGGCAGCGACTTGAATATGCTGGAGCTATTTGCGCTATTGAAAAATCATCATCCTGATGCGGCCGCGGTGGATGAGATGATTCGCCAATTTAGAAGTGGTGCAAACACTTGCTTTGAGCAAGTGGCAGATTATTACATTAGTACAGATGTACCGAATCTTTCTACAGCTTCACGACAACTATTGGTAGTGTGCTGGTCAGCCATGGGCTTTCGCAGCGGGGTGACCAGTGCTGCGACCATCATGTATGGTGCAAAAATCAATATGGAGGAGGTGCCCACATTACCGCCTTCATTAGTCGCCTTGTTCAATCGCATTTATGTGGATGTGTACCGTGGTTTCTATGCGCTGCCGATTGAGACTTTATCAGAAAAACTGGATAGGCTCGTTTCAGACAGCATTGTTTTCTCAGCTTATTATTATGATCATATGGCATCTGTGGTGCATGCGAAATTGAAAAATAATGCAAAAATAGCGGGCTGGCAGCGCGTGAATCTTATGTCTACCTCACGAGCTTTGTTCGCGCAAGCGGTGATGCAAGGCAGGCGTGATTGGCGAATCTATTTTGATTTTTGCAGTGAGACATTGGAAGTGCTGGAGCGCATCAAGAAGGTATCAACCTCTCAATTATCCAAGGATTTGCGATTTTTGGAGATGGAAGAATTCATCTTTCAAAGTCAATTAGAGGGGCTGCATGAATTAATCGAGTTAACAAAATTGAAGCTGCAACTGGAATATTCAGATCTGCCAAAAGTTCCAGATGAACCGATCTATGCGAAATATTTCATGCACGTAAATGAATTATCGCCGCGACTAAAAAAAGTCGAGGCTTATTCGCTTGGGCAGCGATACCAGGACGCGGGTATCCGTTTATCAAGCAGACAGGGCTTGTTTGATGGCTTGCATCGCCCGCATCAACCGTGGGAGCGCAATCTCATACCTGCATTACGCAGTCCGGATTTTTCTGTTGAGCAGCAATATTATTTGCGTGCTAAAACACTGGTTTTGCTCAAGGGAGTTAACAGCCCAATCATGGAAAGGCTTGACAAAGGCGTACTGGATACACCTGCAAATATGTTGGCAATGTATCAACTATGTTTGCAGCAAAACAAGAAAGAGTTGGCAGCGTCCTGGTTAAAAGCGGCGGCACGCGTAGGTGACCCTGTAGCGCACCGCATCATGCTTTTGCAGCGTCATCATACAACTCAAGAGTTAAAGCGTTTGGCAATGTATGGTGATGTGGTTGCTACCGAAATGCTGGCTCAGTCATCATCAACACTTGATGAGTACCGTCCACTATTACTTACACAAGCGCAGAAATTAAAGCCGTTATATGATGATCGTGAGTTATTTCAGCCAGAAGAAGACCGCACCTATGAGGCCGAAATTCAGACTTCATTGATCACTGATTATTATCAATATGTGCTTGCATTAATGCTGGGCATGATTGGTTTTATGCTGGCCTTGTATAGCAAGAAACACGTAGACCAAAAGCGTAAGGATAGAGAAAGGTTGGCTACGCAAAAGCAAAAAGCAATCGAAACGCTGCTATCGCATTTCGGAGCCATACCTTATATTCACGTTCAGTATGATGATCGCATGCAAAACGCTGTTGTTTCCTTTCCGGTAGAGCGACAGCAAGATATTCGTCACGTGAAACTAATCCAGACAAACTTGCTGCACTGTTCGCTGCAAGACAAGCAATCTATCATTGATCCACTATTGCAGCGTGCTATGCAAGTCTTGCGCCAGTTAAAAATCATAGATAAGCAAGAAGTCGTGGCAGAGGATGCATTATTCTCGATACTGGGAATCAAAGTAAGCCGCAATAGAAAATCTGAATTCGTATTCAAGCTTAGTCATCCTGGTGAAGGTCGTTTAGCTTATGATGCCGCTATCGCTAAAGAATTATTTGAAGCGTTTGTGACGATGTCTGGCTTTGTTTGTGTCTATCAACCAGACGGCGTTTGTCATTTACAGCCAGTTGATGCGCAGGAAGTGTTAATTGATGCCTCGGTTAAAGCGTTTTGCGCTGTGGTGTGGAATGCTATTTTGCTGAGGCACGAGCAAAGAATCGAACACGCACACCGATTACAATTAGAGAAGTTGGCGCAAACCGCTGCTTTTGAGAAAAGATATCAGGCGGCGGAAAAATCACTGATTTCATACAATGCTGGGAAAGTAGCAGATTTGAAAGCAAAGTTCACCGCCTTGCGTGATGAAATGAGAGACACCAAAGTCAAGCTAGCAGCAGATGTAGCAATCATTTGCGAAGACATCATCGCCAAGTTGGATAGGTGCACCAAACAAATGGAATTTGAGGATGAAGAAGCGCTCATCCTGTTTGAGTCGGGATTGACGCGCGGTTTGTTGCTGCTGAATGAAGATCATGACTTGCGTAAAAAAGTGAAAGAAGAATTAGCCGTTAAAATGAAGCATGCAGTAGACAAAGCAGCGCCCAATCTGGATCAATATAATGGGTCGAAAAAACGTGCTGAGAAAGCCAAGCAGCAAGCGGATGAAGCAAAAAGGCAGGCGGCTCTGCAGCAACAACAAGCTTTGGCAAAGGCTAAAAAAGCACAAGCGGTAACTCCTGCGTCTGCGCCAGCACCAGTGGTTGCGGTTGCACAAAAACCTGCAGTAGTTGAAAGAGACAAAGTGGTCAGGGATGTTGATGATGTTGATTTCAGTACCATGAAAATGCTTGTTCCAAAAACAGCAAGATTGTTCCCGGCAACGCCCGCGCGCAAACCATCTTTGCCGCCAACCACGACATCCATCACCATCGATCCTGAATTAGCGGCCATCATTCATCGCGAAACAAGAGATTGGCCGTTTGATTTAATTGACCATCATCGTGAATTGTTAAATGAAATTCTAACTGACGTCGCGTTCTCGCCCAAATCATGTGAGCAGTTCAGACTGCGTGCACTATCATACCGTTTAATGCGCTATTTGTTGTTCCTGCAAAGCCTGAATGATAAAGGTGGCGATGAAGTCAAGGTGCCGCAAACGGTGCGAAATCAAGAGCTGAAGCGATCACTGAAACTTTTTGTCGCTGCCATTAAACATAATTTCCATCTAATTAAATTGGTCGATCTAGAGGACTGTGTGAAGCGTTGTTTCCTGGCGGAGACAGATGATATGAATGTCGTGATCAGCCAAGCGCGCAGGTCACCTCTTTGTGCTGTGATTTTGCCAAGGCAAAATAATGTGGTGATCCAACGCAATGAAGCAACTATTTTCACTGAGCTAGCTACTTATTTCGAAGAATTAAAAACGATCGATACGCTTTATAATAAATTAGCTATGTGCAAGAAGTTAGATGATGCCTGTCATGACGGTTATCGAGGAATTATCATGATGATAGGAGAGGTAGGTCAATGGTTGTATCATGCCTGCCCGCAACTGAAAAAAGAAATATTTTTGCATTATCCAGAGTTAAGGGATGTCATGTATTTTATTGTGATGTGCCATGTATTGCATCGCAATCATTACGGACACGTCACTGATTTAAATGCGCTGTATGAATCCAGCATGGCTGATTTTCCATTTGTGGCAGATAATTTATATAGTGCTGTGCTGTGTAAGTTTGTTTGGCGTGGTATTAAAGTCGGTTGTCAGGAAGGCTTGTGTGAACAATTGAAACATGCTTATTTTGCAGTGAAGCAACAGTTGGCTGAAGGCAATCATCATAACGCGCGGCAAGATGATTTCGAGCAAGAGTTAAAGCATTCCTATGTTGAGATGATAGATGTACGCCTGGATGTAACGATGAGCAGCCCTCGTTTAAATCATTAATCGTGGACCTGCCCATTCACTCGCGCAAATGCTGGCATGGATAAATCCCAATAGATAGCGGCGCAGCGGAAAAGGAATGCGCCAATAATACAGATAAAGCCGCCGGAGACGATATATTCAGGGAAGTATTGCAACACCGTAACGTAAATCATGCTGAATACTAATACTGGCGTCACATAAATTTCCTGACGCATTAACAGCGTGGTTCTGCCAGCTAAGGTGTCACGCATCAAGCCGCCGCCAATGGCTGTTGTGACGCCCATAATGACAGGCGCAACGGGTAAACCAAAGCCTAACGCCCAAGCTTTAGCAGTTGCTTGAATGCCGAATAAAGCAACGCCTAGTGCGTCAAGATATAACATGACGGCAAACATGTAACGATGAGAAAAGAATTTACGACCAAACAGCGCGGCAACGGATGCGGTAATCGCAATCCAGACAAATGATAAATCTTGCGACCAGAATACCGGCACATTCAAGATCATATCCCTAACGGTACCGCCACCAATAGCGGTGATTAAACCTAGAATCATGGCACCAACAATATCAATGTCGTTGTCACTTCGAATGGCCAACACAGCTGTAATAGCAAACGCGGCCGTTGCGGCTAATGAAATAAGATAGGCATAGGTTTCCCAATGCAAATTAATAAAGTGATTCATAACGGACTCCAGTGTGTCAGCCAAGATTACCATAAATGCGCTTTTTCTGCTACGCGGTGGGCTTTTAATTGTTAAATCAAATTGTTACTATTCAATGACGATTCGCAGTAACCATTTGCTAAGGACTCAGCATGCAGCGCGGAAAACCGAGGGTGGAAAAGAAAGGCAGCTTCACGGAAGAGGTAATCAAGCGAATTCTGGCACATAGACCTAAGCAAGCGGTGGTGAATAGCGAGGCCCTGCAGCTAATAGACCGCATCACTAACGCACATCAGTTTCAGCAAGTGTTATCATTGCTGGATGAAGAAGGTAAGCGCGATCTCTTAAAGAAAAGCAAACCAGCGCAGTGGGTGCACGTTCATGATGATACACTGGCAAAATCCAGTATCAAATCGCAACTCATCAACAGTAGTGGAGCGCCATACCCTAATGAGAAGCTGAAGCAGCCGGAGAAATTTTTTCTGGTGCAGTACTGTGAGTTTGGTTCGATTACCCATCTATATGAAAATGCACAATCGGTTTTTCTAAGTAATAATAAAGAGTGTGTTAAATCGCAATATATGATTGCACCGTTAATGTGGACTACAACCAATGTCACCGTTGCTGACAATATTGCGACTAACTACATCAGAATCACTAGAGACGCAGAACAAATGGTGCAAATCAGTCGTTTGATCTCTAATACCGAAAGCAGAGTGGACTATGTGAAAAACTGGGGTAATTACTGGATTCCCAAAACCGAAGGCAAGAAGCAAAAAGTGGCTGTGTTAAGCACGTATTTATCAACCTTGTTGTCAACCTTGTGCTGTGATTTGCTATTCAGGCAGCAACAAAATACTGCTGATATGTTGGCAGAGTTGACAGTGGCCTTGGAAATATATGGCAGCCTGATTGAGACGGTAGAGGACATGGTAGCTATTAAAGCCGCAGTTGAAAATGTCCCTGGTGCAAACAAAATCGTACACGCCTACTGCGCAAGACGACTGGATTTACCAGAAGAAGTAAAACTACCTGCTAAACACAAACTTCCCGACCCAAACGACATCAGATTGCGCAGAAGTTTTGATTTCCGATGTGTTGAAAACCCAGAGAATCAAACAGCGCGTTCCCGTAAATAATTTTTCGATGTTGTGAGCAAGTGCGAATTTGAGAGGTCATTAATTGTTAACCTATCACAGCAGACAACCCGTTGATTTATGGAGCTTAATTTAGCGATATCGCCTTAATGCTATAATGTAATTGATCCTTCATGAATGGACGGACTAAACAATGAAAAAAATAATATTATCAGGAATCAGTTTAGTGTTAGCCATGTGTTTAGTAACAGCTTGTACTAATCGTGAATTAGGTACAACTGGTGGTGCAGTTCTTGGCGGTGTGGCAGGAAGCGCATTAACCGGCGGTAGTGCAGCTGGTACCATTGCTGGTGCAGTTGGTGGCGGTATTATCGGTAATCAAGTTACCAAATAAACGCAGCAACGCACGCATAAAAAGCCTCTGTAAAACAGGGGCTTTTTTGTGATTGTTCTGAACATTGTGATTCATGTTATTTCATGCTCTACTAGTCGCATTCAGAAAGTGACTTGGAGCAAATATGTTTATTGTTGAAATTAATTATAAAAAACCGATTGAAGAAATTGAAAAACACTTAGTGGCACACCGTTCGTTTCTAGAAGATGGTTATCAGAAAAATTATTTCATCGCATCCGGCCCCAGGAACCCGCGTACTGGCGGGATTATTCTGTCTCAATTGAAAGATAAAGCCCAGTTGCAGTCTATCTTGGCGCAAGACCCCTTTCAGTTGCATGATTTGGCTGATTATTCCTATGTGGAATTTGAGCCAGTTAAGTATCATGTTGATTTTAAGAAGTTTCTCTAGACATAAAGAAATTTCATCCCATTCTTGAGTTGTATATAGTGCCTGCAATAGTTTCACTATTGCAGCCTAAGCTTTCATTGCCCCAATCCCAACTAGCCACTCAGGCGTTGGCGAAATGATTTTTCGTTGTTTTAAATCGAATAGTGCCAACACCAGTTCCGCTGTGCAGCAAACTTCAGTGCCGCGCATAATGCGATGTTCGAGGATGCCAATTTTCTTGGTATACGATACCAGTCTGGTTTCAATGATAATCTCATCACGCAATTTTAATTCTTTCAGGAAATTAATTTTGATTTCTAAAATCGTTGGGCCTATGCCTGTTGCCATGATTTTATCAAGACCATAACCATTTTTGGTAATCAAGTCCCAGCGTGCTTCTTCACAAATCGCCAGATATACCGCGTTGTTAACATGACCGAATGTGTCTAAGTGTCCTTCGAGTATCCGCATTGGGTAGGTGTGAATTTTTGCATGCATGATCTTGTCCGTTGAGGTAGTATCTTTCGCATCTTAACGCATGTGCAAGGTTTCATCAATGAAGCTGGCGTCCTCTGCACGATTGTATCACCCTGCTTCAAGCAGAGCCTTAACCAAGTTAGAAGAAAAACGTTATTTTGAGAGTTTTTCATCGTTTGATCTGTAATTAACAAAAGGAAGCATTATGAAGTCATTTTTAAAACTGGCGTTGGCTGTGCTGGCAGTACTGGCACTGATTGTTTGTGCGCGCACATTTTATTTTACTGCATGGCATGGCGGCACCACCTCGGTGGCGAATGTTGCCATGCCTAAGTTGAATCAAGATAAATTAACTGCGGCATTTGCCAAATCTCTCACTTACCAAACCATTAATCATGGTACGCAAGTGCAGGAAGATGCCCAATTCACTGGTCTATTGCAGTTTTTTAAATCGGTCTATCCGCAGGTATTTTCCAGCATGACGGTCACAACTATCGGTAAACACGCACTGATACTGAAATGGCAGGGCAAGAATGAAAAGTTATTGCCAATCTTGATGATGGCGCATCAAGATGTCGTGCCAATTGCGCCCGGCACTGAAAAAGACTGGCAATATCCGCCGTTTGCTGGTGTGGTAAAAGATGGTTATGTGTGGGGCAGGGGCGCGATTGATTGCAAGGCCACGTTAAACGCTTTGTTCGCCAGTGCCAATACCTTGTTAGAAAATCACTTTACTCCAGAGCGTACTATTTATTTTTATTTCGGCGATGATGAAGAAGGTGGTTATCACACAGCAAAATTAGGTAGTGCTTATTTTAAGGATCATCATATTCGTTTAGAGAGTGTTTATGATGAAGGTGGTGTGATTAGTGAAAACATGGTGCCTGATGTCCCCATGACGTTAGGCTTAATTGGAGTTGGTGAAAAAGGTTATCTGGATTTACGATTCACGGCGCATGCTATTGGTGGTCATTCTTCTATGCCATCTGCTCATACTGCAATTGGTGATTTGAGTGCAGCGATTAATACATTAATGATACATCCATTTCCCGCTAATCTGAATGGGACTATGCAGGATTTTCTGCAGCATATTGCAGTGCCTATGCCATTTTACAAACGCGCTGCCTTGACTAACACCTGGCTTTTTTCACCGTTGATTATTAAACGTTTTAATCAGTCACCGGTGATGAGCTCCATGATACGTACAACGCAGGCGCCAACGATTATTAATGCCGGTAACAAGGAAAACGTGTTGCCTGCGACGGCATCTGCCATTGTTAATTTCAGAATTGACGTTCACGACACGATTGCTTCTGTCATTGCGCGAGTGAAAACTGAAACGAATAACCCGCATATTGATATTGAGCAGCTTAATGGTTCAGAACCCTCACCAGTGGCTGCTGTTGATTCTGCCGCTTATGCGCAAATGGCGGCGACCACAAGAGAGGTGTATGGAAAAGATGTGTTAATCACGCCTATTATTTTATCTGCTGCGACGGATTCACGGTTTTTCACACAGGTGGCGAATAATGTTTATCGTTATTCACCCTTGGTGTTGGATACCAGTGATATGACACGCTTCCATGGTACGAATGAACGTTATGCGATTAAGCATTACATGGAATTGGTAAGCTATTATTATGTGTTGATGTCGCAGCAGTAAGACGGATCTTTCCCTCACCCTGTCCCTCTCCCGCAGCCACCTGCCGCGTGCTTATTAGCCGCGGTGGGCGGGAGAGGGGACCTTCTAATGCACAGCAGTCCATGGCTTATGATCTACACTATTTCTAAAGCCCAGCTAACAAACTCACCCAAACAACCCGTCAGCAGGATAAAAACGCAAGCAAGCAAATTTACCCAATCAGCCCATTAGCAGGTCCCCTCTCCCGCATACCGCGGCCAACAAGCACGCAGCAGGTGGTTGCGGGAGAGGGACAGGGTGAGGGAACAACAAAGCCCCACAAATAACACAGTCAGCATCAAATCAAACAATATGCTTAGTTTTAGCCGTAATAAAATCCAGCAACAACCGTGTCCGCACCGGCAGTGCCTGCTGCTGACTGTACGCAGCATAAATCGACATCTCCCCCCAATCATAATTCTCTAACACTTTTACTAACGGCAATGATTTCACCAAGCAATTTTGCTCAATTAACTCGGAGTACTTCAGTATGCCTTGTCCCGCCAAACAGGCAGTGATTCTGCAGTCTAAATCATTCGTAAAATAACTGGGTTCCAGTTCAATATGCATTTCCTGCCCTTTTACCCAGTACGTCCATTTTTCATGAGTAGAAGGTTCATCAAATATTCTTTGTCCTAATATCCTGTGCTTGAGCAAATCTTCAGGTGTCTGTGGAATGCCGTGTGTTAATAAATATTCTCTGGAAGCAAACAGCATATTGCGCGATTTAATCAGCAATCGCGATTTCAAATTGCTATCCGGCATGTGATGCTCCAGATACCCAACACCTCGCACCATCAAATCAATATTATGTTCGATAGGATCCAGGCGCTTATTCGATAAAAACAACTCTAAAGTAATATCTTCAAACTGCGCCATAAAGTCATTCAGAATGCCGCTGAGGTAATGCCGCCCAAAATGCGGCGGGGCACTTATGCGTATATGTCCCGTCGGTTTGTCGGATAAGGCGTGGATGGTGCTGAGGGCTGTATCCATTTCTTGCTGTATCCGCCGCGCATGCTGCCAAAATAGCTCGCCTTCGGGCGTTAGCACCAATTGCCGGGTGGTGCGCTTAATCAGTGTCACACCCAGTGCTTTTTCCAGCGCAGCTAATCGCCGGCTGACCAAGCCATTGGAAAGATTCAATTTTTGTGCCGCTTTGGCAAACCCGCCAGTACTGATAATGGCCGCGAATATCGCTGTGTCTTCTAGTATGCTCATCATTATATCCAAAATGTAAATTATGTTCTGAATTATTGGCTATTAACTTCAAAATTGCAACAGTGTAGCCTTGTTGACTATATAAACAGACAGATCAATGAGGTAAGTGATATGACTAAGTTATTTGAACAGAGCAAGCCACAGCGTAACCTGGTGGCCGCGCGCAACGGTAAAATGGATGCAGTGGTCACAGCAGCAGACCAGGCAGATTTCGGTGTGATTAATGGATTATTCCTCTCTGAAGGCGCACATGTCTTCCTGGAATCCATCGGTAAATATTTTTTATTCCCCATCGCCGCAGCAGCTCACGTCTTTAAAACGATTTTAGCGTGGCGTCAGGCTTGGATAGACCGCAAGCAGCGTAGTGTGGTCGCAGCGATTGTAGAAACCTTAGCGGCTGCCGCCGTGGTCGCAGCGGTGGTTGGTGCACTGGTGGCAGGTGGTATGTTTGCACTGGCCACACCGATTTTATTCACCGCGGCCATAGGCGGTAAAACATTATATCAAGCAGGGTCTGCGATTTATTACGCTGGCAAAGCATCAGGCCAAAAAGATCAGGTGAAAAAAGACAAATACCGCAAGCTGGCAATCAATAACGGTTTGGGCGCTGCAGCGGGTGCAGTCGCAACAGCTGCCGTGGTGGCAGTGTTCTTGCTAGGCAAAATAGCTTTGGCTGGCATTGGTGTGGCCGCTGCTGTCGTTGGTGTGGGAGTCGCGATCTATAAAGGATATCGTATGCACAAGGCAGAACAAGCCGCTAAAGCTGCGATTGAATTAGAGCAATATGAACCAGTCAGCACAGGGCCATCACCAGCTGAACGCCTGAATAATACAAACATGCATGGCAAATTAGTGCTAGTTGGCGGTAAAGAGGTTGCTAAGCAAGTGGTTGATGACGATGATTTCGGCAGTGACAATGAGAAAGGCGCAGCGAAAGAAGTGATTGTAAATTTAGGTCATGGAATGGATGGCTCATTGGACAGACCAGTAAGCGAGCAAGAAGCTCATGTAAAAGTAGTAAGTAAAAGCAGTAAGTAAAAGCAGAAGTACCAGTGGTATGTAAGAGCAGAACTATCCGTAGTCAGTAACATAGCCCAACGCCCATTAGCAGGTCCCCTCTCCCGCCCACCACTGCAAGCTAGTCGACAAGCAGTGATTGCGGGAGAGGGATAGGGTGAGGGAAAACCTTAACTTAAATGCACCCCATCCATCTTGAACAATCATAAACATTAATCTATATTCCCCATCCTCCCTGTCGCTCCTCATATTTATTCCCAACCCTCTCACCAACAACACAACTTATCAATCTGAAGTAAAATAAAAAAGGATCCCCCATGCACAACAAAAAATGTCTACTCATATCTTTATGCTTAATCACTACTGCAGCACACGCCGCCACGTGCCCACCACCTTCACTCATAAAATCCGCCACCTTCACCCACGCCGAAATTTACGACGACAGCTCAGACCTCTGGGAGCTCATCTCTGCGCCATTCATGTATGACAACAAACAATGGAATATCTCATACGGCCTCTATATAGAAAACGCGGCGAATGCAGCAGAAGCAATAAAACAAGGACAAATACGCTTTCAATCCGATAACATCATCAATCAAAATCCACCGGCTGATCCTATCCCCGGCTATTTATTTTGTGATTACACCGAAAGCGGTATGGTTTACTGGATACAAGCCATGACGCCGCCAGGGAAATAAGCTGCATGATATTCCCGAATGACACAAGGTTGATTCGGGAATACATTAATGTGACGGAAATAATTTACTGACTTGAGCTTTGGCTATACTAGATAAGTTATCTGTAATCACTTCCTGGATAGTGGTAAACAATACTGTACCAGCTTCAGTCGATTTCATTAACCTGATTAATTCACTTTGCGGTGTTGATTTCATTTTACTACAACCTGTGGCTTTGAGAATCTCCTCGGAAACAAAATAAATTGGATTAAACCTTAAAGCGATCTGAGAAAAAGCTTTGAAATGCACTCGCAGAAACGCAATCGTATTCTCATGTTTTAGCATGGACTCGAGCCGAACCAGCGCATTCAAGTCATCTTGGTACTCATCAAAGAAGCAGGAAAATAACATATCAGTTAGTAATAGTTTATATTGAGAAGAGTACTGCGACAAAATGAGTAAGAGTAGTTTTTCATACTCTGGTTGCAGCAGCAGTTCGGCGATCAGCGGTGTCAGGCGTTTTTCTTCGGAAACAATAAGCATGGTTTCCACCAGGTGGTGTGGCGGGAACAATTGCGCGATTTCTCGTTTGTTAGCGCAAAGTGTTATTAAAATATCTCTTCCTTCTGGCGTTAACAGCAATAAAGTAGAAAAAGCGATAGGTTGGTTGGGCGAAGGCTCTGCGCGAAATTGTGGTGCGCAATAGTATTTGGAAAATTCTGACATCGCATACAATGACGGAATAATTAGTTTGCCTAGCACGCCGATCGGTATGAGATGTGTGGCTAAGGAATCAGGTTGAATAATGCTTCGTAATAATGCTAGTCGTTCTCTGGAGGTTGCCATCCACATGAAGGGTGAAATGCTGGTGGGGTCTTTCATCCGTGTACCGCAAAGCGAGTTGATTGGCATGTGTTGTAATAAGTAAGCTCCAAATTTTTCATGTGCGAGCAATAAATACATCAATGGTCTGGTGTCAGGGTTATACATCAATTGATAAAACCAGCATTGCTGGTCTAATACAGGATTTTTGCTGGCAAGCGCTAATTGGAAAAAATAAATATGGGCTTCGTTCGGTTGCTCGGCAATGAGGTTCTGCAATGCTTCTCTAAGGTATTTGATGGCCGCTAGCTTGCTGGCGACACTCTCCCTAACTTGAGTTGCGGCAAGCCGTCTTGAGCGATCTAATTCTGTATTGAAAGTTAAAATAATTCCTTCCAGTACTTTATACTTTTGTTCAGTGTTGATAGCTTTTGGTCTGACCTGCTTATGTAATTGCCGTGCTTGTGCTGAGGTTAAGGTGGAGAATGAAAAAGATGCTAATCGTAGATTCATGGTCTCCATGGTACATATCAGTTTTTTGCCATCAACAGAGTTATTCAGCTGTTCAATCGCAGCTGGTTGATTGTCGCCGGCATAATCGTAAAAATGCAGAGTTGCCACACTAATATCTGCTGCTAAATGTTTATTTTGTGCGAGGATTTCATTGGCTATTCGGTAGCCCTTATCACCGCGTTGCAGTAAACACCAAAAAAGTGATGTCGAACTAACCGGGCTGATATGAAAAATTTGCACGAACTGACTAGCTGTGAGTTTGCTTAGCCTTTTCAAATTGAGTAAATGAGTGAGTACGACGTGGCTAGTGTCGTTATAGACAATCCAGAATAACATGAAGGTTTCATGTAGCATTGTGTTGGCCATGTGTATCGGTGTGACTAATGTGTCTTCATCAATCAAGCACCAGATACGCAAGACTTTTTTATTGTCTCTGCTCATGCATTTCAAAATGCCTGGTTGCTGGGCCATACACATCGCTGGAATGATTTTCAGCTGATTTTGTTTGTTGCGCTTTACCTTTCGGCATAAATCGGTTGTCGTAAAATATGGGAGGAAAGTGTCAAAACGAGCTGGTAATTCATCCATGATGATTTTACGAGTTTCAGATTTATCGAACATTAAAGTGAAAAAGGATTCACCCTCTGCAAATAATGGCGTCTTGAAAACAAAGTCGACGGCATTTTTATGGTTGAGCACGGCAAGAATGGCGGCTCTGTCTACTGTCTGTGAGCTGATTAATTTTTCCAGATCATTTTTGCTGTAGCCCTTTACAACTTTGGCGGCAGTCTTAACTGGTGCTGTTGGCGTAGCAGTTCCTTTTTTAGGCTGACCATGCATGGTGGCTGTGCTAGTGCTCAACTTTGCCGTGACAGCAGGAGTAGACGCTTTGGCAGACGGGCCTTTAACAATAGTCAAATCAGCGATCATGTTGTCTATTTCTGCTGCCGCAATATGATGTGCTGCACCAAAGAGATGCGCTTTTTCAGTTCTGCCAGCCAGAATAAACGTACGTATCTGATTCATAATATCCATCGCCTCAGTACCGGCGGGTTTGACGTTTGGAGATGATTGTTTCTCTTTACTGTTTCGTGCAATCACTGACCTGAGTTCAGAAAGTATTTCTTTTAGTTTGTGTGAAGATTCCGGATTGTCTTCAATGATCGTTAATCGTTCAGTGGCGCGCGTGCAGGCTGTATAAAGCGTGTGATATGCCGGTGCAAACTCAAGTGGGTTAGCAACAGGTTCTTTATTCTTTGCCGCTTGCCAACATTTATTAGCGCGATAAAAGATCTTATCGCTCATCAATCCAAACCAGACAATGTGTTTGAATTCCAAACCTTTAATTTCTTTGGTGGTGTAAACCACCTCTCCAAAAAGTGCCATGGCTTTTTGTTTTAATGCCTCAGTCGTGATCACCGCGAATCCTGGTGGTGGGGGTGATTGGCATAAGGCGCTGCGCAATTCGTCAGTGAATTCAGTGAATAATTCAACCGTTCCAGTTTGCTCAAGCTCAGGTGCTGGTTCCATGTATTTCGCTCTTCTATTTGAAAGCTTGGAACCCATGCTTAAAAACGCATTGGCTACATTAACGATAGCCGGCGGGCAGCGATAGCCAATGTTTAACTCGATAAAATTCATATGACCCAGTTTGGCTTCTAACTGGGATTTTAAGAAGCTTAATTTTGGCAGTAGATCAACGAGACCTTGTTGCTCGTCTTCCAGAAAACAAATTTGCGGATAATCTTTGATTTTGACGGTTAATCGTAATAAGGCGATTAACTGCCCCCAGGAAAAATCTTGCGCTTCATCAGGAATAATAAACGCATAGCAGCTTTCTGCTGTTGGTTGATATAAGGCATAATCAATTAAGTGATTTTTTTCTAATTCTTTTTTGTAGGCGTGGGCTTCATGGTATAACCATTCTTTTTGAACATCACTGCTCAACAGTGACTGGGTGCCTGCGAGCTGACGATAATCTTCAAACGATTGATAACCTGAAATAATTCGCAGTTCTTTATACATGATTTCTTTGTCAGCCAAGAAAGCTTCACCCAGGCTTTGCTTGACGACTTTGTTAGCACGAGCGTTGGCAATCGATGTTGCGATAAAAGCTTGAAAGTGCGCTTCACCCGCTTTTTCTTTTGGAACAGGGTGGTCTGCTGCCAGCTCAACTTCCTGCATCATTTTTTCATAAGTCTTGATCTGCACTTCGCCGTTGACATATTTTTCTGCTAACGGTGACAATAGCCAGTTACGTTCGACTAATTTGCAAAGTTCTTCAGATTCGGCAACATATAAAACCGGTTTCATGGGCGTGCCTTCACGTGCGGCGCGACGACATTCACGTTCCACTTTCTCGCCGATCAAGGTGGCAGCAATGCAGGTTTTGCCAGAACCTGCGGCGCCAGTGATGACTGTTGCTTTTAAATCATCTTCATACTCAGATTTAACGGCTACCGATTGCTTGTCATCCAGTGCAATGAACTTTTGCAAGAAGAATTCCACTCGCTTCGTTTGATAACGAGCTCTGGTTTTATCTTCTTGTTTTCTTTTGTTGGTATGAACCGGCAGGTTTAATTCTTCTTCAGTGATCTTAACAAAATGCTTATCTTCAATCGTCTCTGCTGATAATCGCTGCCCATGCATCTCACGAAAATTTTCGAGTACGCCGGGTTTAAACATTTTCGCTTTGTGATAAGCATGTGAAGGAACGAATTCACAAACGGTTAGCGTGCGTTTGTTATTTTTTTCGATGGTAGTAAACAGAAGGCGGTCGCCGTTATTTTTGCGCGCACTATAAAGATGACGATAGCCAGCAAGCTTTTCCAGATTCAAACCATGACGCGGTCCGTAGAGTAATTTATCGATGAGGTCTTCGCATTCATCTGCCAGACCCAAGGGGTCTTCTACGCCATGCCAGCGAAATAAGCATGGCAAGTCATCAGCATCTTTACGATTGCCAAGCATAACCGCTCCAGTTTTGATTCTTATGAATAATTTTTGAGCATAATAGTATAAAGGTCTAGTGCTATCAAGTAGATGATTTAAGCTGATGAATATTAGCGAGGTTTTAAAATGGCTGATCGGTTAGAGGTTATAATTGAAAGACAAGAATCATAACAACACTCAAACGGAGGCTCCCTCATGCAAAGCTTATTTAAACTGGCCATTCTCACTGCTGTGGCATTATCTTTCAGCGCCATCCCTATGACGTCAGAAGCCGCTTACTACTGCAAATGGCGCAACGGCCATAGAGTCTGTTGGCATGCCGCAGGTGGCCCACATTGCTGGTGGGTGCATGGTCATTGGAAACATGGTGTTTATGTTCCTACCCACAAAGTTTGTCGTTAATCAGTGAGTGGTGCTAATATCAAAAACTATTAGCACCACTTTTTTTGCTCATGAAAAGGAATTCATGCATGCGTCGGTTTATTCTAGCGTTACCCGGTCATCTTCAAGGTGCATTTGTGATTGGCGGCACCATCGCCATGGCGTTTGCTGCGGCCTGGATTTGCGGCGCGATGTTCGATCATCGCCAGTTAGTCTCGAATACTGATTTGATTTCTTCAGTGTATCAAACCATGGGAACGATCTACGCGATCTTGCTGACTTTTACCTTGTGGGGCGTTTGGCAGCATTTTACGGATGCGGAAACATCCGTGCAAAATGAAACGTATGCGTTACTGGATTTGGTACACATGATAGAAAGCATTCCGGGTGATGCAAAGTTTGATTTGCGTCGCGCGGCCTTAGCCTACAGTTCTCATGTGATAGAAAAGGAATGGCCGGCGCTGAGAAATTTAACCAATGAACAATTGAACTTGCATGAGCGGCAGCATCATGCGGCGCAGCATATCATGGAATCTGTGCAACGCATCTCGCCTGCCAATGAACGTGAAACAGTGATTTTTGGACAGGCATTATCATTACTGACGAATTGGTTAGATGCGCGGCGCACGAGAATTTTAAGTGTACGCGGTAATAATGCGCGTGCCTTGTGGCCATTGTTGTATACCGGGGCGATTGTGTTATTCGCTTTTCATGGCTTGTTTGTGGCCAATACTTTATTCATCTGGATCATGTTGTTATTTGGCACGTCATTGGTGATAGGGGTGACGTTTTATCTGATTTTTACTTTGGATACACCGTACAGCGGCAGCTTGTGCATCGATGCGGAGCCGTTTTTATTAGCCATCGATATTCTGCAAAAAGATCTCGTCTGTGATGCTTCGCATGCTGAGCCGTTTACAGCCGGCTCCTAAGTTTAGGCGCAATCTCTGGTGCTTTAACTGTTTGCGTCTTGCTATCAAAGAAGCTGTAACGCGGTAATTTACGGAAAGTATTGAAGAGATGTAATTCATCATTCGCCGGTATTTTCTGAACGCTGATGAGATTAGCCTGTGATTTAAAGCGTTTGCTGAATGCGTGAATCACATGCGCATTTGTGTGACGCATGATGAGAGGAATAGTCGGAAAGCGCTTGGTAAGACATGCGACTGCACGCTCAACTGCTTTTGAGTAGTGACAGAAGGAAAGGTCTATCGTCATCTCGTCAGTGATATAGGGCAGCAGCGTTGTTAACATGGTATCGTCGGGACAGAATGAGAGATCCACCAATTTCTTCTTGTGCATTTTTGCTAATTTCATTTCTGCAAACGCGGGACGCGGCATGCGTTCATAGAAAAAATCATATTGATGCGGTGCATCAGTCAGCGGCTTTAGTTGGAAACCCATTTGCTTGGCGAAATAGCGGTTGATTAGCGGTTCGTTAATGCCGCCGCCAAGCACATAATGAATGGAAGGTTGGCGTGCAATCGCTGTGAAGACATCCAGTGCCTGATACACATTGCTGAGTACGCGTCTGGTTAACGAACCTGAGAGTAGCATGATGGTCTTAGCGCCACCGTTCAGTAATTTTTTGCCTGCGACTAAATGTGCGATGATTTTGTCGGTATCCAAAAGATTACCGATGGTGATATAGCTGGAAGTTTGCTTGGCTTCGCCTGCATAGGCATCAACGAGATTCATGGCATTCAGATCAAAGCCAGCCAGTTTTGCCGGCAGGCAAAGTGCTTCAATTTTTTTTAATAAGCTGCCGTCACCACAACCGCCATCCACAATATTAAATGGCGTGTGTGGTTCGGTTTGAATGATCTCACTTAGGCGTGTGATCAAGCGTGCATGTAAATCATCATAATGATGGATGAGATGGTGATTGCCCGCTAACACAGTTTCATAGGCGTACACATCGCGTTGACTGCGTTTGTGCCAATTCACGGTTGGCAGTTTGTGTTGTGAAAACAGGGTTTCTTCGCAGGCACCTAGACTAATTAACGCTGTTTGTAATGCTTCTGCATGGCGTGGATGGATGCTGAATGGCGTAATCGCATCATGAAAGTGCAGTAAGATCACATCGCGTGGTGGATGGCTAATATCAGCAGCAGCGCGAATGAGCTGCATCTTATGGACGACTTTACCGTTGAATTTGACTGGTTCATCCAGCTTGGCTAAGTGCGAGCGTTTGACATCGAGATAGATAATCCCTTGCTGGAAAATTTCAGGTAGCTGAACAGAAAGGTTGCCAGATGCGATAGATTTCGCTAGTAATAGGGTAAGGTCGCGAGTATTCATAAGACGGCCGAAAATTATAATTATTATAAAAGTTCGGCATTATATCAGTCTGATTTGGGAAAGATAAGATTATTTCTGGTAGTGCTATTTAGCTATTTTTCAGCAAGTTATCACTATTTTGTGGAAATAATTTATTGTTAATAATTTAGTCAATAACTTGGATATAATTGCTTGAAAATGATAATCAAAACGATGAGTCGACTCGCTATTTATGCAAAGAGATACACTGAAGGTTAATCCTACCGAATTTGATGGTCGCAAAGCGCTGCATAGGCGCGATGTGTATCGCATTGCAATAGGTATGATGGAAGCAAATAAATATACCTTGGTTGGTAAGCCTATTCAGCCTGCCGAGCATGATGAAGATGTGAATCTGTATACTCAAGAAGATAACATTAAATATTGTGAATACGCGAGAATCTATCGTGATCATCAAGGGAATATTCATATTGTTTATTTTCCTGGTACGGATCTCACTCCAAAAGAACGTTTGCAGCAGAAAAGTGCTGATGCAGATCAAACAAGTATTAAGTTAAAAGCTTTAGCTATCATTCAAGCGCGTAATGAGCAGAATGGTGAAACACATCCAGACTATATTGATCCCAATCAAGCGCACCAGCATTTCTTCATTTGTGAATCGTTGAAATTAGCCAACTTTAATAGGCAAAGAAAACATTTTGTCTATGGATATCGGCACATCGGAACAGGTGTGGCAAGGATTGAAGATTCTACCGATTTGTTCTCATACAATATTTCAGCTGCAACTTTGGCCATTGCATCAGGTGAAGGAAAAGATGGTGATGAAAAGAGAGTGTTGATAGATGATCCTGTCAGACATAACGATCAATCAACATTGAGCGATACCTGCGGCCATTTTGCGGCTGAATACTTTATTCGAAATGTGAAACGTATTGCAGCTCAGGGCGAAATAAATGAAGATCCGGTTGTCATTACCGATCGCCATTTAGCAAAGCACGCGTTTTTTCACAAATTTCGAAAACCTGAGGAAAAACATAAAGCGCATTTTGAAATAAAAGGGTTTTTCAGCAGACACTATATTGCAAAAAATGTTCTTATAGCTGGCTTGATTTTGCTAGGCATCGGTGGTTTGGCTGTAGCAAGTGTTGCGAGTTTTGGCTTATTACCAACGATAGCATTAATTGTTGGTGCTGCGGTTGGTGGTGCTTTTGTGGCTGTTGGTGGTTGCGCAAAAATAGTTGACGTGGCGCGACGTTGTTATAAGCGTTCTAAGTTGAAACAGGTCTTGCAGAATGATGACATGCTAGAGCCAGAGAGTGACAATAGTTATAAGCAAATTTTGCCAAGAGTAGTGGATGGTGAAAAGGATGCCGTTGTTAGGGTAGCATCGAATGATCATGACTGTTCTCACTCTTCTGTTAGTGGTGATGGGTTTGTGTTAGTTAAGGATGATAGTAAGCCATTAGATCCTC
>CAZBHW010000018.1:0-8852 GCA_964492045.1 uncultured Coxiellaceae bacterium | reverse complement strand
AACCCAACGCATTAGATCCTCAACCCAACGCATTAGATCCTCAACCCAACGCATTAGATCCTCAACCCAACGCATTTTCACCAAGTATCTGATGGTTCCAATTAGACGCTTTTCTCACGCAGATTTCTACGCAAATACCCCAACATCACCCTAGCCACATGACGCATGATTTCCGGAAAATCATCCGTAATTCTAACAAAAGTACTCTTGTCTAAATAAATCAATGTACAATCCGTCGCGGCCACTGCGCTTGCTGAGCGTACTGAGTCATCGATTAAAGCTAACTCCCCAAAGTACTGATAAGGTTCCAAGGAAGTCATCACATTCGTGTTACGCAAGATATCTACTTTGCCAGCAGACAGAATATACAACCCATCAGGCGCAGCATTTTCCATGAATATCACTTCACCTTCGCGATATTTCTTCTGCTTGGTTTCTTCTGCCAAGGCTAATAACACTTCAGCCGGCAAATGTTTAAAGATATCAGTTTGTCGTAACGCAAATACCACAAACAGATTATCCATATATGCTCCTTTAGTGACGGCAAAATCAAGATTCAGTAATTGTTCCAGCCAGTCATCTGCAAACGGCGGTAAGGTGACAGGTGGGATAGATTGTTGGGTGGGTGCGATGACTTCCAGAATTAACGGTTTTAGTGCAGGCAATTTGATGTAGATGGTCAGCATGTCTAAGGCTTCAGTCTGAGCGCGCTTATAAGCTTCGTCATCCTCTGTGTTAAGTAAAGCTGGAATGAATGTGCCGAATTTAATAGGGTCGGTAGCGATCGCAATCAACAGCAATGCGCGGCGTTTAGCCAGCCAAATGCGTGAGGTAATTTCCTGCGTAACCATTTGATGGTGCGGTTGTGTTTTTAACTGTTCCAGAAACACCATCATGCTGGTTTCAGTGCGTAATAAATTAATAGCAATCTGCCTCACTTCCGCACTATTACCATAACGGCATGCACGATAAAATAATTCTTTTACGATGTAGGTGCGATGATTCAAATCACCATTATTGAGGTATTCCATTAAAGCCACGTCGGCTTCATTGCTGCCGATGGCGATGAGTAATTTAAAGTAGAAGAGTATATTTTCTTTATCATCATGTATGCGTTCAAGAATGAAAGGTAAAGATTTATTACCAAAATCGATCACCACTTTGCGCGTCGCGTAAGCGATTTTACCCGGCTTGAATGCTTGTAAAATAGCTGGCAATAAGTCCAGTGCTAAATGATGGTGCGCAGCTTGAATGGCGGCAGCGCACACCGTTTCATCGTTATCGGCAATTAATTGCTGTAATAAGTCATTATAAGCTTGGGAATGTACTTCGCTGATCATTAGCGCCGCTTCACGCCGCCCAATGATACTGTCACGGTTGACCAAATTAGCCAATTCCAGACGCGCATGAGCTTGTTGATGTTCATCACCGCAAGTCAAAGCGACATATATCGCTGAAGAATAATTTTCATGCTCTTCATTGTTTAACGCAGGTGCAGAAATGTCTAACGCGGTTTGTTTGTCGATCATCGAAATGACCGCAAGAATCCAGAATTTGATTTCGCGGTCTTGCTCCAGATAATATTGGCCTAGCAGCGGCGCTAAACTCGCTTTGTCATGATATTTGTTGATATAACTAATCACAGATTTTCGCACAAAAATATCTGGATGATTAAGCAGTTTATAAATGCTGGCTGGCAATCTGCTGATGCCGCTGTTATCAATCATGTTCAAGCCCAGCAAAATTAAATTGCTATCGTTCGATTGCAAGGCAAAATCCACAATCTTGCTAAAATCATTAGTATTGACGGCTTCCATTTGATGGATGACATTAAACGGATGAATCTCTGCTTCTTGCTGCAATGCCGCTGTGTAGCCAATTGCAACACGCTGTATGAAATAGAAAATGGGTAGGAATAATAAAATCACTACTCCAATAATGATTCTATCATTCGTGAGAGTCATCAAATTCACCAGCATAGAGTAAGTGATGATCGTCACAATCGGCATTAACACCGTTTTGATAAATGCTCTCGCTGAGAGTCGGCTCAAGCTAGGTAATAAATTTAAGATGACTTCAATTGTCACCAATGAAAAATTAACATAGAGCATTGGTTTAATGCTTTGCATGACAGCAGCAGTCCAAATAGATGGATGCGTCACGTAAGCAATACACGTAGCCATCAAGATCGTTTGCGGTATAAATAAGGCACTGCGCACACTGCAATATCGCAACAGGTGCTTTGTGGACAGGTAACCAATGGCCATGCTGACCAGGCTAATCAATCCCGTGTAATAACCAAAAAAAACTGCTAGGTCATGTCCGAGAAAGTGTCTACCTAAATGCAGTTTAAAAACATAATCAACCAGCGTTTGCGTGATGATTACCAAGGCGATGAAGTAGGCGAGATCTTTCATCAGTGGTACTTGCTTAAATGAAAAATTCGTATTGATTTGACTCGCGGGTGTCATCACCTTGGATAATGGCAGGCGAGTTAAACAGGCTCCACTTACTAGCAAGCAAACAAGCGCAGCATATAACAGAGATGTGAGAGAGACAGCCTGTAACAACAGCGGAACTAATAATCCACCACACATGGCGCCAGCCATGCTGATCATCACGCTGTGCGGTGCCTTCTCTTTCAATTCATGAACACCAAATGACAGCGGGCTAATGCTGGTCATTAAAAAATACCAGGCCATACCAACCGTTGCAGAAATGAATGCAACGACAAAAGGTATCCACACACTATGTTTGGCGCTGAGTACGATCGACAAGGTCAGCAATAGGATGCTGGTTAGAAAAATCATCGCTGAATAACGGCTCGTGGAGGCGCCAAATAATTTTTTTAACAACCACCCGCCTAGAAAAACAGTGATCGATTGTGCCACCATTAAATAGGCTAGCCAATTTGGTGGATAAGCACTGAGGAAAAGCGTGGTGGAGTAGATAGTGGTAACAACTAATAACACGTGAGCCATAAACAGCAAGACTAGCGTATTAAGGCTGTGATGATTTGCCTTAAACAGCCCCGCCGGTCCCTGGCTAGCATCGGTCATTGAATATATCCCTTTCAAAATTCTAAGGAAATTATATCACTGTATAAACAATGTGACATTATTTATAATTCGCAGTCCTAAACAACAATAATAGAATATATGCGTGCAAGCGAGCAACCCGGCAGCAAGCCTAGAGAGGAAGAGTTAATTGCTGGTGAGCCACAATTTTATGTTGTGAGCTTTAAGGATTTGCTGCGTCGCAAAGGCATTCATTTCGCTGTATTCCAGCGTGATGCGAATTTGACGGAAGACAGCCCCATCGAAAATCATGTGGCGTTTATTTACGACCATATCTTGTCGCTGCCTTATGCCTCAGTCTGTCAAGGCGACTTCTCCAGAACTAACGCGATTGCCAGAATGCTACATGGTGTGCAGCATGCTGTAAGAGTTGCAAAATTAGTGATGGTGTTTGCAAACCTCTTCCGTCGTCATGGCGACCCACAAGCCTTGGCGCTAACTGAAGCTAAAATCAAACACATGCAGATCATGGCGCTATTTCATGATTCCGCGCGTGAAGATGATTTGAAAGACGATACAGATCATGAAAGCGCAATCATTTTATATCACTACCTGACCAGGGTCGTTGGTATGAAGCATGAAGACGCAGTTTTTTATGCGGAAATTGTTGCTAATAAAGAAGCTAGAGAGCAACAAGCTCGCTGCATACTTTGGTTCGGGGATAATAACGAATTTCATGGCTATATTAAGCAAGTTATTAACGGTCAGGCATTACCGCGTGCTTGTGCTGAGCTGGAAGCTTTATATGACGGCGATTGCCTGGATGTCTTACGTGCGCGTGTCAGTTATAGAGGTGAAACATTAAATTTTTATCAACATATTGTGTCTGTACTGAATAGCAAGCTGGCACTTGAAGAGGTTGCGCACTTGATTTGCGAATGGCGCAGCATTCTGGAAATTCAAGGTGATTCATACAAACGTTGGGACATAGACAAGAAACGATTTTATGAACACAGAGATGCCTGGGAGCGCATGGAGGATTCTATTAAGTATGATATGCATCCTATCGTTAACGCGTTGAGTCGAAAATTATTGTCAGTTGACGAATTGCGTACTTTGCAATTAATCGATATCTCGCCGTACAACCCTGAGCTTGGTTTAACCGAGTCTAACTTGCGTGCAGCCATGCGTGAAGGTCGAGTGTTTTTACGTAGTGTCTGTTCTCCATCCGCCTATAAAAAAACGCATCCAGATGAAACCATGGCGGCGTTCGAGCTAAGAAAATTATTTCGCCAATTTGGGCTGCCTGCCAATTCGCGCTTGAATGCCAGTAGAGAAAAATCTGGCAATCGCAATCGTTCCAGTTCGATGTTTGAAAAAGCCGCTGGCTCGTT
Source organism: uncultured Coxiellaceae bacterium (assembly GCA_964492045.1). Taxonomy (GTDB): domain Bacteria; phylum Pseudomonadota; class Gammaproteobacteria; order DSM-16500; family DSM-16500; genus Aquicella. The sequence continues at coordinate 4,441 of CAZBHW010000018.1, read as the reverse complement.
TGGGCGTGCTGGGTTTTTGTTTTTAAATCCTCGCCTCAGCAGTATCAAGCTGGTGGCAACTAAAAACATGCGCACTGGCTTTGGTAAGAAAACAGAATTTTTAACCTTGTTTGCTCAGCAGCCTGCGCCTAGCGTGGCGGAAATTGAACGACGATTGCAAGACTTGGCATTAAGATTAAAATTAGGCGGGGATGGCGCGGTGATTGGTAAAACGTCGCCACACGTGATCACGCACCCAGAGGTAGTTTGTGATCTGGAAAGTGTAGATGCCGTTTATTACACCACCGACCCTACCATGTATCGCGAATATGCATGCAAGCCATTTCAAGAAAGCACTAAACATGCGGCATTGATTGAAGCGATTTACCTGCGAAAATTGTATCGTCAATTTTATCTGGCGGGTCTTGCGATGATGATGGAAGCACTAGGAGAAGAACGTGGGCGTAGTAAATTTATAGAAAGATTTGGCGACACGCCGGATTTACCGATGTTCTTTGTTTCTGGTGTGCATCATGTTGTGCACCGCATCCCTGATACTGAATTTAGTGATGATCATATCATGATGTATTGGCGTGCGCTCATGCATGATTATCTGAAAAATACCCAGCGTTGCTTGATGACGGACTGTATATTAGACGTGAATCTGGATCAATTGAAAATCGCTGCGGTCAGCGGTAATGAAGCAACAAAACACATAGCCTATATGGGTCCGGCAGATGAGTGCTATGACGACCAGTTAAAACGGCGCTTAAACCGGGAACTGGCAGTGATCATTCTTGAGAGAATCGCAGATATCGAGATCGAGTATTGTGGTTTGGTTGCAGACGGTACTTTGTCAACAAAAGATGAAAAAATAAAAGCGACATTTTTATCAGCAGTAAGACATGGTCATAAAAATATTGTCTGCATGTTGCTGGGCATGGATCGCATGTTATGTGAAGCCAGTTATAATGGTCTGTATCCAATACATTTAGCGGCGGTTTCGCATCAACCTGAGATCGTGCAAATCCTGCTGGAGCATTTCGCTCACCCAGACACGCCCGGTCCTCAAAGTGTGCGCGCATTGCATTTTGCGGTGAATAATCAAGATGAAGAAGTTGTGCGTCAACTGCTAAGCAAAGCGTGTGTCAATTATGCAGATGAAGATGGCATTACACCGTTGATGATTGCCGCCGCAAAAGATAATACTCGCCTGATGACGATACTTCTATCTGCGCACGCCAAAGTAAATGTATTAACACCTAAAAATGACTCTGCTTTGTCGTATGCTATCGCCAATCAAAGTCACAATGCGATAAATTTGTTGCTAGGCTGCAAATTAGATCTTTCATCACAAGAAGCGATAGGGCGCGCAGTTATTGCGGCAGTGGATAGCGACATGTTCGATGTGATTGACTTGCTGGCGCAGAAGGGTGCTGATCTTCCTGCTGCGCTGCAATATGCTGTCAGTGCGAATCATTATGAGGCGTGCTTCACCCTGCTAGCCAAGGGTGTCAACTGTGCAGGTGTGACATTGGACGAAGGTGCTCACTCTGACATAGTTTCCATTATTCATGACGCTAGATGTCGGCTCTTCATTCCATCCAAAAATTAATTAAATTCATTAAATTATAAAGAACCTGACAGTACCCGAAATAATTTCTGATATAATAAATTAACGATAAGGAATTCTGCATGAGCAAGTTAATTAGAAACGGACTTTTACTCGTAGTTGCCTGCACCGCCACTGCCAGCCACACGGTTCAAGCACAAGGCGTGTTACCCACTTTCCAATGCACGATGACTGACAAGCTGGACCTGTACAATTGGCCGGGTTCTATCAAAGACACGTTCGTGCAAAACACACCGGTTATTTATTTTATCTGCGATTCAGACAATGCGCGCACTGGCGATAAAATCAAAGCAGTATGGATAGCAGATCACACCAGTACCACGCATCCGGAAATTTATACGCTGGCAGCGAGCACTTATCACGTGCGTTTGACACAAAATGACGGTGTATCTTCTGAAGCAGACTTATCACTGAAAAGACCTCCTTGCGGTTGGGCGCGTGGTGAGTATCACGTTCAGGTGTATATCAACGATATCGAAGGCTACGTCTATCGTTTCAAGATTCGATAACCCGCTTGCAGGGCTAAGCCTACTCAGCGTACCATGAAGGCTGCATGCTATTTTTATGGAAGCAGGAGCCTGGATGAAACCGTCAAACCGAATCTTCAAAACACTTAATGGAATGTTGGCATTAGTGGTCATCTATACCATGGCGTTAATGTTTAATGGTGCTGGTGCTGCCGCACAAACTCCCCCTAGTACTTTGTTCACATACGTGAATACCTTGCCAAAACTCAAAGCTAAAATTGCAGAAGCTGCTAAAGCCCAGCGGCCGGTCATGATTGAGTTTTTTGCTACCTGGTGTCCTTATTGTCAGAAGTTAGATCGTGATGTGTTGTCCAGCGATGAAGTTCGCCATGCCATGAAACGCTTTGTGACCTTGCGTGTCGATGCGTCAGATGAGAGCGCGGAAAATTCCCGTATGCTGGATGCATTTAATGTTGTTGGCTTCCCAACCCTGGTATTTTATGACAAAAATGGCAATTATGTTGATGCTCCCTCCCTGAATGAAGGGATCAACCGTGAAAACCTCTTGGCAGTATTAAATCAGTTATCCTAATGACCGAATTTTTTGTGATACTATCCTCGCGATTGTCACCATCGTTGAGGATAGATCACTACCATGCTAAATCTGACCAGAAAAATTCTTGCTGTTGCTTTCATTTGTGCCTTGCCACTCTCTGCTTTTGCTAAATCTAATGACAATCCACTAGCTGAAAAAATCGAAAAAACATTGGCGGATTTCGGTGAGAACGTCAACATTGGTATGGAAGTCACCGATTTAAAATCAGGTAAAGTGCTTTTTGAAAAAAATGCTGACCGCTATTATTCTCCGGCGAGTAATCAAAAATATTTTGTCGCCTTATCCGCGCTGCGTTTTCTTGGTCCTGACTATACTTATCAAACAGGCATCTATTTGGATAAATCCAAAATTGATGGCAGTACCTTGCAAGATAATGTTTATCTAAAATTCACTGGTGACCCGACATTTACCTTGGAACAATTGGATCAATTATTTCGTGTGGTGTCTGCTGCGGGTATCAAAACCATTAATGGCAGTATTGTGGTGGATGACACGGCATTTGATGATATGCCGCTAACGCCAGGTCAGGCATGGGATGATGCCAGCTACTGCTGGGGTGCGCCGGTGAATGCCATTATCATTGATGGTAATTGTGTGAATGCGACTATGTCTCCTGCGGCGGAAGTAGGGCAGACAACGACGATGGTATTGTCAGACAAGCCGCAAATCATGACATTTATTAATCGCGTGCAGACTGTTTCTTCAGCGGGAACGGATTGCAGAATCAAAGTGTCACTGAAAGACAGCACGCATTATGTGCTGGATGGCTGCATGCGTACGAACGAAGCGCAGCGTACTTTAAAATACGCCATTACCAGACCGCGTAATAATCTGCAATTTTTGCTGGAATTTGTGTTGAAAGAAAATCATATTACGACCAATAACCTTGTACAGTTTGATACAACGCCACGTAATGTCCCCTTATTTACTGAAATGAAATCACCGCCTGTGAAATATCTGGTGACCATCATGATGAAAAATTCGGATAACATGATTGCAGATTCCTTATTTAAAACCATGGGCAGGTTATCTGCGAATGCACCCGGGTCCTTTGAAAATGGTCATAATGCTGTGCGTTCCATTTTGCAAAACAGTATTCAGTTGGATATTAGTGATAAGACTTTAATTGATGGAGCCGGCGACTCGATGTATGACTACATCACGCCGCGTCAAATCACCACCTTGTTGCAACGAGTGAGTAAGTTGCCGGAAGTGCATTTGTTTAATGCGTCGCTGCCTATTTCTGGTGTCGATGGGACGCTTAAAAATCGTATGACGACTCCCGCGCTTAAAGGGCGCGTCTTTGCTAAAACTGGTACGGCGACTGGGAAGACTTCGTTGTCTGGTTATATTAAAACGCGTAACGATAAAATCTTGACGTTCTCCATCATGATCAATGGCTTTATTGACCATCCTGATAAATACAAAGCGCTGGAAGATAAAATCTGTACGGATTTAGTGACTATCTAATCGCTAAAAAACGGTGGCATTTTCGCTAATGAGAATGCTACCATCCACGACCTTAGCTATCTTCCCTGCGGTCACCCAATTTTTCCCTCACCCTATCCCTCTCCCGCAACCAACCGCTCACTTCCACGCAGCAACACGGGGCGGGAGAGGGGACCTTCTGCTTTACTTCGGTGAATATTCCACTATTGCTAATTAGCAGGTCCCCTCTCCCGCCCCGTGCCGCTGCGTGGAAGTGAGCGGTTGGTTGCGGGAGAGGGAAAGGGTGAGGGTAAAAAT
>CAZBHW010000017.1:25949-78745 GCA_964492045.1 uncultured Coxiellaceae bacterium | reverse complement strand
CCAATACCTATACGGGAGCCACCTCTATCACGGGTGGCACTTTGAGTGTTGGCACCATTGCTAATGGTGGAACCAATAGTTCACTTGGTGCAACCGCTGCAGCAACTGCCATTACTTTAAGCGGTGGTGGTATCTTGTCATACACCGGTGGTACGGGTTCCATGGATAGACAATTTGCTACATCAGGTACTGGTGGCACGATACAAGCAACAGCTGCTGGTACGATGACTATCTCTGGTGCAATTAATAATGCTGGCACGACACTTACATTTGATAATAACACAGGCAATATTACCGCTTCAGGTATTATTAGCGGTACCGGTGCGATTGCTAAATCGAATGCTGGTACCACTATTTTATCTAACAATAATACTTATTCTGGTGGCACGACCATTAATGCTGGCACCTTGCAAATTGGTGCCGGTGGTGCAACCGGTGCGATTACCGGTGCCATTGTTGATAATGGTGCATTAGTATTTAACACTTCAAATAGCTTTACTTTAAGCAATACGATTAGTGGTACAGGTTCACTCACTCAATCTGGTTCTGGCACCGTAACGATTTCCGGCACGAATAGCTACACCGGTGTGACAACCATCAATAGCGGTATCTTATCGATTAATTCCATTGGTAATTCTGGTACGAATACGGCGCTTGGTAATAGCTCTGCTGCGATTAATTTAGGTGCTGGCACATTACAATATACAGGTACTGGTCACTCCTCTACGCGCGCCATTACCTTAACTGCAAGTGGCGCAACACTTGATGCATCCGGTTCTGGCGCATTAACTTTATCTGGTGGTGTCACCGGTGCATTTAACATGACGCTAACCGGAAGTAGCACCGCTGCAAATACCCTAAGCGGTGTGATTGGTACCGGTACTGGTGGATTAACGAAGAGCGGTGCGGGAACATGGACACTTGGAAACGCTGCAAATACCTATACCGGAGCCACCTCCATTACTGGTGGTACCTTGAGTGTTGGCACCATTGCTAATGGCGGAACCAATAGTTCACTTGGTGCAACCGCTGCAGCAACTGCTATTACCTTAAGCGGTGGTGGCACCCTATCCTACACCGGTGGTACGGGCTCCATGGATAGACAATTTGCCACATCAGGTACCGGTGGCACGATACAAGCAACGGCTGCTGGTACAATGACAATATCTGGTGCCATCAATAATGCCGGTACAACACTTACATTTAATAACAACACAGGCAATATTACGGCTTCAGGTATTATTAGTGGTACCGGTGCGGTTGCCAAATCCAATGCTGGTACCACTATTTTATCTAACAATAATACTTATTCTGGTGGTACGACCATTAATGCTGGTACGTTGCAAATTGGTGCCGGTGGTGCAACGGGTGCGATTACCGGAGCGATCGTTGATAACGGTGCATTGGTATTTAATACTTCAAATAGCTTTACTTTAAGCAATACGATTAGTGGTACAGGATCACTCACTCAATCTGGTTCTGGCACTGTAACGATTTCCGGTACGAATAGTTACACCGGTGTGACAACCATTAACAGCGGTATCTTATCAATTAATTCGATTGGTAATTCTGGCACGAATACGGCGCTTGGTAATAGCTCCGCTGCGATTAATATAGGTGCAGGTACATTACAATATACGGGTACTGGTCACTCATCGACGCGTGCCATTACATTGACGGCAAATGGCGCAACACTTGATGCCTCAGGTTCTGGCGCATTAACTTTATCGGGTGCTATCACCGGCGCATTTAACATGACGCTTACGGGAAGCAGTACCGCTACAAATACTCTCAGTGGCGTCATCGGTATCAGTACAGGTGGATTAACCAAGAGTGGCTTAGGCACATGGACATTAGGAAACGCTGCCAATACCTATACGGGAGCCACCTCTATCACAGGCGGTACGTTACGTGTTGGTACGATTGCCGATGGCGGTACTAATAGTTCGCTAGGTGCAACGGCAGCAAGCACACCGATTGCATTAAGTAACGGTGGTATCTTGTCTTACACTGGCAGCAATGGTTCAATGAACAGACAATTTTCAACATCAGGCACAGGCGGAACGATACAAGCTACTGCTGCTGGCACCATGACGCTTTCTGGTGCCATCAATAATGCAGGTACTGCACTAACATTCGATACCAATACAGGCGATATTTCAGCGTCGAGTGTAATTAGTAACACCGGTAATTTAATTAAATCTGGTACTGGTACATTAACATTAAGTGGCGCCAACACTTATAGCGGTACTACCAACATTAATGCGGGGATTTTAGTTGCAAACAATAATACTGCCCTCGGCAACGCGGCCAGCGCAGTGACTGTGTTGTCTGGCAGTACATTAAAAATTGGTAATGTCACCATTGCCAATCCTGTGACCTTGAACGGCGTCGGAGCTTCTGGTACAAACGGCGCATTAGATACAACCTCTTTAGTTATAATTACCGCAACACTCTCCGGATTAATTACACTGGGTAGTAATGCAACCATTGGTGCCACCAATTCAACGCTTAATATCACCAATACAGGAACCATTACTGGCTCAGGCTTTAACCTCACACTATCTGGCTCTGCTGGTGCTGGTACGATTAATTCCGTGATTGGCACAAATGGTGGATCCTTAACGGTCAATGGTTCTAATAATCAATGGTTCTTAACCAATGCCAACACTTATACAGGTGGCACCAATGTCCAGAGCAGCCAATTAACCGCACAAAATGCCAACGCTTTGGGAACTACTGGTGCAATTACCGTGAGCAATGGGGGTTCGTTAAACTTGCAATTTACTGGTACGTTGGCAAATAGCAGTACGTTGACTCTCAATGGTAACGGGGGCGGCGGAGCCAACGGAGCATTAATGTCTAGCGCGGGAAATGTTGCTACGTTGAATAATCCTATTGTATTAGCTAGCGACAGTACTATATTTCCTCTTAACTCACCCAGCGCACTCATATTAGCTGGAAATATCAGTGGCACTGGTGGTGTGACTATTCAAGGACCTGGTGGTGGTACGGTTACTTTCTCCGGTAATAATCAATATACTGGCGCAACAGTTGTTAGTGCTTCGCAACTAATATTAAATAGCGCTAATGCATTAGGTAACGGCACCAATAACACTTCCAGTGTTTCTCTGCTCAACGGTAATTTGACTATCAATACCTCCCTCACGGCAAGCCCAAATATGACGATTAATACTGGTACCATTTCTCTATCGAGTGGTAACACCTACAACTATAGTGGACTTCTAACATTAACCGGAAACGCAACAATTGATTCATCCGGAACACTCAATATCACTAACACAGGAACGATTACTGGCTCTGGATTTACTCTCTTCTTAACTGGCGGTGGCAGCGGAACAGGAAGTATTTCTTCTATCATTGGCATAGGTAGCGGAACTGTGGCTTTAACTGGTGGTTCCTGGACATTATCAGGCGCTAACACTTATACAGGATCCACTATTATAACTAACAGCACATTAATTGCTGCAAATGCTTCCGCTCTTGGCAGCACCGCTGGTGGTACCACTATTTCCAACTCTGGGACCTTAATTATCAATGGCGTTGCGATTGGCGCTGAAAGTGTGGCATTTAATAGCACCAATGGCACACTAACCGGCGCAGGTACAAGCTCATTATCTGGCGCTATCACATTAGGCACTAGCAGTACAATTAGCGCGAATGCTGGCGCAAACTTTACCTTAACCGGCGGCATTACCGGCACAAATACCAACCTTACCTTAACAGGCGCAGGATCTGGTGTGTTCAACACCGGCATTATCGCAACGGGTTCTGGCACGTTAACCAAGAGCGGCACAGGTACATGGACATTAAATAATGCTAATACCTATACGGGTCTTACGACGGTCAGCGCTGGTACCTTAGTTGCAGGTAATGACAATGCACTGGGTTCCACTGCTGCTGGTACCACTGTGACAAATGGCGCGACACTGAGTATTAATGGCGCCGCAATTGGTGCTGAAGCGATTACGCTTAATGGTGCTGGTGTTGGCAGTGCAGGCGCATTAACGGGTGATGGTTCCAGTTCGTTATCAGGATTAATTACATTAGGCAGTGCGAGTACGATTGGTGTTAATTCAGGAACGTTTACGATGAGCAATGCTGGCACCATTACCGGCGCTACGTTTGGATTAACATTAACCGGCACAGGTAATGGTTCGCTTGCTTCTGTTATTGGAACAACTAGCGGCACGCTCACTAAATCAGGCAGTGGCACGTGGACACTTGGTGCTGCAAATACTTATACAGGCGGCACCACTGTAAGCGCTGGTACACTCAGAATAAACAATGTCAATGCATTAGGTAGTGGTAGTGCTTCCGTGACAAGCAGCACGTTACAATTAGGTGGTGCATTTGGTTCTGCGATCAGTAACAACTTGTCGTTCAATGGTGCGACCTTATCAGAAAACAATGCGAATGGTGCTAACATCTTGAGTGGTAGCGTATCACTATCTGGCGCCAATACATTTAGTGTTGCTAATGCAACGAATGACATTCTCACTATTTCTGGTGTCATCAGCGGTAGCGGCACGCTGAGCAAAACTGGTGTCGGTATGTTAACTTTAACAAACTCGAATACTTATACAGGCGCCCATACCATTTCTGCTGGTATTCTTAACTTACAAAATAGTGCTGCACTCGGCGCGAGTAGCGCGACAGCAACGATTGCATCAGGGGCAACCTTCCTCTTGTCTTCTGCATCCATGAACGTTGCCAATAATCTTACATTTAATGCTGGCAGCTCATTGATTAGTAATATTGCGAGCACCACTAATATTATCAGCGGTAACGTGGCATTTAATGGCACGACAAGCTTGAATATCCCAAGTGTAGTAAACTCAAGTTTACGCTTACAAGGCGCTATCAGTGGCTCTGGTAATCTTAACAAAAATGGTGCCGGCACCATCATATTAGCGGGCAATGGCAGCACAACGTATTCAGGCAATATCACCATGGGCGCAGGTACATTACAAGTTGTAAGCAATGCAGGGTCTGGCACTGGCACGATTACGCTAAATTCAGGCACTGGATTAATTATTAATGGTAGTGGCATGACCATTGCAAATAATATTACGAGTAACTCGACAGGATCGATTTCTAACGTTGGTGGCTCAAACACCATTAGCGGCAATATTAGTATGACGGGAAATACGAACACATTCTCGATTACCGATTCATCACAAACATTAACTGTATCAGGTATTGTTTCAGGTGCATCTGGTAAGAATTTAGTGAAAGCTGGAAATGGTACCTTATCATTAACGAATGCTAATACTTATCTTGGCACAACGACGGTTAATGGTGGTACGTTATCTATAAACAATGCAAGTGCATTAAGCACTAGTGCTGTGACAATCAACTCTGGTGCAACCTTGAATATTGCCAGCGCTTTAGGCACCAACCTTACCAATGCTATTAATTTAAATAGTGGAACCATTTCATCTACCGGAAATAATACATTAGCTACTGGCAGTATAGTCATGACAGGCAGCAATAATTTTACGCCGAATACTGGCACATTAACGATTGCCAATGTACTTAGCGGCGCAGGTTCACTCACCATGAATGGTGCCGGTACACTGCAAATAAATAACACTAATACTTATAGTGGATCCACCACAGTGACCAACGGCACCATTAGCGCCAACAATGCTACCAATCCATTTAGCACAGGCGCATTTAATTTAAATGGCGGTAGCTTGCAAACATTAGTAGCCATGACATTAGGTAATGCCAGCTTTAATGTTGGCAGTGGCGCATCAGCAAATATTGCTGGTTCTACTAATTTGACATTGAACGCAGCCACATTAAATAGCGGCAGCACCTTAACGGTTAACAACACCGCCCTCACTCACTTTAGTGGTGCCATTAGTGGCTCTGGTGCTATCACCATTAATAATGGCGCAGGTAGTGCACGCTTTAGCGGTAACAATAATAGCTATACTGGGAACATCACCTTAACTGGTGGTAATTTGCAAGTCAATAATACTAATAGTTCCGCATTAGGTACTGGAACATTAACGTTAAACGGCGGCACTATGTCTTCATTAGTCGCTTCCACCATGACTAATAATTTTAGTGTTGGCGGTAACACAAGTTTAAGTGGTAGTGGCAATATGACATTCTCTGGTACTGGTACGCTAGGCACAGGCACCACATTAACACATGGTAGCAGTGGCACTTCGACATTTAGCGGCGTCATTACTGGAGCTGGCAATGTTACAGTTAATAGCGGTACAGTGATTTTCAGTGGTGATAATCGCGGCTTTTCAGCAGGAACCAGTTATTCCGGTGTGACAACCATTAACGATGGGGGTACATTTAGTGCTGCGCATTTTGATGCATTAGGTTATTCCAGTGTTATTGCTACAGGAGCCACTTCACTGAGCAATGGTGGTATATTCAATATTAACAATGTAAGCATTACCAGTGGCAACAGTGTGACGCTAAATAACGGCGTCATGTCCACGTCCGGCACCGTGACATTTAATGGCGCCCTCACACTGACTGGTGGTACAGCATTCAATAGATTAATTGTTGGTGCTGGCAGTAGTTATACACAAAACAGTAATATTAATGGTAGCGTTGCAAACACCGCGAGCTTAACGACTCAAGCTGGTGATGGTACTAGTCACTGGTATATGAATGGTGAAATTGGCAATACGAATGCTTTAAGCTCATTTACTAATAATGTTTCCACTACATTTGGTGGTACTGATATTTATACTTACGGTAATCAAGCTTACTATCTGCCAATTAATTTAATCAATGATGTAAAATTCATTAGTTCTAATGGTGACATTAGTGTTTACACCACCGTTGATGGCCCACATCCATTTACCGTTAGCACAAGCGGTCAATTACTTCTAGAATATGCTGTTGGTGAATTTGCGCCAGTATCCAGCATTAACTTAATTGGTGGTGGAACGATTAATTTAAACGGCGGTAGTATTTCTACAATTGGCAGTCAAACCTACGACGGAAATGTTGTCTTGAGAAATGATACAGTCTTTAAAGCTACCGGTACTGATGCAAACATTGCATTTAATCAAGGTATTTCAGGTAGTGGTAATGTCACGGTTAGTGGTAACAGCGGTGTTAATACCTTAAAAGTAAACTCTAACGGTAATCAAAGCTGGGACATTTCAGGAACCAGTTCAGGCAATTTAACATTACTCGGCTTGAGCGGCAGCTTTAGTTACGACCACATTGATAATATAGTCGGCGGCAATGGTAACGATACATTTATACTAAGCGGCGGTGCCATTAATGGCACGATTAACGGTGGATCTGGCAATAATCAACTCGTATTAAACGGCGGAAATAATGTTATCAATATTACTGGTATTAATGCTGGCACCGCAAATAATATGAATAGTAGTTTTACGGGTATTAATTCGATTGTAACGAATGGCGATGGTAATACCTTTGTCTTCGATAATAATGCACGCATTGCCAATATCAATGCTGGCAATGTGAGCGATACAAACCAGAATACTTTTGATTTTTCTGCAATCAATAACAATGCAACGGTCTATCTACAAAGCGATATTTTTGACGGCAGCATTCATCTAGGTAATCAGGTTATGTTAGGGTCTTATCAAGGTGTGAACAATATTGTCGGAAAAGCAGGACAAAACAATATTATTTATTTACCAAAAATTAATACCAAGAATAGTTATGTAGTTTATACCAATGTTGAAAAAACGGCTGGCTATATTGGTGACCCCACTTATTTCACCAACTTTATCGTTTTAAGCTTACCAGTTCCATCACCAATGCCTGATGTGAATAATATAACGCTCTCACCTCAATCACTCTTACCAGGCTCAGTGCTTGATATAAATAACCTGAATTCATACAACTATATTCAACTTCAACCTGATAGTATCCAAGCAATGCCCGCGATTGAAATATTTGGCGATGGTGCGTCTTGCGAAGTAGATAATAGCGGCAATTGCGTTATAAAAAACATTCCAAAACACAGTTTATCGCTTAAATAATCGATTGATTTTATTAAAATATAATTTTTTGAATGAATGATTGATTTATCTATCCGGGGTGTCAGTGGCTAGATTGCTGCGAGTCTATGATCCTTTCTATTGCACAGTGTTGTTTAAACAACAACAGCAAGCCTCAACCATGGATAATCCCATTTCAATCAGTTACGCTCCCAAGGTATAATTAAATCATCAACCAAGGATGGTGCTGCATGTTTGAATTCGTCTACGCCTACTCTGACCTCACCGGCTTTCTCTTTTTCTGCGCCGTCATTATTGTATTCTCGATTAGCATCATCATGGTAAGCCGTCGCTTTATATTCAGCAGGCTGGCACATGATGATAATGTGATTACCGCCAGTGTCGCCTCATTGATTGGCATTATCTACGGCGTGCTCGCTGGCTTCATCGCCGTGTATTTACTTGGATTCAACGATCACGCTACCGCTGCTGTTGTCGATGAAAGCAACGCCGTTGCGAATATTTTTCGAGATAGCAAATGGCTAAATCAGCCCACACAGCAACATATTCAAGAATTACTGCGACTATACGTCAACAACGTCATCGAAATTGAATGGCCGGAAATGAGTAAAGGCACTAGCCCACATGGCAACAATCACACTTACATAGATCAAATTTCAGAGCAGCTGCACAATTACAAGATTGTTACACCCTCAGATAATGTCATCGTGGCCGACTTGACACAGGAAGTAAAATCCCTGTTCAACGCGCGCGAAGAACGAATAGAAAGCAGCGAGGCGACACTTTCACCGGAAATCTGGTTTGTACTCATACTGGGAACCATTTTAATCATCGTGATCAACTATGCGTTCCGCGTGAACTTTTATCTGCATCTGTTTACGATTACCGTCTTTTCTATCATGGCAGCCAGCATCTTCTTCTTACTGGTGGAGTTAGACCGACCATTTCAAGGCGAATTTGCGGTCTCGCCACACACTATGATACGCGTGCAGCACATCATGCTTGAAAGCAAATAATTAATCAGCACTCTTTGTTTGCACCCTCAGGGCGAAGGTATTATACTTTCGCCCTTTTAAACCACTCCTCAAGATAAGAAGTCGCATGACATACATCTACACAATGCAGGGCGTGAGTAAAATCGTTCCGCCCAAACGTGAAATCCTGAAAAATATTTGGCTGTCGTTCTACCCCGGCGCAAAAATCGGCGTCCTTGGTTTAAACGGCTCCGGTAAATCCACCCTGCTTAAAATCATGGCAGGCATAGACAAAGAGTTTTTAGGCGAAGCCAAACCAATGCCTGGCATCAAAATTGGTTACTTGCCGCAAGAACCGCAGTTAGACCCGACCAAAGACGTACGCGGCAATGTCGAAGAAGGCATGGGCGAGGAAATGGTCTGGCTCAAACGCTACAATGAAATCAGCGATAAATTTGCCACCGAATTAGATGCCGATGAAATGACCGCCCTGCTCGAAGAGCAAGGCCAGTTGCAGGAAAAAATCGAAAACGCGCAGGCCTGGGAATTAGACCGCAAGCTTGAAATTGCTGCCGATGCATTACGCTTGCCGCCATGGGATGCCGATGTCACCAAAATTTCCGGTGGTGAACGCCGCCGTGTGGCACTGTGCCGCTTGCTGCTATCCAAACCAGACATGCTGTTACTGGACGAACCGACCAACCACTTAGACGCAGAAAGCGTGGCATGGCTGGAACAATTCCTGCATGAGTTTCCAGGCACAGTGGTTGCGGTGACTCACGATCGATACTTCCTGGATAATGTCGCCGGCTGGATTCTGGAACTAGACCGCGGTGCCGGCATTCCCTACGAAGGTAATTACTCTTCGTGGCTGGAACAAAAAGAAAAGCGCTTACAACAAGAAGAACGCGCAGAATCCGCTCATCAAAAAGCACTGAAGACAGAACTTGAATGGGTGCGCAGTAACGCTAAAGGCCGTCAGGCAAAAAGCAAAGCGCGTTTGGCACGCTTCGAAGAATTATCTTCCAAAGAATTTCAAAAACGCAGCGAAACCCAGGAATTATATATTCCGCCTGGTCCGCGCCTTGGTGACAACGTCATCGAAGTCAGCGACGTCGCTAAAGGTTTCGGCGGCAACATTTTATTTGAAGGCATGAATTTCCGCATTCCCGCTGGCGCCATTGTTGGCGTGATCGGACCAAACGGTGCAGGTAAATCCACTTTATTTAAAATTTTAAATATGCTGGAAAAAGCGGACAGTGGTCAGGTAAACATCGGCGAATCCGTCAAAATTGCCTACGTCGATCAAAGCCGCGACAAACTGGATGGCACCAAGACAGTCTGGCAGGAAATTTCCGGCGAGCAGGAAATCATGACGATAGGCACTTTCCAAATGCCTTCGCGTGCTTATGTTGGACGTTTCAATTTCAAAGGCACTGATCAACAAAAATTAATTAAAGATTTGTCCGGCGGTGAACGCAACCGCGTGCATCTGGCCAAACTTTTAAGCAGCGGCGGCAACGTCTTACTGTTAGACGAACCAACTAACGATTTAGACGTGGAAACCTTGCGAGCGCTCGAAGAAGCCATACTCAGCTTCCCGGGTTGCGCTGTGATCATCTCACATGACCGCTGGTTCCTCGATAGAATCGCCACGCATATTTTAGCCTTTGAAGGCGACAGCACCGTCAACTTCTTTCCCGGTAACTTTACGGAATACGAAGCTGACCGTTTGGCGCGTCTGGGCAAAGCAGCGATTCAGCCCAAGCGTATGCGTTACAAGCGACTGGAAACTTAATGAAGGCGCTTGAATTTAAAGCTAGAATTGCTACCAAATTTTATTACTGTTTTGCAGGAGCGCACTAACATGACTAAATTATCGAAAGTAACATATATCTGGATTGACGGCGCTGTGCCTACGCAAACGCTGCGATCCAAAACCAAAATCTTAAAGCAACCCTCCAAACCCTTCACCCCAAAAGACTTACCGTGCTGGAACTTTGACGGCTCCTCGACTAACCAAGCAAGCGGCCATGATTCCGACTTAACCTTGCAACCAGTTTGCGTTGTTAAAGATCCTATCGAAGGCGAAGGCAATTATCTCGCTTTATGTGAAGTATTAAATCCAGATGGCACCCCGCACCCCACCAACAAACGCGCTCGCTTGGTGCAGTTAATGGAAAATGGCGGCAAGGCACAAGAACCATGGATTGGCTTCGAACAAGAATACACCTTGTTTAAAGGCGCACAGCCATTAGGTTGGCCAGATCGCGGCTACCCAGCACCACAAGGTCCATTTTATTGCGGCGTAGGTGCAGATGAAGTATTCGGCCGTTATCTAGTAGACCGTCATGCAACTGCCTGTATTGAAGCTGGCATTATGCTTTATGGTATTAACGCCGAAGTGATGCCAGGCCAATGGGAATTCCAGATTGGTTATCGTGATATTGAAGGTGAATCTGCTGACCCTGTGACCGTGTCGGATCATCTCTGGTTAGCACGCTGGTTGTTATACCGTTTAGGCGAAGACTATGACATCAACGCTACCTTGCATCCAAAACCAGTAAAAGGTGACTGGAACGGTGCAGGTAAACATACCAACTTCTCAACGCGTGCGATGCGTGACCCCAAAACTGGTATGGAAGCCATTCATGAAGCGATTAAAGCACTGGAAAGCCGTCACAAAGAACACATTGCCGTTTACGGTGCTGACCTTGAATTACGCCTGACCGGCAAACATGAAACCGCTAACATCAACACCTTTATTGCTGGGGTTGGACATCGTGGCGCCTCCATTCGCATTCCACGCCCAGTAGCGGAAAAAGGCTATGGTTATCTGGAAGATAGACGTCCAGGCGCCAATGCAAATCCTTATGAAGTGGCTGCTAAGCTGGTTGAGACCATTTGCCATGCTAAAGCCCCAGAAAAAGTAACCTGATAGCATCATACTTGATGGGCCCATTGTCCGCCGTAGCGCTACGGCGGACTAGTCCAGCCTGATTTTTAGCCAGCTTATTCAACCACTTAAGTCGCCAATAAACCTCCCGATTCTTCTTAAGCAAATGCTAATCTATTTTTGTTAGAATGGCGGGCAAGTCATTCAATAACAAAAACAAATCATGGGTGGTTTCATGCAGCGATCTGATTTTCCTTATAAAAACTTACTCCTAGAAGACATAACATTACTTAGAGAATTCGCTTCTACTCATCGCAAAGAAATACAGATCAAACTCACACAGAATAAGCATAAAAAAGCAAAAATTCTGAATCATGCGCTGCGACAGATAAATCTTCAAATTGCAAAATTGGAAGCACTTAAAGACTCTTCTCTCACCCCACTTTTCTACACATCAATCAAAACCGGCGTAACCGTTTATAATGCTCCACCAAATCTTCATGCGGTCACTGCTGCAGCAACGGCAAAATCGACATCAATAGCACACTCAGCACCCGTGTTATTCAGCTATAAAAACCCCAGATCACCTGAAAAGTTAATGGCAAAGCGCGAGAATCGACAAAATGTTTTACCACCTAATAAATCATCGACCATCACACAGCAACACCCAGATGGCACGACAGGCGCAACACTCGCCATCGAACATAAAGAGCATAGACTTGACGGTGGAAGCAAGTACCCATACGGTGGTACCTGCACTAAAGTCAAATATGCGCTCAACTCAGCCACTGGCGAAAAACGTGCGATAAAAACTTATTCAGCCACTGATCAACAAGTCAAGATTCGCAATCGAGCCCTGCGTAGCAAATATTTTTCTGAAAGGGTACTGAATCAACCAAGCGAGGTTTGCTCACACGCAGGGCAATTAGCATTTATTACGGAATGGCACGAACCAATAAAACTAGAAGAAGTAAGAAAATTGCCCGTTGAGCAGCAAGTGAAATATTTGCTAGAAATCGCTCATCAAGCGGCATTATTCCATCAGTTGAATCTTTTAGTGATAGACCTCAAAGCAGATAATTTCGTCTATACTCAGAATGGCGCAAAGATGATAGACCTAGATAGCGTTATTCACCTGAGTGAATTGAACTCACCTGATCATTCTCATATATTGACAACACAATATCTGGATGACGAAGCAATACTCGCGCAATTTAGTGGTCAATTTAATCAGTATTTAAATCAGCACGGCAAGCAACTTGATGTTTATTTACTAGGGATAGCGTTCGCATACATCTTAACTTCGATCAAAGAATTCAAGCTTGAAGCAAGACAAAACCGACAAATCGCTGATTTTGTGGATATGTCCTACAGACAAACAGACCGTCAATTATTACAAGGTGTGACACTAACCGATAAAACTGGGGCAAACACTCACCCTGAATTAAATACCTTCATTAATCAGTTAACTTGCGCCAGTAAAGAAAGACGCCCTAGTGATGCTATCGAAGTTTATCAACGCCTACGACAACTCGTACTTGATAAAAAATATTTACCCGAAGATCAGCTACCACCAGCAACACTTCCGCAGGTGACTGCAGCAGATTCAGAAACCATAGCCAAAGAGTTAGTGCAAATAAACAAACAAAGCAAAATAGACTCACTGCCTGCCATCGTTTACTGCAATAATGATAAAAGCTTCCATATCAACACACCGGACAATGCGGTGCGATATGACTATCAAACATTGAAAAACATTAAAATGCGCGAAAAAGTGTTAAAACTGGGACCCGCCACAGTCAATAAACCAGTTGCAGTTGCTCCCGCACCTGCCAAGACCAGCACCAGTGAAGACACAGACACAATTGGTACCATGGAAACCATTAGCGTCCACGAACGCCCAGCATCGAGCCATGATTCCGATGATGTTATTAAACTTGTGATAGTCGATGAAAAATTAAATCGCCTCAAAGATCTTTTCAAAAAATTTGTTGGCCATATTATCAAAACCGCACCCAATATCGACTCCAATCATCAGAAATATAAAGCATTGAAACGCTTTAATGATCTTGTACAAAATATCAAAGATAATGATGCCATCGACCGTGACCAACTCAAACAACTAGCCAAAACATTTTTCCGGTTGTCTTTGTCACATATTCATTACGACTTATTCAATACCACCGACACAGGATTAAGATGTCGCTCAGAGCTGACCAACGACTATTTTAAAGATCTGAAAAACTTCTTGTTTCCTGAGAGAAATCCTCTCGAACCAAATATCAGCGATCATGAAAGGAGCTTGCGCAACAAAGAAGGCGTGCGTTACCGAGACATCAGAAAGTTTGTTTGCGGCAACGAAAAAAATACTAAATTCTTCTCGCGCAAGAATACCAAGAGCATTTTAAACAATTGGCAACTGTCAAACGCGAGTCAGCAAGCAGCCACCCTTGAAGACTTGGTAGCGTTTAAGTTCGGCTAGAGCAGCTTGCCAATTATTGAATTTCCTGCTATAGATTATAAGTTCTTGTTTTAATATCATAATTTCATTTTTAACCGACAGGATTAACAGATGAGAAAAAGTCTTTCCGCATTAGCCTTAAGTGTCATCTGCACCGCAGCATTAGCCACCGGCAACTGCCCACAAGCAGCTGCGACTGACAATCCATCTTTCTGCCCCACTTTCGAAACCTCTGCGCGCTGTCATTGCGTAGAACACGGCTTGCCTAGCGCCGCCTGCCAAGACGTACATAAAGTTTATAGCCGCATGCTGGCCATCTATCAAACCGTACAACGCGCCTGCTCTGCACAACACGATACCGACACCCAAACCTGTATCGACGACTGGACCTGCTACATCACCGGCGGCGTCGACTCACAAGGCAGACAGTGCAGCGGAACAGGTACTCGCTGCTAATGAAACCCATCCTGCATGGTCTTTCCTTACTAACATTACTGCTGACTGCTCCGGCTTTTGCGGCTGAAGCAGTGTGCACTACTAACTGTCATCCGTTTTATGTTGGTGTGAGCGGCGGTTATGGCTCTACTACCTGGTATGGCTTAGTGCCAGATAAAAAGCATCAGAACGATGCCATGACCTTATCAACCCCCATCAGCACCCGAGAAGGCGGTGCCGTTTGGGGCTTCTTAATGGGTTACGAGGTGCTGCCGTATCTGGCCATAGAAGCGTTCTACATGCGCTACCCAGACGCCACTTTATACTTCAACACTGACAGTATTTATTATCTGGATACCAACCAGACAACTTTAACGTCTTCAACCGAAACTGCTGGTGTGGTAGCAAAAATTCTCATGCTCATCCCACACACGCAAATTCGCGCTTTTTCAGGTGCAGGCGCTGCCGTCATTCACCGTTGGGATAAGCTCAACGAAGCACGCCGCACCTCTCCCACTTTCGTCATTGGTGCCAACTACAACATCACGCCGCACCTAATGATGGAATTGACTGGCAGCTATACCGCAGGATTCGGTGTCTCAGAACTGCAGCCAGCCAACGATTACATGCCGTTTCTTTACGCTGGTTATCTCACTCTCGCTTACAAAATTTAAGGACATTTATGCAAGCAGTTATACGACGTATACTGGGCCCGCTGTTTCTGATCCTGGTTTGCCCGCCATTTGTTATGTTGATGTGGTACACCAACACCACCCTGAACGGCTCCACCTCGCAATTACTTAACCTGATTCAATCTCAAGGGTTATTTTCGACGATTTACCAAGTGTGGCAGCCTTACTTCTTTGGCTCAGCAACCGCGTGGACGATTCTCGCCTGCTTCGCTGTCTTTGAATTAATTTTAATGAAAGCCGTGCCAGGCAAACCATTCGCCGGCCCTATCACGGAGAACGGCAACGTGCCACGTTATAAGGCAAATGGTTTTGCTACCTACCTCATCACCATGATTTGCTTTTGCGTGTTCTCGTTCGGCCTGCAATTATTTCCAGCGACGATCATTTATGATGAATTAGGGCCGCTATTTGGCGCGCTGAATCTCGCCAGCTTGATTGTGTGCGCGCTGCTTTACTTAAAAGGCAGATACGCACCCTCTTCTACCGACTCAGGCGTCTCAGGTTCTCTATTGTTTGATTACTACTGGGGCACAGAACTATACCCTGTCATATTGGGCTGGAACATCAAGCAATTCATTAATTGCCGTTTAGCCATGATGAGCTGGGGTTTGTTTTTAATTTCCTACGCAGCGAAACAGCAAACCTTGTTTGGCTTGAGCAACTCCATGCTGATTTCAGTGGGCTTGCAGCTACTGTATATCACCAAATTTTTTATCTGGGAAACTGGTTATTTGCGTTCGCTGGATATTATGCACGACCGCGCGGGTTTTTATATTTGCTGGGGCTGCCTGGTCTGGCTGCCTTGCGTCTACACCTCGCCAAGCATGTATTTAGTGCTGCATCCCAATCAATTATCCACTCCGGTTGCCTTGTTGATTACCTTAGTCGGCGCAGCCAGCATCTTAATTAACTTTAGTGCTGACAGACAAAGACAATTGGTGCGCGCAACGAATGGTAATTGCACGGTATGGGGTAGAAAACCGCTGACGACACGCGCTGTTTACACCACGACTACCGGTGAAGTAAAAGAAAATCTGTTGTTAGCTTCAGGTTGGTGGGGCGTGGCAAGGCATTTTCATTATGTGCCAGAATTACTAGGTGCATTTTGCTGGACGGTGCCCGCTTTATTCCTTAACGTGACACCGTATTTTTATTTTATCTTCCTGACAGTGTTATTGTTCGATCGTGCGTTTAGAGATGACGCACGATGCTTGAACAAATACGGCAAAGACTGGATGACTTACTGTCAGTTAGTGCCTTACAAAATTATCCCATTTTTGATTTGAGTTCTGCTAACGGATAAAACGTACCCCGCCAGATCACACCGTTCTGGCGGTAGGTAGCAATCATGGATACCCAGATGCTGTATAACAACAACAGCACGGAAATCGGGTAAAACAAAGCAAAATACCACTTCAGACGATATTGCTTGCAAACTATCACCGCTGCCACAAACCACATCACTGCAATCATGATATTCAGCAGTTGCAAAGTGCCGCGCGCAAATATGGCTTCGCATAACGGCCAGATAAACAAAATGGCTGCGAACACGGTGCCGCCCAACAGGTACATCATGTTGTAACTGAAAAAGGCGAAGGAATTCTTTTTCCAGCCTTCTATCATATCAGTTAATGAGGCATACCATTGGCGTGATACAAAATCCCTGCCATCAACAGTGTCTTGCTTGAAACCGCGTTCCTTGATCAATGCGCCGAGCTTCATATCATCTAAACATTGCATGGCAATGGCTGCGTGTGTACCAGATGCCTCGTAAGCGGCTTTATTCACCAGATTAAAAGCACCATGCCCCAATGTGCGCTTACTCCACTCATAGCGTATGCGCCAAGGTTTGAGCGCCAAACTGACAACCAAGTATTCGGCCAGCAACAACACTTTCAACCAAAAAGAATTGCGGGTATGCAGCTCACTGAAAGTTAAATGCTGAATTTGCTGTTGTTTGGCGTAACTGACTGCGCGCGTGAGTGTATCAGGTTTCATTATCACATCGGCATCGGTAAACAACAGCCATTCACCATGCGCTGTTTGCGCACCTTGGTATAACGCATGATTTTTACCAAACCAGCCTTGCGGTAACTCGGTAATATTAATCACTTTAAGTTGTGCGTATTTAGCCTGCATTGCTTGCAGAATTTGTCCGGTACGATCAGTGGAACGGTCATTGATTGCGATGATTTCAAAATGCGGGTAATCCATTTTCAACAAGGATTGCACTGCGCTTTCTATGTCTTTTTCTTCATTGAGCGCGCTAAAAATAATAGAAACCAACGGCAATTCAGATTGATCGAGCTTCGGCGTCTTTGTTAAAGATTGAATGGATTTAAAACCGAAATAAAACTCTACAATTGTGGCGGATAAATATATCAGTGTCGCGATTGCTGCCAAGCAAAAAAATACTGCCATGCTAAAAAAAGCTTCCATGTCTATCACCCTTGATAAGTCAGGGGACACATATTAGCAATGAATTTTGCTTCCTACAATCGTGGCAACAGCTTATCTAACCATGTAGGCAGATACCAATTGAGTTTGCCCATCATGGCCATCACAGCGGGCACTAGCAGAGAGCGTATTAAAAACGCATCGGTAAAGATGGCCACCGCAATCCCTAGTCCAAACGCTTTCACCATGACTATGTCTGCCACCATGAAGGCACAACAAATGGCGATGACGATAATCGCCGCACTGGTGATGATACGACTGCTATGCTCAACACCAAACACAATACTCTTAGTGGTGTCATTGCAGAGATCGTAATGCTCGCGTATGCGCGTTAACAAAAAGACTTCATAATCCATGGAAAAACCAAACAAGGCACAAAAGATAATGACCAGCAGACTAATATCCAGCATGCCTTGCGCTTGAAAATTTAATAACTGACTCAAATGACCTTGCTGGATAATAAACACCAGCACACCATAACTGGCACACAAACTTAACATGGTGGTGACAATAGCTTTCAGCGGCAGAATCAGTGAGCGCAGCAAGATTGTCAGAATGACGTAGGTAAATATCATGATAATGGCAATCGCATAAGGGAAGACTTCATGCACTTTGTCAAACACTTCCATGTTAGTTAATGTCAGACTGGAGAGCTGCATACTCATGTTCTTGCCAAGTTTTAGCTGCTGCAATTCTCGCACCAGGTTTCTCGACTCTTCTGAATCTGCCGGATAATCACTAACAATGGTAAACACGGTCATGTGCTCTCGCGTGGTGGTTTCAAGCAGCGTTTTAATGTTTTTATTCATTTGCTCTTTTGGCATTTGATACAGCATGTAATATTGATTGGGCATCAGCAGCGGATCTGAATTCACGATGTTGTTAATCGAGTCTATCTTTTTCCAACGCTTCAAATCCTGTGACAAATTATATAATTTATTGATATTGCGCTTGGATAAAATATCATTTGGCACTGTCAGTATCATATCGATAGGCGTTAAGGCATTTTCATTGAATTTTGCTTTGTAAATCTCAAAGAACTGTCTAGCCGGTGCACTAGGCGGCAAGATGTGATAATCAGAAACACCAAACTGCGCTTTAGTAATTGGATAACTCATGATGCACAGCAAGGCTATGATGATGACAAAATAAGTCTTGGGACGACTGACGACATTAAGCACTAGCCAGCGCCAAAATTTCGATTTTCCATTTTCTAGCGTGCTAGCAGATTTAATCGATAGAAAATTAATGTTGCGGCCTAATATCGCCAATATCGCTGGCAGCACCAAATTGGCTGTTGTCACAGCCACAAACACCGCTGTTAATCCACCGACACCCACCGAGAAAAGAATATTGATAGGAAATAACAGCAAGGCACTCAGACTGACAAATACTGCAAGCCCGCTAAAAAAGACAGCTTTACCTGCGGTTGCCTGCGTGATGGCCAGCGCAACAATGGGTTGATGACCATTACGCAGCTCGTAGCGAAATCGGCTGATAATAAACAAAGCGTAATCCAGACTTAAACACAAACCCAGTAACAGCGCTATATTCAACGTGAAGATCGATAACATGTAATGCTTGCCAATAATATATAGCAAACTCAATATCATCACTGCACAACCAGCACCAGTCACAATAGGAATTAACGCACCGGTAATGGATTCAAAAATAAATAACATCATGATTACGGTTAACGGTGCCGCAATCATATCCGCTGAAAACAAGTCTTTTTGCGTTTGTTGGTTGATACCCTCATCGAAGATGGGCTCGCCACCAATTGAGATCGTCATGTTGGTTGGCGTTTTAATCATTGACTTGAGCGCTTGCAAATCATTATCTGCCATGGTGTCTTTGCTTTTCACCATGATGACTGCATAGGCAGTGTGTTTGTCTTTGCTGATCTGCTTTTTATTACTGTCGGGATAAATGATGGTATGTTTTAACTTGAAGTTTCGCAAATCGGCTAACGACGATTTGATTTTCTGCATGAAAAGCGGGTTATCAGTTTTAAGCTGCTGACTGGTATAGATGACAATAAATTTATTCTTGCCATATCCGAATTGATCAGTTAGTAACTGATCCGCCTTAACGCTGGGCGCACCGTCAACGCTAAAACCCGTTGTTTGGAAAACATCGACCACTTTTGGCAATAATGGGATACAAGCCATGGCGGCAACAAGCCACGCACAGAGAACAAGCCAGCGCAGGTAGTAGACGAACTTACCGAGGCGATAAAAGAAGTGGTTATGCATTCGTCTGTGTGTGTCCTTGTTTCATTATTATTTTATTGTTAATTATACGAAAAATATGAAAAAATATCCATTAGCAATAACCATGGAAGGAGTGTTGCCTATGTTGCGGAAGCTTGTTTTTACTGGATTTTTATTGTTTTTTTGCTGCTTTACCAATGCCAATGCCGGCATGTCATTTCTAAAACTCTTCATCCCTAAAACCCACCCTTCCTGCGCCAAAGCCACCCCTTCTTACGACAAGCATTTCTGCTCCGCCTTCAAATCTACCGCCACCTGTGCCTGCTCCAGCTCCGGCATGCCGCGCAGCCAATGCCAGGACATGAAGAAGCTGCACGAAAGAATGTTAATGGTTTTCGATACCGTACAAAAAGCTTGTGAATACCAACGCGACGTCAGCACAGCAGAATGCATGGATGGCTGGAAGTGCTACTTAAACGGCGGCAAAGATGCAGAAGGCAGATTATGTCAATCTTCTGGCAAGGCTTGCGAAGCCTAAAACGGCTGATTTTTCGCGTTAAACAAGCGACGATTTGACTGCATTTAACAACGTGTCTATATCGATAGGTTTTAGCAAAAAAGCATCGAAATGTTCTTTTGATTTACGCGCTGATTCAATACGCGCCTGCGAACCTGACAAGATGATGACTGGAATATCTCTTCCTTCCGGAATTTGCCGCAAGCAATGCACCAGCTGGACCCCGGTTAAGTCAGGCAGGGACAAGTCCTCTATAATGACTTGCGGGCTGTGCTGTTTCACCATTTCGATTGCCGCCCTGGCGCTAGCCGCCAACAATGGCTGGTACCCGCCCCGCTCTATCATGGCGCTATAGATCGCTAATAGCGATTGATCGTCTTCCACTATCAAAACCTTTGGTTTAGCCATGTTTGGCATGCCTCCATAGTTAAGTATAGCGGGTAATTTTGGATGGCCCCGAATGTCACGCTCAGCGTGAATTCGGGTTACTCATCCGTAGAATCAAAGGGTTATGAATTTAGGCGTATTTTGCCTGATCTTGAACCATCATGACGACATCACTGATTTCTTCATTGGTGAGTCTGGGGCCAAATTTCGCGACGACTTTAGAGGCAGCGTAATTGGCCAGATCAACAGCGGCAGGATAGCTATAGCCTTGCGTAATACCATAGAGGAACACACCTGAAAACACATCACCCGCGCCGACGGTATCCACCACTTCAGTTTGATAAGGTAAAACATGGGTCACATTGGCACCGTCAAAACATAAGGCGCCGCGTGAACCCAGGGTGATCACAAATGTACGTGCATATTGTCTCAAGCGCTGAATCACCAATTCCAGGTCATCTGCTTCGGTAAAGAGTTTACCTTCGTCTTCATTACAAAAAAGAATGTCGACTTGATCGCCGATAATGTCGCATAAACCACGCTTGAAGTAAGTCACCATGTTGGGATCAGACAGACTGATAGCCGTTTTCACATTGTGTTTATTTGCGAGCTTGCGAGCATAAATAGCCGCTTCACATGCAGTTGGTGAGGCCACCAAATAACCTTCAATATAAAGGTATTCTGATTGCAGGATGGCATTTTCAGAAATTTGATCGATAGAGAATGTTAAGGTTGCACCAAGAAACGTATTCATGGTGCGGTCAGCATCCGGCGTGACCATGACAATGCATTTGCCGGTGACACCATTGCGTTGCACTTCATGTAAATTGGTGTGTACACCTTGAGAAATTAAATCGCGGTAGAAATAATCACCTGCTTCGTCATCGCCGATTTTGCAGGAATAAAAAGTTTTTGCGCCCATTTGTTGCAAGGTAAATAGAGAGTTTGCCATGGAGCCGCCGCAAGCCTTAATGTGCTTGATACCATCCAGCTCTTCGAGCAGATAATGGTGTCTGTCTTCATCGATCAGCGTCATGACGCCTTTATCAATACGCAAACGTTCCAGTGTGGCCACACTGACTTCAATATCTAAATCCAATAAGGCGTTACCAATTCCATATACATGATATTTCTTCATATGAATCCTTGATTATTCAGGGCACTCGCGGGACTATCCCGGGCTTTTTTTCGACGTCAATCTACTATAACGCCGGGCAGACGTCAAAAAGAGTTTCCGGGGTTTCATGGCCGCAAGGGGTGACATAAAGAGAAGTCAAAGCGGTTGATTTTTCAAGGCAGTCACTTTGGCGTAAACAAACCGTGAGATATCTGCAATAGCTCTACTTAATACGTCAATGCTACCACCACGGGTCATCACGCAGAGCAAATAAGGACGGTTTTTTGCATACACAATGCCACAATCATGAATTTGATGATTCACCTCATCACCCGCCTCACCGAACTTATGCGCAACCACAATATCGGGCGGCACACCTGCAACCAAGCCATCTTTAAAATCAACGCGGGATAAGAGCTCTAGCGCTTTTTCTGAATATTCACGCGATAAGTAAGATGAATTAAATAATATTCTAAAAAAAGCGGCATATTCACGCACCGTAAGCTTACCATCATCAAAGGTGATCGGCACCTGACTCACACCCAGGAGCTCATACAAATCACGCAAATTAGCTTCAGATACATGATTGATTAAAAGCGCAATAGCATCATTATCCGAATAGATGATGGATTGCTCTATCAGCTCATTCACCGTATAGGAGTGCCCCTCAATCAATGGATGCTTAGGTGGAATGAACTGTTTGCCATTAGTGAATTGAATTCTCTTATCCAAGGTAAATGACTGGGTTAACACTTCGGGATGATCTTCCGCTTCATGATAATACGTCATCATGATCGGAACTTTTAGCAAACTGGCAGGAATAAATGCTTCTGTTTCTCTAACACCATAAGCTGGGCCATCGTTAAGATCACGAAAATAGACAGAGATTATAATATTGTTGTTGGCTGCCACTTGTTGCACCTTAGCAGTCAAATCATGATTGAAGTTAGACTTACGAGAATCGATTACTCCTGAAGAGATATCACAATCGAGCAATGGATTAATGAAACGATAATCACCCATCTCACGCATTTCTTTTACAGGCTCGTTAAATTGCTGGAATAAATTGACAGATTCGATGCCAATCCCAGCAGCCACGCCTAAAATAAATATGACCAGCACACCCAGATAATATTTCACAGCTGTTTTCGTCCTTAGTACTTCATTATACCGCATTTTAAAAATTGACACCAATAAGTCGGCGCTCTAGACTCGATTGAATGAATGAGTTTGAACTGATAGACACCTTCTTTGAGCAGCCCCATTTAATACGCCCTGATGTTGCGTTAGGCATTGGCGATGATGCTGCATTAATCATTCCGCCTAGAGACCAACAAATCGCCGCCAGTATCGACACCCTGGTGGAAGGCGTGCACTTTCTTGCGAGCACACCCGCTGCATTGATCGGCCATAAAGCATTGGCAGTGAACCTGAGCGATTTAGCCGCCATGGGCGCTGAGCCGGCCTGGACCATGCTGGCGTTGACGCTGCCGAAAGCCAATGAGCCATGGCTGCGTGAGTTTGCAGAAGGTTTTTTTGCTTTAGCTGAGACGTTCAACGTCAAACTGATAGGCGGAGACACCACTCATGGGCCGCTAACTATTACCATACAAATTCAAGGGTTCGTTCCACCAGGAACTGCGCTACGACGTGATCAAGCGAAACCTGGTGATAAAATTTATGTGAGTGGCACGCTGGGAGATGCCGGTGCAGCACTCAGATTATCCCAACATCAAACCGTCTTAAGCGTCAGTGAGCAGCAATATGTATTAGAGCGCTTACACAAACCCACACCGAGAGTGGCTTTAGGCCTGGCACTACGCAACATCGCCAACAGTGCAATTGATATTTCTGATGGCTTACTCGCTGATCTGGGGCACATCACCACCAAAAGCCGTGTAGGCGCAACACTGCATACCGAACCACTACCTTTATCATCCGCACTGCAAAAATTGCCGCGCGCACAAGCGCTGCAATATGCTTTAACGGCAGGTGATGATTATGAGCTTTGCTTCACTGTGCCGGCTGAAAAAGCAGGACAGATCGCCATGATCAGCGAAAAAACAGGTGTGCCATGCACCTGTATTGGCGACATTACCAATACGTCAACGATACAGGTTTCAGGAGAAACCGTGGCGTTGACACAACAGGGATATCAGCATTTTTAGTAAAAAGGATTTAACGCATGCGCTCCACTTCATGGATGAAATTACCGCAGCCAAATTTATATTTTATTATCTCTGTGATTTTAATTGCTGGCGCGTACCTGATTTATCAATTAGCTGGTATCCCAAATTGGGTTTTAGGCATTGATGAATTTGCCTATGCGCGGCATCTTTATGAATACACCTACCACCTCCCATATAGGGATTTTCAGCCATTTAAACCCGTGCTCGGTTTGTATATTTTAAGTTTGCCTATGTTTGTGACGAAAGGCATCTTGCAACCCCTGTTTTATATCAAACAAGAAATTGCTGTCATTAATGCTGCCTGTATCATGTTGGCGGGCATTATCGCCGCCAAACTATTTGATACTCGCGCGGTGATGCTGGCCTTACTAGCTGTACTGGTTAATGGATTTTTTATTTATAACTCAACTGAGTTGCGCGTCGATATGTTGTCAGGCTGGCTGTGTTTGTTTGCACTGCTAGCTTTCCTTGCTAATCGCCACCAACTCGCCGGCGCCTTACTAGGCATTGGTTTTTTAGTGTCGCAAAAAGTGATTTGGTATGTAGTCAGCATCAATGCAGCCATGATATTTGCCTGGCTGTGGTCACACAACGTGAGCGATTTCAAGAAACTACTCAAGTTGAATGTTTATGCTGCACTGCCTGTATTGATTTATATTGCCATCTGGACCTATTTTTCTTCTCTGCAAGCGGTGTTGGATAACGTGTTTCTTTATGCCTATCACCAAGGTACGAGTCAATCTTTTTCTTTTAATGTGTCATTTTCACATTTTCAAAAAATGTCGACTAATACGATGGTGTTATTCTCACTTTTACCTTTTGCTGTCATACCGTTGATATTGTCAAAACGACGTTCGTTAATCAGCATTGCCATTATTACACTGTTCATGACTGTGCAAATGGGACGCTATCGGGAATTGTTTACCTATAATTACGATTTTATCTTGCCCATACTTTTTGTGGTGTACGCCAGCGCAATCACTCAATTGATTGAGTATGTGCAATATCAAGCTTCGCCACTGTGCCGATCCAATACGCTAGCCGTTATTGCATTTATGCTGTTTTTTGCGCTGCTGTATATCGTGCATTATTTTAATTTGCACGCGATAGCTTATCTGATTGCATTCATGCCGCTCTTGGTGACTTTGCTTTATACGGAAAGCATGAATCATAAACGTAAACTGACTTTCACCACCGTGGCCTTACTTTATATTGTATTAGCGATTATTTATCCGTTCTACCAAATCATCTACTTGCGAAATATGTATCAAGGTAGTTATCAACGCTCAATTCTCATCACGTTAGACCAATTGTTAGCAGATAGTGGTGATTACGTGGCTGGTGTGCCTTATCTGTATTACAAAGACCAGCCGGTATCGGGTTTAAAAAATCTGGTTGCACCGCAAATTGATTATCTTTGGAAACCCAAAACCACCAACCCCAGCATCTTGCGTGAAACATTTTATCTTGCCCCTGTCACCAGTGAACAAGTGCTAGCTGAATTTCATGACAAAAATATTAAAGTCATTGTTGATAACAAATTAATGCTGAGATTGCCACGTGAGATCAAAGCGTATTTAAGAAAAAACTATACGCAGTATTACGGCAGCATTTATATCTATGCACCGACCATTTCACACGAACAAAATGCTTTTGATCTCAAGTTTACTGGTAAATACACAGTAAATGCGGGTAAAAGTAAATCGGTTGTGATTAATGGCGTCAACGCCAGCAATGGCAGCGTGATCAAACTTGCCAAAGGTAAAAATACGATAGCAACTGATGCAGACGTACGCTTGATCTTGTCGCCAGGTATTTATCCAGAACCGCTAGATTCACCAGCGATGGACATGTTCGATGCCATGCTGAAATGATGGCGTGCCGCCATGATTCCACCCTCCAGATAAGCCACCAGGGGAAATGAAAGTGGCATTAACATTTTAGCTGCGGCCGCACTGCGTTTATCTGTGTGGCAATAGATGATGACCGGCTTTGATTGTGGTATTTCCCCCAGACGCTGCGCGAGCTCATGTAAAGGAATATGTAGACCGCCAAGATGACCGGCCGCCCGCTCTTGATGGGTGCGCACATCTAGTAAAGTAAAGGCTTCACCAGCATCCATCTTGTTAAGTAACTCACTAAAGTAGATGACTGATGGCTGTGCTTGACGATGCTGACAGGCAAGACAATCTGGATTTTTTTGCACTTGATAATGCTCAAACTCGAATGATAACAGATCGACTGTATGCAATCGCGGCGCCTCAGCAGCATCTAATAACAACAAATGCCGCATGATTAAACTGGCTTGCATCAAGCCCAACATTCCAGGCAGCACTGCTAAGACGCCACCACTTGCACAGTCTGACCCTAATGAAAATTCGCTATCTGATGGAAACACGCATTCAAAACATGGATCAGAATGGCCGCGAAATAACATGCATTGACCTTGAAATTGCGAAATACCTGCAAACACAAAAGGCTTCTTGCCGGCTAGGCATACTGTGTTGGTGAGATAGCGATTAGCTAGCACGTCAGTACAATCAGCCACGATATCGTAATCAGCGATCAATGCTTCAGCGTTTCTACTAGAAAACTTTGCGTCATGAATCATAACATGACAAGCAGGATTTAATTGTGTCAGATAGTGCTTCGCAGCAGCAACTTTTTTCATGCCAATTTGCTGTGGATGATAAATGATTTGACGTTGCAAATTCGAAGGTTCAATCACATCGTCATCAACAATACCTATCGTCCCCACACCTGCTGCTGCGAGATATTGCAGTAAAACAGTACCCAAACCTCCCGCACCAATACATAATACGCGCGCAGATTTTAATTTTATTTGCCCCGCCTCACCAACTTGTGGCAAAGCTAACTGACATCGGTAACGACATTTTTCTGTTTCATCCAACATATGATTGCACCTGCTGCATTAATGTTCGCGTTGCCTGCTGATAATCTTCAGCTTGCGTGATAGCAGATATCAGCGCGATGCCATTCATCTTTTGCGCCAAGACCGCTTCAATATTTTGTTGATTGATTCCACCTATCGCCACCAGCGGATAAGATAACAATTTTCGCCATCGCTGCAATGCAGCCACGCCTTGCGGCGCAAATGTCATGGCTTTGCTGTTCGTAGGATATACCGGACCACAAGCAATATACGAGGGCGATAAAGCATGCGCTCGCGCCACCTCGTGGTAGCAATGCGTACTCACGCCAAGTCTGACTTGCGCGTGATGCAGCGCAGTAATATCAGCCGTCATCAAGTCCTCTTGACCAAGATGCACACCATAAGCACGGTGCTTAATTGCCAAGCGCCAGTAATCATTGATATATAACTTCGCGTCATACTGACGAGCCAGTTGGATGGCGGCAATGATTTCCTGTTCTAACTTATCGTCTTTCATGTTCTTTATGCGTAACTGAATATGCCTCACCCCTAAAGCAAATAATTGTTGCAGCCACTCAGTGCTGTCCACAACGGGATATAAACCAATGTGATATTGATCTTGCTTATCAAATCCAATCGGCAGATGAGTTAAAGGTTCGTGACACAGATATGGCAAATCCACCTCTTCATTTGGCAATCCCAATTCGTGTTGAAAATAACTGGCGACAGCCATGTCATCTGACAACCTTATTCCACGATTCACGTACATCCTGGCCAACACCAAAGCATCTTTAATGTCATGCCCTTGCGCGTAGGCAGCTGCAATAGCAGCAGAGGTCACACAACCTGTGCCATGGCATTGACGGTTTTCATATCTTTTGCTGGCCAGCCAGCAGCGCTCATTGCCATCGGTCCAGAAATCTTGACTTAACTCTTCTGCGAAATGACCGCCTTTTATTAACACTTGTTTTGCGCCCATTGCTATCAAGTCATTCGCCGCTTGCTCTACTTCTAGATAATCATGCAATTTTCTCTGCAAAAGCACTTCTGTTTCAAACTTATTTGGTGTGATCAAATCAATATATGGCAGCAAATGTTTTAATTCTTGCTGATAAACTGACATATCACCCTCATAAAGCCTTGCGCCTGAAGATGAAATTAACACAGGATCAAACACGACAAAGGTGTTGATCGAGGGAAGCAACGTGCTTAACCACTTTAAAATCGAAACATCTGCTACCATACCAATTTTAATCGCTGCCGGTGCCGGCAATAACGATGCCTGTGCTTGCAACATAGAAACAGGCATGATGAGCGTTTTGCCAAATTGGCGCGGGTTCTGCGCTGTGACTGCTGTGATAATACTACAACCATGCACGGCAAAATTATGAAACGCTCGTAAATCAGCTTGTATCCCTGCGCCGCCGCACGCATCTGACCCTGCTATTGTCCAGACAACAGGCTGCATCATGATTGCTGTTTCCAAAAAGGGGTATCAATTAACGAGGTACTTGGATGCGCGACGTTTCTTTCCGGCATCAAACCTGCTTCGTATGCTGTGCGACCAGCCTTAATGGCAGCACTAAACGCGCCAGCCATTTGCACTGGATCTGACGCCATGGCGACAGCCGTATTTAGCAGGACAGCGTCGTAACCCATCTCCATGGCCGCCGCGGCTTGCGAAGGCTTGCCGATTCCCGCATCGACAATCAAGGTTGCGTGCGGTAAACGCACGCGCAGGGTTTCTAGTGCATAGGGATTTATGAGACCTTTACCTGAACCGATGGGTGCCGCCCACGGCATCAATATCTTGCAGCCAGCCTCGATCAACCGCTGACATAACACGAGATCATCTGTGCAGTATGGAAATACTTCAAAGCCGCGTGCAACTAATTGCTTTGCCGCATTCACCAACTCAAACGGATCTGGCTGTAAATTGTAATCATCTCCTATTACTTCCAACTTAATCCAATTTGTTTCGAATAATTCTCGCGCCATTTCAGCGAGATTCACTGCTTCATCTGCCCGGTGACAACCAGCCGTATTCGGCAGTAAATGTACTGGTAATTGTTTAATAGTATCGAAGAAGGCATTGCCTGTCGTTTCATTAAACGTTTGGCGCTTTAGTGCAACCGTGACGATACCTGCCTCAGATGAACGTATCGCCGCCTCCATCACCGCGAGCGATGGATATTGCGCAGTGCCTATTAAAAATCGACTCGCCAGTAATTTATCGGCAATTTTCCACATGCATCAGCCTCCCTGCATTGGTTTAATGATGTCAACTTTATCCTGTGGTTTTAACTGCGTGCTGGCATAATTGACACGTAACACAAATACTTGATTGACTGATGTTGAGAAATGTCCGCTACTGTAACCATGCTGCGCGAGACACTCATGCAGCGTGCAGTTATCATTGACTTCCACTTCCTGTCTATTGAAAATAATTTTCATCATGCTGCCTCTTGCCATAATGTATGATATTGACATGCTGACTTGCCGTGCTGAATAAATTGCATAACTTCGTGCGCCAACGCAGGCGCAATTAAAAATCCATGTCGATATAAGCCATTCACTGCAATCACACCATCGCGGACTTGAATTTCAGGCAAATGATGCGCCAGCACCGGGCGGCAATGTGTCACGGTTTTAATGATTCTGGCCTCAGCGAATGCCGGGTGCACATAATACGCAGCCGTTAACAATTCCAGCGCAGATTGCACGGAGAGCGGCGAATAATCTTCCGCTTCTATTTCACTAGCACCTAAAATATATTGCTGATCTGGCCGTGGCACCACATACAAACTATAACGCGGGTGAAACAATCTTACTGGACGCGAGATCAACACATCAGGTGCTGACAACCAGATTAACTCGCCTCTTATGCCGCGCAAGGACTGAAAGTTTTGTTTTGCACCCAGACCGCGGCAATCTAAAATTAAATCGTATGCGTGAATGATACGATGAATACTGATTTGATGAGATCTAATGTCATCCACACGCTGCAAACACCAGCGAGCTCCGCGTTGCAGCAAAGCGTCTTTCAAACAACTTAATAAATGTTGATTGTCAATTTGCGCCTCATGCTGCAAATAAACACCACGCTCAAACTTTACCAATTGCGGTTCTAACGATGCCACTGTCACATCTGCAAGATGATGAGCCGCCTCTTGTTGCAACTTACTTCTAATATCACGCACCACACGACTCAACTCTGCTTGATCAGCTGCGTGCGCCAGCAACAAACTTCCTCGCTGTTGAAAATAAATATTCGCATTTAATGATTGCAGCAAGCGCGGCCAATGATGCAAGACAGACTGCATTCCCAAGCGATAGATCAGGTGATCATGCTTTTCCAACTCAGCAGCCGGCGACAACATACCAGCTGCTGCATGACTACAATTAGCTTGATCATTGTCATCATAGATCGTCACCTCATCACCTGCTTGCAAGCAGTGATAAGCTAGCAACTGACCCATGATCCCCGCACCAACAACTGCTATTTTCATTGTGAAGCCGCTTGCTTATAGTCACGAATATCCTGACTAATGCGCATGGAGCAAAATTTTGGTCCGCACATAGAACAGAAATGGGCGACCTTCGCATTTTCTTGCGGCAAGGTTTCATCATGAAACAAACGCGCGGTGTCGGGGTCTAATGATAAATTAAATTGATCTTGCCAACGAAATTCAAAACGTGCTTTTGACAACACAGCATCACGCGCCGCAGCAGCCGGATGCCCTTTCGCTAAATCGGCCGCTTGAGCTGCAATTTTGTAAGCAATAATACCCTGCTTCACGTCGTCTTTATTTGGCAAACCTAGATGCTCTTTTGGCGTGACATAACATAACAGCGCGACACCATACCAGCCCATCATGGCAGCACCTATCGCGCTAGTAATGTGATCATAGCCAGGCGCAATATCTGTGGTCAGCGGCCCCAATGTATAGAATGGCGCTTCATGACAATATTCCAATTGTTTATCCATGTTTTCTTTCAGCATGTGCATTGGGACATGACCTGGGCCTTCAATCATGACTTGCACATCATACTCCCAGGCAATTTTAGTTAATTCGCCCAGTGTTTTTAGCTCACCGAATTGCGCCGCGTCATTTGCATCTGCGCCGCAGCCAGGACGCAAGCCATCACCTAATGAAAAGCTCACATCATATTGACGCATGATCTCGCAAATTTCACGGAAATGCGTATACAGAAAGTTTTCTTGATGATGTGTGATACACCATTTCGCCATGATGGAACCACCACGCGATACGATACCCGTGACACGTTTTGCTGCTAATGGAACATAGCGCAACAACACACCTGCATGTATCGTAAAATAATCTACACCTTGTTCTGCTTGCTCTATCAAGGTATCGCGAAACACTTCCCAGGTTAAGTCTTCAGCCACGCCACCCACTTTTTCCAGTGCTTGATATATTGGTACCGTACCAATGGGGACTGGCGAATTTCGAATAATAGTCTCTCTTGTCTGATGTATGTTCTTTCCGGTCGATAAATCCATGACGGTGTCGGCACCCCAGCGTATCGCCCAAATTAATTTTTCTACCTCTTCTTCGATGGAGCTAGTCACTGGCGAATTCCCAATGTTGGCATTCACCTTGGTTAAGAAGTTTCGGCCTATTACCATTGGCTCCAACTCACGATGTTTGATGTTAGCCGGAATAATGGCACGGCCGCTGGCGATTTCTGCGCGGACAAATTCAGCTGTAATCGATTTATCATGTTGACCTGCTCGATGTTGATTCTCGCGTATCGCTGCATATTCCATTTCCGGTGTAATTTCACCGCGTCGCGCAGCACTTAATTGCGTGTCTTTGGCGACATCAGCTGCTTTGCGTATCGCTGGCAATCCACGTTCAATATCAATCTCAGCCGCACAGTCCGTGTAGGCACCAGACGTATCATATAGATAAAATTTTTCATTATTCGTCAGCGAGATTTCGCGCACAGGAATGAGCAAATCGGGATACAGCACACCATTCAAATATAATTTCCGAGAACCCGGCAGCGGATGACGCAGAAAGGAATTAATTTGCATTTAACACTCCTCAACATATAAATATGCCGGGCGCGCAAAAAATGCGGGTAGATTCACATTCCCTACGCAAGCCCTAGCTTGATCAGGTTCAAAGGGTATGTCTCAGCCCAACGGGCACCCCTAGTGACGGCGCCCAATTTAATGATAATTTAGAGGGGCGTCAAATCTTTTTTATTGTTATAATTGGGAGAACTTTTGTTAGGGATGACGACCATGTCCATGCACAAAGAATCTTTGCTAACACTAGCCGAACATCAAGCCAGACGCATGCAACGCTTACAAACCTTTTGGCCGGCATGGGTTGCTCTACTTGTCATTGCCATTTTATATGAAGCATTACCTTCTGTTTTTTACTGGGGTCCACGCGGTTTAATGATCACTATAGTCGTCGCGCTCATCCTCTTAACGATTACTGCATTTTGGCACACCAAACTAAGGCTCACGCGCTATTTAGGATTACTGGTCAATGTTATCATCACAGTTTATCTTATTGCTGCACTCACACGTTTAATTCAAGCAGTATATGACGGCCACATTGGGCCACATCATCTGCTCGCTTCAGCACTTGCTTTATGGATTGCAAATATTTTAACTTTTGCATTATGGTATTGGAAAATTGATGCAGGCGGCCCACTGCGACGTGAATTTATTGATAACGCACATGTCACCGCATTTTTATTCCCTCAAGCGCAAATCTCTTATTTCGGTAAACATGATTTACCGAAAAGCCTTGAAGACTGGCAGCCGCAATTTATTGATTATTTATTTTTGTCATTCAATACCAGCACCGCATTTTCACCGACTGATACACCCGTGTTATCGCGCTGGGCGAAAGTCATGAACATGATACAAGCCTTGCTGTCTTTAACGATGGTGTTGGTACTAGCTGCACGAGCCGTCAGTATTATCAACCCTTCAGCGATCTATTTAGTGAGTTAATTGCAGGTATAACAATATGACGACAGTCTTTAATTCATTATTAGTTGTGCATATCACCTCCGGCTTCACCGCACTCACCGCCGCCTTTGGTGCATTACTCACTGAAAAAGGCATGTATCTCCACCGTTTATTCGGCAAACTATTTTTGTACGCCATGACTGGAATATTCATCACTGCAATACCTATGTGTTATATCACACAGGATTTATTTTTATTTTTGATCGCGCTCTTCAGTTATTATTTTGCGATTTCAGGTTACTTCTATGCACGAAACCGGACAGGCATTGCCTCCAAGTACGCTTGGACGGTAACGATCATGATGTTTTGGGTCGGGCTTTACATGATTTCTTACAGCCTGTCACATTTGCATACGCATAATTATCAAGTCACTGTGTTATTGATATTTGGCATACTTGGCTGCTCTACTAGCATCGGCGATCTAAAGACTTATTATTTTGATGAGGCAACTGGCAATTTACGCATTATAAAACACTTATCAGCCATGCTTGGCGCAACCATTGCGGCCTGCACGGCATTTACCGTTGTGAATATTCACACTAATCCTGCTTATATTGCCTGGGTTGCGCCAACCGTGGTGATGGTACCGCTCATTTTTTATTGGACTAGACGAGTCAAGCAGTGGAAAGAAGAATGAATCATTAGAGGTTTAGTTGAGGCTGGTCATATCTTGAACAATAATACTTAAATATTTATATCCCTGGCGCACCAAATTTCCTATAATTTCCGCCCAGAAATCAAACAACAACATTGATAGCATTTAACTTTGGAGTCGCCATGAGATCCCGTGATATCTGGATAAGTTTACAGAACGGAGAAATGGTTAATATTGACACCGGCATGCCGCCAAAAGACTTTTATTCTGTTGCCTGGGGCGACGAACCATTGACGACAAAAGCCTTAATCGGTACTGACATTCCATACTCGCTACCACTAGGCCAGCCCGATTGTTCTTATCTCGCAAAAAACAATCACGGCGATGTCATAGGACAATGCTCTACGAATGATGTCGTCGCTTATTGGGATCATATCAATGCTTGTAACATCACCGGGACAAATGAGGCGACGAAATGCTTCATTGAAATTCATCAACTAGCCGTTAAAGTTCAATCAGACTACGCATTCATCAATAGATTTGATTCCGCCGTCTGCGCGCACATTGCCGGCATTGCCGTATTACCCAACCACAGACGTCAAAAAGTAGCGACCCTACTCACCGAACACCAAATTCAAGAACTTAAGCAAGCAGGCAAAAAAGCCTTGTTTGCAGAAACCACTAACCACAAATCCGCCGGCATCATGCGAAAGCTAAACTTTTTCAAAGTTGCCTCTTACCCCTACAACGAACTCGCAAAAACCATTGGGAATTCGAGCCTGACAACACTGGAAGATGATTCATTCACAGTTTGGTGCAAAACATTGTAGCCAACTACGATGATATCGATTTTTTATTGTTAAATTTAATAGGAAATATTCAATGTTCTCATCAAGATCTTTTAATGATTACAATAACACAGCCAAAACTGCCTATTATAATTATCATTACGCACTACGATTAAAGCAATGTCACCGCGCAAATCATCCTGTCATGCTGATGACCGACAAACTTCTGGCGCTTACACAAATAGAAGTCACTGCTTTTGTCAAAAAGATTGTTGATGCTAATGAGCTTGCTGTATTGCGAGCAGCTTTGGTGCACTTAAGTGACGTCACTAAAGGGCTTAAGGCTGAAAGAACAGTCATGGAGAATAACGGGCAATTCATGACAGCCATGACCATGGGCCTGGATGCACAATTGCTTAGCGAGTTGATCGACACAACCAATCTTGCGATTAACAAGGTTTCATCTGACTACGGTGACCGTTCACACGCAAACACGCCTTAATTTAATATCAACATCAGACCACCTAAAATCACACAAGAACCCTACTAATTGTCTGATTAATCGGAATTTATTAAGCTGCTCAACAGTCACCTCACAGCAACTGAACAGTTTTCAGTATTTCACAGGCTTGATTATAACACAACATTAGGTTACACTTTATGTAACCTAATGTAGAGTTATCTTTATGCAACCAATGAGATACTTAAGCCAATGGTTATCCGATAATGCCAACAGCCGTCATTATCTATTTACACTTCGTGATTTACGACCACTCTTTCCCAACCTTTCTGACACTACATTTAAAACTTTGCTTAGCAGAGCGGTCAGCTCAACATTACTCATGCGATTATGTCGCGGACTTTATCTATATCAAAAAGCTTTTCCTAACGATGGCTTACTATTATTTCACGCCGCTGCAACACTGAGAGCAGATGAATTTAATTATATAAGCCTTGAGACAACATTAAGCGATGCGGGCGTTATCTCGCAAGTGCCACTAAGCTGGATTACCATAATGTCATCAGGAAGAAGCAATATCATTTCGTGCGGCAATCATGGAACCATTGAATTTGTGCACACAAATCAAAAACCAACGGAGCTGATCAAGAGCCTCACATACGATCATCTGCGCGGCATGTGGCGCGCGAATGTTGCGCTCGCAATAAGAGACATGAAAGCAACGCATCGAAACACCGATTTAATTGATTGGGATATTGCAAATGAACTTATTTGATCTACTCGTATCAGAAGCGCTTAAAGCGCAACCCGACTTATCGCCATTAAGAGTCGTCATTGAAAAAGAATTATTGCACCACGATATTTTAAGAACACTAAGTCAACATGATTTATTAAGACATCTTACATTTATCGGCGGCACATGCCTCAGAACTTGTTATGGCGGCATTCGATTAAGCGAAGACCTGGACTTCACCGGCGGTAAAAATTTTTCACGCGAAACCTTAACCACAATGGGGCAAATATTAACAGATAATTTGATTGAAAAATATGGCCTGAAAGTTATAGTCAGTGAACCCATGAAAGATACGACTAATGTAGATACCTGGAAAATTTCAATTGAAACCAGACCCGGACAAAAACACATACCAGCCCAGCGAATTAATATAGACATTTGCCGCGTACCTTCTTATGAAAAACAACCCATGATGTTACTCAACCCTTACGGCATTGACATGGGAACAAGTGGTTTAATCATCCAAGCACAAAGCCGTGAGGAAATTTATGCAGATAAATTATTAGCGTTTGCATTACGTCCAAACAGAATAAAAAATAGGGACTTGTGGGATATGGCATGGCTGCATCAGCAAGGGTTAAAACCTCGCATGAACCTTATAGCTGACAAACTGAATGATCGTCACATACCGCCAAAACAATTCATTCAATTTTTCAGTGAGCGTGAAAAATCATTAACCGAAGATAGAAAACTCACATCAGAATTCAAAAAGGAAATGCTGAGATTTTTACCGCCTGATCATATTGATAAAGTCATTCAACAGAAAGATTTTTGGATCTTTATCGTTAACTTGATTCGGGAGCATCGGATGCGGTTATGTGAACTATTTAACGCAGACTAACTGCGCACAGTGAACTCAGCCTGCAAGGCAGCACAAAACAGAATAATTTATATTTTAACCCCGGATAAAATATAAAACATTTTATCCGGGCTACGGTAGGCATGCGAGGTTGCGGTTATTGCGGGCGCGTGGCTTGGAGAATGCGATTCAGCTGATTCGCAAAACTCTGCACTTCTCGCCTGGATAACGGCGCTGGGCCTCTGGTTAGCACGCCGCTACTGCGCAGCTCTTCACTAAAATTGCGAGCTGATAATCGCTGCTTGATATTAGTCTCTGTATAAAGCTCACCACGCGGATTTAACGCTATTCCCTGTTTTTCAATCACGGCGTTCGCGAGCGGAATATCTGCTGTCACAACTAAATCACCAGTTTGAATACGCTGCATGATTTTATCGTCCGCCGCATCAAAGCCATGCAGCACCTGGATCTTACTGATATAAGGTGAGGATGGTGATGAGATTGCATGATTGGAAACTAATATTAAAAATGTTTGCGTACGCATCGCTGCATTGAATAATATTTCTTTGATCACTTTGGGACAGGCATCAGCATCTACCCAGATTTGCATTGGCACAACTCGCTCTAATCGATAAATCATGATTAATTATATGACTTGTTGAAAATTATTTTGAAAATCAAATCTAGAATATTATTTTTTAATTATCTATCGTTTCAACTACTCAAGATAATAAAATCCATCATAATTAAAGGCGTTAGCAACAATTCCACAATCCTTTTCTGTTACACCAGCGCGACGCAGATAGTTGTACCAGTTTTCTTTTATGATCTTTGACATGGAATCAACAATACTTTCAGCCTCTTCAGTAGATATAAGAAAGCGAGCACAACCACTCAGTAAATTCTCTCGTCGAGATAACCTACCTTGAGTGCCGCATGCCATAGCTAAATAGCGAACATCTTTTGCCACTGTGGGACTAGGCGTTAAATCATAGGCGGGGCTTAAACACCACCCACTTTCTCTTGCCAAAATAGCATGATTGCGAGGGTGATCATCTAAATTTGAAATTAATGCATTAAAACAAATCCGCGAAAACAATTCTCGTAAATCTTCCTTTGGTCTTATGCTAACTCTGCGAATTTCATCTGCAAGCAGAAGGTATGACCAGCTATCTCTTGATGATGCATCATCATCTGATTTTAGAAGCGTTAGAGCACTTATCATCCGGTGCCGATAATAGCCACCCTCCTCACACTTATCCCTATCAAACCTTTTAACCAATAAAACATCTTTCCCAGCTACTGATGTTATTTTACTGTCCGAAACATTTAGCCCGCATAGCTTAGCGAGCTCGAGCATTGCATGCTCTATAACTGGCACATTCCAACGATCCTGTGGCGTGCTAAATTTTGCAATCCACAACTGATCATTCTCCTCAATGACTGCTTTAGGTCTAGCTCCCCCCATAGAAGTTCCCTCTAGCAGTAACTTTGCAACCTGTGAAACCTCATGACTATCCAATTCGTCGGTAGACCCATCATTCACAATGATATTGGCTATCTCTTGTAATTTTTCAAGATCAAAAGTTTTATTATAATAACGACGTGGCGCTGGCGGCACCACATTCAACCCAAAACCTAAAGCGCCAGCTCGATCATCTGGCCCAAAAAGCAAATAGTCAAACTCATCTGTAGGTGCTTTGCGAGCATGTTCAATGACTTTTCT
Organism: uncultured Coxiellaceae bacterium; assembly: GCA_964492045.1. Lineage (GTDB taxonomy): Bacteria > Pseudomonadota > Gammaproteobacteria > DSM-16500 > DSM-16500 > Aquicella. Next base: position 40,331 of record CAZBHW010000017.1, on the reverse strand, counting down.
TCCCCAATAGTCTGGCATAGCATCTCTAATAGCACCAAAAAAACCATTCATACGAGCTGTTTGATATTTCTGCTCACCTAACAGTAATTCAACAGGATCAATCTCAACAGCATCAGGACGCGCCAAATACTTTTTTCCGTAAACTAACTCACCAACATTCAGACCATCTCTTGTCTGCAAAACTCTAAAACGTGCCGCAGTGACAAATTCAGTTGTACCTGGAAGGACTATATATACAAAGCATGTTTTCTCAGAAATCATTATCTAAGTCCTTTTTACGTTTAGCTGCAGTTTTAGGAGAATGCACTCTTTCCAATGCTTTTCCTTGCGTGTCTCTATCCGGATCTGCAATATTTTGCATTTCTTCCACTAACCCTAAAACCCATAAAACACCTACATACACCCCTATGCCCACCGAAGGTTTACCTTTTTCAACATCAGACATTGTGTAGCGCGAAACACCAACACGATCAGCCACATCAGAAATTCGCAATTTACGTCGTAATCGTGCAGTACGTATATTTCGACCTAGCTGAAGCAGCACTTGCTCAACTGCTGCAGGCGTTGCATTTAAAAAATTCGTATGTTTTTTCATGTGTATTTTAACCAACATAAAAGACTTATATGTTGATTATAATCAACATATGATTCATTTTCCATACAAATGAATAACGAGCCCGAAACTATTCGGATAATCGTTTGATTAATTGGTATTTATGCAGAGAAATGAAAATATGAATCAATGACCCTGATTTAGATAATCCTATTTTGAAAGCGCACTACATTTGCACTTCAGATTTTATCAGGGCGAAACAGGTAGATATAACTTATTGATTAATATGGGCCGCCACAGGATCGAACTGTGGACCCGCTGATTAAGAGTCAGCTGCTCTACCAACTGAGCTAGCGGCCCAACTATAAGACAGACACGGAAAAGGTGTAAATTGGGTGAACGACGGGGATCGAACCCGCGACAACCGGAATCACAATCCGGGGCTCTACCAGCTGAGCTACGTCCACCATAGAACTTTGTTACAGTCCCTAGGCATTCTCGCGCCCGGCAGGACTCGAACCTGCCACCCTCGGCTTAGAAGGCCGATGCTCTATCCGTCTGAGCTACGGGCGCACAATTCTTGCAAATTCGTTCGGGGTAGAGGGATTTGAACCCCCGACACCCTGCTCCCAAAGCAGGTGCGCTACCAGACTGCGCTATACCCCGTACATTTCATAACTCAACGTTATGGAGAGCGGATGATACTGACCGCGATCAAAATCGTCAATGATTCTAATCAGCTTTATTGTATAATCTCACCAACTTGATGATAGGGGTATCAAATGACCGCCCAACTTTTGAATGGAAAAGAGATTTCTGCCGTATTAAAAGAAGAAATGCGTGCATTAGTACAAACTCAAACCGCTGCCGGCATGCCCCAACCGGGCCTAGCGGTCATACTGGTTGGCGACGACCCCGCCTCCGCTATTTATGTCCGTAATAAAACAGAAGCCTGCGCTTATGTGGGTATACGCTCCGAACATCACGAATTACCAGCAACCATTTCCGAACAAGCCTTAATCGATTTAATTCATCACCTCAACCATGACGCGAATATTCATGGCATTTTGGTGCAATTACCGCTGCCAAAGCACATAGACGCGGAAAAAGTATTGGAAGCCATTAACCCCCACAAAGATGTCGACGGTTTTCATGCCTATAACCTGGGACGACTCGCGCAACGCCGTCCACTACTGCGACCATGCACACCGCAAGGTATCATGATGATGCTGGATCGCCATCACCAAGTTTACAAAGGCAAACATGCCGTGGTGGTTGGCGCTTCCAATATTGTCGGCAGACCAATGGCGCTGGAATTATTAATCGCCGGTGCGACCGTCACTGTGTGCCATCGTTTTACTGAAGATTTAGCTTACTTCGTTAAACAAGCGGATATTTTAGTTTCTGCCGTAGGTAAACCAGGCTTTATTAAAGGCGAATGGATAAAACCAGGCGCCACCGTAGTGGATGTGGGTATTACACGCATGCCAGATGGCAAACTCTCTGGCGATGTTGAATTCGATATTGCCGCACAACGCGCCGCCTGGATCACCCCCGTTCCAGGTGGAGTTGGCCCCATGACAGTCGCTATCTTGATGCGCAACACACTCAGCGCCGCGCATTACTTATAACTCTTTCTATAATAGGGAAACTCCCGTGAAAAAAAGGGTTTCTCATTATTGATCATCGTATAACCAATCAGTATACTCAGGATTGAATTGACTTCACGGAAGGAGTTCGCTGTGACAAATGCAAAGGAATTTGCCGAAAAATTGAATAGATGTCTAGACGAATCAGAAGCCCCTTCATTGGTTCGCGAAAGAGCCGGCATATTAAGCAAAATGCTGGATATCCCCAAACAACAGGCATGGAGCATTCTTGAGGGCCAACTGCTTCCCGAGCATTCTCTGCTGCAACGAATTGCAGTTGAGTTTGAAGTCGACCTGAAGTGGCTCGCAGGCAAGTAAACTCTTCACAAGGAAGTCACCATGACAAGACAGGTTTATTCCCTACCAGTCAATAATTCTGCCATTTCCAGTTGGTCCAAAGTTGAAGGCATCAAAGGTGTGTTCTGGCCTGGCATTATTATCCTGTGGGCAGTCACACTACTGGATTTTAAATTGCAGCACTTAGCCAACCACGGAAGAATCTCGCTGGATGTGTGGAACGTTGCGGCTATCGTCATTTTCTTTATTAATTTACTGATGTCAGCCGGCTTGATTCACATGGGCATCCTGCGCGCTAAAGGTGAAAAGCTGGATTGGCTCGCACTATTTTATGCATTCAATCTTAATGTCTTGCTGCATTTGATCGGCTTAATCATTCTGCAAACCATTATCGTTTTAATGCCTAGCCTGCTGATCTTCTTTAGCCTGCAATTAATGACGATGAATTCCCCTTACCTCAACCTGCTTGGCGGCGCGACAACCGTCCTTGCTACGCTGTTTTATTGTATCGTCATTGTGCGCATGTTGTTTAGCGTGGCATTCGTTCTGGATCGCGGTGAGCAACCATTCAAGGCCATCAAACATTCCATACAAGCTTCATATGGCAATTTCTGGCGCCTCATTGGATTTGTCTACATGTGTGTGGTGTTATTAGTATCCGGCGTTGTGAGCTGCATGATTGGTTTTATCTGGATTCTGCCGTTTCTCTATATCTGGTACGGATCTGTTTATCTAGAGTTGTCCAGAAAGAACCTTCCGTAATATTCCACCACGCGCCGCTCTTATCTCTGCTTTGATGACTTGCCCTGTTTAGCACAGCTAAAACAGGGCAAGTTGCTTTTACATAACGCACCACTATCTTGAGACACCGCCACTTAAAGCTTGCGGGGAAAATGGGATTGAGAACACTTCATTCATCGCCACCACCGCTTCATCAATTTGCTCTTTCGTAATAATTAACGGCGGCGCTAATCTAATGACGGTACCATGCGTTTCTTTCGTCAAGACCCCATGCGGCAACAATGCCATCACAATATCGCGTGCATTCACATTGTCTTTCACTTCGATCCCGATCATCAAACCCTTACCGCGAATCTCTTTGATAATGGGAGATTTTATCTTACGTAATTCACCGATAAAATACTCCCCAAGACGCTCTGAATTCTCAATCAAGCCATCATTCACGATGACATTCACTGCGGCCAAACCAACTGCTGCAGATAAAGCATTACCGCCAAACGTACTACCATGATCACCAGGGGTAAAAACATCCATCACTTCATCACGCGCTAAAAACAGCGAAACAGGCAGCATGCCGCCACCTAATGCTTTACCTAACACAATCGCATCTGGCTCTACATTTTCATGCTGACATGCTAGCCATTTACCAGTGCGACCTAAACCCGTTTGAATTTCATCGCAGATAAATAAAACCTGATGACGACGACAAATCTGTTCGCAAGCTTTTAAATAGCCGGCAGGCGGAACCACAATGCCAGCCTCACCTTGAATGGGTTCGACAATAAAAGCGGCGGTATTAGGCGTGATCGCTTTTTCTAATGCTTCTGCATCACCATATGGAATTAACTTGGTCCCTGCAGGAAACGGACCGAAGCCATCACGGTATTGCGGCTCGGAAGAAAGTCCTACGATTGCAATGGTGCGGCCATGAAAGTTACCGGTGCAAGCGATGATTTCTGCTTTATTGTCCGCGACACCTTTTACCTTGTATGCCCATTTGCGCGCTGCTTTTAATGATGTTTCGACTGCTTCTGCACCGCTGTTCATAGGCAAGGCGCGCGGCAATCCGCACAATGTCGTCACACGCTCAAGAAATGGGCCTAGTTTCTCGGTATAAAAAGCGCGGGAAACCGTATTTAGCGTACCCGCTTGTTCACGTAAGACGGCAACTAATTTAGGGTGACAATGACCATGTGAAATAGCTGAATAGGCACTCATCATGTCGATATAGCGCCGTCCTTGATCATCCCAGACATGCACACCTTCACCGCGTGTCAATACCACCGGAAGCGGCGAATAGTTGTTAGCGTTGTAACGACGTTCGCGATCAATAGTCGACTGGCTCATGAGCAACTTCCTATCAGTGATGACATTGACCTTTAAAGGTACGGAATTTTACTGGAAGTTACAAGAGAGGAACCTTATGATGCAACCGGATAAATAAAAAGAGTGCTTCATAACGGCGGCCATCGAAACCTGATGAAACAATTTGGAGATATCTTTACAACTTTAGGCTTTCCTCTCTATGGAGGACCTGCACACCGTTGCAAAATCAAATCTCCTGATGGCGTTACTGAAAGGCTTCGGACACAACCTCAAAAGCACTCTTTTTACTCACTCCATTGAACTCTTATCTAGAGTATAGTTCGTATTTTTACGTGTTCAAGGAGTAAGCAATTTGTTTTTTTCTTTACCTATATATATAGTTTTAAGCTTTTGATGCTATACTTCAAGCTATTTTTTTAACTTATTGATTAGACATTACATTAAATGACAAACAAATCAGCAGATACCGCAGAAATTTACGCGCTCAGCCATGACGGCAGAGGCATTGCCAACATTCAAAATAAAACGACTTTTTTAGCAGGCGGATTACCATCTGAAACCGTCACCTATTGCATTCACAACAAGCGTTCATCTTATGCAGAAGGCGAAGTCAAAGAAGTTTTACAAGCCTCACCGGAACGCGTGACACCACCGTGCCCACATTTCGGCGTTTGCGGCGGCTGCAGTTTGCAGCACATGAGCTTGCACATGCAAACCGAGATGAAACAAAAAACCATGCTCGAACAGTTAAACCATTTTGGTAAAGTCACACCGCAAACCATTCTTGCGCCGTTACTTTCTGCTGGCACTGGCTACAGACGCAAAGCACGTCTAGGCGTGAAGTTCGTCATCAAAAAAGACAAGATGCTAGTTGGCTTTCGTGAAAAATCCAGCCGCTACCTGGCAGACTTATCGCGCTGCCTGGTGCTGCATCCCTGCGTAGGTGAGAAACTGGAGCTATTAGCAACTTTGGTGCGCTCACTCAGCTGCTACCAGCAAATTCCGCAAATTGAAGTAGCCATCGGTGATACCGATGCCGCGCTGGTTTTCAGACACATGCAGCCGCTAACACCTGAGGATTTACAGCAACTCACCCGCTTTGGCGAGCAGCATCAATTTCATATCTATTTACAGCCTAATTCACCACAACCCGTCAGTAAGCTCTACCCCGCTGACAAGGTGGAACGTTTAACTTATACCTTACCTGATTTTGGTCTTGAATATTTATTCCATCCATTGGACTTTACCCAGATCAACCTGGAAATGAACCGGCTCATGGTGAAACAGGCACTTGAGTTGTTGGCACTGACACCAGAGGATCGCGTCCTGGACCTCTTCAGCGGGATAGGCAACTTTACCCTGCCGATGGCTAAGCTGGCGAAACAAGTCACCGGCATCGAAGGTGCCGAGGAAATGACGCAGCGAGCCGCCGCCAATGCCGCGCATAACCATATCACCAACACCGATTTCTTTGCCGCCAACTTGATGGCACCACCAACCAGCGCACCCTGGATGCGCCAACAATACGATAAAATCTTGCTAGACCCACCGCGCGCTGGCGCCATTGAAATGCTGCCGCACATTGCTGCATTCAAGGCTAAACGTATCGTCTATGTATCATGCAATCCCGCCACCTTGGCGCGCGATGCGGGCGAGCTCTGCAACACGTATGGATATCAGTTGCAAAGCGCAGGAATAATGAATATGTTTCCACATACATCACATATAGAAGCAATGGCGGTTTTTGTTAAAGATGAATAAGGATAACCAAGGATGAACATGGAAATGCTGCAGCAACTCCCCATCATAGACTGGGAAGACAGCGTACGCTTAGCCGGCCACAAAAAAGAATTGGCGCGCGACATGCTGAATTTGCTGGCCCGCGACTTACCGCGAGAACTGACAGCCATACTCACCTTGCATCAAGATAAAAAATTCCCCGAACTCTTGAAAACTGTCCACAAACTCCACGGAGCGGTCTGCTATACCGGTACTCCTCGTTTAAAAACGTTATTGTCTACTCTTGAAACGGCACTTAAAACCAATATAATGAATGATTCATCAACAATTCTTCATCATTTAGAAATCGAGGTTGGCCACCTCCTTGAGCAACTCAAAGTTTTCAACAGCCAATATAGTTAGGCAATTTGTTTTTACAATAACGTTAACCCGCGGAGACATAACATGAGTCAAGTTCGGGCAAGCAAAACGTTTCTTCAAAAATATCATGATGTGATGCCAACCGGCGCGGGCGCGCTCTGCTTAATCCAAATCTTCTCGACACTTAGTTACAGCGTACTGTATTCAACTTTAATTTTATACGCGACCAAAGGTCTGCACATGAGTGACATGCTGGCCACCAGCATCACTGGCTCATTCATCGCGTTAAATTACTTTTTACATTTGCTTGGCGGTTCTATTGGCGGACGCTATCTCAGCTATCGCAGCTTATTTTGCGTAGGCATGGTCGCACAGGTCATAGGCTGCATTTTAATTTCTGTGCCCAACACAACCTACCTGTATTGGGGTCTAGCCTGCTATTTGGGTGGCAGCGGACTTAATGTCACCTGTATTAACTGCATGGTGACGCAATTATTTGATCCCGACGACAAACGCCGCGAATCTGCCTTTCTCTGGAATTACAGCGGCATGAATATCGGCTTCTTTATCGGTTTCTCATTAGGCGGCTACTTCCACCTGGAAGAAAACTATCATCAATTATTTTTATTAAGCGCTTTAGGCAATGCATTAGCCGTTTTACTTGTGATGTATAATTGGAAAAAATTAGGCGATCGCGACACCGCTTACACAGCCCTCGCCACCGCCGCACGCAACAAAGCACAGATGATTGGCGTGTCATTAGTGGTAGCACTGGTGCTAGTCTTACGCGTACTATTGGTCCATACCACTTTATGCAATCAGTTAATCATGATCATCGGCGGTTTGATGCTGGGACTCATGATTGTGCTGGCTCTGCGCGAACAAAAAACCACGGCGCGCAATAAAATGTTTGCATACATTATTCTTGGTTTATCGTCTGTGATTTTCTGGACGCTATATCAAATTGCACCCATGGGCTTAAACCTTTTTATAGATCGCAACGTAGATAGACATCTATTAGGTTTCCTGATTGCGCCGCAATGGGTACAAAACATCAATACCATTGTCATTATTATTGGCGGACCATTACTCAGCGTCGTCTTCACTCACCTGCGTGAACGTGGCATTAACATTAGCATCCCGCTACAGTTTTCATTATCGCTGGTCTTGATTGGCGTGGCATTTGCCATATTGCCTTTAGGTATCAGCTTTGCAAATGCCGCAGGCATGGTCAGCTTTGGCTGGGTTTTTGGCAGTTACATATTACAGAGTATCGGTGAATTATTTATATCCCCTATCGGTTACGCGATGGTAGGTGAATTGGCACCGTTACATTTGCGCGGATTAATGATGGGCATCTGGATGATGATTACCGGCCTGTCTGCGATCTTCTCCGATCATTTTTCCAAGCTAGCTTTAGGCAACAATGCCAGCACAGATCCATTGCTGACTAACGCTGGTTATAGTCACACATTTGGTGTCGTGGGCTGGGCGGCGATTGGCGCTGGTGTTCTGTTGTTTATTGCTGTTCCGCTGTTATCACGCCTGACGCAAGAAAAGAAACACGGCACGCCGATGACAGAAACAGACATGAACATGGAACAGTTGGAACGTGAATTAGCCTAAGACAACTAGCCATTGTTAAAATTTGGCCGCGGCAGTGTTTTGATTTTTTTTACTGGTGACTCTGCCGCGACCGTGAAGAGTGCCGCGGGATTTTTTTTGTAAGCGATTAATTTATCCCGAATCTGATTCACCATCTGTTCTCGCTCATTATACCTGTCATTAATCACCTCACAGGTAGCAAACATTGCGCCGCCATGAGGTTTCTTACATGCTATCGCTCCCCTGACGCCTTTAGTGACAGCATAGCCAACCTTTTTAACTGGTTGCGGAAAATAACAATCATACTGGCTTTGCTCTTGCTCACCGAATAAAGCTGGCTCGACTAATACATAAATGGGGTTAGAAAAATCACCGAATCGACCCACCTTCATACCATCATCAGAGCCTGTCTCATTCCCAAACTTGACTCCCAATGCACGCATCAGATGTACGGGCATCAATGACTGTAGTGGCGCTATGTTAGCATTGATAAAATTGTTGCAATCGTTATCACTCCATAGCTCTTCATTATCTGCGTAAGCAGTCATTTCGCTACACAATTTCGTTGGATCATAATATTTTTCCTTAACAAACTCACCGCAACTGGATTGATAGGTGACACCCTCTTTGCTCCACTCATCCAATTGCCGCGATAATTCGCTGACGATTTGCACAGCTGCATCTTTTGTCTGCGCACAACCAGCTATCGCATTTAACATTAATTCAAGACCATCTTGATCCCAGGTAAACAGATAATAAGTAAACGCCGGTATCAGGAATTTGCGAAACGAATAATCTTCTACTGCCGCCACCACACCAAACAAACTGGCATCGTGTTTTAGCATCGCACTGGTTCTAATATCGTTTCGAGTAACCACCGATGCTAAAAATAATTGATGATAGCGTTTACGGAATTCAACGATGGCAATCTGATAACACTCAGTGCTAGTCAGTAAGAAGTGATAGAGCGAAATTAAATCCAACTGCACTAACGACTCAGCAAAAGGTTGCTTAACCCCTCGAAACAAGGTCTCGTTACATGCCTTAAATTGCCTGCTAATCGCCATTTATCCTGCCATTTGTAATTATTGTTATTAAACAAGAAGCCGGCTATTTTAGGGAATTTACGCGACCAAAATCAATACAATTTAATTCCCCTATCTATCAATCACCTAATGAATAACTTCATCTCCTCTTAATCTACTTGTGCGCATAATGAGCTAAATTAATACTTTCACCTAGGAGTGCAGCCATGAGAAGAATCGACCGCCCTGGTAGAAAAAAAGTGGATGCAGATGCGGATGCGTTTTTTGAAGAATGCGTCAACGCATTGAAAGACGCACCCAACCTAAGCACAAACTCAAGCGAACGTAGCGACAGCAGCACTGGCGCACTGGAAGAACTTTATGATGAAGTGTTCAGTGAAATGCGAGACAGTGACATTAAAAAACTACTCAACAAAGAAGAAGTGATGGACACCAAGCAACGACAATTATTCGATCACGTGTTGCAGCATAGGCGTGAAACAAAAGTGGTAGAAGACTACGAACAGATCTGCGCGCTCGTAAAAAAATTACCGCTCATTTCAATCACAAAAAATCTTTACCTGAAAATCATTCGCGACCGCAACCTGCCTGTGACCAGCAAAATTAACAAGATGGTTATTATTGCGAAGTCCATCATCGACAAACGTGACACCAAGAAGCAGGGATTTCTGGATAAGCATTTTTATAGCAAAGAAAATGTCATTCATCGCGCTATTGCTAGCATTCATCAAAATGAAGAAGAATCACTGGCTGTGATCGAAAACGCATTAACCCCGGCAGAATAAGTCAGTTAGATTAACCAAAAGCGGACTGAACCTCATCCCAACAAAAGGCGTCGCCAGTTGCGGTGCCTTGTTCGCTCTCCAGGTCTTTAAAGTTCCAGAAATTTTTATCCATTAATTGACTGGGCTTGATACTGGTCAGCGCATGCAACATATTGCTTGGTACTTTGGGGTTTTCGATTGCCAGCTCGTCAATTAATCTTTTCACTTTCTTGCGCATCAGGTTTTCCTGCGAGCCGCACAAAGTGCAAGGAATAATAGGGAAACCCATTAAACTGGCGAAGGCAGCAATATCATTTTCCTGACAATAAGCCAGCGGTCGTATGATCACATTCTTTTTATTATCGCTTAATAATTTTGGCGGCATGGAACGGATTTCGCCGTTATACAAAATGGACATTAACAACGTCCGAATTAAATCATCACGATGATGACCCAGCGCGATTTTATTGTAACCATGTTCTTCTGCGTAACGATAAATAATACCGCGACGCAAACGCGAACATAACGCACAATAGGTTTGCCCTTCCGGAATTTTTTCTTTGACGATACTAAAGGTATCGCGTGTTAAAACTTCAAAAGGAATTTGATTTTGGGTAAGCCATGCTTTTAATGCCGTATCATCCCAACCCGGTTGCGCTTGATCTAAAGTAAAAGCAAAAATATCAAAGGTGATTTTAGCGCGCTGTTGCAATAAGCGCAGAATGCGCAGCATGGTGAAAGAATCTTTGCCGCCGGACAAACACACCATGACACGGTCGCCGTGTTGAATCATGTTGAAATCGGCAATTGCTTTGCCCGTGTAATGCAGCAACTTTTTTTCTAATTCTGCGAGTTTAGCCACGATGGTTCTCTGAGTCTTGTCTAAAGGGTCGCAAGTATAACGTATTCGAAGGGAGATTAAAAACGCGAGAGCTTGACTTCAGCGGTTTTGCAATCGGCGAGGAATTCGGGGCTTTTAAGGTACTCATATTCTTGCAGTCTTGCCGCCTTGATGGGGTCTTGGGATTCGACTGCGGTCGCCAGCCCCGGGTGACACATAATCAAGCCTTTATCGGCGCTATCTTGTAAAAAACGTTGAAAATATTGGCGAAATCGGTTTGATTGCCGAAAGGGATAAATACCGGCAAAGGTGCTGTTATGCGGTATGCCGCGCTGATCCAGGTATTGCGCAAATGAAGCGCCACCAGTGAATTGAATGATATTCGCCTTGATGCCGCGCGCCCTGGGCGCCTGGGTCACAGCACGCAAAATAACGCCGCTTTGCGCGAGACGCGCCGCATAGACCTCAAATAAGGCTTCTCGTATACCCGGCAGGTGATGGATATGTTGATGCCCATCGATAAACCGCGGCAAGCCACCAAAAGCAACCGTAAACGCATCCAGCTGCGCGTGAATTTCAGCTGAAACAGCCTCATGAGGAAAGCGTGGCCAGCGTGTGTGGGTGCGCCACAATACTTGTGACAGCGGTAAAAATTGTTTACTCACTTTTTCACGGTAAGCACGTGACATGGGTTCGCCATCAGTGAAATTCAGATGCAAACCTAGATCGACTTTGTCTTGATAAGCTAACAACGGCTCTGCCTGGTCACGAATATCACCGTGATTCACCAGACAACTGACCGCTGTCAGGCGCTTGGCTGCCAGCAACTCCAGAATGCCGCGTGAGACGGCCTCTGCTTGCCCATAATCATCTGCACAAAGTACAATGCGTTTCGTCATTGGCACAGAGTAAAGCAACCAGCAGGAATCAACAAGTGGCAACTACTAATTCACCTTCCAGTCGCAGCACGTGGCTGACTGATTCATTCTTCATAATCATCGCAATCGCTGTATTTTATTTTTTTTGTTTGGGCAGCTACCCACTCTTCACACCCGATGAAGGCCGTTACTCAGAAGTCGCGCGAGAAATGTTAGCGAGCGGAGATTTCATCACCCCGCATGTGAACGGCATTGTGTTTCTTGATAAACCTATTCTGTATTATTGGATGCAAGCCTTATCAATGCACTCGTTTGGCATTAGCGAATGGGCAATTAGGTTCTTTCCCGCGCTCTTTGGTTTGCTCGGCAGCCTGATGGTCTACCTAGCTGGACGATACTTATTTGATAGACGCACTGGCTTGATCTCTGCTGTCATCCTGGGAACGACACCGTTATATTTTTGCTGCGCGCATTACGCTAATTTGGATCTTGAAGTCGCGGTACTGATCACGAGCTCATTATTACTTTTTCTATGCGGCACGATTTCTGCCGGCAGACGACAATCTGCGCTATTCATCAGCGCTTATATTGTCGCTGCGTTGGCGTTTTTGACTAAAGGTTTAATCGCAATTGCTTTTCCGGTCATGATAATAGGATTATGGATTTTACTCTTAAATAAATGGCGCCTGTTATTAAGCATGCGCGTCGTTGCCGGCTTTATAGTGATGGCCCTGATTATCACGCCATGGCTGGTATTGGTGCAGCGCGCCAATCCAGAATTTTTACATTACTTTTTTGTGACACAGCAATACACGCGTTTTTTATCTGAAGCATCATTCAATAATCAAAGCCCGTTCTGGTTTTATATACCGATAGTGATGGCCGGCTTTTTACCTTGGAGTGCATTTTTGCTGTCCGCTTTATTTGCCACCAGCGAACAAATGGAATCCACTTTATTTTTGAAACTGTGGGCGCTAGTGGTGTTTGTGTTTTTCTCTATTCCGCACTCCAAAACCATTAGTTACATTTTGCCGGTACTACCGCCGCTGGCGTTAATCACGGGGAAATATTTATCCGATTTATGGAGTGAGCGTCAGGCGGTACCTAAATTTGCTACTGGTTTATTAGTGCTACTATTCACGGCCGTTGCAGCCGTATTTTTTCTAGCGCCCAAGCATTGGTATGATATGCCGGTTGCACTCATGCCCTATTTCCTTGCGGCAGGGATTGAGTTGACCGTTGCAGCAGTATTGTTAGTGTTATGTTTCCGTCGTCTGCGCGTTGCCAGTTTATTTTATATTTGCACGCTCACCATCACGATTATGCTGGCAACCATCATCGCTGGCGCAAAATACATGAATCCCAATACCACCAAACCGTTAATTCCGACCTTACAGGCCGTGCTACAACCCGGCGACACCGTCGTTCATTATTTTAAATTCTTTCAAGACGCACCCATTTATTTAAACCGCACCGTGTTACTGGTTGCTGACTGGGATTCACCAACCATCGCCGAGCGCGATAATTGGGTACGCGAAATGTGGTACAGTATGCCGTATCAAAAAACAGATCACATTTTATTAAATGAAAAAACCTTCTGGCAGCGCTGGCACAGTAGCGAGCGGATGTTTGTATTTATTAATGACAATTATTTCAAACAATTCGCTAAGCAGGCTGGTAAGTATTATTTACTGGGTCGATACCATGACATTATTGTGGTGGGGAACCAGAAATGGCATTAATCAATGACTAATCAGCGTCCGGTGAGCTGGCTTGTTTTGCCTTTGTGATTTGCAATCGCGTTGATTTTAAAAATCAGGGCAACGACTAAGGTAAGAAAAAAACCGGCAAGACTAGCTCAGCGGTCGCTGACAACTATCATTAATGGGGAATCAGCTATGAAAAAATTACTATCCTGCTTCATTACGTTACTCACCCTCAGCTCACCTCTTTATGCCGGCACTAAATCCGACTTCGCCGGGTCAGCGCTTTCGCATTGGAATCCTGTTTCAATCTACAATAATACTGACAACGATATTGCTTATTTAGTGAATGGTTCTTATGGTGGAGCTATTTATGGCATTCCTGCAGGTGCGGCAGATTTATATCACTCCGGATTTGGTGACTACAACGCTTCGTTTGATATTGCTGTTTGCACCAAAGTCGCTGGTGATAAATGCATTGAACCAGCCCCGGCGAATGTGAAACCTTGCACGCAGGATCGCTATAATTTTGAGGAAGTACACCAAATCAAGATTAATTCGCTGACTTCGTGTGATGTGGTTTGTAATGATGGGACTACTACGAGTTGTAGAGTTTAGTTTAAGTATATTTAGTCGCCTTAATAGCGCGACGTCCAAATAGTGATAGGACGATAGCTATAGGACGATAGCAATAGGACGATAGCAATCGCACGTCGTCCCCGCATGCTTTTAGCGGGGATCTGTTTGTGCAACGGAGCAATTGTTCGAGGCTCCACTGTTTAATTTCTCAGTTACACGAACAGATCCCCGCTAAAAGCATGCGGGGACGACGTGCGATTGCTATCGTGCTATTTGGTTACCGTGCTGTTTGGTTACCGT
>CAZBHW010000017.1:0-25849 GCA_964492045.1 uncultured Coxiellaceae bacterium | reverse complement strand
GGACGACGTGCGATTGCTATCGTGCTATTTGGTTACCGTGCTGTTTGGTTACCGTGCTGTTTGGTTACCGTGCTGTTTGATTGCAGTACTATTCGGGTGCAGTGCTATTCGGGTGCAGTGCTATTGTTATATTTCAACCATTATTACTAGCTTTGAAAGACCCACCACTTGCTAGTGATGAAGGTAAATATAGGCATAATCGCGATCACAATGATCAATGCCAATTGATACGGCAGGTGCAAGCTCAGGAAGATATAATACAAATATTCATTAATCGCAAAATTTGTTATTTGCACTAACATCAGACGCGGGTATGCATCACTGTGTGACATCGCAGTATCGCTAAATGTCCAATTACGATGCCCCCAGTAACTCACTTGAAACGCAATGAGAAATCCTGCGACGTTCGCAATCAGCGGCGCATATTGAAATTCTTGTACCAGCATGACCACCGTATTGAAGTGCACAACGGCAGCGGTGACGCCGATTAAACCAAAACGCATGATTTGTAATATCTGCGCCTTATTCATCAAAACCTTCCTTGATCTGTAATAAATATTTTGGTCGTTGTTTAACTTCGGTAAAAATGCGCGCGATATATTCGCCTAATATACCGACGGATAACAATTGTATGCCACCTAAAAACATAATCGCGACAACCAAGGTTGGGAAGCCGGGCAAATCTGCGCCGTATATTAACGTGACCGCAACTATATACATGGCATAAATGAATGACACAGCGGAAATAGTAAACCCGATCAAACCCCACACACGCAACGGCACGGCGGAAAAAGAGGTGATACCAGTGATTGCAAGCTCAGTCAGCCTGGAAAATCCCCAGGAACTTTGGCCGCCTGCGCGCTGCTGCACATCGTATGGCACACCTATGGTTTTGTATCCCACCCATGCATACAGACCTTTCATAAAACGCGTGCGCTCGGGGAATTGTTTAATCGCATCAACAATTTTCTTATCCATCAAACGAAAATCACCGGCGTTATTTGGAATATTGATGCTGGTGATTTTTTTCATCAACCAATAAAAAAGTTTTGCGGAATTGCGCTTCACAGCAGATTCGCTTTCGCGGTCACAGCGTTCGCCGTAAACCATGTCGTATCCTTCCGCCCATTTTTGCAGAAACTGCGGAATCACTTCGACTGGGTGTTGAAAGTCTGCATCCAAAATAATAACAACATCACCGTTCGCGTGTTCGATGCCAGCTGTTAACGCCACTTCTTTACCGAAGTTACGTGACAACCCTAACAACTTCAGGTGGTACGTTGCCGCGGGCAATGCGCTAATGCGGGCAACGGTTTCGTCTCTGCTGCCATCGTCCACTAAAATGATTTCATAATTGGCGCTAAAGCCAGCCAGGGTTTCTGACAACTTTTTAATAAAATCAGCGACAACGGCTTGTTCATTAAAAACAGGCACGACGCAGGAAATTTTCAGCATTTTAGCTGATAACAGAGACTGGCGTTGCTCGATGTTGGTCGTTTTCATTAACTTTGGCGCCCTTTGGTTTGTGTGCATTATATACGCAAAACTTGCTCTATCAAAAGCTAAAATTTTCTCGAAATATTTTATATAGGTAGCATTGAATTAACAAATCTCGAGTCTACTGTGACGGTGCTTTGACTACAATGCGCGGCCATCGATCATGACAAACATCCAGAAGCTCCGGCACGATGGTGACGATGTATACTCTGAATTCTGCCTCGCAACGCGCCAATAATCCTTGCACAAATTGGCCGGCGGTGACGTCGTACCAATGAACTTTGCCTTCAAAATCGGTTTTCATAAACCGGGTAATCGGTATGCGTACTGGTTTTGGCAAATACAAACTCCATTTGCCGTCATGAATGGCTTCCAGCCGCGCCCAACCACCTAACGGCATTTCACTATTTTCATGCTGCCGCCTACCCCACGTCGCCAGCACAATGTCGCCATTTGGTAATTGCACAGGCAGCATCGCATGCGGCCGTGCGAAATAGACGGTTTGTACTTTGCCTTGATGTTTGAAGATGACGGCTTCTGGCATGATTTGACCTTTTTATTTGAACCTCACAGTACTTCGATCAATTGTACGGCTAATCGAACAGATCCCCGCTAAAAGCATGCGGGGACGATGATTTGAGTCGATGATTTGAGTCGATGATTTGAGTCGACGACTTGTGATGACTGCTTGTGACGACTACTTGAGTCGACGACTTGTGACGACTGCTTGTGACGATTACTTGAGTCGACGACTTGAAAAGCAAGATACGCCCCTCATCACCCAAAATCATATCGTTTGCCGGTGCCCCTCCGGTTTCCACGCCGGCGCAATCACGTTCGGCATTGCTGAACGAAACAATAGCGGCACTGGCGCAATCGTAAAATCGCCGAACTTGTCGTTAATATCATCCATCACTTGATTCACTTGCTCTCGCTTTGGATCTGGTGTGGCAAATAAATCCATTTGCAAACCATCCGCATTTGGATCCAGGGCCGTCACTTGAATTTGACAAACCGGCTCACCATCCCAGCACTGCGCTAAAATAAATGCGCCTAACTGATAAATTTCGCGTCCATCGTTGGTTGCCTGTAATGTTTGACTCACCCGCCCTATCCAGCCGAAATCGTAACTGCGTAAACCTACAAAAAAATGTTTAGCGTGATAATGATGGTGTCGCAAACGCGCACCTAATTTTTCACACATGTGCATCAAATACGTTTCTATGACAGCGGGGTCGCGCGTGCGCGGCGGCATCACTTTGCCATGCCCCATGGATTTTGGTGTCGGCACTTTTACCTGTACGGGATCGGGGTCTGCGCCTTGACACATTAACCAGATACGCCGACCAACATTACCAAAGCGGCGTGCTAAAATACTGATAGGCACTTTTTCCATATCACCACACAACAACACACCGTGCCGCGCGAGAAATCCACCTATGCCGGATTTGATACCACACAAATCGGTGACTGGTACACGGCGCAAACGTTCTTTTGCTTCCCACGGCGGAATGACCGTGTAGCCATCCGGTTTCTGTAACTTTGCTGCGTATTTTGCAGTGGTTTTGTCACCACTCACACCCACTGAACACAACAAACCCGATGCTTCATACACTAATTTTTTTGCCATGCGTCCCATGGCTTCGGGCGAACCATGCAACATTTGGCAGCGTGTCACATCCAAAAAAGCCTCATCGATAGAAAAAATTTCTATGTCTGGTGTCAGCGCTTGCAGCGCATTCATGATGTCACGCGAGACTTTTACATAACGTTCCGGATCTGCCGGCACTTGCACCAGATCCGGACACAAACGTTTTGCTTCATATAAACGCATGCCGGTTTTAATTCCGAAGGCGCGGGCTTCATAGGAAGAGGTAATCACACAAGTCCCCTGCTTTCCATTCGTCACGGCAAGTGCACGCCCGCGCCACTCAGGATGATCTAACTGCTCCACTGAGGCAAAAAACGCATTCATGTCCACTAGAATAATCGCGCGCTTCCATTGCGTTGCTGACGATACCGTGGCGGAACACATGAGTGCACCTCATTATTTATTTAACCGCAGCAACCCAACAAAAATGCCTTGCACTTGCACACGCTGCGGCAAATAGGCTTTTGGTTTGAATGCGGGATTAGCAGGAATTAATGTCACCCACTCTGCAATCCGATAAGAAATGCGTTTGAGTGTGGCTTCCTGATTGTCGATTAAGGCAACAACAATGTCGCCTTCACGCGCCGTTTTGGCGTGACGGCAAATCACGAGATCGCGATCGAAAATGCCTTCATCTTTCATGGAGTCGCCGCGCACTTCCAGCGCGAAATGATCTGCGCCATGCAGCAGACTGCCAATGTCGACACTGCGTTGCTCTTCTATGGCTTCAATGGGAATACCGGCAGCAATGCGACCTAAAAGCGGCAGCTGCACACTATTTTCTTGTGCGACTTGTACTTTGCGATAACCTTTTTTGTCTAATTTTAATCTACCGGCGTCGACCAGAGCATGCACGCTGCGACTAATTAGACTAATGGACTTGGGACTAATACCAATACCACGTGCAACTTCACTTAAAGAGGGGGAGTAACCGTGTTCACTGATGTGATCCTGGATATACTCATAAACTCGCTGCTGTACGGGGGTAACCATGCTCCTTCACTTCCTTCACTAATTGTTCACTCAATTCAGCATAGTGAAAAAGGAGTGAAATGGCAAGTAGGGAAAATACGCACGCAGCCGTTTTAAATGCATTTTGAGTTTATTTTGCGCCCCTCAAAGAAAAATCTTCTTACACCGCTGGAAAATATAAATTTTCGCCTTATAATGGTCGTGCATGATTTTTCATGCGGCTCGTCATTGTGGCGAGTTATGAATTATCTACAGATGAACTAGACAAACAACCAAGGAGATACACATGAAGAAGTTAGCCCTGACAGTCTGCGCAATCGCATTCGCCGCCGTTGCAGTTCCAGCATTTGCTGATGATGCAGCAGCAGCACCAGCTGCAGCAGATACCGCAGCCGCAGCAGCTCCAGCAGCTGATTCCGCCGCTGCTCCAGCCGCAGACAAAAAGGCATCCAAAGGCCACAAAAAACATCACAGCAAACACAGCAAGAAGCACATGAGCGAAAATGCAAACAGTGCAAACCCAGCTGCTAACGAAGCAAACCCAGCTGCTAACACCGGCTCGAACTCACAAGCCAGCTAATTAGCTTGTTTGTTAGCTTTGCAAGATGTACAACAAGGCCGCTTTCATAAAGCGGCCTTGTTTTTTTAGGACTGGTTTAAAATTAAAACACCGAGTAACTTTCCTGCCAATCCGTTCCCATCTTCAACGGAAACGTATACGTATAAACACTATCCACTTTTGCCGCAGTCGGCGTGTAATGGAAAATCTTGAACGCTGGATCATTACCGAACACAGGACTAATTGACGGCACGGTGATGATCAGTAAACGGCGGTTATTGCCAACAGCAAACCATTGCTGCCATTCGTAATGCAAATGACCGGAAATGATACTACCAATTTGCGGGTAATACGCTGACAACTCTTGCTGGAAACGCAACAAATCATCGTTCTTAAAAAACTGATGCGCGTCGAAAAGACTAATGCGCTGCATCAAATCCAGATTCAATGTTGGCGGAATATGGAATGTCAACAATACCTGTTGATGATGGTCTTTTGCACGCTGAAGCTGCTGATGCAACCAATTCAGCTCCAGTTGCGCAGCAACATCCACCCTAATGTCGCTAACTTTTTTGGAAAATAAAACGGAGTTCAAGGCAATCAAACGAACTTGCGGGTGATGCGGCAAGTCTATGGCGTAATACCCAGCAGCATTAAACTGCGATTGCATTTGTTGTTTAGCAGCAGCATCCAACAAGAGTGAAGACCACAAGCTGCCGGCATCATGAAAAAAAGCACCGTCTGGTTCTGAGTAATAATTTTTAGAATATGTGTCATTGTTACCTGTCAGCATCACCACATCTTGCTGCGGAAAAGTTTCACGCAACATGATATTCAAGAACTCCAACGTCTTCAGCACAAAATGGCGGTAGCCAGCTTGCGATGTGTCGCGCGAATACGCTTTGTATTTGAAATGAAATTCATGCGCCAGCGAGTCGCCCAACACCAACACCATATCAGGATGATACAGCTTCGCTTTAAGCGCCGCTTCGCGCAAACTGTTTTGCAACAACACATAACCGGTATCACGATTGAAAGCAGGTTGCACCGTGTCTTGCGTCGACAAAATGCGCCGCCACTCCGAGGCAGGTGCCGCACGGAGTTTATCAACCACCGAGCAAGTCTTACCTTTTCTCCAGCCAACACAAGCGGTGAAAGGATCAAAATGAATATCACTTAGAGATAAAAAATAAAATGATTGCGCATCAGACGTTGCCGCAGCATGAGCCATCGGCAACCATGAAAGACAAACTACAATAAGCGTGCAAATCAGATGGCGCCGCATGATGTCCTCTATCTTGAGCGAACCACCATTATATCACAGGCAGCGCTGGCAAACGGTATCCGCTGCTGCGATAGGACCCTGACAAGTCACACATTGACGCGTTCCATGCGCTTTTAAATCTGGCGCCAGCGCAACACGCTCATCGAACACAAAACATTCGCCTTCATAATGTGCGCCGCCTACCTTGGCGAAATAGCCAAGAATGCCGGTATCCAACTGATAGACTTCCTTGAAGCCCTGCTCTTGCAACACAATCGCCGCTTTTTCACAGCGTATGCCGCCAGTGCAATACATCACTAACGGTTTATCTTTATCTAGCGACTCCACGACAGCTGGCAATTCGCCAAAGTTTTGAATCTGTAAATTGACCGCATTGCGAAACGCACCAAAACGGTATTCATAATCGTTACGCGTATCCAACAAAGTAATATCGCGATTTTCATCTAACCATTGTTTTAATTCTTCCGGCGAAATATCCGGCGCACGATGCGCTAACGGTGCCACATCACCCTGACGCAAGGTGATGATTTCTTCTTTGAGCTTGACCTTCAGGCGCTTGAATGGCTGGCTATTGGAATAAGTTTGATGGAACCACATGTCTGCAAACGCAGGGCGGGCTTTCAATGATTGCATGAAGTCAGAAACAGCGGATTCGCCACCCGCGAGACTCAGGTTCAAGCCTTCATGACTTAATAAAATCGTACCTTTTAAGGCACGGGTTTCGCATTCATCTAACAGCGAGGTACGTAACGTCTCCAGCGCGGTCAGAGGAGTAAACTTATAACCAGCAATATTGAGAATTTGCATAAGATTCAATTTTATTATTAAAGGTGATAGTAACTAAAAAAGCCTGCTGCATCTTAGCGCAGGCATGGATAAGATTCAACGCGTAAACCTAGGAACGATCCTCGCGACTCAGGCTATTCATACACAGAAACAGCACCAACGGCAGGACAAGATTATCCAACCATAACCAGGAATTCACGTTATTCAGATTATAAACACCATGCAAAACAAGGTGATATATATGGAGATAGGCCACGCCCAGCAAGTAAGTGACGTTAGCAATGACCGTCGCCAGGCGAAAGCCAAAACTCGCGTTAAAAGAGAGAATCGCCACAACACCCAGCGCGAGACGCGCAATAGCCACCTGGTACTGGAAGGGACTCTGCGCCCACCCTAAAGTGATATCCACTGCTTCTGGATAAAATAAATAATTAATGAACGCATGAATTCCCGCCACACCTAACGGCAGCAAGGCCATCCAGCGATAAACGATTTCTTCGTTGGAGACACGACCCCTGGTCACCGCCTTGTGGAAAAGAATAAAGAAAACGGCAAGCACGAACATGGCCAAACCGAAATTGTTTGCGAATAAGCTCATGAGGTCATAACGATCAGGCATGACATAGACTCCATTCTATTGTTGCCGTGAACCACTATCTTATCATGAATGGCTGGGCTTACGACCTGTCCATTGCCTGTTGTAAACGTCGTATCGCAAGAAATCCAGCTATCAATAATGCCGCCAGCACGAGTTGCAAGTACGGCGCCTTCATCGCACCCGTAGGCAGTATGCGCTCCAATTCATAGCCATAACTGCGATACACCAGCGATGAAATGGTGACAAACATCATAATTAAAAACAGCGGGCGAATTAATTTGACGCCTTTCGTGATAGCCAGTGTTGCACCCAACTGACCACCTATCACCTGACCTGCCGCCATGGTTAAAGCGACTTTGTAATCAATATTCATACCAATCGCAAAACAAACCAGCGCCACGATACTGCTATTGAGGTTGAATACCTTGGTATACGCCGTTGCTTTAATCAAATTAAAACCCAGGAAAAACATCAGTAAAAATACCCAGAATGCACCAACGCCAGGGCCAAAAAAGCCATCATAAAATGCCAGCGCAAAACCAAAGGTCATGTAAAACAGCGCCGTCGACATTTTCGGTTCAACATCTTGATGACCCATGCGTGGAGAAATGATGGTGTAAATAAAAATGATGGACAGCATGACAGGCACGATCATGCGCAAGACATCAGAACTAATCAACTGATTGACAATAGCACCGGCTATCGCCCCAAGAACACCCCAGAAAATCCCTAAATAAACGTCTTTCATGGATACCCAGCCGGCACGATAATAACGACGTGCCGCGACCAGCGTACCAACCGCGCCCTGCATTTTGTTGGTGCCGAAGGCCACATGCGGCGGCAAACCGACACTCAGCAATACCGGAATGCTAATCAGACCACCTCCGCCAGCAATTGCGTCAACAGTACCTGCGAGTAATCCAGTAAAAAATAAAATTAGCATCAACATGATTAAGTCCATCTATCGAGGTGAAAAATAAAAAAAATAGTTTAATGATTTTTTGCCAACACACAATCAAATTACAAAAATTGACTAAAGAAAATGGGAGATCGCTCTTCCAGCCAGTAACGTGGACGCCAAGGCACCTGACCCGCAACAAACCCTACATGACCACCTTTGTCGCACAACTCCATTTTGACGTAAGGTGACAATTCATCGTTTAGCGGCACCACATCGGCCGTCATGAATGGATCATCTTTTGCATGCAGTAACAAAGTCGGCACTTGAATGAAGCGCAAATACTGTCTACTGCTGGCGGAGGCATAATACTCTTCCGCATCACGAAAACCATAAACAGGCGCCGTGAATAACTCATCAAATTCGCGCAGACTATGCACGCGATTCACGGCTGTTAAATCGACTGGCGCCGGCACTTTTGCATGTTTGCGCTGCAAACGTTTCAGCAAACAATACAGAAAATACCACTGGTAAAATCTTGAAAATCCTGTCTGCACACGAGAAGCCACTTTCTTTAATTCAAATGGCACTGAAATTGCAATCGCCGCTTTCAATGGATTCATGCTGCCGGTTTCGCCCAACCATTTCAGCAAAATATTACCGCCCAGTGAATAACCGATGGCAGCCATTGGTGTCTGCGGTTCTTGTGATTGCAAGCTATTTACTAAATAAGCGAGATCACTGGTGTCACCTGAGTGATAACCGCGTTGCAAGCGATTATCTTCACCACTGCAACCGCGAAAATGCATGAACACACAACGCCAGCCTTGCAAATGCATGGCATTTAACATGCCTTTTGCGTAATGAGATTGAATAGAGCCTTCAAACCCGTGTAATAAAATGACGATGGGACCTTCAGCAGATTTGTTTACCCAATCTAGATCAAGAAAATCACCGTCCGGCAATTCTAACCGTTCACGCTGCAACTGAATGGCTGGATGTAATTTGCGTTTACGAATCAATACAGGCCATAACGTTTGCAGGTGAGAGTTGCGCAGCCACCAAGCGGGTTTAAACTTTTGAAAACTCATAACATGCCTCACAATCCTTATGAGTTTCTTTATCATACCACACTTGACAAGTGATTTGTGTGCTTTTCTGAAACAAATCCAGCTTCCCCCTGTCGGCAGATAGTATTAAAATATAGATATTGCCACTTAAAACGAAAACTACGCTTGGCAAAGGGATTTTGTAAATGAATCAGCGAACTAGCAAACGTTTCCTGAACTTCATCATGAGCGGGTATGCCGAGGTTATTTATGCTGGCATCACGTGTCTTGTGCTAGCTATCCTTTGCATCATGCTCGCGCAATACAGCACTTACGCCTCCATCTGGGTCGTGAATGCCGTTCTGTTAATCTTTATCTTCCGCAGCGATCCTTCGTTACGCTGGTATTTATATTTTATTGGCTTGTGCGCCAACTGGGTCGCCAACATCTTCGCTGGCGCGCCGATTATCTTGGCGCTTGCCATCGCGCTCAGCAACAGCATGGAAATTTTAATTCCCATGTTATTTGTTCCTTACAAACCAACAGAAACATTTTTCAGTAAAGGACTAGACCATCAAACCGCCATGCTGGCATTTAGTGTCACCATCAGTTGCATAGCTGCTGCAGGCTTAACAACAACACTGGCCGTACCCACATGGACCAGCAAAGATTTTCTGCTGATGACTTTTAATTGGTTCACTATCGACTTACTCGCCATGATGGCAGTACTGCCATTAGGCCTTTGCATCAACGCAGACAGAATTCACAAGCTATTTAAAACATCCAAGCTAGTTGAGCTTGGTATAGTGGCAGCCACCGCCATGATTTTAACATGGTTAAGCACCAAATATCCTGACATCCGTTTTGTTATTATATTAATGCCGCTTTTGTACGCCGCATTTCGCTTTGGCATAGTTGGTACATCAGCCATTTGCTTTATGATTGTTGGCGTATACATCACTAGTATCATTCTTGGAACCTTCACGAATACAAGGTTTGCAAACACTTCACAATGGATTAGTTATTCTTACTTGCTAATGTGCATCACTATATTGCCCGCCTTAGTCATAGCGATTTTGATTGAACAGCGTGATGAGTTCGAACAAAAACTGGGTGAAGACGAACAACGCTTCCGCGGCGCGATCAAATACTCAGCCATTGGTATGTCGCTCATCTCTCCTGAAGGCAAATGGATGATTGTGAATCCAGCGCTGTGCGAAATCACAGGATACACTGAAGATGAATTGATGAAACTGACCTTTCAAGACATCACCCACCCTGATGATCTTCAGAAAGATATCGATTTACTCCAGCAACTTACTCACAATCAAATATCTTCTTACAACCTGGAAAAACGCTACATCAACAAGAGCGGTGATATTGTTTGGGTATCATTAGTCGTGTCAGCAGTGTTTGATCAAAAAAATCGGGTACTCTATTTTATTTCACAAATAGAAAATATCACCACTCGCAAACGCATGGAAACGGCGTTACAGGAAAGCGAACACCGATGGAACTTTGCATTAGAAGGCGGCAATCAAGGCGTCTGGGACTGGAACATTACTGAGAATAAAATTTATTTTTCGCGCACATGGAAAGTCATTTTAGGCTTTCAGGATCACGAAATTTCTGGCTCATTAAACGAGTGGTTTTCTCGCATTCATCCTGATGATCGCGAAAAAACCATGTTCGAGTTAAATCAGCATATTGCGGGTCGCAATGATGGTTTTCACTGCGAACATCGAATACGCTGCAAAGACAATTCTTACAAATGGTTCCTGGGCCGAGGTAAAGTCATCGCCCGCTCTATCAGCGGTACTGGCACGCGCGTTATTGGTACCATTACTGATATTGATGCGATTAAAAAATCTGAAGCGGAAACAGAACAACTTTCACAACGCCTGCAAATGGCGCTGGATTCCGGCAAAGTTGGTATTTTCAATTACGACATACAAAAGGATGTGCTGGACTGGGATGACAGAATGTTTGAGCTTTACCGTACCCCACCATCTCAATTCACTCATAATTTTGAAGCGTGGAAATCTTGTGTTCATCCAGACGATCTACCCGATACGCTACGCCGCTTTCGTGAGTCTGTCGATCAAATGAAAAATTTTGATGCGGAATTTCGTCTGCTCTTTCCTGACACTGGTATTTGCTGGATACGCGCCAAAGCCCAAGTTTTAAGAGACAAAAACGGCAAGCCAGCTTCTATGCTAGGCATGAATTGGGATATCACTAGTGAAAAGCAATTAATTCATGATTTATACACCGAGAAAGAACGCTTAAGCACCACACTCAAAGCCATTGGAGACGCGGTTATTGTTTCAGATGCACATGGCATCATTTCCTTTATCAACCCCATCGCCGAACAGCTTGTTGGCTGCAGTGCGCATTATGCTGTCGGTAAAAATCTTTATGAAATTTGCAAAATCATTTCGGAAAATACAGGCGAATTACTAGAAAGCCCGATTGATGCCTGCCTTAGCCGCCGCTCATCACTATATGTCAAACAAGAAGGCATTCTCATCAATCACGTAGGCGCGCGTTTTTATATTCAGGATTCCGCCGCACCCATCATCTTACCATCAGGTGAAATCGCAGGCTGCGTTCTCGTCATGCAAGACGTGACGTTAAACAGAAATCTTCAAACGGAATTAAAACATCAGGCCACACACGACGTCCTCACAGGATTAATTAATCGCCGCGAAATTGAACTGAAAATCAAATCACTGATCAGCGACACACGTAAACAAAAAAATGTCAATTCATTATTCTTTGTGGATATGGATAATTTCAAAATCGTCAATGATACTGCAGGACATGCAGCTGGCGATGAATTACTACGTCGCATTGCTGAAATTCTTACGAATTGCGTGCGCAACTCTGACACTGTCGCGCGCTTGGGCGGCGATGAATTCGCTATCTTACTGCCTGAATGCAGTACTGAAGATGCCACACTAATAGCCAAAAAAATCATCGACCAAGTTAAACATTATATTTTCGTCTGGAATGAGAAATCTTATTCCATAGGCGTCAGCATTGGCTTAGTCACCTTCAGAACCAATGAAATGACCCTGGAAGCTGTATTAAGCCAGGCTGATATTGCATGCTATACCGCAAAAAACCTTGGCGGCGACCGCGTCAGTATTTTTGAAGGCACCGATAGTGACGCCTCTCGTTATCTGTCTGAAATTCAATTAGCACCCAGACTACAAAAAGCAGTACAAGAAAATGCGTTTTTACTTTATGCACAACAAGTCGTGCCGCTGCATAACGATCCACACCTGCGACCTTATTACGAAGTTCTGATTCGCATGCAAGATGAAAATGGTAATCTCATCCTGCCTAGTCTTTTCATGAAAACCGCAGAACGACAAAACCTGATTATTGATATTGATAAATGGGTGTTAGAAAAAGTTCTCATCGGCGAAGCGAAGAACATTCTTGCCTGCGGCCAATTCGAATTAAGCATCAACATTTCTGCCGCCTCAATTCACTCACCAGACTTTCATCAAGCACTGGATAAACTCTTAAACGAAACCAAACTAGACAAAACAAAAATTGGTTTCGAATTAAAAGAAGCCGCCTTCCAGAATAACGTTGAAACTGCTCAAGCATTATTGACGCTGCTGGAAAAACACGGCTGCTTTATTTGCCTTGATAATTTTGGCCAAGGCTTGCATTCATTTCAATACTTTAAAAATTTCTCCGATATCTACATCAAGATCGACGGTGATTATGTACGCGACATCAACAACAACCCCATCAGTTATGCGATTGTGGATTCCATCAATCAACTAGGCCACAAGCTTGGCGCAAAAACGATTGCCACCATCGCTGAATCAGAAAACGTCTTGAAGTCTGCACGTAAAATTGGAATTGATTACGCGCAAGGCTATGCCGTCAGCAAAGTGATTTCATTGTCAGAACTACTTAACACTTTAAAAAATCACACACCACAGGGGTAGTCGCATGATCAAGATTAAAAACACTATGCTCACCTGGATTTTAATCAGTATTGCACTGGGTATCATTTGCGGCGTGAAATTCCCCTCACAGATGTTAGCGATTCAATGGATAGGTCAGCTCTTTATTAATCTACTGAAATTAATTGTGCTGCCTCTGATTTTTTGCGCGCTAGTCAGCGCGATCACTTCCATCGGCGGCATGGAAAGATTAAGCACGATTGGCGTTTTCACCATCGGTTATGTGTTAGTCAGTGTCTCGATTGCGGTGACCATAGGCCTGGTCTTGTTAAATACTTTCAAACCGGGCATCGGCATCACACCCAATTTAATTCTAGCCAACGCAACACCTGCAGACATTGCGCCCATTCCATTTTCGCAATACCTGCTCTCACTCTTCCCGCCCAACATTGTCGCCGCCGCAGCGAAATATGAAATCATGCCCATTGTCTTTTTCAGCATTGTTTTTTCCATTGCGGCACTGACGGTTGGTCGCAGCGCAAAACCAGTCATCGATTTTTTTGTCGGACTGCGCAACATTCTCATTAAAATGATCATGTGGTTGATGTATCTAACACCTATCGGCTTGTTTTCATTACTTGGCACAGCCGTCGCTGAAGCATCCATCGAACATTTACTGTTACAGAGTCTTGCCGGTATGGTGTATTTCATTCTGGTATTTTTGTGCGGACTCCTATTACAAATCAGTTGGCAAATTGCACTGGCCACCGTACTCACCAAACAAACCCCGCGAGCATTCTTATCCAGCGCCTCTAATGCTCTAATTACCGCCTTCGCCACCTCTAGCTCCATGGCCACCTTGCCTGTCACCTTAGTGGTAGCTAAAGAACAGAAAGTCAGCGATGACGTCGCACGCTTTGTCTTGCCGCTCGCGACGACAATAAATCTCGCCGGTACCGCCATGTATGAAGCGGTCTCTGCCCTCTTCTTCTGTCAGATCCTCGGCATGCACTTATCCCTATTCGCGCAAATCGGGGTCTTCATTACCGCCATACTCGCCGGTATGGGTGCCACAGGCATCCCCGAAGGCGGTTTAATCACCATGGTGATGGTCTTGCGCAACGTCAACGTCCCCACATCAGCTATCGGCTT
This sequence comes from uncultured Coxiellaceae bacterium, assembly GCA_964492045.1. Lineage (GTDB taxonomy): Bacteria > Pseudomonadota > Gammaproteobacteria > DSM-16500 > DSM-16500 > Aquicella. Next base: position 11,473 of record CAZBHW010000017.1, on the reverse strand, counting down.
ACTATTACCCTTCGACCGCATCCTCGACCGCTTCCGTACCATGACCAACGTCTGCGGGGATCTGGTATGCGCCATCACCGTGGATTATCTGCAAAGCCGGCATGAGGCCAAACCCGTCGCTAAAAAACGCCGTAAACTTGAAAAAGACAAAAATCAATAACTTGGAAGCAAAACTTACAAATTTTGCTTAACTTTCCCCACTAAGCCGCCTAGTTAGCGATTCTGTGGTTCCATTTTTTACTGAGAAGTATAAACTCACCAGCTCAAGTCAAAAAAATGAGGCACACAGAGACCCATGGAATCGACAGCCCCGCAGCAGAAACTGCACCGTACATTGAGCACCCGCATGCTAAATATGATCGCCATTGGCGGTTCGATAGGCACCGGCATCTTTCTAGCTAGCGGTAACGCGATCTCCCAGGCAGGCCCTGGCGGCACCATGGTTGCCTTCCTGATCACGGGCATCATGGTGTACTTCCTCATGACTAGCCTGGCTGAAATGGCTGCGTTTATGCCCAGCACCGGCTCTTTCTATATTTATGCTGCCAAGTTCGTCGACCCAGCTTTGGGCTACGCCCTGGGCTGGAACTATTGGTATAACTGGGCGATCACCATCGCGTCTGAAATCGCCGCCGCCACCCTGATCATGCAGTTTTGGTTTCCACAAAGTCCTTCGTTTATTTGGTGCGCCACTTTCATAGGATTGGTCACAGGATTCAACGCCTTTTCCGCGCGTGGATTTGGTGAAGCGGAATATTGGTTTTCGTTTATCAAAGTTGCTGTCATTTTAGTGTTTATTGCGGCTGGTACGGCAATCCTGTTTGGCGTCACTGACTACCGCGCTGGCGGATTCCATAATTGGACTTTAGGCGATGCACCGTTTCATGGTGGCGTGTTAGGTATCTTCAGTGCTTTCATGATCGCAGGTTTTGCATTTCAGGGAACGGAGTTAATTGGCATTGCCGCTGGTGAAAGTGAAAATCCACAGCAAAACATTCCAAAAGCGGTGAAGCAGGTTTTCTGGCGTATCTTATTGTTTTTTGTGTTGTCGATTTTAATTATCACCTTACTCATACCTTATACTGACCCAAGCCTTGCGAATTCTGACAATGTTGAATTAAGTCCGTTTACTCTGGTCTTTAAACATTATGGTATTCCATTTGCTGCTAGCGCCGTGAATGCGGTCATCCTCATCGCCATTTTATCTGCCGGTAATTCCGGGATGTATGCCTCAACGCGCATGTTGTGGTATCTCGCGGAAAAAGGTCATGTGCCTTCTATCTTTGCTCGCGTGAACAAGCGTGGCGTGCCGATTCCAGCATTAATTGCCACCACCTTGGTTGCGATGCTGGCTTTCCTGACATCTTTCTTTGGCAATGGCAAAGTGTATTTCTGGTTGATTAGCGCTTCCAGTTTGTCTGGTTTTATTGCCTGGCTTGGTATCAGCGTTAGTCATTATCGCTTCCGTAAAGCTTATGTGGCACAAGGACGCAGCCTGAAAGAGCTGCCTTATATGGCGAAAGGTTTTCCGTATGCACCGTTGATCGCGTTTACACTTTGCATGGTGGTGATACTTGGGCAGAACTATAAAGCGTTCATGGATAATTCTGTTGATTGGTATGGGATTCTGGTGACTTATATTGGTTTGCCCTTGTTTGTGCTGTTGTGGCTGGGGTATAAATTCACGCATAAAACCAAGATGGTCAAGCTGCATGAGTGTGATTTTGATGTGCGGTCTTGATTGATTGACTTTTTCCCTCACCCTGTCCCTCTCCCGCAGCCACCAGCAGCGAACGACGCTGCGATACGGGGCGGGAGAGGGGACCTGCTAATGGGCATTGATGAATTATCGGCGCGGATGATTTATTCTGTGACATGGAAAACAACGTAGCGCTATGTTGCCGAACGCTTTAGGTAGCACTCCGATCGCACGTCGTCCCCCGCATTAGCTCGTTACGCTCGTCACCCCGCATCAGCTCATTACAGTCGTCACCCCGCATCAGCTCATTACAGTCGTCGTCCCCGCATGCTTTTAGCGGGGATCTGTTTGTGTAACTGAGCAACTAAACAGAAGATCCACCTAAACAAAATACTCACAGTTGCACAAACAGATCCCCGCTAAAAGCATGCGGGGACGACGACTGTAACGAGCTAATGCGGGGACGACGACTGTAATGAGCTAATGCGGAGACGACGTGCGATCGTAAAGCACACGGAGACGACATGCGGTCAAAGTGCTATCGAAAAGCCTGAGTGCGCGACATGCACCCTTCGTAACGTACTGCTTTGCTGGCTAAGCTTACTGCCTGCAAAGTCTGGTATTATTCGGCAATTTCGCCGCTTTATCAGTCGAACGGAATGAATTGATATCCAGCCCGCCGCGTCTCGTTGAGCGGCCATAAACAGTCAGTGACTCAGGTCCGCAGTGCCGCATAATCTGCACGAAGATCTTCTCAATACATTGCTCATGAAACTCATTATCATTCCGAAATGACACAATGTATTTCAGTAAATTTTCACGATTAATCTTGCGACCTTTGTAAGTAATCTGCACGCTGCACCAGTCTGGCTGGTTGGTCACAAGACAGTTCGACTTCAGCAAATCTGTGCATAACACTTCTTCCACGATTTCATCTTCCACCGAGAGCAATGCAGGGTTGGCTTTGTATTCATCACAAACCACATCCAACTCGTCAATATAAGTGCCTTGCAGACGTACCGCAAATGGCTCGCTGACCATCTCACTCAGCACTTTCAAATTAACTGTCACCGGCACACCAACATGCTGCGTCAAATCTTTTTCCATTAACTGCTTCACATCCGCCGTGCTAGCAAAACGTGAATTATTAAACGAGTTGAAATACAGCTTCATGGACTTAGATTCAATGATATTGGGTGAGGCGCAGTCATAGATAATTTCAGCCACCGCAACAATCGGCTTACCCTTCTGATTCAGCCACGACACTTCATAATGGTTCCATAAATCCACACCATAGAATGGCAGCGCGTCATGAATACCAATTTCCACGCGTTTGGTGGTGCGGGTAATTGGGAATAATTTCTTGGGGTTATATTCAGATTCATACTGCGCATTACGGCCTAGATCTGAAGCGTCTGGAGTCAAATGACTGTCAATATGAGACATTGCTGCTACCTGTAATTATTATGTGCAGCGAGTATACCATCGAATTTTACTGAAATGTAGGCCGGGTCATCACTATCACGCTTATTTACTCTGGCTGCGGCACGGCTTCGCTAAAGTCTGCCAGCACAGCAACAGGTTTGGCCGCGACCTTTGTCCCGCGGTATTCACGCACCCAATAAATGTAACCGACCACACAAACGCAAGCATCCACGAATGACATCAGACCATGGAACGGCATGTATTTTGAGGCGTAAATGACGATGTACATGACATCAACAAAAATCCACAGCAACCATGACTCGATGATTTTACGACACATGAGCCACTGCGCAATCAGACTTAAGCAAGTGACAGTTGCATCCAGTAAGGGAATTTGTGAGTCAGTAAAATCGTTGAGCCCCATCCATATCAGCGTCATGCCGATACTGGAAAGAACCGCGTAAAAATAAAATTGTGACAAGGTCATGCGCAAAATGGGTAATTCATCTTCTGCTTCGTTGCCGTAACGCCAGACATACCAGCCGTAAACCAAGAGCACGAAATAGATGAATTGCAAAACAAGGTCGCCGTAAACACCGATGATAATATCCATAGTTGCATCACAAGGGATAGCCATTAGACTAATGAGCCACGCGACTGGTCTTTCTTTAATGTAGAAATATCCGCTGATAAGCCAGAGCATCGCGCCAGTCAGGTCAACTAGGGTATTCACTGAAACATCCATATATGACTAAAGATATCAATCATTATATCTATAATAAATAAATTCTAAATATTAATGTTTTAACCAGATGACCTCTTTATGTATCAATTGGTGTCTATTTGCGGGCGTTGGGTATAGAATTCTTTGAATTAGCTTCAGGAGTCAGTCTTCATGCTAAGAAAATCCGTAGCAAGCTCTACCATTATCACGTTTATCGTCTCGATGGCCGGCTTCATGGAGGCCCTGGACGCAACGATTCTTAACACCGCCATTCCTGCCATGTCGCGCAGCCTGCAAGTCAATCCAGTGGATCTGAAAATTGCGCTCATCAGCTACCTCATCACCTTGGCAATCTTCATTCCCATCAGCGGCTGGCTGAGTGATAAATTCGGCTTAAAACGCGTGTTTTTATTCGCGATTTTTGTTTTTACCCTGAGTTCCTACTGGTGCGGACACGCAGAATCACTGCGGCAACTAGTCATCGCACGCAGCCTGCAAGGCATAGGCGGGTCACTGATGCTGCCGCTGGGGCGACTCATCATCTTGCGCACATTTGCGCGCCATGAAGTCGTAGACGGCATGAATCATGTCATCATGGTCGTGTCTATTGGTCTGATGATAGGACCACTGGCTGGCGGTTTCATCACCGATCATTTTTCCTGGCACTGGATTTTCTGGGTCAACATCCCCGTCGGCATTTTTGCGATGATGTTGACGTTAAGCTACTTGCCAGCATCACCACCTTTGAAACATGTGCGTCCATTCGACTTCTTGGGATTTTTTCTGTTTGGCAGCGGACTTGCCACCCTCACATTCGCCCTCGCCTACTTGAGTGAAACCACTTCCAACCAACAAAGCGGCCTGCTAATTTTGTGCATTGCCATTTTACTGCTGACCAATTATTTTTTGTACTCCAGACGCCAGCCTCACCCCATCTTAAACACCAGCTTATTCAAGTTACGTACATTTCAAATTTCAATTATCGGCAATTTGTTCACACGTCTGTCTTTTGGCGGCGTGCCGTTTCTACTGCCATTGCTGCTGCAAATTAGCCTCGGCTATTCTGCCGTGATCTCTGGCCTGCTAATCGCCCCTATCGCCTGCGGTGTGATTGTCATTAAAATGATTTCTCTACGCGTGCTGCGCACATTCGGTTACCGCAAAACACTGATCGCGAACACCATTTTAGTGTCAGTCATGTTGTGGGTTTTTCAAATTGTACAGCAAGACACGTCGTTATATTTAATCGCCTTGATGACTTTCGTGTTTGGCTTACTGGTATCCATGCAATACAGTGGCATGAACTCGCTGGCGTATGCAGACATGACAGAAGAAAACTTAAGCGCAGCCACCAGTATATTCAGCACGACGCAGCAGCTCGCACAAAGTTTTGGCGTCGCCGTCGCAGCGTTGTTACTCCGGTATTATGCTTCCGCGAATGAGAATGGACATTTAATATTATCGACTGCAGTGTTTCATCAAGCATTTTTTATGCTAGGTTGCATGACGCTGCTGACGACGGTGATATTTTTACGTTTGAGGGCGAATGACGGGCATCAAATGCTGAGGAAGCCAGAAAAGGGAAAAGCGACAGCTTAAACATTCAGACACGCTCAGCGATAACTTGCCATTGCCCTGCTATGCTAAAAACAGGGCAAAGGCAATAGGTAAATGACAAAGTCAGGACGAGTTTCTTGGCTGACAAACGATCGTGACTTCATTAGAATACCCGCCCTTTCACCCTGTCATTTCTACTGAGGACGTAATGAAGATCAACGACAAAATCGCAACGGAACTGAACATTCAAGTCACACAAGTACAAGCCGTTATTGAACTACTGGATGGCGGTGCAACCGTCCCGTTCATCTCGCGTTACCGCAAAGAAGTCACTGGCGGATTAACCGACACGCAGCTGCGTCAATTTGAAGAGCGCCTGATTTATCTGCGCGAGCTACAAGAACGCCGTGACACGATTTTGAAAAGCATTACCGAGCAGGGCAAGCTCACACCCGAGCTGGAAAAAAGCATTAATGACACTGACAGCAAGGCCACGCTGGAAGATTTATACCTGCCATACAAACCAAAACGCCGCACCAAAGCGCAAATCGCGCGTGAAGCAGGGCTGGAGCCGCTGGCACTGACACTGCTAAACGACCCCACACAAGCGCCTGAACAATTGGCACTGCAATACCTGAATGAAGAAAAAGGTATTAAGACCATCAAAGAAGCGCTAGATGGTGCACAGCAAATTCTGATGGAAAATTTTTCTGAGAATGCAGAATTACTCGGACAATTACGTCAAAGAATTTGGGATCATGGTGTGCTGAAAAGCGTGCTGGTCGCCGGCAAAGAAAATGAAGGCAGCAAGTTTTCTGATTACTTTGCGTATGAAGAAGCCATCAAGAAAATTCCATCGCATCGTGCGCTGGCTTTGTTTCGCGGTCAACGCGAAGAAGTATTGTATGTCAACCTCACGTTAAACGATGAGCAAATGATGATTTGCCAGCAACAACTGGAGCAGGCATTTGGTATTGCGAACCGTCATCGTCCTGCAGATGCCTGGTTAATTGAGACTGCTGGCATCACGTTCCGCATTCGATTATTTTTGAAAATTGAATTAGAGCTACTGACACAATTACGCCAGGCCGCTGAAGAAGAAGCGATTCAAGTCTTCTCAAATAATTTAAAACATTTATTAATGGCAGCTCCGGCTGGTCCGCACATCACCTTGGCATTAGACCCAGGTTTACGTACTGGCGTGAAAGTGGCTGTGATTGATGCAACTGGTAAACTGTTAGCGAACACCACCATATTCCCGCACGCACCACGCGATGATTGGGATGGTTCCTTGAACACACTGGCGCAATTATGCAAGTTACATCAAGTCAGTTTGGTGAGCATAGGCAACGGTACCGCCTCACGTGAAACAGATAAGTTAGTGGCAGATTTGAAAAAGCGTCATCCTGAATTGAAGTTAACTAGCATTGTCGTGTCGGAAGCTGGCGCCTCGGTTTATTCTGCTTCTGAACTAGCAGCAAAAGAATTTCCGAATTTAGATGTCACGTATCGCGGCGCGGTTTCGATTGGTCGTCGCTTACAAGATCCGCTGGCTGAATTAATTAAAATTGATCCCAAGTCGATTGGGGTTGGCCAGTATCAGCATGACGTCAATCAGTTCAAATTATCACGTGCGTTACGTGCGGTCATGGAAGATTGTGTGAACGCAGTCGGTGTTGATATCAACACCGCTTCTGCTCCACTGCTGTCCTGTATTGCAGGCTTGAATGAAACTGTGGCCAATAATATTGTTTCGTATAGAGAACAAAACGGCGCATTCAAAAATCGCTCTCAACTGAAAAAGGTGCCGCGTTTGGGTGATAAAGCATTTGAACAAGCTGCTGGCTTTTTGCGTATCAGTCAAGGCGAAAATCCGCTGGATGCTTCTGCCGTTCATCCTGAAGCTTATGAAGTGGTTGAACGCATGCTGAGTAAACAGCAAAAATCGTTGAAAGAAATGATGGGTAACAGCAGTTTACTGCGCACACTGCGACCGGCGGATTACACCGATGATCGCTTTGGTTTACCTACCATTATCGATATTTTACGTGAGCTGGAAAAACCTGGACGTGACCCGCGGCCTGAGTTTAAAACAGCGGCATTTAAAGATGGCGTAGAAGAAATGTCAGACTTAAAACCTGGCATGATTTTGGAAGGCGTGGTGACTAATGTTGCTAACTTTGGTGCGTTTGTTGATATTGGCGTGCATCAAGATGGGTTGGTGCATATTTCATTGCTGGCGGATCGGTTTATTAAAGACCCCAATGAAGTGGTGAAAGTTGGCGACATTGTTAAAGTTAAAGTGGTGGAAGTTGATCTGGCGCGCAAACGTATTCAGCTTAGTATGCGTTTGAATGAGACGCCTGCGCCGGCTGCAGCTAAGGGTCAGAAGCCTGCTGCTGTGAAACCTAATAACATGCAGACTAAGAATACGCTGCAAACTTCCATGGGTAGTGCGTTGATGATGGCATTTAATAAATCCAAATAAGCCATTCTGCTATGCTCAACAGCTGCATGTTGATTATGTGGCTGTTGAGTTTATAGCTTTCTTGTGTTTGTGTTATAGTAGAACGTCGTCCCCGCATGCTTCTAGCGGGGATCTGTTCGTGCAACCGAGCAAACAAATCCAAGACACTATTCCATTACATCAACAACACGGATGACATCTTAGCTTAACACCTGCACCCACGATGATAAACGCTCTGAGTAGTTGTTGATAAGAGCTTACCTGCTGTTGCTCTTCGCTAAATATTAAATGTCTTCTTGATATTCGCGCCATAAATCATAAACCGGGCCTGGCTTGCTCAGCAGCTCGCTGGCTTTGCCATCTGCCAACACACGACCCTGTTCCAACATAATGACCCGATCAAATTTAGGTAATAAATGCAGACGATGTAACGAGACGATTAACGACGCCTCTGGGAAGGCTGTCATGATACCGGAAAGTATTTCTTTTTCTGTTGGTAAATCGACGCTGGAGGTTGGCTCATCTAATAAGATTAACGAGCTGTAGCGCGCCGCAAATAAGCCGCGTGATAAGGCTAAACGCTGCTTCTGTCCCACTGAAAGATTTAAGCCTTTTTCGCGTATATCGGTTTGCAAACCGTTTGGCAAAGTATGCAAGACTTTATCGAAACGGGCTAACTGAATTGCGCGCATGATTTCAGATTCGTCGGCTTTGACATCCATTGTGATATTAAAAGCGATTGTCGTTTCAAATATTTCTGGATCTTGCGGGATTAAAGTCGAAATGGATTCTAGCGGCTCTAGTGAAGTGTATTCGACACCATCCACATTTAACTGAACTTGATCTGGATGATATAAACCGCGAATGAGGTTAAGTAAGGTGCTCTTGCCACCGCCGCTTGCACCGATTAGCGCAATATTTTCGCCGCGATTAATCACGATATTCAGATCAGTGAATAGAATATTATTTCTGCTATGGTGATGATGAAAACGTAAATTTGAAATAGTCATGTTATGCCATTGCTGTATTGGCGGCAGATTTTGCGGTACATGAACGAACTTCTGAATGTCTTCCAGCAGTGGTCTCATGCCCTCTACACGGGTATTCATGCGCACCAACTGACTATACTTGTCACTGAAACTGAAAAACACTTCGCTCAAATCCCACTGATAACGAAAGATCATCACGACGGTGCCAATTAAAATGGCATTGTAAGCATGTAGCGTGGTGACCACATAACCAATTAAAATCAAAGCCTGCATGGTCGTCAATACAATGCCCATGCAAAACCATTTCATTTCATTCCAAACCGTATCAGGTCGATAAAAAGGCCAGACTGATCGCATGCGCTGCACGAGATTGCTGCGAGTTAACTCTTGTAAGCGCAAAGTTAAGATGGTGGTCATGTTCGCGATGTAATCAAACAACAAGGCTACCACATGATTTTCTATTTCACCCTGCTCGCGGTATAACAACATCAACTTTCTGTCGAACAAGATGACGACCGTTACCGAGACCAGGCAGGTCAGCAAGCTAACCACACCCACCATGGGCGACAACCACAATAAAAATGAAATTGACACGATAAACTTCATGATCGTTTCAATATAAATGAATTGATCGCCAGCGAATTCAAACAGTGAGGCGGAGGCACGATTGACTCGGGAAATGATGTTGCCTGAGTGATGATCTTGATGCCACTTTAACGGCAGTTCAGTTAATTGTTCATAAATGTTGGCTCGGTAACGTTGTTGAATCTTCATGGCGACCATACGCTCCAAGACACGCGCTGGTCCGTGAAATAACCAGAACAGCAGCCACACAACAATGCCCGCCGCAAGCCAGAAGATCACATCATTTAAACGATCTGGCGTAAAGTGCTGCAACACATCCACCGCACGCCCCAAGGTATATGGGCTTAGACTTATGAAGAGTTGCGCGATAATAAAGGAGACATAATAGAGAACGATTGAACGGCGCCAAGGCTTGCCATTCTTCCAGACTGATTTGATCAAGCTAAAATAAGGATTCATGGCGATATTATACTTCCCAAAGTGCTGAGAAGCATTTACTATTTTTTTAGTATTTTTTAAGGATGTCATCAAATGAAAATTGCACGACGCTTTCTGCTGTCCTCACTCTGCGCACTTACCTGCACCAGTGCTTTCAGCATGCAGAATATATTTTATTTCTTGCGCTACAAGGAAGCCGCCATGGCGCCAGTCATGCAAAAAGAAATGGACAGCCTGCGCGATCATACTAAAAGTATCAATGCTGTTATTACTCAGGCATACCACATAGATAAAGCGGGTGTTGTGTCAGGCTTTACTAACGATGAGATGATGACGTTTACTCGTGCCCATCACATTCCCACTTATATCTTGGTCACCAATACTGGCTTTGAGCGAGATAGTACACATGCGTTTTTACATAACGTTAAAGCTCAGTCAGCCGCTATACAAGCATTAGTCAAGCTCTGCAAAGATAATGGTTACCAAGGCGTACAAATGGATTTTGAAAATGTTAACATTCAAGACAAAACTCAGCTAACCGCATTTTACACCAACCTTGCTAACGCCATTCATCAACTGCATTTAGTGGTTAGCTTTGCTGTGGTGCCGGCCGTGACGAATGACAAACAGGCTTCCAATTATCAGCAAAGGAAATATGATAACTGGAGTGGCGCTTATGATCTTGCTGCGTTAAGTAAAATTGCTGACTTCATATCACTCATGACTTACGATCAACACACCGATGGCACCACTCCGGGCCCAAATGCCGCTTATCGCTGGGTGGAGGCTACGCTAAAACACACCTTGCAATCCGTTCCTGCCAACAAATTATCACTAGGTATTCCAACTTACTCGTTGCGCTGGTATGTAGGCGGCAAGGATCATCTTTCGGTGAAGACTGCGCAAATAGGCTATAAAGAAGCGCAAGAAGTACTAAAGGATAATCAAGCGACCGTGTTATGGAATGAGAAAGATAAGTTTCATTATGCGATTTATGATCATAACTGGTTGTATCAATATCTTTATATTGAGGATGCTGCGTCATTTAAAGCTAAATATGCCTTGGCAAAGCGTTATAAATTACATGGCGTGTCGGTGTTTGATATTGGGATTGAAGATCCGGCTATTTGGAAAAAGATGTAATCAACTTTGCACGTCGTCCGAGTTGGGAAACACTCACTCAACAAGCCAGCATGTCGTCCCCGCAAAGACGACAGCCCTTAACAAGCCAGCTCGTCGTCCCGCAAACACGACAGCCCTTAACAAGCCAGCATGTCGTCCCCGCAAACACGACAGCCCTTAACAAGCCAGCTCGTCGTCCCGCAAACACGACAGCCCTTAACAAGCCAGCATGTCGTCCCCGCATGCTCCTAGCGGGGATCTGTTCGTGCAACTGTGATGCTGATCGAATCGATAGCCTGCGTTTTCTTGCTCAGTGTAACAAACAGATCCCCGCTTAAAGCATGCGGGGACGACGGCTTGGGTTTTTGGGTTTTTGGGTTTTTGGGTTTTTGGGTTTTGGGTTTTTGGGTTTTGGGTTTTGGGTTTTGGGTTTTGGGTTTTGGGGTTTGGGGTTTGGCGTTTGGCGT
>CAZBHW010000016.1:0-82236 GCA_964492045.1 uncultured Coxiellaceae bacterium | reverse complement strand
TTTTAAGGGTTGCGAACGGACGCTAGGTGGTCCGGTTTAGCGGGGGCAATTCCACGGGTTGTCTTTGAGTATTTTTGTAGTATGTTAATTCTATTTCGCAATGATGGGAACGTCCATCATATTACCGACATAGTTCCCACTCAAACTAATATCGCCACCACAACAGCGCAACTCAAACACGCTTGTCGCCTTGCATCACCTAATACGCTTTCGCACTGCATCACCTAATACGCTTGTCGCCCTGCATCACCCAATACCGCTGTCGTCCCCGCGCGCTTTTAGCGGGGATCTGTTTGTGTACCTGTGCAAACAAACGAAGTTTTCCCCTACAATATATTACTCAGATGCACAAACAGATCCCCGCTAAAAGCTTGCGGGGACGACGTCTGTGTTGCTCTGCCATTCTATATAATCCATGTGACAAGCACGCCGATTCCACACCCCTTCTACACTAGCCCAATAAACAATGAAGCGTGCCCAGCCAATAACCTTCCTGCCAAATCACCGTACAAACAAAATGCCCTGAGTATGATCCAGCTGCTTCACAATAGCCGTCATCTCTTAAATCCGGTACTTGTATATTATCAAGGGAATGACCATCCAGTGAGGTAATGTTTTTGGAAGTATGGATTTGCTTAATCATATCATCTGCGTCACCTGTGCATGTTTGAGAGAGCTTGGTCTTGACGGCAGCGCTAGCGAATTGAGTTGTTACAAGTAGGGCTAGTGTGATAAAAAAAATTCTTTTATACATGTATGACTCCTAAATAGTTTAAATGATAGATATCCTTGACATGCTTCGAGTGAAGTATAGGATATTACCTCGAAAGTAATTAACGTAAAAGAAGCTTTCGATAGCAGATATCTCTCGTCATGCTGCATTGAAGGCATGTCATCATTCAAAACCTCTAAACTCATATTGCTAACGCTAGCTCTCTTATTCAATTATTCGATGATAGCCAAACTCATAAGTTCATCTAATCACGAGTGTGTTGTGGTGCAGAAAGGAGAGTAAGCATAAAATCATCGGTAGTGATATGATCTCCTTCATAGCATGACCCATGAATTAAAAAGGAATATATATGCTGCGCAAATTAATTACTGACATTGATCCTGCAAAGATATACGTTTTATTTAATGTAAAACGAGATGGTAAAAAATCACAGAGTAGATTCGTTCTTATTCTTGAATTATATAGATTGAATGATGACTATGTGGTAATGGATAATGAATCGCCTAATGAATCCAAATTAGGTAGAAGTGTTTTGAGTGGTTTGGGCGGCTTTCATCACTACGGACAACATCAATTCTTACTCCATGAAAGTATTGACGTATGTTATTTCGATAATTCCCCGAATTGGCAGTTAGTAGAAGATATATATAATTGCCTGCTTGAGCGCGGTATCACCATTCGCGCACGTATTAAAATACTCAGTTTTGAATCACTAAAATTAAGCATATTAAGCGACATACACAATCGAGAGCTTCCGAGTTTTGGTCTCCCTGGAGGGCCGGAGGTAAGTCAGAGGTATTCAGATATTGTAAAGCAAAATGAAGCCACAGCCGAAAAAGATAGATTTATGAGATTCATAAACGCTACCTGTAACGACTTAAATGCTGGTCATTTTTGGAATGGAAAAGCCAAAGCAAATATGATTGAAGCGGCCATGAAGAATGTGACAGAAGAAGATACACTAGAACAAGCATTCGAAAAAGTGAAACCAGCATTATCCTGGCAGCGCTGGTTTACTAAGTTTCAAGAAAATAGACGCACGCCTAAACATTCTTTGCAGCTTGCTTATGATTCGTTTTTATCATTGAAAAATAAATAATAGCGTACTTCTGGCCGGTTTTGATTATGTCAATTTTCTGCTACTGATGTAGTGGCCATGCATCATGGATATACCCAGGGTGATCGTGATTGACATGCATGTTACATTGGTGCTCTGTACTATCTCTTGTAATTTCAACAGCAAGTTTTCATGCATAAATCATTATTACTCACATATCTATTCACCACCCAAGTCATTGCTGGAAAGAATCAGTTGATATGGTCTGGTGTTGGTGGAAATGCGGCGCATACCGGGTATGTCAATACCAATTCAGATCCTGCAAAATTTAAAGTACTGTGGCAGAAATCATTTCAGGATCCAACTCATTTTCAATTTACGCAGTCAGATATGTCTGTAACCACTGACGCACTCTTTATCACATCATCAAAAATAGTCGATCAGAATGACGGGATTTATGCAGTTAATCCAGTAACAGGGGATGTCATCTGGAAGCAGTGTTTTTCAAATAGTTTGAACAGATATTATATCTCAGCCCGAACATACTATAACGGTTCACTCTATCTGAATCCAGCATATGATATAAATGAATCTTGGTTACTTATATTCATATGATGCTGCCACAGGCCAAGTAAAAAATATTATACCCATCTGGCGATCAGTAATCAGGATGGAATGTTGAGTCCGATACTATTCGATAATCATCTCTACTCATATTCTCAAGTACGGACCAAGCATAGTGATGAAATAAATATGAACGGGTGGGTGAATCGCGATATCAATATGGAGCAATGAAATAATTGATCATTATACTCAGCAAATATGGGCTAGATACTCCAATTGTACATACAGTATCACTCACGACCCCGTCGACATTGCACCACTCACCATGCCTGTCGAGCCCGCACAACACACCACACTCACCACACCAAACTTGTCGTCCCCGCATGCTTTTAGCGGGGATCTGTTCGTGTAACTGTGCAATTGCTCAAAGCCAGCTCCCTTCGCTTTCTCTCACATATACACAAATCGCATTTTTTATAACCGAACCCTTTGTTTTATCTTTTCACGCAACAAGTACTGCAGTCCGGTGAAATTACGTTTAGCTAGCATCGTTAACGCTTCACCTACAGTTTGACGAAATAAATTACTATGTTCCCGTTCACTAGCATTAATGAATTCATTGGCGGAGTTAACTAAGTAAGACATAACAACTCGTTGTGTTGGTAAATCACGATTGCCTGCAGTTACCCAATTCTGCTTTAAGTATTGACTAAATTGCGGAAGTAAGTTACTAGACACGAGGTTATCCAATATTTCTGCATACGGAACGATGCTGATAAAATCACACCTAAGCGCCGTATGTACTTCGCTCACGGAAATACTTGGAGTTGTTTTAACAAGTGATACTAATGATAACAACTGATTAAATGAAATTTCCGACATGAGTAAATCACATTCTTCGCCAAATTTGAATTTAATGATCGCTACGCTGCATAAGCGTAATGTGTGCCTGCAGCTATCGGTCACTGCATTATTTAAACCACGTGCTGCAATGTTAAAAATGATTTTATTGATCCACGCTATGAGTTCTTCTCTTAATTTCAAATGATCAGCATCAGCTGGCTGTGATGCCAGGTAGAACCAATCATCTGTGATACAAGCTAACACAACAGAAATGGACTCCACTTCTTTCAAGTCCGCCATGTCAATACGTCTTAATAATTGTAATCGGATAGCATGATTCTCTTTTATATCATCTGGTGGAGAGCTGAGATTATTCTCAAGAAATTGAATGATGAGCTTTTTGGCTTTTAAAGCGCTGAATTCTGATAAATTTAGCTCATCAAGCACATTGTAAAGAAATACGAGAAGATCGTCTTCTTTTTTTCTATAACACAAAAAATCTTGCACGTACTCGACTTCTAATTCTGGATGTTTATCCAGTAAGGCGGCTGTATTATTTGTGTTACGTGCAATAACGGAATGGTGATATTGGTGATATATTTTCGCAGGTATGTCGGCTTCGGTCTTCAAGCGTTCTCTTGCGAGATGATACCCATCGTTAATTCTATCTCGTATCCAACGAGCGGCTTGACTATCATTCAGTAAACATTTCGACACCAGATGATGAGCATTAATTAAAGCCTGAAAAGAACCTTGTAATGCTGCTAGTCGATTAAAATTAATTGCTTGCTCTTTAGAGGGAATGCTCGCTAAACGATCCATCATATATTGCTCGGTATGTGATGCGCCTAAACTAGATAATGCATTCATCTCTCCATCATAGGCAGCATCATAAATAAGACTGTTAGTGGCAGTTTTGGATTTAGTCATAAAACGTAGTGCGAATCTGGTTTTTGCAAGGCTGGAACCATTCTTTTGAGCTGACTCACGAAGTTTATATTCGAGAGATGTCTGACCGAGAATTCTATATATATCAGCAAGTATTAATTGTGCAGAAATATGATTCCTGATGTGGGCAGCATGATATAAGAGCGATACTCCTAAGCGCGGCTGGTCTAAATATAAAACCAATGCTAAACCATGCCAATAGATTTCATCGGGTCTGCATGATAAAAATGGCAGCATTTCGTCTTGAGCATCAGGTGTCATTGCGTGAAGTTGATGATTTGCAAAAGCTAAATGGATGGCTGTCACTTCCTTACCGATGCGATCATGATTAGCTAAGTATGCAATATCGAAACACTGAGCAGCCACCAGATCATCACAATGAATTAACGCATGATATGCATCGTAGGCAGCTGTACCAAGCCGCCGCTGCAAGATGCACCATTGTGATTGCAACTCAAAAGATACGTCACCAAATCGTTTTGACCCTAAAATCTGTTTCTGCTTTTCCCGGATATCATTGATTTTTTGGAGCCAATCTGCCGCTGTTAATACAGATTCATTGGTACGCGCGGTTGAGCTTTGCATGATAAGACCACTGTTTAATTTATAATATTTCGGCTATGTTATTACATAATAGAGGTCGAATCCAATCGAATGGCATTGCACTGTTAACATAAATTTATTCAAGCATCTTGCAATTATTTTCAAAATAGCGGGATCTGATTATTTATTTGACGCTTATCAAGGCCTCACTTTGGTAAATTGGGGTGCAGAAATTAAAAAACTAAAATCTAGCATTGCACGAAGCGTAACACACGCACCGTTGTCCACTCACAATGTGCAACGTCGTCACTGCACTACTCGCAATGTGAACCGTCATCACTGCACGACTGACCACGTGCGGCCTGCCACCTCACCACTCACCACACCCGTCGTCCCCGCATGCTTTTAGCGGGGATCTGTTTGTATAGCTGCGCAAAAGATCAAAGCAGGCTCCCTTCGTTTTCTTTCTCTGTATCACAAACAGATCCCCGCTAAAAGCATGCGGGGACGACGGGTGTGGTGAGTTCAGCTGATGATGCAATCGCTTTTAAGAGAAACGGCGACAAAACTTTATCTGCTGCTGATCAAATTCGAAATTTAGTAAATCGAAACACAGCAAAGATTGATTAGCCCCCGGGACTATCAACGCTAGTTAGTTGATAGGAACATACTTGCAGGTAAATGAAAATGGAGTGGCGTGATCCGTACGCTGCAAGTGAATATGTACGCTTTTTTGTTTTAGTAATTCGCAAACATTCACACAACAGTCTATGTCATATAAATTATCTTTATGTGGAACTTTCCAATCAGCAATGGTAGCTTTTGCTTTTAGCTTTGCTTCTCCCTCATTTGCCGCTACAACAAACATATTTTTATGTAACTCGGTAAACTCTTCGAAATCATAGCCGCCTAAATTAATAAAAAATAATTTCTGCGTTTGTTCTTGTGCTGGTTTGTCGTTTAGAATGACATCATAATTGTCTACACTCTTTAAGATACCCCAAGCGTCCAAATGCAGGCTTTTAGGCGTTCCCCACCATTGGTTTTTAAGCTGGTCATAGGTTTCTTCAATCGTTTCACCAATTGCAAAATGAATGTCATGCACTTCAATTAATGAAGTACTGGTTTTTCCACCAACGTATACAACAAATAAATTCATATAGATTCCTTAAGGTGATATATATTAACCATTTAATATTTTGTATTGGTCTATCATCATCTACTTTATTGACTTCGATGTCTGTTCTTCTATTTTTTAAGATCTAGCGATAGCTGTCTCACTTCAGTTGCTTCATCTACCAGCATCGGTCTTTGGATTAAATAGATTGGCTTTTTAAACTTTTCCGTCGCAGCACACAAGGGTGAAATAGTAGCAGCTGGATTGCTTGCACTTGCATCTATCACATATATATCATTGCCATAGAGCGGAGACACCTCAAATACCCTTAAATATACTTTGTCGCGCGCTGCGTGCTGCGCTTCTTCCAGACTTTTATAAGCAAAACTAAAGAACTCGCGAGCTTTTGCTGGAATGTCCTCATTGTCCTGATCAGACAGCTGCATATCAGATCCATTCACCATGACCCAAGAATCCTGTCCATTCTTCCCGCTTTCAGCAACATATAATGTTGGTAACTTAAAAGGGAGTGGGTGTGGTTGCCTTGGACGAGTTAGATCAACTAGTTTGCCCATGGCACTTGCAGATTCGTCGCGAGAAGTATCACGATAAAGACTTTTCGGGGTTTGTAAAAATTTGCTAAATTTCACCGGTCCAGCTTTTGGCGTGTAAACCAGAGCATCATCTGCTGGATTTAATGAGACGGTTAACGAATAACGTAATTCGTTGACCTGTGAAACACGATGTAAGCCTGCCTGAAAATTATATAAAGGAAAACGAACGGGATCGAGCTTATGTGATTCTATTAGCTTGCATAATAGTACATCGCCAATGTTAATTAAAAAACGTTGTTTACCTTGTGCTGGATCTTCTAATACCCATTGTGGGTCACGGTAAACTTCTAATCCAGGTACATTACTTGTTACTAAACTAGCTTCACCATGATCGCTATGGCATGGTATACCAGTTGTTGCTTGACTAGTTGCAATGCCAGTCGCTGTCTTACTGGGCTCGTAAGTTGGAAAGTAGCGACGCATCATTAAAACGCTATTATTCTCAGTTGAAAAATCCGACCATAAGCTTTCGTGTACGAAAGCTCTTTCAATATCGCGAACATGCTTTATCAGTAAGTTTCGTGCCGCATGATAATAATTGTCAAACGCATCTTTAGCGATTCCATCTGGAATTTTAACCTTATCAGGCTTTCGTGGGTTATAGTGCAATGCATCAGCATTACGAACTACATTACTTTTCCCTTGTGCCACTTGATTTTCAGTATTTACTTTTATGTTTTGATAGCCATTGAATTCGCCACGATTATCATACTTAGCCAGTTCCTCGGCGGGTAAATTAAGGGCTCGCATTTGCTCTTCCATCGCTGCATATGCATAAGGTGAAATCTCATCTATAGATGGCCCTACTAATTCATAAGAGCCGTATTCAATGATGGCGTTAAGCACTGCAGCTGGATTGAATTCATTAACATTAATTTGCGGTAATGATGGTGTTTTTGGCTGGAACATTGTATTACTATTGCTTGTTCTTAACATGTGTGTTCTCCACAATGTTTATTTAGCATGGTTGTAGTTGAACGGTGGCATTTTGGGAGCATTATATTGCAATCACTTTAATATGTTTACCGGAAAATATACGGTGAATTTGCATTGATTTTGAAATAAGTGTTAGGCAATCAACTGCATCTAATCTATGAGATAAAATATAGCATATTGATTATACTAGTAAATATGCAGTACTTAAATTTAAAATCCAACGTATATAGCATTTCTACTATCAAAGGATTGATAATGAAAGCCCGACCAACGATTATATTCCTGGATGAAAACCATTTCACATCACCAGTGACGGAAATTATAACAAGATTGCTCCCATACTTGATTAGATCGGGTTACACCGACTATCTTGCTGAAATGCCCGATCAAGAATCGCTTGAAGATATAATGGATAGTACAAATATCATCATTGATGACATTGATATCTGTTTAAATGCTTTAGCTGCGAGTATTACAGAAGTCAGAAATCAATTACCAGCATTGAATGATATGGAGAGAATGGAAAAACTAACAACTATCTATTTAATGATTTTTAAAGAAATAGCGAAATATGTTACCGGTTTATTTAGCAATAGACCAAAATCAAATTATTATCTCTTAAGACGATTCGTCAAGTTGACAAAATGTCATGTCAACTCTTGCTTACTGCATGCAAGTAGATTGAAAGATCCCATGCTGCCAGATGATACAGGAGAGCTATTTGATCTGGTAGTTGAACAATATTATACAGTGCTAATTAACTATAAGTCGGTATTGCAGTCAAGTTTAAACATGCATGATAAATGCAAAGCAGGAGCAGTAAATTATGTTCCGATTGATCACACTGAATCTGTTAATAGAATACTTGAGACGCTGGATAACAATGAGCAGGGTTGCGCACAAATGGTGGCGCAAGTCAGGGAAAAGCGTGAAGCATATATGGCTGCTTATCATTTGCAGTATACAGGTAAAGCAGGTGGTCTGGCATTTTCCTCTCATGGTGTTGCACATACTGCAGGGTTGCAAGATCTTATCTTGAAACAAATGTCCAGGCAGGAGGCTGAACGTGCTTTTCATTTTATATTTATCCAGTCATTACCCGCTAATTCATTCAAATTAAAAGCTAATCCAAAAGTGATGGAATGTCGAAGAATGGTTGCCAATTCGCCGATAGAAGTTTCTATAGTAGATTGTAGTGACAAATCAATTGAAGCGGTTGTGCAGCATATAGAGTTAGCCATCGAAACTCGTGCTGCGCGTTTGTCGCAATGTTTACATAATATGCCATTAGCAAAATTTGTTGGCATAAAGCCGGGTGATACCAGCAGGCCCACTATTGAAAATAATGCGCATGATAAGAATGTGGTAGATTTGTAATTCAGCATTCGAAATATAACATATTGAAAGTATGTAAGTTAATATTGTGATTATTGGATAACAACGAATTAACGTTAACGCCCACATTGTGCAACACTTGACCTGCGAGCTATGCGCGTGCTAGGCTCGCAATACATTTAGGTTGTGATTTGCCAGATTGCTTGCGCTCTTACTTTAGAAAATCACAAAAAATATATAGAAAAATAACATAACTCAGACAATGACACATTAGAGTAGGAGTGAAGTATGCTTAGAAAATTAAAGGAACAAGCATCGGAAAAGAAACTAAGCGATAATGATTATTTGGTGCTCGAGCTCAGAAGAAAACACGCCACGCTCACAGCAGAATCGCATAAGATTAATAATGCGTACAGCACTATCATCAGCTCGTTGACACTGCCATTCTTATTGGAGATAGCATTTTTTAAAATGTTCGGTATAAACAGCCCATTTGTCTTATCTCTCATGAGTGTCACCAGGCAGAACAATGCTGAAATAGATGCATTGATTGCGAAGTTATATGATCTAGTCGACAACGGCGTAAAGCTAAACATGAGAGAAGTTATCTTCAGCAATTTGAATGAAGAGTTGGCTCCTACGTTTTATGAAAAATTCCTCCAGGCTTCCCAACACCCATCTGTCCAGGAAAAATTAAACAATGTCATGAATAATTATTGTGATGAGCAATGGGCAGGCTTAATAGAAAAACATTTTGGTGAATCAACACCAATCAATGATATTGCTAATGCTGTTACAACATATGGTCGAGGTATATCATTAGCACAATTGCAATCAAATCATTTGAGCCATTGTCAACAAACTAGTGTGCCACTCATTGAGAAATACGGAGCATTGAGTTTCTTAAGATATTCACTTAAATTGATGAATTGGAATTTTGTTAAAACTGAATTTAATAGTTCATTTAGTATGTTTAGTGTCAATATATCGGCGATAAAAGTAGGGGTCGTGATCGCTTGCAAAAGGATATTCATAGACCGTTTGGTGCAAAGAGGTGTTGATAACGGTCTCAGGCCACTTCCTAAATATGTGGAATACAAAAATCGTGAAGAATTATTGGCGATTTTAAAAGATATCAATGATGTTGAGACTAGACTGATCAAGCCGGCGAAGCAGGCTGAAACTGTCGCCAGATGTTTTTCATTAATGTTGTTTGTGCTGCTGATGATAGAGAAGTATCTTGATGTCAGAGTGCCACAGTCTATTTGGTTGATTAGTCTATGCTTCGCTGTCAACGGAATGGCAGATCTTGTCGTCAGTGCTAATAAGTATATTAACTATGAAAGAAATTATAAATCAAAACTTCACCAGAACGTCATCGACTTCAAGGCAATGCTAGATCAATCTTATCTTGAATCTGTGGCATCACTTGATATAGGAAGCTTGAGTGAAAGTAGAATTTGTATCAAATGCAAACCGTTTAAGGGTTTAAGTGCTGCTTTCGTGGCCGATATCATCTGTAAAACATTATCCAGAAATAATTTTGGCCCAATAGAGGCACATGAAAATACACTTTGGGTTAGTGCCACTCGTCAGCTATCAGGGTTCCAAGCTCGAAAAATGAAAGCAGAAATTAGCAATATACTGACAAATAAAGTAGACAATCGAACTGTCAAACAGAATCGTCCCCTCGATACAGAGTTATGGTTCGAAGAAGTTGAGCATAATAAATCAATCAGTAAAAGAGATAAACGTGTAAAACTCTTGGCAGAGTATAAATTGGTAGCAAATCCAAACAACAATAACAATGACGCTGTACCAGCACCTCCTCGTTGGACAACTGCAAATGCAGACCAGGCATCTCCTATCATCAATAGCAGAAGGCACAACCAATTTACTTTATTCAAACTAAATCAGGACGATTTTCCGAATAAAAAAAGCTACGAAAAGT
Source organism: uncultured Coxiellaceae bacterium (assembly GCA_964492045.1). Lineage (GTDB taxonomy): Bacteria > Pseudomonadota > Gammaproteobacteria > DSM-16500 > DSM-16500 > Aquicella. Next base: position 71,595 of record CAZBHW010000016.1, on the reverse strand, counting down.
TCAAAGACACGATTACTGATGCGCCACAAATCGTTAGACCGGTCGGCGCTCAAGGGTTGGTTTATAGCAATAAATTCGGTGGCACACTGAAAGCTAAAGTCTTGGGTGAGTACGGAAACTTTAGGGTTTATGCCACACAAAAAGAAGTTACTGCAGCAGGTGAAACCTTATATGTGTTTGATCGATTGGATTCAAAAGCACACTAGCTGCGATGGGGGAATAGTCGAATATTAAAGTGCCATTCAGTCGTGCTGCATTTTACTTAAATTAAAATAATTAACAACGAGGAATAACATGCAAAATAGATTTCTAATCAATTGTAATAGATATATTACAAATATAGATATCGCGATTCAAATTAATACGGCTGAAATTGCAAAGTGCAATGGTCAAAATCCTCCGGTAGTAGTCGACGGCGTAGAAATCAGCAAAGTCGAATGTCATAAACTGAAGATCGCTGCACTCGAAGAATTAAAAGCGGCATTAGTCTCTCTACATGAATATGAATCAACACCACGGGCTAATACTTTAGATGATTTGATTGACGGTACACTGACTGAATTGAAAGGCCTTTTTGGCGTTTTTCAAACTGGCAACCTGAAGTCTTTTTTGTATCCTAAACAAAGTTTGCTCGAGCAGGTCAACGAAATCCTTAATAAATATCCGAAAGGTAGTTTAGTAAGACGTTATAAGTATAATACTGATGACCTTATTATTGATCACATATTTAAAAATATAGAAAAAGATTTCGAAGAGGCACTAGTCAATCGAAGAAAGCCATAGAGCTATTTATGATTAGCATTGTGAATTGTCTTGAATGAAGTGGCTATAGCTCGCTACGCCCGTGACGTAAACATTTCGCTTGTTCTTGAGTTAGTAGTTCAGAGAGTTCTGGATATAAAAAGTGCCTGGATTCGATATCAAGTTGCTGCAGGCTGTATGCAATTCGTTCAGAAATTTCAATTAATTTATTTTTAAATCCTCTGCGTTTTAATAATGAAAACTTATTAATACTATGTAAGGCGGCGTCAATTCCTGTTTCGGCCTCGCCTTCTATAAAGATTTCATTTGCATGTTCAATCACGTTTAGTGCGTATATATTAGCTTCAAGGTCTATAATTATTGCCTTCTTTGCTGGCCAGCCTAATTTACGTAAATCATTTAATATCCCTTTAGATGTCCTAAGTTCTCCCACGTTCAAAAGCACGCCCTTCAAAGCTTTCTTTGCGCGACCAAGTTGATACTTCTCTTCTTGCGATAATGGTACTTTGGTATACGATTTGGCTAATATTCGGTGTAATTCTCTGATACGGTTATCACCTTTTGACATGCAAGTTTCGAATGCTTTTATATTTTCATCGTTAATCGGATAGATAGGCACTGATTGTAAACCATGAATGTTATCATTGGTGATATAGCAATTACTGGCGGCATTATGTAGTTGAGCCATTCTTGCGTGCCATATTTCATGGGTTAGTATGCAATCATAGATGGAGTCAATCGCAAGTGTCATAGAGTTCGTTTTCACCACAAAGCCACCCCTAGCATTTTCATTCATTGCATTGTTTTTTAGAGCGCTTAAGTTTGTGCAATCTAATTCAAAATTAGATTGTGATAGAACATTTAATGCATTTACACGAAAATCACTATTTATTGCTGCTAATGCACCAATTCTATCTACTATCACGGAGCATTTGTCATGATCTAAACCGTCTAGAATTTTTATCCGTGATAATGCCAATTCACGAACATTATTATCAACTTTCACTTCAGAGTTAGCTAGTTGAGCTCTGCCGATCGAGTATTGCAAAAAGCTCACAAAGAAAATCCAAAAGGCAAAATTGCTCATGTTTGCAGGCCTGGGTATAAATTTGAATTTTCTATTGTTATTATCTAATAGTCCCGCACGTTTCTGTGCGACATGCAAGTTTCTTTGTTGGTAACGAAAGAAAGTGGAATTTTGATATTTAGCCTTGACTTTTCTGCTATTGCTCATCGTGAAAATGGCCCGATCATTAAGGTGTAATGAAGGAATTGGTTTCGAAACATTTATAATATGAATATTTTTTTATGTTTTACGGATAGCGTAATTTAATAGTTTCGAATCACCAATTGCGAGTATACACTGAATGTTACTCGCATAGCAATTTAATTAATAAATGCTAGTTATAAGTAGCATGTTACCAGATAAGCAAACCTTATCAGAAAATGACTAATTTGCATTTAGCTATGTAGTCATTCTGCCATTAATGCTTTAACGTAGATGAAAAGCACATGTGCTTATCGGATGCGGATAGTTAAATATTAAGTTATTGATTATAATATGTATTATTTGATTGTTTCCGGGTCTTGCGCCCTTTATATACACCTTAATATAGTTTGGTGAATAGGATGGTTATATTGTACAATAGCAATGTTGAAACTTGGAATTGTACAGATGCCCCTACATATCAAACGAGCCATGGAACCTGAATTACTGCGTGCAGCTAAACAATATCCTGTCGTGACAGTGACCGGGCCACGTCAAGCCGGTAAAACAACCATGGTACGCGATACATTCCCTAAAAAAAAATATATCAATCTGGAAGAGCCAGATATTAGAGCTTTTGCAGAAAGCGATCCTCGAGGCTTTTTAAACACCATGCCAAAAGGAGGCATTATTGATGAAGTGCAGCGCGCGCCAATGCTGCTGTCATACATTCAAGTGCGTGTTGATGAAAATAAAATTCCTGGTGAGTTTATTATTACCGGTAGTCATCAATTGGCATTACACGAAGCAATCTCACAATCGTTAGCAGGTCGCACTGAAATATTAAATTTATTACCACTTAGTATCACTGAACTCGCAGCTGTAAATATTGACTTAACGTTGGATCAATATTTATTAAACGGATTTTTACCGAGAATTTATGCGGATTCTCTGAATCCAACTAAGGTTTATCGTGGATATTTACAGACCTATATTGAACGTGATGTTCGTCAAATTCTGCAAGTAAAAGATTTACGCCTCTTTCAGAATTTTATTAAATTATGTGCTGGCAGAGTGGGCAGTATCTTAAATAAAGAAAGCCTCGGTAATGATCTTGGTTTGTCTGCTACAACAATTACTCAATGGTTATCAGTATTGGAAGCATCATTTATTATTGTGCAAATCAGCCCTTATTATGAAAACTTTGGGAAGCGTGTAATCAAATCTCCTAAACTTTATTTTACAGATGTTGGTCTGGCAGCTTATTTGCTCGGCATAGAAAATTTAGAACAAATACGACGTGATCCATTGAGAGGATTTTTAGTTGAAAATCTTGTTGTCACTGAAATGATGAAAACAAGATTAAATAAGGGCCTTGAACCGCAATTATATTACTACCGTGATAATCATCAGCATGAAGTCGATCTCATTTATAAGAAATCCAGTGAATTAATTCCAGTTGAAATTAAGGCATCCGAAACATTTAATCCTATCTTTGTAAAAAATCTCAAATATTATGAAAGTATTGCTAAATCATCAGTGAAAAATGGATATCTGATATATGCAGGCGTGCACGAGCAAGAAGTGGGAAATATTCATGTCATTAATTATAAAAATGCATGCAAGGTGGTTGATGTCAATTAAAGCCTCTTCAGGATTCATCTGTGATAATGAAATTCAGATATAATTAATTTTTATGCGGCAGATATCTTCATTCCAGCAAAGAGGCAGTTAACCTAAAAACATTCGCAGGAGCCCCTTGCAAAAGAAATATGCCTCCATAGAAAAAGGGGAAATAGTCTTTTTTCTAAACCCAGGTCCAAAGTGACCTTGGTTTTTTCGGGAATTCAACGAACTTTAATTATTAGCGAACAGAGATACGAACCATGCAACATAAATCCCATCATATTCGCCCTTTAAATAAAGCAGATAATGCCGCTATCGCCGCACTCATCAAATCCGTGTTAACTGAACTTGGATTCGGCAAAGGCAGCGCCGCTGAAGATCCAGAGCTTGATGATTTACATTCCTATTTTAACAAGCCAGAAGTCAACGGCATCTATCTCGTAGCCTGTGATGAAACAGGAAAAATAATCGGCGGCGGTGGAATCGGCAGATTAAGCGGCACATCCAAATGCTGCATACGGATTTGAACCGTCCCACTCATTTTTCATTTACTTGCAATTTAATTCCCATCAACAAGAATATCATGTATTTAACGGCTCACCGTTCTGAGCATCACTATTTATCAGGCATACACACACGGATACGATGCCCGTCTGGGTCAGTTGCAACATAAGTCAAACCAAATACTGCAGTTTGCAGCTCCTGCTCGATGTTGACACCCAGCTGACACCATTGCTGATAGAGCGTACGTACATTCGCTTCACCTTCGATCATGAATGCGAGTTCACTACGATGCCCAGTACCCCCAGAGACAAAGTTAGGAGCTTGGGTTGACCACAAGCCAACGGTAAGACCATTTTCAAAGGCGAAGGCGACATACGTCGGATAAGCCGCAACAGGTTTGAGACCAAAGATAGTCTGATAAAAGTCAGCACTCTTCAGCGGATCCTTAACATAAAGCACTATCAAATTCGGGTTGCACATAATTAAGTCCTCATTGGTTGTATTCAAATGGAGTTTACATGATAATACTGTCAATTTATGGCAGTATTGAATTTAGTATGAATAGAACTGAAAGATTATTGAATTTATTACAAATCATGCGCAGTTACCGCTACCCCGTCAGCGGCGAGCGTTTAGCCAAGCGGCTTGGGGTGAGCATTCGCACCCTCTACCGGGATATAGCAACGCTGCAAGCACAAGGCGCCGAGATTGAAGGTGAGGTCGGAGTTGGGTACGTATTGAAACCCTCTTATTTCCTGCCGCCGTTGATGTTCTCGCTAAATGAAATACACGCCATGCTATTAGGCGTGCAATGGGTATCGCAATACGGCGATGCGCCTTTGGCGAAATCTGCCGTTGATGCTCTGAATAAAATCTTCGATGTTCTGCCAGCCAATGTTAAAAGTAATATTAATGCTTATTCACTGCGTGTGGGGCCTCCGGCATCAGAAGAACTTGCTACTGAAGATCTTTCACTATTACGCGAGGCAATCGCTAAACAGGAGCGGATTCACGTCATTACCAGTGACAGCAATAAAAAAAGAAAAGCCGATATGGTTTGGCCATTTACTATTGGTTATTTTACAGATAAACGTATTCTGGCTGCCTGGAGTGAGACAGAGAATGGCTTTCGACTAATCGATACCCACGAATTGATTTCGTACAAATTGACTGGGAAGCAATACACACGACCACGTGACAGCCTGTTTCGTGAATGGCAGGCGGAGATGATGAGTCGCATTAAGCAGCGGAAGTAGTGCTACCTCTTCACGCTTAAGCCATTATTCCTAGTTAGAGGTAAAGAGTTTTTCATGATTATTTAAATAATGATCAATGATCTTGAAGCATTAGGTTTGCTTTCGTGATTTGTATGAGATAAAGTATGCGTTCACATCCGAATTACTTCTATGCTGTACTCAAGTTTTGTCACCGACTCAAGCACCCCTCTACCCATTGCTTAGCATTTCAAAAATGATAGTGAAAAACTTTTTTAAGCTTTCAGCTGGGCATATAGCGCTAGTTGGCAGCATAGTTCCCGAATCACATGAGTATATATTTCCTTCTAAAGCTGATTTGTATATTGATGCACAAAAAATTAGAACTATAAATATTATTGGCGAAGATCGATTTGCTGGTGGGAATCAGGAGGTAATAAAAGGATTGAGATCGATTAGAACCAATGATGATATATTATCGCAGTTAATTTCAAATAGCGATAAACCAATTAAGTTGGTCATTTTTATAAAAAGTAAAATAGATTGAGGATAAGTGACGCGTGTAAGATGCTGGATTTTTGTAATTTTGGTTTCAGGTGTCCAGATCTGACAATTCTTTTACGCTGTTGGAATACAATGGAGTAAGCTCCAGGATACAAGAACGGTTGGCGGATATATTTCTTCGAACAAAGAAGAAATTGAAAATGTAGCCATCAATGTAACTGAAGGCGCTGCAATAGGATTAGCTGCAACTGCATTACTGGTCCCAGGTGTGGTCGCAGGGCTTGGTGGAATTGCGTTAAGATTGGCTTTGGCGCCAGCAGTTGATATGGCAAGTGTTGAGGCTTTATCTGCGGTTGCTTCTGCGAGTAATATAGGCATTGTGGGTGGCGCGGGTGCTGGTGGGTTGTTTTCAGTATTTTCGCGGAGCGGGACAGGCTCTTCGGCAGAGTTGATGCTTGGGGCTGAGAGTAGAATACTTAAAGTTAGCACCGGCGGTCTACGAAACGAAGTTCCATTAACATCTACGCAAAAGGCTGAAATAAAAGCTTATGTCATTCAGCTAGGTATTTCAGAAGAATCAATCATTTTCTCAGATAATATGAATACATCCTATAAAATGCTATTTGGAGCTGAAAAGTTATATATTGGAACCGATGTTTTGCCAGCTATAGGTAATGGATTAAAAGCCAATTCTCGAGTTTCATGGCGTGGAGCGATAGCTCATGAAATTGTAGGCCACCGTGAAGCTGAATTAGCACAAATGTCACATCCAAATCTTATTTTAGAAGAAGCACAAGCTAGTATAAGAGCCGCTAGATACGCTCCTGATTTGACGAGCACAGAACGATATACTCTTTTAAGAGATGGCTTAGAACGTTTACGAAGTGTTGGAATACAGATTAGAGATGTTAAAAATGAGTTGTGGATAGATGAACATGCAATGGATAACTCACTCAGGAGAAAATGATGAAAAAGATATTAAATGCTTATGATATTTTTAGAGTTGAAGGAAAAGGTTTAGCTATTGCGGGTACTAATCCCTTACTTGATGGTCTAAATATTGATGAGCTGATCAAGATAATTGGAAATAAGATAGTATTATTCGCCCCCAATATGAAACCAATTTATTTGGAAGTATTGCATGTTGATATTTCTAATTCATTATTAAATAAAAAAAACATATTTATCATTATAAATGACAATGGGACTATCGAAGAATATAAGCACATTGAGGGACTTGAGGTGTTTGTAGAGTAGGGCCAGAGAGTTCAGTCAATTGGGCAGCGCAAATCAAAGATAATCGTTTACAGCCCCGCTGCGATACATTCGTGAAATAGCCGATCAACGTGGCAGTTACGGATATCGATACATAATGACGTTATTAAACGAACTATTGCGAAATGGGACAAAAAATAGCGGAAATAGTAATGTGACATTGACACTATAAAATCAATTTGTAAATATCCAATAACACAGCCAACACACACGTCCGTATCGGATACGGACAGCTATTTTTTATCAGATATTAGCGCTTAGCACACTTCATGATTTATAAAAAAAAGTGTGCGTGTCAGATGAGGATAGGTGACGAGTCTAAGATACAGGATATTTGTAAGTTTGGTTTCAGGCGTCCAGATTTGACACTGCTTTATCACACTCAAATTTGCATTTAAGGGGGAATATGATACGGCTGAAGAGTATCTGCAAGGAGCTCGTGATGTTATGAGTCAGGGACTAAGAGTTACATATCATTACAAAGGCGAGACACGGTTAGGCTATGTTAAATTTATGGGTAATTTATCCAAAGATGGGTTGGCGAAATTCGAATTTGTTGGAACAAACAATAAAGGCAACATTACAACGTATCACGTCGAAAGTGGAAATGGATTTTGGAAAATGTTGAATAGAATACCGAGCAATAAAGAGATTACGCCTTATGAAGCTTTGGATCCTAATCTTAATCAAACTGTTAGACCATAGTGAGGTATTATATGTTCCAAGCCAAGCTAATAAGATTAAATAATATTATTGAAGAAGAAGTGACAGTTGAGATAAATAACATCCAAATTGTTGGTTTTGCTAGTGTATGTCCATATAAGCTTGATATTAATACAATTTATTCTGTGAATATAGAATTAACGATCTTAGATGATATTGAGTTGGTTGAGTTGGATAACTCGCAATATGCATTAGAGCGAATAGGCGATGGATATAGCTACATATTGTGCGGCCAAGTATGTGGGAACTGCATAGATGTTGGACATGGAATTAAGATTCGAGATGATATGTTCAATAAAATCTCTTATTTAGATGGTCATTTTATCAAAATAAAAGTTGATAGGTTGTCGATAGAATTTATTTAATAATTGAAACGATGAACACTGTATATAAGCATCAAAATATACGAGACGTTTCAGCGTTTTCATCGAAATTCACGCGTGTAAGGGTACTAGCAGATCAAAATTGTTATAAGGGTTTTTGCACGAGACGCTAAACAAACTTGGAATTATTAATTGCTTAACTCCACAGGGTGCAGAGGTTCATGTGAAGGACTTTATGATTAGGCACGCTAAATTACTTGGCTTAAACAATCCAGCCGATTTGAAATTATTAGAGCAACTTAAATTAGAAGAAATAGAACGATTTAATTTTATCGTGTAAATAAGGAATAAATCAAATGATTAACACTTATGAAATGATAGTGAAAAACTTTTTTAAGCTTTCAGCTGGGCATATAGCGCTAGTTGGCAGCATAGTTCCCGAATCACATGAGTATATATTTCCTTCTAAAGCTGATTTGTATATTGATGCACAAAAAATTAGAACTATAAATATTATTGGCGAAGATCGATTTGCTGGTGGGAATCAGGAGGTAATAAAAGGATTGAGATCGATTAGAACCAATGATGATATATTATCGCAGTTAATTTCAAATAGCGATAAACCAATTAAGTTGGTCATTTTTATAAAAAGTAAAATAGATTGAGGATAAGTGACGCGTGTAAGATGCTGGATTTTTGTAATTTTGGTTTCAGGTGTCCAGATCTGACAATTCTTTTACGCTGTTGGAATACAATGGAGTAAGCTCCAGGATACAAGAACGGTTGGCGGATATATTTCTTCGAACAAAGAAGAAATTGAAAATGTAGCCATCAATGTAACTGAAGGCGCTGCAATAGGATTAGCTGCAACTGCATTACTGGTCCCAGGTGTGGTCGCAGGGCTTGGTGGAATTGCGTTAAGATTGGCTTTGGCGCCAGCAGTTGATATGGCAAGTGTTGAGGCTTTATCTGCGGTTGCTTCTGCGAGTAATATAGGCATTGTGGGTGGCGCGGGTGCTGGTGGGTTGTTTTCAGTATTTTCGCGGAGCGGGACGGGCTCTTCGGCTGAGTTGATGCTTGGGGCTGAGAGTGTTGCAATATTACCTGAAAAAACCGTACGATTTACTGAGTTGGCATTCAGCGCGTCTAAAGCCGATGTGCGCTCACTTCTTAGAAGTGGTGACTTAGATCTGACCGATATGCAAAGAAATAAACTTTTAAAAACTCTTACAAGAGGGCAAATGGATAGTATTACAATTAAAGCAATGAATAATGGTAATGTTAGGCTCATCGCTGAAAGAGCTGGTCATACAAGTGGTTATCAGCGGTTGTCGTATGAAGTTGATCGAGTGGGGAGAACAAGTAAAATGATGCAAACTGCTTATGATGACGCATTCAATTTGGTACCACAGAGAGCTGGTGAGTCTAAAAATAACTTATACGATGTGAAACAATGGAAAAAATAAATTTAATTAAAATTTTAGAGGGCGACCTAAATCTCATTGATAAAGTCAATGTTCATGAAATAGCTTTATATGAAGATGATGTTGTTATTGAGCCTCGCCATGTAAGAATGATGTTATTAAACTCTTTGACTGGAAAAGTCACCTATGATGATTTAACGCGATGGGCAAGATTTATATGCCTTCGTGCGGAATATTGCCCACCAAATTATTTAGACGATGAGATGGCTGATTATTACGAAGATATGTTTTATGTTATTCAGCGATTGTCTACTCCCGATATTGATGGCGAAGTGAATGAAGAGCGAGTGAAGCAATTTCTTTCTGAGCTAGATAAATACCCACCTGATTCTGCCTAAGTTTTCAGGTACCTAATCTAAATGGGCTGGATATTCCATCTCACAAATTTATTTGATAAAAAGCGCATGAAAAATTAATTTAAATTAATGATGAAATAAATAGCGGTGTCGAAATTCACGCGACCAATACTGCAAGACTCGGGTAATTTACGCCGCAAGAGAATATACATATTATCGCAAATAGAAATCTTCAACCGATAGATGTTTTTCTAAAGGAGAAAACCCGAATTTTCATTAGTAATATAATAAATATTGTTAGCATATAAGGTGATGCGCATGATAGAAAAAGCTTATTGGGAAGGTGTAGTCACTAAATTAATTACTAAAAATAAAGCTAATTTGGCGGTACAGGCTATAGCGAATAATATCGGTATTTTAGATTGCGAATATAACTCATGGTTAATGTATTCGACCACCATAAATTTAATAACAAGAGAGGGAGCGACTGAGAAATTTAAATCATTCTTTTACTTGTTTATATTGTTTATTACATCAAAGTTGCGTTCGGCCAAAGGCATACCTTTCTGCATATCGGTTCAGTAAAGTACATTATTGAAAAGATACCAAATCTTTGCAGTTTTTGAAAGACAGACCCCAAGGCAAATAGAGTTTCATTACCATATCAAAAATTCGGTTTTATTTTATTACTCGAGACCGTGCATAACCTTTGGAATTCAATAGTTGTTTGGTCGATGTATGTATTCAGCAGTTCTTGGGCTTCTATTGATTCTATTCCATCTACTTGCACCATATCTTCAACCCGAAGCCACTGACCCCATTGAAAATCAACGAAACAATTTAATCCTAATACATACCCAGGACTCTTCTGTGTATTTCTGCAGATTGAATCCATTCTATAGTCACAAATAAGTGGTCTTTTCAACTCTTCGTTTTTATTTAATATTCCATGCAAGCCTTGCCAGCAGGCGAATTGATAACGTCTAGGAAGCAAAGCTATCATTTCTCCAATAACAATTGAACCAAAGAAATATATATCTTGAACATCGATATAATGTGTATCGTAAGCAGCTACAGCAGATTGAAACTTAGCAATATCAAAATGTATTCCCTTCGTTACTTCAACTTCTTGTCTTAAGTAATCTTTAAATTTTTGAATAGCAATGATCAGAGGATTCACTTGTGATGAATCGCCATAATCAGCTGCAATTGCTTTTTCAATATCACTTTCACTTGCTGCGATAAAGGCAGCCACTATGGCATTTAACTCTGCAAAAAACTCAGCTGTGTTATCTACTTTCTCACTTTGATCAGGAAATTGTTCAGTCATTTGTTTTAACATAATAGACTCTCCTGCATTTCCTAATTTTGTAAATAGAGGGATCAGCGCGTGACAAAATTCTATATCTTGGCTACCTAAGAGAAACTGAAGGATTGTGCGATTAACATGAAGGCGAACATTTGACGCATCCCAAAACGTCAAACGTTCTAGTAACAAATCTGGGGCAGCTTCAATCATAGCTACTGCTGGTTTCAGCTGACCATATTTCGCATAGAAAAAAAGTTTTTCTACATTTAAATCATTTTGGGCAGAGTCTCTAAATAACCTACAAGCTCGCACAAAACTATTGCGATCGCGCAAAGAAAGTTTCATTGCAGTATTTCTATAAATGCCTTTTGGCACCTGATGAAACATAACGAAAACCCTCGTTTTTGTAATTATTTATGGTCGAATTATAGACGATAGTTCATTTATGCAACCTTAAGCATTCTATCTCAATGACAAAGAAATTGTCATATGTAAACACCCTTTAGCAGATAGAGCTGATGTCAAACTACTGCTTCAGCGTAAGGGCTTATGCTTAGCCTTATACTTGTAAATTGCTCATATCTGGATAAACTGCGGTAGCAGTTTGCGGTAACCATCATCCACGACACACTCACGAATTCGATGCAGCAGAGTACAGAAGTACTTGTTTTGAATGCAATTAATATTGGTTTTGCTTATTCGTCGCGTAATGCATATCTTGCTGACAGAGATGCATTTGCTTCGCGTGAATCTTTTTCTATCGCATGATAGCCACCACGCGTCTCTTGGTATTAATAAACCATATTTGGCATGATGCCGCTTCCGCGGTCACACCATTAGTACAAACATCTATTCCGATTTTAATCATCTCTGGTGACAAAGACATATTAATACGTATCCGCTAATTTAACCACACCTACAAAACCATCATAAAACCCATCATATTAAGGCCATAATCAAAGGAGGCCTTATGCAAGACAATTCAGAATCTACAAACAAACCTAAAAAGCTAAGCAAGGAAATTTGGCTGCAGCACGTCAAACAGTGGGAACAATGCAACCTAAGCCAACAGGTGTATTGCGCTCAGGCAGGGATTAATTACGGAACGTTTGTATATTGGCGAGGACAATTTTTACTAGAGTCGGGCCAAATAAAACAGCGACAATTTGCTTCAGTTGAAGTTAGGCAATCTCAGCCTGACTTAGCACAGTCAGTTAAAGTGAAATTAATATCAGGTGTCGTAATAAGTTAAATAATTATTTATTAGATAGGCGTTTGGAAAATAATAATAATCGAATGGAAAGAGCTATTAAACCATTTGCGATCGGCAGAAAAGGTTGGCTATTCGCTGATAGTGTTGCTGGTGCTGAAGCTGCTGCAACGATATTTAGCTTTGTTGAAACGTGCAAATATCACGATGTTGAGCCTTATGATTGGTTTAGGTATGCATTAGCGCGAATTCCGCTTTGTAAAACAGATGAAGAATTGGAGGCGTTGATGCCATTTAATGTGGATAAAAGCCTGATTGGTAGATAGGTGGTTTATTTAGCGGATACACATTTTATATCGCACTGTCGAAGGATACCTCGCGAAAGTCATGGATATATTGCAGGATGTGCATCCAGTAAAGAATTGATTTCCATTTATCTTAATAAGCCGTAAACTACTGTATTACTACGGGATTGCGAATATAATTTATGGTTAATGTATTCGACCACCATAAAGTTAATAACTAGAGATGGAGCGACTGTGAAATTTAAATCATTCTTTTACTTATTTATATTATTAATTACATCAAATGCCCTCTCTGCAAATCATCGCCTTAATTATGGATACACGGATGTTGGTCAAGGAAAACCAATTATTCTTATTCATGCCTTCCCAACCGATCAAAGATTATGGAAGCCGCAGCAAGATGAATTGAAGAAATATTTCAGGATTATTACGCTTGATTTGAGAGGTTTTGGTCAGAGTGATAAAACAGGTGGTGAAGCAGTTACCATGACTGATTATGCCAATGAAGTGAAGACAACCATGTCCGAGCTGCACATCAATAAAGCGATAATTGGTGGAGAATCAATGGGTGGATACATTGCACTATCATTCTTACAACAATATCCAGAGAGCGTTGAAGGTTTAATTCTTTCAGACACGCAATCCATCGCTGATAGTCCAGAGACTAAAGCAAAACGTGAAGCTAGCGCCCAAGATGTAATGCAAAATGGAACTGCTGAATTTCTTGCAGGATTTATGAATAAAGCACTCTCCTTAAATGCTGATCTTGTAACAAAATCATATTTAAAATCCATTGTTGAATCACAATCAGCAACAGGTATTGCATCCGCACTGCGAGGCATGGCTTTACGTGTCGATACTTCGCTTTCATTAGCACAAACATCTATTCCGATTTTAATCATCTCTGGTGACAAAGACATATTAATACCACCGCAACAGAGCATAAATATGCATGCTCTCGCAAGAAATAGTAAATTAGTAATCATTCCCGATGCGGGACATTTGTCTAGCCTTGAAAACCCTTCAAAATGGAATCAATCAGTCAAGGATATGTTTCAATAATGTCAAAGATTAGCGGTGTCATGACACCATAAAATCAATTTGTAAATATCCAATAACATTGCCAACAAGCATGTCCGTATCGGCTAAGGACATTTCGCTTTCATCAGATATTGGTCCTTGGCAACCTTGTGATTTATAAACACAGTGTGCGTTTCAGATGAGGGCAGTTGACGAGTGTAAGATATTTGTAAATTTGGATTCAGGTGTCAAGATATGACACTTCGTTTTGGGTTCTAAAGTTATAGATAATTTGCTTTTTCAGATTAAGTGTCCTCGTCCGTATCAGCTTTGGTATCTTCATGGCGATCGAATGCATTTAAACAGTTAGAAAGCTTGACCTAGTCTATGTTGCTCTGCTAATTTGCCAGCCTTAATTTTTCAACTATTCAATGGATTTTAATAATGAATTCCAAACAATTAATGCCAGTCTTGTTAATTTTCCTGTCAGGGATATCACAGGCAACGCCAGATCCATTCATTAAAACCTGGGTAAATTTTGATGGTGTTAATACACGAAAACTGATTATCTCGGATAGTAAATATAAGCCTAACCAAGGCTTGTATTATGTAGAGGCTGTATCAAAATTTATATATGATCCTTGCACTGCCATCTCCAGTAATATCATTCATTGCACCAATGGCTATGGAGTAAATGAAACTCTGGTTAGAGATGATGTGAATTTTACTCTGACAGCGAATAATAACTTTGAAAGTCTTGTCTTTTATGATCCCGATCATCAGCCGCCACTACCAGCGATTGTCGGCTATTGGGAATACTCAGATTCCAAAAGAAATATCGATTATTCGCTCCAAATAGTGAAAGGAAATACCAATTCTGACTTCTACATTGGAAGTTCAAGTGGAAACAAAGTCAAAGGTTTTACGTGTCATCAGCGAACAGATCCAGATCATTATTTCATGACGGTTCAGCCCGATGGTAAGCAATTGTTTACACGTCCGAATCCAGGGCTCCCTCCTGAATTCTCAAAATACTTTCTATATGATCCTGTCAAAAATCAAATTACCAGAGCGCCTGACGCACCGGATCCGACTTCAATATTTATCGGTGATTGCGTTGAATTAGAAACAGATATAATGAACATCGAACCCGTTTTCACAAAGCAGCCCGGATGATGTAGCACCCTTCATGATTCATAAACACCGTTATCGAAGAGCTACAGACATTTGCATCTGCACTAAAACCAACATAAGCAAGAAACGGACCTGAAAATTCTACTCTTGAAATACAATGGAGTAAGCTCCAAGATACAGCAACGTTGGTGAGTATATTTCCTGGAATAAAGTTGCAGTTGAGTAATCAGCATATTTTTGGATGACGTTTAACATTATCGCTATCTGTGGAGTCTCCTTGTTTTTTTGATTGTTGCGTTTCCTTATTCAGATACTTTTGGAGTGAAGCACTCAGAGGTTGATCCTGTTTGTTTTGCGCAAATTGTATGTCTAATTTCTGGTTGTCAGTAAGGTCACTTTCAAATAAATTTAAACTGAAGCGCTTGGCTGTTGCTCTTGCGCTAGAGATTTGTCGTGATATTCTCTCGTATCCTGCCTGATCATAAGTATAAACCTCAGACAACACGATACCCTCTGACTCGCAGATGGGTTTGAAATCGTGGCCGCCACCGAAAATAACAACGGCGTTATAACATGACTTATTGTTAATCTTTGATTCATCATCGACAGCTGCTTTTAGATTATCGATAGCTGATTTTTCTCTTGGTGAGAATAAATTTTTATTTTGCCTCTCAAATACATCTTGAAGCTCTGCTAGTTCATTTGATGCTTCCTTTATGGCAGCCTCTTTCATTGCATCAGTAATTGATTGATCAGCGAGAAGTCTTTCATGTTTTTTATGCTGAACATCTATATAATTCATGATCATTTGTTGCTGCATCAACACGGCCCGAGCAGATAGATTCTCTGTTTCATTCGTTGCAGGATAGATTTTTTTAACCACTCCAAGCGCAACAGTTACTATGTCAGCATGGCATTCATAAAAACATTTTTTTTGATCCCAAGTTAAATCTGAATCGTATTTCGGTAAGCCATTAGGAAAAGATGCCCTGATTTGCGTGATGATTTCTTTTGGAATCGTCTCAAGAGAAAGAGATGTCTCAATCCCTTCTGAAATAATGAAGTCCGGATTGTGTTTCAACAGATATTCGGCGATCTGCCTTTGGGAGTTCACAATCATTGATTGAAGGAGAGGGTGCTCAGTGAATGTGTCAGGCAAGGGGTGCTTATGCAGCTGCTTCAAATGACATAAGGCAAATTTTTTTTCTTCTCTAGATTTTCGAACGTTCATTGAAGTTTATTCCATCAAAGGTTTAGACTTTAAAAATGTTAATGCTTCGTTAGATATTTTAGAATATTAGTAGACATATATTTTATTGGTCATGTTATAATTTTAACCTTTAGATCAAATAGGGAATATGTACCATGACGGATAAAACACCAAGATGCCCTATTATGCATGGCAGCCTCACTGAAAGCGGGCAATCAAATACAGACTGGTGGCCGCACAATTTAAACCTCGATATCTTGCATCAACACGATGCCATGTCTAATCCACACGATAAAAATTTTAATTATCGTGAAGCGCTAAAGTCGCTTGATGTGGAAGGATTAAAAAATGATTTAAAAGCGTTAATGACCGATAGCCAGCCTTGGTGGCCAGCTGATTGGGGGCATTACGGAGGGCTGATGATTCGCATGGCCTGGCACGCCGCAGGCTCTTATCGTATGGGTGATGGTCGTGGCGGCGCAGGCACTGGCAATCAACGCTTCGCACCACTTAATTCGTGGCCTGATAATGTTAATCTGGATAAAGCACGCCGCTTGTTATGGCCGATTAAGAAAAAGTACGGCAATAAAGTGAGCTGGGCAGACTTGATCGTTCTCGCTGGCAACATGGCTTATGAATCTATGGGCCTTAAAACGTTTGGTTTTGGCTTTGGACGTGAAGATATCTGGCACCCTGAAAAAGAAGTGAATTGGGGATCCGAGAAAGAGTGGCTGACAGCTTCTCGTTACGAGTCGAATGAAGATACCAGAAAGGCTGAAACGCTAGCTGACCCATTAGCAGCTGTGGTGATGGGATTAATCTATGTCAATCCGCAAGGGGTCAATGGGAAGCCTGATCCACTAAAAACCGCGCACGATGTTCGAGTGACTTTTGCTCGCATGGCAATGAATGATGAAGAAACCGTTGCGCTGACTGCAGGCGGTCATACAGTCGGTAAAGCGCATGGCAATGGCGATGCATCCTTATTAGGTCCATCGCCTGAAGACGCTAATGTAGAAGATCAAGGCTTAGGTTGGCTTAATAAAACCAAGCGTGGTATAGGTCGCGATACTGTTACCAGTGGTCTCGAAGGCGCGTGGACCACCCATCCAACCAAATGGGACAATGGTTATTTTCATTTGTTGCTTAACTATGACTGGGAACTTAAAAAGAGTCCTGCAGGTGCCTGGCAATGGCAACCTATCAATATCAAAGAAGAAGACATGCCAGTAGACGTTGAAGACCCATCCATTCGTCATTCACCCATCATGACTGATGCTGACATGGCAATGAAAATGGATCCTGCATACCGAGCAATATCAGAAAAGTTTTATAAAGATCCGGCATATTTTTCAGAAGTGTTTGCTCGAGCATGGTTTAAATTGATTCATCGAGATTTAGGACCTAAGGCTCGCTACTTTGGACCTGATGTTCCCAAGGAAGATTTGGTGTGGCAGGATCCAATTCCAAAAGGCAGTAGCAAATACGATATTGATGCCGTCAAACAAAAAATAAAAACCTGTGGTTTATCAAATGCTGACATGATTGCAACAGCCTGGGACAGCGCTAGAACTTTTCGTTGCTCTGATTTTAGAGGAGGAGCAAATGGCGCAAGAATAAGACTTTCTCCGCAGAAGGATTGGGTCGGTAACGAGCCTGCTCGTCTTGCCAAGGTGTTGAAGGTGTTAGAGCCAATTGCGTTAAGCAGTGGTGCAAGTATTGCCGATGTTATCGTGCTTGCTGGCAATGTAGGCATTGAGCAAGCAGCAATGGACGCAGGTGTTAAAATCAATGTGACATTCACACCTGGTCGCGGTGATGCAACACAAGATTGTACTGATGTGGATTCATTCAAAGTGTTAGAGCCGTTACATGATGGTTTTAGAAACTGGTTGAAAGAAGATTTTAAAGTGAAAAGCGAAGAGTTATTGCTTGATAGAGCACAGCTAATGGGTCTGACCGCTCCTGAAATGACAGTACTGCTTGGTGGTATGCGAGTCTTGGGAGTGAATTACAATAATGTCAGTCATGGTGTGTTAACTACTCGAGTAGGTCAGTTGACGAATGATTTTTTTGTTAATCTGACTGATATGAATTATAGCTGGAAACCAGATGGTAAAGGTGGCTATGCTATTTGTGACAGGAAAAGTGGCGAGACAAAATGGACTGCCAGTCGAGTAGATTTAGTGTTTGGGTCTAACTCGATTCTTCGCTCATACGCTGAATTCTATGCTCAAGATGATAATCAACAAAAATTTGTTAACGATTTTGTTAAGGCGTGGGTGAAGGTGATGGAGGCTGATCGTTTTGATGTAGTATGAATAAAAGGTCATAGCTCCAACTCGATCTAACAGTCACCCATTTTAATGTTAAGAATTTACTGTCAGATCGGGTTGGAACTACTTCATAGACTATGATTTCAATTTTCTCCTGCAGCATAAAGTCATTAAGCCAGCGTTTTTGGATGCGGCAGAGCTGCTGATTCAGCACAAGCTAGCGGCGACTCATACCAGGATAACTAGCGTCTTTACCCGGCAAACGCATGCCAAATTCTCATATTGAGCCCTCACTGATCTAAGCAACTTTATGCAGGAATTCGAGATACTTGATTGCGCTGAAAAGTCCAGTCGATCATAATATCTGTTGCTGACGCATTATCGACCTGTCCTTTTGTGTAACCAATACATAACAGATATAAATCAATTGGACTATATTTGCCATCAACCGCAAAAGCATCGAGCACTCCAGCTTCCATCGAACCTAGTGCTATTACATTTTTTAATACCGTTTGAGGTTTTGAGTCCTCTAGATTAGCTATTTGTAATGACTGACCGGTCACAAAGAATAAGCCGCACTTAATACTATTTGAGCCATTATTCGTGATGTTGATTGATTTTGCAGATTTATCTCCGGTATTAATTTTTTGGATGTACACGCCATTTTTCGCCGGCTTTTCCATGCTGACATTGGTGTAATTTGAGAAAGAGGTTGCATTCATAATCTTAAGGCAGCTTTCGTTATCACAGCTAGTATTGCAGCCTTTGACTGGATCGCCGGATTCACAAGCTTTAGCCCAGTCCTCATTTGTTAACCAGCCTGTTCCTTGTGGGCCTTGTGGGCCGATCGCACCGGTAGCACCTGTATCACCTTTGGGACCCTGTGGACCGATCGCACCAGTTGCACCTGTATCACCTTTCGGACCCTGCGGACCGATCGCACCAGTTGCACCTGTATCACCTTTAGGACCCTGCGGGCCAACAGGCCCTGTTGCTCCCGTATTACCTTTGGGGCCTTGCGGTCCAACTGCTCCAGTATCGCCTTTGGGGCCCTGTGGGCCTTGTGGGCCAGGTTTACCCTGGACTGTATTGATCACACAATTCAGCGCCGCTCGCACAGCTGCACCACTCACGGGGTTATTCCCCGGAGGAATACCATCAAGACATCCTGCATAGATATCATGACAACTTAGCAACAAGGGAATAAAACAAAGCGTCGATTTATTTAATAAATAGCTCATACCAGCTCCCCTGGTGCATGCAGGATTAATTCAGGTTTAATCTTACCGCCAGAAAAACAGCATCAAGTGTCGGTGAGGCATCGAGACTAGCTGTTCCAGTAGCGACATCTACGTTATGTAAAAGAAGCTCGTTACCATGAATGTGTTGATAAAACAATTCAATCGCACTAGTAGATGTGAAATGGTAGCCAGCACCTAACTGCAGCTCTGGCTTAATGAATGAGTAGGTAGTGATTGTTTGATTATCTGAAAGCATATTTACATAGGCCGCACCTAGCTTGCCAAGTAGATAACCAGTATCAAATATGTTGAATTTTGCCGTCAGCAAAAAATCGATTTGCGGATGGATAGTAATAAAGAATGGCAAAGTAACATATTGCAACGGCTGAACGGTGGCGCTAGACAAACGCATACGGTTACCGGTTTGAACTCCCAGCTCCACACCAGCAAATAATCTGCGCGTCACAGGGTAATCATCACCGACAGCAAGTCTTAGAATCGCGGTTGATCCGTCGGTTTTATAAACATTCTGGTAAGAGCCAAATCCACCACTCATTATAGCGCTAGGGTGTAGGTTAAAAGCATAACTTGAAGAACAAAAAAGGAAAGTGCAAACGTAAATAGCAATCCATCGTGCCTGATTGATTATTTGCGCGATCATTAATGGCACTCCAGATTAGTTGAGTGATCAAGACATAAGCCTAGCGGACCCTGCAGATTCAGATAGGATTTCATTTCCTGGTATGGAACAAGTACCTGCATTAAGCCATACACATGAGGAAATTCATCCATCGTCACCAGCAAACCTTTTTGAGTGATATTCCATTGAGCGTAATTAATTTCATTATTATCTACCATCTGCTTTTCAGTAGTATGGGTTTTAGGAGATAACTTGGCAGCAATATACCGATTAAGTGGTTTGGTAAAATCATAACCCTTTTTGAATAGCTCAGCGATAGCAATGGCCTCACCGTTTTTAAAATTAAAATTGATTACACGGTGTGTCACGTTGGGATGTGCACCGCCAACGAGAAAAGTGTCAACATCAAATAATATACTGACAATTGGCTTTTCACCCTGAGTAGTCAGCAGGACATGATATGTCAGGGTGAAGCTGCTATTAAGTTTTGCTAACGATGGCGGCAAGGCTTGACGGTCGATAGAATACGTTAGCGAGCGGAAATTACCTGTTTCTGTATCGAGAATGTCATCAACAATCAAGTTAAATTGCTTTTCTTCAGTAGACAAATCACCATGCTGGAAATACGGATATTGCAAGTTGAAATCGATATGGTTATCTGGTTCTGTCTTTTGAGTTGAAACCGCTGGGATGACAAATTTTTCTGTGGCAGCATGAATGCCAAGCGAGATCAACATGCAGATGATGAATACTACTTTTTTCACATTTATTTCCCTATATCGCGATACCTGAACTCAAGGGAAACATCATATCTCTTTATATGATAAATTTCATCATTGGCTGGTAAGGCGTATCAATTAGGAATAGAGTTATAATCAATTGTTTGGCGTGATTAATAGTTGACCAGAACCAATTATTTGAATACAATGATTCAAATAATAAATAAAAAGAATAATAAAATGAGCCTTAACAGACGAACCCCAACTCGATATCAAAATACCGCGTTTTTCGCACATCAACAAAATAAAATGCATGTAGCACAGAAGCGCGCCGGTATGCATGATGTTTGTCACTCAGAATTCAAATTCGTTCCAGGCCAGCTGAATGTCGCCAACATCACATTTTGGCTTTTCTTTCTAGGTTTTATACAATCTGCTTACGGTCAAGTGAAAGTAGATCAAAAGCTGCGTGACCTTGCTTTAGACCGCACGGTGGTAGAAGAAAAAGCGTTAGCTGCTGGGCTAGACAAATCACAATGCTCAATTATTGCAGATAAAATCGGTGCACTTGCTGCTGTTAATAGTGATTTTCGTGAAAATACATTAGGCGTTTTGTCACAATCACTTTTTAAGATAAGTTGCACAACCTTAAATGTTCTCAAAGAGATTACCAAGTCTGACATAACAGAAGCAGCATTTTTAGTAGATTTAGATGTGATACTAATGGCTGTGGATTCATTGCATGATGCTGCTTTAACACATGAAATGCTGCATGCCAGAATGGCGCAGTTACATAATGCGGCAAGTAATTGTCATATTGCTCGTCGCGATAAAAATAAAGAACCTGCGGTACCTGTATTTCCAGCCAATGAAGAAAACATCAAAGCATTCGAAAACTGTATGGCGAAAGGCGTGAATCGCATTAATGAGTTAAATCGTATTTTGAAAAAATCACGTACTAATAAACCATTATCAGAAGAAGAAAAATTTCAGCTTGGACGAGCCCATAAAGCTTTAGAGGGTGTGATATTAGACATTGGTGAATTCAGACAGCCGAGTGAAACACTACAAGACTTAAAAGAAATTGGCTGGCCTGCAATCCCAGCGAGCATGACTTTTATGGATGCATCAATCCTGATAACAAATGCGACCCCCAATGAAAGAGGTGTCATTTTACAAGGTAAAGCTGAAACTGGCATTGATGCAGCCGTGTTTGGCATTAACTCTTATGAAGAATTGAAACGTAGGAATGCATTTGCCAACAAAGGTGTTGAAATTGCTGAGCGCATTGCTTACAGCTTGCAGCAACTTGATCGCAAAGCCAGACATTTTTTATTTCCGGAACTTTCTAAGCTGCTAACTCGGGAGCAGCAGAAATGTTTGCGTGCTGAGCGCGCCGAGCTTTAGTATAAAATATATCGGTGTCAAGTTGCCCGTTTTAAATTTTAATATTACAAAAGGGTACTTGATCTCTGTTTTTTTACCAATTTACATTCTCGATATTTTAGCGGCAGCTGTGTTGTTTAATTCACGTAAGAATGTTTTTTGATGCGTCCTATTGAAGAAACGATTATATAAAATTCCCAACGAAAGTATCGTGGCAACGACTTGCAGGAAATAGACACCGGCGCTGTCATTTGATTTTTGAATGGTTCGCATATTCTGTTTATCAAAAATCACTGACTGAAAATGATTAATGCCAGCCTTGAGTGCGGTATGCGTTGAAAACTCATTGAGTCGACTTATTTTACTCTCTGCATTTTCAATAATCGCTAGCTGTTTCGTTAATATTTGCTGGTCTGAATCCGCATTCTTTAATTTGCTGCGTAAATCTTTTTTGAATTGCTCGCAGGCGGTTCTAATTTTTTCAACTTTCTCATATAGCAGCTTGGTACCGATCTGGAGATTGGAAAGGACTAAATCCTCTTTCTGCACAATCGGCATCGTACTCGTTGTATAAGCACGGAAATATCGCTGAAAATCAGTTAATTCCAGCGCGAAGCTTCCTTGTTCAATTTCTACCGGTGCAGCTGATAAACCACGGTAATCAAGCTCATCGGCATAACCGCGGCCAACGCGGCCCCATGGGTTTCTCAGAATAATGTATTTATGCATGACACCATTGGTTTCTCTTTCCTCTGTACCAATGACTGCATATGCATGGCGATTTCTCAACCCGGGGACTTTTTCTGCAAATTTAGCTTTAGTTGAGGCAGTCGCCACCGTCCCGCACTTACTCACATCTGATTTGATATTTTCATATAATTGATTCAGCTCAGGCGTGTAATAATCGCTGCGATTTGGATTGGTCCACATAGCAGAATTGGCCTGTGCGTATTCAAATAGACGCTGCGTGAATTTTGCTGGCAGTAATTTTTTCGCCGCCAGATTATCTACAAACAAATAAACATCTGCCATAGTTTCAATCGGACTTTCTTGGTCAAAAATTCCGGCTGGTTTCTCTATTACCTGTTTATAGATAGCATTATATATTTCGATGTAATCACTCAGGCTGTGAATGATAGCGTGCAACGGGTGATCGGAGGCGATAAATTGACGATAACTCTCGACTACTATGTTAAAGATAGCTCCATTATCTGCACCCAGTTTGCTGTTTAATTCGTTTTGCAATGCATCACTATCATTCATTAATTTTTCAATTAGCGCTAGATTTACTGGGAATTCTCCTGCAAATTGCTGACATAAGTAACTCCATTTAACGCCGACCTGAAAAGAGTTGGCATCCAGGTTAATCAACTTATTATTTGAAAAATAATGAATAGGCGAGGTATTTTCCCACACATCCGGCACAACTTGTTCTTTCGAATCTTGTCCGGTCAAAATGGTTAATGCCGTTTTGCTAAGTCCGCCGTTACCAAATATTTCCTTGAATGCGGGAAATGACTGCGCTTTATCATTAATAAAAGCAAATGCGGTATAAGCTTTTTCCAGCACATGCACCCATGGTGCACGATGCTTATTATAATTTATGTCATAAGCATGGTAACTGGTGTTTTTGACGCGGATAAATTGCGGCTCTTTCGTTACCGGATGAAAGAGTTTAACGATAGTGGCATCACCATCTTGCACCATCATGCTGCGAATAAAGTTTTCACCGTTTTCTTTGGCAAGTATAGCCAGCATGCTGGACAGTAAAAAACAGTCGCCAAACCGATATTGTCGAATGTCTTGCAGCAACGACTGATTTGGAAACAGAGGATCATTCATCGCTACAAACTTTGCATTTTCTGATGCTAACGGGCGGATTGTTTCAGTCGCTACATAGCCCTTTTGTAATACTGTAATTTCATCTCCAGTTTCTGGCATGGTTGGATCTACGTCAGCGGCTGATTCATAGATGACGACTTCCATCAATTCAGGATGCATGGGTATAGTGCGAGCCAACATCAGTTGCTGGGGTTTTATTTCACCGAGTACACCAACCGATTTATTGTTACTATCAGTAAATGTAGCGGGATAAGGTTCCGGGCCATTGATGGATTGAAGCACGCCGTTAACGTCCTCTACATTCACCATGTCAGGCAAAGCAGAAAACAAATAGCACTTAGAGCGCGGCTTCACACGATAATCAACGCCAAATGCACTGTCGTCGAAATTAATGATGGTTTCAGTTCCATTGAGTAAGAGTGATCCGTCTTTCGTCTGGTCTTTACTCATATTGGTATCACGCTATGTTTGATTTATATGATTCTAGCTTATGTGGATTAATACTATCTTAACGCTTATGACAGGCGAATGACGGTAACATTACAATTTTGTAATCAAGCAACTATTTGTATTTATGGAATTATTTTAGCAGTGAAGGCTGCTTTGCGCACTTACTCCTTAAAAATCATCTTAACTAGGTCTGTAAATGTCGTCTATCATTTTACAAAACGGTTTTGAGTATCATCAAGGCCAGTAATATGATGAAAAACCCAAATATGTATGTAAATGTTGAATATCCTCGCTCAAGGACAACCGTGTATGCGTAGTCAGGATCGTACCAGCATGGGTATTGATTGTTAATTTGATACTGACTTAATTTAGTGTCAGCGCTGTATATGCTGCTGGATTCATATTTAAATATGCCTGGCGAAATCCAATGAGAATATTTGTTATTCATTGCTATATATTCAACATTGAAACTAGCGGAATATCTGATTGCTTTGCCGCGATCTGTTTCAATTTTTTTGTCGATAATGGTACAGATTGTTTCTTGGAATTTATTATTTACGCGCCATTCTTTTTTAACTACATATATTTCAGCGAGAATAAATGTAGTGAAAATAATTAAGATAAATATTAATGATTTTGGCTTTGTATTTAATACAATGACTAATGGTTTAGAACCGTATATAAAAGAATAAATAACAAAGCCAAAAAGTAAAAGCCCAATGAAGGTAGTCGAGTACCAGAAATATAACCCCCCTTCGAGGACGAAGTTGATGACATCTGAAGAATCATTAACATTATAGAAGCAGGGGAATGAAGGATACTTGAAGAGAATTGAAGCCTGATCATTTTTATTCTCAGTGCAACTCAACTTTATTGTCTTATGATAAATTTCATTGTTGATGATATAACTGATTAAAACATCAGGACAATAAAGACTGCCTCCTGGCATATAAAAACTGCCCTGCGTTATGGTGAGAGTATCGACTGGTGTCTGCTTTTCTATTTTGCATAATGTAGGTCGATAGCTATTAATGTGCGAGGCGCGTTGATAGCTGTAAAAAGCAATATAAAGACCGACAGAAGATAAGATAAGGACTACAATCAGATTTCGCGATATGAGTAGACGGTATATATATTTTATAGCCATTATTGCCAACAGCATGGCTAGCAGACAGATCAATTCAGTATTCATCTATTATTCGCCTTCATAACCGTCTCTATCTAGTATAGCAAAAGTATATAAACATAACTTAATAAATCTATGAATTAATTGCTGATAATATTGATCCACCATATGTATAGTTTAAAAGACAGTAGCTTAGGATTTTTGCGGAAGGTGGTTTCACTCATGGTTACCACAAGGCGCTACCTTCCTAAATTGTGTAAGTGACATGTTATACGTGAATGATATGTACGCACATGCTAGGGTTATATATTATCGAATGATAATGCATATACAGATAGATCATTTGCGTGAGGCTTTCATTCTTTCAAAAGCTGATTTGAATTTCTCAGCAGGGGTTAGTACCTCTGCTGGCCTGAAAATCCAAGTTAGCTGCACTGTTTTTATTGTAGTTTGCAGTTGAAACGTTCACTTTGTACTAATTCAGAGACTCGTCTAAATTCATCACTGGTCTCACGGTCAATTCGAACCACTAGGAATTGATTTTGCTTAGGATGGCTTTTCATATGAGACATGTTGATAGCCTACCTATGCTATAATATACCTAGAACACTTGTGAGATAATAAAAAATGAAAACAATGCCAATAATATTAATAGTTTCCTTACTACTGACTACATACGTTGCTACTGCATTTGCTGGTGGAGAGAAACACCAAGTTATGATGTATAACGATTCTAATGTTG
This sequence comes from uncultured Coxiellaceae bacterium, assembly GCA_964492045.1. Taxonomy (GTDB): domain Bacteria; phylum Pseudomonadota; class Gammaproteobacteria; order DSM-16500; family DSM-16500; genus Aquicella. The sequence goes on along the minus strand of CAZBHW010000016.1, from coordinate 45,067 downwards.
ATGTTGCTTATTGGTTTGGTCTTGACTTCACTCCAGCAGGCGGATTGAAAATAGGCACTAGTGAAGTTTATACCACTGGCGGCAGACAAATTCTTCCAGGCGCAGAAGAAAGCGTCGAAGTTGATGCTGGTACCTGTACCGATTTCGCGCCGAATGGTACCTGCAACGTTCCGGTGAAAATGAAGAGCTGCATCGCAGGCAACTGGAATTTACTTAAAACAAAAGCGATACATATCTCATCACCAACCACGTGTACAATAGTGTGCGATGATGGCAGCGCTACCACCTGTCAGGCGACCAAAAAACCGATTCATGTTAATAATCGTTAAAATATCAGATCAAGTACGCCCTTTTAACTTTTCAACTTACAGGGTGGTACTTGATCATTGTTTTCGCTAGCGGTTGACTCCGCTTCTGATAAAGTAACAAATAACCCATTTATCGGTTGATTTATTGATTATGCTTGCGATAGATTTTTTCATTTATGTCAGGTGCAGCATTAGAATGTGTATCACTGAATACAGTTTCATGCACTTGCTCACTAATGAATCCTTTCTTTGAAATAGTTGGGCAAATCAGTAATCTCAATTCTACAATGTTATCTGGTGTTACATTAATGCTATGCGCTACCCTGTGTAACATACAAAATCGCATGATTACATCCTCTAATTGAGGGTAGCCAGCATAATAGAATTTGATTAAATGTCTGAATGTCACTTCATAAATGCTTGCTACAGGATTCAATTCTTGTGCGTTCAAGTTTTGCCTGGCTTGTGCTAACTCAGCGAAATTTCCAGTTAAAGCTATGACGTGTAATGAGTGCCAGCCTTGGAATATTGGCTTTTTTCCATCATTGCCTATGAAGCCAATATTTAATATTTGCTTCACAGCTTTTCGATCTTTTTTATTAATTGCGCTCAACAGTTTTACTTGCATCATGTAAGGCCAATCTAGTTCCTCAAGTACATCTAGCGCTGAACGTATGTCATATGGTGTCAGTTTTTGCAGTGTTTCATGATCCGATTTATTGAGTACTTTTGTAGCATATTCATTCAACTTTTCACAGGCTCTTGCGACCATTTTATTATTAGCACGCGAAGTACTCCAGACTAATATATCACACATATATTTAGGAATACGTGCTTGAGCTGTGCGGTTATTTGTTTTTTCGCCTTTCAATACAGCTGTATGTTGGGGACTCCACCCTGAATTTTTTGGCACCTCAAGTCCTTTAGGTATTTGCTTTAAATCTGGGAGAATATGCAGGAATTGTAAATAGTCGTCTATCCTTCCTATCCTCATCGCATACATAAATGGACTCTCACCGTTCTCATTAACATGGAAGAAATCAGCCCCGGCTGATAAGGCTTCTTTAATTTTCAATTTATCGAAAATTTTGACAGCATATAACAACCTTCTATTTAGTATGATATAGAATGATTTTTGATCATTGAATTCACTTGCCAGATCAATTAAAGACAATCCGTCCTGAAAACAGTAATAAGGATGGATTCCGTCACGAATGATGTTAGAAAATGCATCTGGATTTGCACGCCATGTTGCAATAAATTTCGCATCCAGCATTTTTTTCAGCGCAATTAATTTAGTAGGAGTCAACAATAGATATCCACCATCTAATTGCTGTTTGTGATAAAATTCAGCTAATACCTCGCTAAATAACCAATTACTCGGATTTAGTAAAAGCAGGTGTTGAATGAGCTCATCAAACATGGCGGGCAGGAGCCTAGCAATCGGGTCATGATGAGTATCTATTACTTCGTCAAGATGGTGCTGTGTTGACAGTATAGCTTCGGTATGCAAATTAGTCCAACCAGACTGATTCCTAATTTGCTCATTTGAATGTCTTAGCCCTAGGGCAATAAATTCCTGTAAACAACCTGCGGCTTTTGCTGCGTCGAATGTTGTACGTCCATCTTGCCTAACATGGATGAAATGAGCACCTGCTTTGAAAGCTGATTCTACAATTTGTAGATCAGGAGAATTTAACCCCTTGTAAATATTTCGTTGCAGCATAGCGTAATGACAATGATCGACTAATTTTACATTTATAGATTTATATCCAGGATCGAATCCATTCTCAATGAGTGTCACGAGGTCTGTTGAATCATCTGAGCGACAAATGGTTGTTATCAAATCATCAGCAATCGCATCATTGCTAATGGCTGTATCTAGCAATTCATGTATTCCAATTTGATATCTTTCTGCAATGGCCCTTAACTCTGGCAATGATCTGCATGCGTGTACATCACTCAATAAATGTGCGGTTTCTTTGAGGTAAATCAGGTGATTTTTTATTGATTCGAACGCATCATTATATTCATAAACGAAATGTTCACCGTAATCATTCACTTCACTTAACCATTCGCAAGTTAGTGCTGACATATTAACGCATAACGCTTTCTTGTGTATCCATGCACAGAAATCTAAATAGAGTTTATTTAGAGATGCGTCAACTGCTGGGTACTCTTGACTAACAATATTATGCCCCACTAAAACAAGCATGGATCGCTTTGTTCTGCTGTTGTTGAATTTCACACGTCTAAGTGTGGCATGATCAATATAAGCATCTTTGTTTGGAATGCTTAAATTGCCTCTGTGAACCATGCTTAAAAATGTAAAGTCGTCTATTGGCATATCAGCATGAACAATTAGAAAGGGCAGACTTTTCTTTAAGAAGTCTCCTTTCACATAGATGGTGATTGGTAATTGATTAATAAAGTCTGCAACAAATTTGATGTCACTATTATCATGGTAAGTAATTTGATTTGTTGCTTGATCTAATTTGATTTTACCTTCAGATAATTCTTTCACAAACAAATTAAATAACCATCTACCGCCATTACTGACCACATACGTATTCAGTTTATATTTTTTATTGTTCGCGATGATTTTTTCAGCATTTCTTTCAATGTCCCGCGCATCGCCATGATAAGTTTTTGCTACGTATTCGAGTTTATCAATAGCATCGCGACACATGATTTCATGATTGCCTAACGCAACATAAATCTTTCCTTGCAAAGGGTCACTGTTGAGTTCGTGAATAGCTCGCATGATTTCCAGACTGCCAGGTCCACGGTCGATCAAGTCGCCGCAACAAAAACCACGGTTCGAACTGTTTTGTACTTTTGTTATGAATGCATTGAAGACGCTAAGTTCGCCATGTAAGTCAGCAACAACAAGATCAGCACCGGCTGTGTTTGCCTCTAATATTAGAATTTCGTAATGACTTCTAGCAAGCAAGAGTAAGCACCATTCATTATAATTAGTATTGTGTTATATTAGCTATTATTGAATAGTATAGGTCACTACTTAGCCGCGCAACTCCGTAGAAAATACGGAACATGCAGGAAAATTCTCACGCAAATTAGCGTTGCTAAGTATCTGATTAATTTTAAATTCTTGCGCTCGTTTTGTGCTATAATTATATAAACCATTCACAATAGCTATCATTATGAAAAAAGCATTCAATTTAAAGTTGGATCCTCATGATTTCCTTGATATCAATGAAGCGTGCAACATTTATTGGTATGACCTAGACCATAATCTGTTAGTTGTGAATGAACATACTATCAAAACACTAAAAGAGTGTTTTGGGGATTTTCATAATGTAACAAACAAGCACATCTTAAATTTTTCTCAAGACCTTACTGTTTTGATGAAAGAGAATCAAGAAGTCATAGATTCTGGTAAAGCTCGACAATTTTTCAACCGTTGGAAAGAAAAAAATCTTATATACATTTGTGTCACCATTAAAGCTCCCTACTACGATGAGCACGATAAAATTGCAGGGGTATTTGGCATCTCTCATGTCATTTCAGTTTTTGAAGATAACGAACAATTTTCAAAGAAATTAACCATGCGAGAAAGTCAATGTTTGACGGAGTTAATCAAAGGCAAAACTGCTGCCGAGATTGCTAAGGTATTGCATATCTCTAGCCGTACAGTAGAAAGTCATTTAGAAAGCATAAAAAGCAAACTCAATTGCAACTCTAAATCTGAGTTAATCAGTAAGGTGTTCCAAACCGGCATGAACTCGTTGATAGAAATGCCCATCTCCTCTGAACCATTTAAGCCTGGCATCTTTCTTAATTTAGAAGAAAATAAAAAATGATCTCAACAGGATGTCACTAATTATCGTTGCTGCTTGAAATCCTAAAATTGATTTGTCTTTTTTTTCTGGTGCGAACATGACTGCGTGTTTGGCATTTTTGTAGCTTTTACTCGCCATGATTCTATCCAGCCTGACTCTTTCAACCATTTCTCTTTTGGTTAAGTCAATCAATGCATACTCGAAAGCCAGATTCAATTAAAAGATAAAGTAGATTTAATTCCATTAAAATTACTCTATTCAGCACGCATTACACTGGTTGACAACGGATTAATTAAACTTGTATTTGCGCATACACAAACATTTAGAGATTCTTATACGCGAGGCAAGCCACGCTATGGCCGATTTTATGTTGAAGTAAAAACATTTGTGCGACTTAGTTGGTATAGAAATTTAAGGAATACTCAATAAACACAATCAATTATATTTATGATCGGATACTTCCAAATTTCTCATGATCTTGGGGCTACACTTTAATAGAAATTACTGCAAAAAGGCTTTGCAGCAGATCCATCGAGTTGAACTTTTTATGGAGAACTATCCCATTTTTGCTGGCAGACATCAAAAGCAAACGACTGCGACTCTGTTGAAATATACGTTATAAGTAATATCCACGCGCAAGCGGGGATCGTTAACAGCAATAAAGGTGCGCTATGCTTCTCCTACAATGTGGAGTTGTTTTGATTTTTTATTTGATACGACTATTTTTAGGTAAATAATGGCTTTAAAGGTTCAATTAGTTTACCCATCGATTTAAGTTATAACTAACAGCTTATCTCAAGCAACCGAGTGCCATTCATGTATGCATTCTGTAACTCAATAAATTCCGACTCGCGTCCGCATGCGGTGTTATCATCAGTCAGTGCTTGATAAGCATTCATCAGCAAATAAATAGCTTGCTCGTAAGACTCACTATAGTTAATTTTTTGCGAGTAAGGTAGAGAACTGCGAGGCGCAAAGAGACGCGGGTCGTTAATGCGTATATATGATGGTTGATGCATGAAAGCATAGATTCCATCAGGTTGTTTCAGCTCATTGAAAATATCCAGGATAGTCATGCGGCATAACTGATTCGATTCAATGAGGCATTCTAGTTTAGTCAAAAACTGATGAGGTGTAGGGCCAAATACCGTTTTCAAATAAGGTTTACACGTATCACGAAAGTAATAATAGGTTTTACTAAGTCTAGAATCTTGATTACCCATGACCAACCATGAGCGCTTACAGGTGGATTGGGTTTTCTCTGATCTGCGTCTAAATTCAGATTGAAAGTAACGAAGTAGTGACGAGCCCCTAAAAGCCTGGTGGGTAATCAAGTCAAACAGATACTCAAAAATATTATCTGGAAATAGAGGTAATAAAATTGACAGATATTTCACTGGGATAAATGATGTGCATAAGGGTGAATGAATACTTCTCCTAACAAAGTCAACAAGTTGGTAATGCATCTTAGCAGGCACATGCTGAAAATGTTCGAATACAATGGTAATCGCTGCGGACACGGACTTAGTGATGTTGGCCGCATGGATATCGGATGAATTTAGCCCTCTTAATTGTGGAACTAACGAAGATAAATGACAAATGATAGCAGTCACACGTTCAGCTTGAATATTTACATTATTCAATTTCGATAATATGTTAAGTGGAAGCACTTCATCTTGATGGCTAGATTGATAGATAAAGTCTATCACAAAAAGTGATTCTGAATCGTTTAACGATCCTGCAATCTTGTCAAAGAATAATGTAATTATCTGCACAATATCTATATCATGATAGAGTGCGTTGTTTAATATTGATTTCAAAAATACAAACGATTCTTGGTAATTGGTGCGATCTGGTTGCACACTACAGTAATAACGAATTAAGTGGTTTCTAACTGTAGACAATTGATGATAGTAATGCTCATGCAAATCCTCGCGCCACAATGCAGTTAAAGTATTGATGACTTTGGTAACTTTAAGTAAATCAACGCACACTAAATTATCGAATACAAGCGCAGGGATAAGATATTTAGCCGTCTCGACATCAAAAGATTCGAGATGCCTAACAAAAACATCATAGGGCAATTTCATAAATAATTTTCTAAACAGCAGCAAAGCAACATTTTGTTCGATTTTGTCACCATAACATTGCTGTGGATCAAATATCACTTCCCATTTTTCTGCTGCAGCTTCAGCTTGAGTTGGGGTAAAGTAATCTAGAAATGAATATAGCAAGGAATACAGATCTGGAATATTAATTAGGTCAAGATTGTATTTTGTTTCATTCAGTTTAATCGAAAGCGCAAAGCAATTGTTGTTTGGTTCATCTTGATTATCTACATCTGATGCATCGTTTCGATGTATGATTGCCTCAATTAATCGAGAAATGACAGGTAATAATAATATTTTTCCTGTCACGTCAATCTGAATCATCAGCCGAAAAATACTATTAACAACATTTGTGTTCCAGACGTCGTCTAAAACCTCATGGCTAAGGAACACCTGCATTAACGATGCAGTAAACTTTTTGTCATCTATGATAGCCGCAAGATTGACATATAAATTGGGTATAGTGGCGTTATAAAAATGATATGCCCCACAATCTGATTGCATCATATCAGTCATTGCTATCTTCAAATCTGATTTATCCATTACTTTGGCCAGTGAAATAATAAATTCAACATGACTTAAATTTGTTTTATTTAAATTTACAAATACTGCCCGCGCAACATCTTTTCTCACATGCTGTATAAACGGCTCAATGAATTTTTTTCTGAGCAGTTCTTTTCTTGTGGATTTGGGTGTATGTAAATAACTTGAAATAGCAGATAATGTCGAAGAAAATATCTCTTTATTATGTGCAGCCATCATTGCGAATTCTAGGAGATCTAATTCGATCAAAGGGTTATGCAAATAACTTAGCTCTGGTCTAATAAGCATGGCCAGTAATTCATATTTATTGTTATCAGATGACAATTGATAAATCTTGAATATACATTCTTCAATGTAGCTATAAATATTTTTAATCTTTTGGCTAGCTGTCTTGCCAAAAAGTGGTAGGCTTATTAATAGTTTGCGTAATTCATTTAAATTATGCTGAGAGTGGCGAGCGAGTTCAGCAAGCAACATCAGCGAAAATATACTCTTCATAACACTATTCACTCTTTTACAATCGAGTAAGAATATTTCAAACGCTCGATTAGCATCGAGCGCATTTAATTGATGAGCAAGTCTTGGCGCCCGATGCAGTATATTAGAATATGAATTCCTTACCTCAAATTTGATATATATTTCTCTGATTTCAAGTAATACCTCCAATATATCTGCAGAAGTAAATTTAAAATCTGGTGCTTTGATCATGGCTTTGGGTTGTGGGGAGTGTTTGGCTTTTTGATATCTAGATAAAAGTATAACAAATTCTGCAAATAGCTCTTGCGGTAGGTGTTGATAGTGAGCAATGGGCATGCATGCAATAAGTTGTACAATATTTTTATTGCCGAAGTATACAGGGTCAATATCAATCTTGTAACCAATGGTGTTCGCCACAAATTGACATACGTGCCTATCCCTGAATTTGATAAAGTCATTTAGATTAGTCTTTCCAATGTAACTCTCATTGCGTTGACGATTACGTGCATTATGCTGCGTCAACACAAAATTAAGTGCATTACTAATTGCCTCAGGTAATTCACTAGATACCGTTGCAAAGTGAAATTTTAGTAATAGTTCATTCGTTAGCGATTGCTGCAACGCTCCCAAACATGCAATTGTTAACCCACAAAGATATAAATTATGAAAACCATTTTCATGAAAATTTAACAGCTGTGTTGTAATATATTTTTTCAATGCTGCATCATTATCTTGCGGCATCATGTGTATAGGAAGATGCGAATAATGTTGAGATAAACAGCTCAATCGCAGCGCAAGCTGCGTCAAAATAACTTCTTGCTGATGTACGGTGAACGTAGCTAGTGTTCTTAACTCATAACTATTGATATATCGATACCAGCTGATGGAAGTTGAAGCCAATTCTCTCAGTGCTCCGTGATCTTGGCTCACTTTATTTAAAACGTGATCAACAGCACCTCTGTTATTGATGACTGTACCTAATGCACCAACATTATGACGTGAATCACTCATTAATAATTCTCTTCGTATTGATATTTATTTTGTCTAATTTAGCATCAATAATACCCAGTGCTAGCTTGCAAAAATATACTATCGCGCGGACATCATCAATCATCTCTGTAAATACGTTTTGACCTCCGATCAATAATCACAAGTATTAAAATCAATGTCCATGTTGTACGGATGCGGGTACAGGTTGATAGCGATGTTATATAATGACCCCCGCAATTTAGACCACAAAAATCCAAATTTTTGAGAGATAATGCCCTCCAGTTGGAGGATGTAATGGCTCAAAGAAAGAAGTGGTCACCCGCAGCTAAGTTTGAAAATTGCACTATTAGCGATCAAAGGATAAACAACATTAAATGAAATCTGCAAGCGCTTTGAAAATGTTATAATTTATATAAGTTAACGATATTAATAATAAATATGCTATCTGGAGAAGTCACATGCTATCTGATAGAAGGCCAGTCGATCCTGCACTACTAGATCAAGCTTTAAAAGTGCTGCGAAAGCGATTCAGTAATGATTGCATTATTGCTTCAGCTGAATGCCTAAGCAATCCTGAGCGAAGAAATGTTATCGCTAGAATTTGGCTGCATTCACCTTCTGGGGATGCTCCATCTAGTGTTATTCTAAAACAATCTTTACCTGTTAAATCAGTGCTAATAAATGATGCGAAAATTGAAGAAGAAAACATACGTACATTCGAGAGATTTTCACGAGACTGGGCTGGTTTGGCTTTCGTAACTAGTCTTAATCAAGACACACATAACGTGCCATCATTTTATGCCGCGAGTCATGAGCATCGGTTTATTCTTATAGAGGATTTAGGTGACCCTCATGTCAGTCTTGTTGATTCATTAATAGCGCCAAATCGGGAAAATGCAGTCTATGCGTTAGAGCGGTACGTGAAAGCATTAGGCAGCTTCCACGCGGCATCCTATGAACGTACTCATGAATATGAACGAATATTGCATAATATCAATCCCGCGGCTCAAAAGAATCAAACTGAATTGCAGAATATCTCAGAAGATTTGCCTCGCAGAATATCCGAAGTATTTGCGCAAAAACAACTGGGAATATCAATTTCAGATGAATGTAAGCTTGAAATGCGACAAGTGTTAGAAGGCATATTCAACCCAGGATCATTTACTGTCTTAACACATGGTGATATCGCTCCTGATAATGTATTTGATCACAAAGATGGTAGAGGGCTTCAGTTAATCGATTTTGAAAATTGTGCAGTGCGCAATGCATTACTAGATGGCACCTATTTGCGTATGAGTATACCGACAGGTTGGTGTGCTAAAGCGATTCCTGAGGATATAATACGACGCTGTGAACAAATTTATCGTGATGAGTTATGTAAGAGCATACCTGCAGCAAGTAATGACAAACAATATAATCTTGCGTATACACAAGCATGTGCATTTCATGTGTTAATGCAACTAACCGCTGTTAATTCATGTCTTGATAAAAATGAAGTTTGGAAAGGCCCAGTTATAAAAGATTCATTATGGAATGCTGAAACTAACTTTCTAAGGCCACGCTTCTTGTCAAGGTTACAAGCATTTATAGACGTTGCGAGTAGAAACGAGTTGTTTCCAGAGCTTACGAAGATGTCCATTGAAACATTGAATAAACTTAAAAGTCTTTGGCCTGAATCACACTCACTTGATATGTACCCGGCGTTTAATCCTGCCTTATCAAATCAAAATGCTGTAGCGTCAACTTATGATATCGACAAGCGTATAGGTGTAAAAAAAGAAGCATCAAAGCTTGACCTATCTGCTGAACCGCTTCAAAAAACGTATGGTAAGTCTAATGAAGCTGAGCAGCATCAAGAAGATCGTGATTTAGCTAACGTAAGTAATAAGGCGGGGAGTAGCAGATCTAAACAAACTCCTTTTCCGACTACACCTATTCCACCGTGGGAAAAAGGCAAATAAGGTAATTTACAGGTGTCTCACTTATGGGAAATATAAATCCTCCCCCTATGGCTCTTTTGAACAAGTGGCTAACAGAAGAGCATCAATCAGGCGCACCTAAACCACAACAAGCGGTTTTAGCGACCTGTGCCAAGGATGCAATTCCGCACGCTCGTGTAGTAGCTATCCGCGAGTTTGATGCTCAATCACTCCTCTTTTTCACTCAACGAGGTACACGAAAGGTGAAGGAGATATTTGAAAATCCTTTCGCATCCATGACCTTTTGGTTTGAAGTCTTGCAGTGTGAAGTAATCATTGAAGGTGCTGCCACAGCATTAACAGAGAGCGAAAATCTTAAATACTGGAAATCCTATCCCCGTGAAGCGCAGATTCGATTTCATTCTTATGCACCGACATTATCACAGCCAATCATCTCCAAAGATGTATTAGAAATAAAAATGAGGGAAATCGCTAATGATTATATCGGTAAAGATATCCCATTATGCACACCCATTATTGTGGATTTAGATTGTGGTACAGTCATATATGGAAAATAAGTTGTGTGTTTACCGAACACTTATGAGACCATTAATCATATTGATCGAATAAAAAATCTAATAACTCTGATTTGGTATTTACACCTATTTTATCTTTGATATTTATAATGTAATGCTCTACCGTTCGATAAGATAACGACATAATCTTGGCTATTTCTCGTGTATCTTTACCTCGGCGGTACCAATAAAGTAATTCGTTTTGTCTTTGCGAAAAGTTGAAAGGTTTGATTGAATTCTTTGTTGGATGAATATTACGAAGTACAAATAAATTGTTAATTTCAGAAATGGATTTAACTAACTCTAAGTTGGTTATATTGTTTGAAAGCAAAGAACAACCAAATATTCCTCGTAAATTATCTTCCTCATCATACCATGGCATTTTGATACTAATTGCATGGAGCTCTTCTTCATTAGCTAAAATGGCATGCTCATCAAAATAATATGTTTTTTGTTCGTTAATAACGCGTAATTCATTTATTCTTACTTTGTTTCTAAGCGTTTTACATGTACAGGGTTTAGTGACAGATTGGTTTATCGCATCCGCGCGGCTAATCCATCCAGTTTTTTGCCAGCCTGGTTCATTTACTTCCCGAATCTTCATGTCCAAATCATGAAAATATATATTATATTTTAATTTTAGAATTTGGCTGATTGTTCTATCAGTTGAGTCTAGAGAGGATTTTTCTGGAGGAATAACTCTTATCCCGTTTTTATAATAAGTCAGTAAGTATTCAGGATGAATCTGGGTCTTCATTGAGTTAGCTTCATATTTATTTAAAAGACATATAGTAGTTCAAATATTGATCATATGCAATGTTGTTTTTAATAAGCGCCTAACCTATTGATTATATATCTAACCAAGACATTTTTTACCGTATCCAATACGGTAATTGTATATATATAAACGGGTACTTTATACCCAAAATAATCACAATAAATAAGCGGGGTATATAGCATGTTAAGTGGGAATGATATTGAGTTAGTTGATATAGCAGAATCAAAGGCATCAGATTTATTTGACACCATTGAATATAATCGCGATACAATCACATCACAATATCTGGTTGCAATACTTGATAGTATCAGGACAGCTTTAGTTAAAGTGATTGAGCGCTTGCCAAGATCTCAACGTAAACTAGCCATTACTTATCGCAATTCTTTAGCGTTGAATGATACGCAATCTAATTTATTAAGTTCTTTATACGCAATCCTCGACTCACTATTTAACTTTCTATACCTAGATATTAATCGTCAATATAAAAATACCATTTTAGTAGATTTACATAATTTACTAATCAACACGATAATGATGCAGCAAGAATGTGAATGGAATAGTTTAGATACTATTGAAAATGATGTAACAAAAATTAGAAGAGCCTTAGAGACACTGAATATTCACGCAAATTATGCATCAGAAAATGAAAAGTTATTTCATGAAAAATGGATTGATGGTCTTGTCAGTACACCTTCCACGGCCAGAGTGCTTCAATGGACGCGAATCATTGAAGATGCAAAATATGCTGCAATAGAAGGTAATTTTAGCATAATATCGGCACAGATTCACGCCATGCTGGGTGCCAGCACTCATAATAGTGTTACGCGTATAATTGACACAGAATCGACAGCCGAAAGAATCATTTATTTACCTAAATTAACGTGTACAAGCATCAGAGAATTATTTACTATCAAAACCGAAAGTGGGTCGAGAGATACGGTTAAATTTAATGTTACAAAATCCAGTTCAATTAATCTGCGTAAACCAATCATATTCGAATCAGAAGCAGTCCGGAAAGGCATTAAGCACCTCAATCACCAAATAGATCATTTATTATCATTAAAGGATGCGCTGGCAATTCTTACTCCCCGAAATATTCGAATTTTATTTTTTGATATGTTAGTAGACCATCTAATTGCAATAGCTAGAAGTAGACATGTCGAGATAAATAATGATTATAAAGCCGAGCCATGGGATACAAAAGTCATTTCGTTGTCAAAATATATATATAATCGTCACATCAAACAAATTGAATCAATGTTACAGAAAGTAAAATATTTTGTTGATGATCAATTCCAGGCGATAAAAGATTTTTGTGATATTGATACCGTCACAGTAATGCAGCTTATGCAAGACGGTTTTAGTTATCCGATTAAGAAAATGTCAGATAGAATTCCAGACAATTTCAAGACTCAGCCAACTAGCACAAATAATCTCAAAAGTAGATCCATAATAACACCATTTTCATATATAGAAGATGATGAAGGATTTATTGACGCAATCAAACAATCTGGCTTGGTTACTCTCGATCAAGAGCTTGAATTAACCTTATTTAAACAAAAGACAAAGTATAACAATGAAATATTCCGCGCTTTAAGCGTGATCTTTCCCCAATGGAAAGACATTCAATCAGAAGCACGAGCTTTTGAAGTAAGAAATACTGCACTTATGAACACAGCACCTTCTGAACAAATTTATCTAAAAATTCGCAACATCGTTGCAACCATCAGTTCTCCAATTTACGTCAATGTGTTTGCAGACAAGATTGATAAACATCAAAGTTTGTTATGTATTTTGAATTTCCTGCGTTGTCATTTGAGCAAGATTCAATTAAAAGATAAATCGTATCTAAAAATCAAGATAAGCGACAAAAACTCAAAAGCCGATATCCATCGTTATCTTGATTATTTCTTCCTGTTACTAGCGACTTACCGAATGAAATTATGGAAAACTATTTTGCAACCTGCATTAGGTAAAATATCATTGAGCGGTCAATCTTATGATGAAGATCTAATTACATTTAAATTACTCTATTCAGCACGCATTACACTGGATGACAACGGATTAATTAAACTTGAATTTGCACATACACAAACATTTAGAGATTATTATACACTCGGCAAGCCACGCTATGGCCGATTTTATGTCGAAATCAAACATTTGTGTGACATAGTTGGTATGGAAATTCAAGGAATACCCAATGATCACAGTCAATTATTGTTATCATCGGAGACTTCCAAATTTCTCATGAGCTTGGGGCTACACTTTAATAAGAATTACTGTAAATTGGCTTTGCAGCAGATGCATCGTGTTCAACTTTTTATGAAGAACTATCCCATTATTGCTGGCAGACATCAAAAGCAAACGACTGCAACTCTGTTGAAATATACGTTATAGGAAATATCCCCGCGCAAGCGGGGGTACCTTAGTGTATGAGTTTAGCCAAAGCAAGACACCTAAAAATTTATAATAAAGTGACAATACGGGGTGCTTAAACGTGTTTAATAGAGATATGAAAGATGGCGATAATCCATCTTCTTCAAGAGAGATTGAAAATCAAGAGAAAGTGCTGGATTTAGATCCGCTAGTCACAATTTCATCTGATGTTACAGCAGAAACTATAACAAGTGACAAAGAAGATGATTTAAATGAGGATGCACTAGTACCACTAACCACAGCTCCGCCGCAACGATTGGGTCTAATGTACCCATTACCAAGCGCTGTTTTTGATACGACATTCTTTCTTTTTTCATTAAGCTTAATTAGTGATACTCACAGGTTTCAGCCAGCAATATTTCTCGGCGACAATTTTTATAGACATAGGTTAGCAGACCCCGTTTCATTTCCAGGAGGAGTATATTTCAATTTTTCTCCACAACGTATTGCCGCTCAAAATGATAACCTGGACTCTAATAATACCAAGCTAGGTGTGTTCGATGGATTGTTTGCTGATCTGATATTAAAGATTATGGAATATTTAGATCCCCTCAGCCTCATAACCTTCGCAAGATCCTCTCATCGTTCATTATCTCTATTCAAAACAACCTCATTTAGCAACAAATATTGGTGCACTCGTTTTAAATGTCACTTTCCTCATTTATATGAAGAGATAAATAAAAAAGAGGCGCCTGACTGGCGAATTGAATTTAAATCCGCAGAAAATAAAACATATCATCAAATGATTCCAGAGGCGAGAAAGAAGTTTTATTTCGTAAATGAGGGCGATATGAATGGGCTTAGACGCATGGGTACTTTAGATATTAGGGACCTTCTGTGTACTACGATCGATAATCGATCCTTAATTGATATTGCAGCAACAAAGCGAAATCCTGACATTTTACGCTATTGCTATAACGCAGCGATCAAATTTTACCAAAGAGATACTGAGCGCATTGCGCCAAAGGCGAGAGATCGAATTGGGCACACAGCATTACATTGGAGTGCTAAATGTGGAACTGCTGATGTTATGCCAAAATTGATAAAGCAAGGATGTGAAGTAGGTGCCGAAACGACATTTGGTCGCTTTACGGCTTTGGACGAAGCTTGCTATTATGGTCATGAAGAATGCGCGAAAGTTTTATTGGCACATGGTGCTCAAGTAAACCGTGCGAGTAGAAATGGTAGTACGCCTCTTTTTAATGCTGCCCAAAGAGGACATCTCCAGGTTGTCAAAGTATTGCTTGCAGCTGGAGCAAATCCTAATCTTGCAGCTGAAGATGGATCAACGCCACTTACAACCTCGGTGTTGGCTCATGGTTATCTTAATGTTGTTTCAACGCTACTTGCTAATGGCGCAAACGTCAATGTAAGAATGCAAGGCAGTACACCGTTGGTATTGGCAGCACAAGAAAATCGTTTAGATCTTATTTCAGTACTGATTGACCATGGTGCCGATGTCAATCTTGCTACGGATTCAGGAGGAACTCCTCTTTTTATGGCAGCACAAAAGGGTCATCTCCGTTTCATTGAAATATTATTAAAAGTGAAAGGGATCAATATTAATGCTGCCTTTCATACGAATAAGGCAGCATTAGTATCATTAGGCGAAAGATACAGTTCAGAAGTTAAATTACGGCTGGAAAATTTCATTAAAGAGAAGGATGATCCAGATACCATTACAATGACTGCTTCTGATATTGCCTACATACTTGGACATGTAGAAATAGTCAATTGCATTCATCTTGCAAAAATTAATAGGTTAGATAACCGCATAAACAGACTTTCTCAGTAAGCGTGCGTTGTATAAGACTGCTTTGCTAAAAGACTGTAGCGCTATGTTATTCTAATGCCGTTATTTTCGACCCGCTCTCAACAGTGATTCCTCGTAATCTTGCTTTTCAGTAAAAACGTTAACAACACGGCGCGCGAAAGTCGTAAAGGTGGACTCACCGACTGCAGTGATAATAATTGGCTTATGAGGGTCTGGTTGTTTATCACTCGATACTTTTAGTTCCAATGGTTC
Source organism: uncultured Coxiellaceae bacterium (assembly GCA_964492045.1). Lineage (GTDB taxonomy): Bacteria > Pseudomonadota > Gammaproteobacteria > DSM-16500 > DSM-16500 > Aquicella. The sequence continues at coordinate 29,104 of CAZBHW010000016.1, read as the reverse complement.
AGGCAAAAATGCGACAATGATCTTGTATATTTATCAAGGTTACAAATTCTTTATTAAATTGCTTATCCTTGCAACATGAGGCTTTCTTGCTTCTGCCTCACCAGGGGCACAAGCGGCTTGCAAGCACCATCCAGCCCTATAATTAGCCTCGACTAATAATCTTTTCTTTATGACTGCATCTTTTATCTCTTGAGCTGTCATTTCTAATACTAATGCACCTATGTCCTGATTGTTAACATAAGGAAGCTTGCCTGCATGATTATGAAATTGAGCTATTAACTCGTTCATACCATCATTATCACTCAATCGTGCAATCATACTTGCTAAACTTACAATAAAATCAATTTTATATCGGTCATTTTTAATTTGATCGGAAATATCTTTTAATTCATTTTGGATATGCATAAATGGTTCCTTCATCTTCGCTGCACTTTTTCAAAGCCATAGAAGACTTCCTCTGGTGTGCGACAGTTTAAACATTTTAAAGGACAAAAGTTAATATTTAGAACACTTTTATTTATCTCGATTTGTGATAATGGTTCAAATCACCCTCTGCGAGGATGACTTGTTGATTGAAAGCCAAGGTGAATAAAAAGGTTATCTTGGCGCAACTTGGGCGCCGTCTGAAATGGCGCTTGGTGGCATGTATATTTATGGACAAGGAGTTGCACAGAATAAAGCGGAAACGAGAGGAACATTTTACTAAAGCGCATTAACCGGCAATAGACGCAATTACACGCCATATTTGACCGACTTTATTTCTGAAAAAGTTGCATTAGCACTTGAGCTCGCCTAATCAGATAATCATCAGTCCGCTGTCCAGTCTCTTCAATAATTTTCATGTTTGCTGATCGCATCACACTCTGATCATTCGCAATCAATCTTGTACTGAATTCGAGTTGACAAAAATGTGTATCGTATGCCTGTCCGCTTTTGTTCATTGACTAGTTCCTGCATATTTACAAAGTAAATCATATTTTGTTACGCAACCTGCTTTTTGTTTGATATTTTCTATATGATGCTCAACAGTTCTGCATGAAATGGAAAGAATCAAGCTTATTTGTCTAGCAGTTTTTCCGGTGAGGATATATTTTAGGATTTCTTTTTCACGTCCAGTAAAATAAACTGTTTGTTCATTAATTTTAGGAATAATTAGTGAGTGTGTTGAGCCCAGCAATCCAGTTGATAGGAAAGCAGTCATGGTTTTAGCAAATTGTTGCAGCGATTTTTTCTGTATATTAATACAAAATCCGAATAGACCAATGAGGTTGTCCTCATAATACCAGGGAAATTTCATTCCAATCACATCTTGCAATGACCCATCTTTTCGAATGCCCGTATCTTCACTGATGCGCATCTCATGCGTATTAAAGATTTCTTTGTCATTAGCTAGTAGCTCAAGCGCATAATTTCTGCTTAAAAAACCAGTGGAATCTCGTCCGATACAATCTTTGATGGAATTTGCGCCGGAAATTCCGAGAATACCGTCATTGCCATCAATAAATTTACTATCAGTATCCAAAAAAAATAAACCCGCATCCATGTTACCGATGGCAGCGATACTATCATTGCTAGCATCTGCGTTGCAGCTCGACCTAACAAGTTGAATGCCATTTTTATAGCGCTTCACCAGTAGGTCACGGTGAGTGTCGTATGCCTGTGAGAGTTTAGTCATAAGATGTTTATTATTTTTGAATTCAAGCATTTTCTCATAGACTGCACAAACTGTCAATTGTCTATACAGTTCTATTTATATTTAACTTTATGTTTTTACTGATATTAATTACATGCCTCACCCTACTTGATGGTACCCGTTATGATGATAGCTTTCAGATAATTCAACCAATATAGGTATTTCTACCCTTATCAGTCGAACCAGTAATGACTATGATTTGCCAATTAGTTCAAACAATAAACGGTTAACAGAGCTCGTTATGAATCCGGGCAAAACAACATTACTAAAATGAGGCAAACTAAATGGCCATCGCACGCTTGGATAGATTAATTTGCGCAATAGAAATGGTAATTGAATCCTATTTGGAACAAGAGTACCCGAAGTACTATAAATTAGCGTGTTCCCTGCACTCTAAGAAGCGCCGAATATATAAGAAAACACTTAAGTTAGTAGATCAAAGAAAAGAGCGTTCAAAACACGAATACTATTTGTGGTTTAAAGAATCATTTCGTTCTTCTTATAAATACCACCGTTGCGCTGACATTGAAGAGATAATACCTCTCTTAAAAAAACTTGAAATTAGTCAGGAGAAAATCGATGCGCACTATCATCGATTAGATAAATTAATTCGTGTATCTGATAAGAATATTGATGAAGTAATTGACCACGAGTCGTATGTCGAGCTATGCCGTGTCATCAACGAAGTCAGCACGATATTAATTAAAAAGGAACGCGAAATAAGGCATAAATGGACTGGTTTTAGTTCGCTGGCCGAAGATATTAATATCAAGATACTTGGCAATAATAAAATCAATATAGATGCACTAAATGATGCATTTATGACTGAGATAAATGTAAAAGTGGCTATGTTAAATAAAGTTAGAACTAAGCATTATCATAAGAAAGTTGCAAACCCAGAAATAGAAGAGCTGCGTAAAACAAAGATTATTCTGACTCAACAGTTGGAAATGTCTGTTGAAGCTGCATCAGTGCTCCAGCAGGAGGTTGAGCATTGCAAGGAAGCGATTAATAGTATGAGGTGTTAATATGACACCGAGAATTACGATAGATTTAGCATCGCATGTGCGCCTTGGTCATGACAGCTTCGTGTATCGAAGTTCAGATCACAACATTCCAATATTTCATGTGCATATAATAAATAAACGTATTACTTTATCTGCTTATACAGAAAATGATTTATTCGATTTAGCTATTACATTTGCAAATAGCAACTTATACAACATCCACATCCATGGCGGCAGTAATAGAATTCGCTTTATGGGTGCAGCCGAGTTTCATCAAGTCCATCTCCATGATGGGACAATAGAGATTACTGAAAAAAGTGATCTCACCTTTAGTTTACTGCAAGCATACAATGCCAATTTGATCACCCATAGCAAGCTGACAGGAAACTATCTTGAGACCAATGGCAATAAGATTGATTTGCACGGTGATGTGAATATTGATAAGGAAGCTTTGATACTGGCTGGTGCCGTGTCAATTACTGGAAGTGCGGTGCACATTGCTGTACTGACGCTATGTGCAGACAGCATGTGTCGTATCGGCGAAAGGGTACGAATGAAAGGACAGAAATATAAAATTCATGCCGCTAATTGTTTTGTCTATGGTCATATTGAAACTGATGATTGTCAATTCAATATTCAGCGGCAATTATTTTTAGCCGATACCTCATATCTCTATATTAAAAATGATTTAGTTTTAAGAAGCTCCATTGTTGATTATAACGGCAGAATTCTTTGTTATCAGAATATGGATGCCTTTGCAAGCACAGCACATAAATTTGGACCATCATCCGCTACGTCAATTTTCGTATCGACAAAATACACAGGCAAAAATATTTATCTAGATGGATTTCACTACTATATTAATTTTGAAATTCATGTTAATGCAAGTCTGGATTTTGCGTTAAGTACTATACTTCTTGTTTCAAATACAACGATGGCGACGTTAATGGGTAAGAACGTGCATTTGCGTGGTGAGACACATGGAAAAGTCACAGTTACAGGTGTGGTGATTGTAAATGAGGCTACAAGTGAAGGTGAGTTGCATCTTAATGCAATAAAAGCAGTCGTTAACACGGATTTGTCTCATGTTGATTGTGAGGAATTTAGTATTTACACAAAAAGAATATTCGCAGAAGGGAAAGCTAATATTGAAAAGAAATGCACTTTTGTATCGAAGAAATCAACTTACTTATCGGACAAGTTGGATTTAACAGCTGGGCGAGTGAAAGCAACAGGTGAAGGTCATGCAATTATAGCGGCAAATATTGACTCTAAGAAAAGTGTGAAAGTGCAGCAAAATGGTGTGGCAGTTATTGATAAGCGTGCCGATATTACCGCAGGAAAGAAAAGTATGTATGCGGCAGAGTCAGTCTCATTAGGCGGTAAATCAGATACGAAAGAAATTCAGGTTTTTACGAAGACGGTTGCCAATGTCACAAAAGAATTTACGAGTACACCAAAAGCTAAAATGACATTGCATTCTGAGGGCGCATATCGTGTTGCGGCTAAAACAAATTTGGCAGAAATTATATTGATTGGCGACTCAGGTTGTGTTGCAAAGAAAGCTGTTCTTGAAACCAGTAAAGCAGTCTTTGTTGAAGGTCGAGCAGTTGTTGAGGGTGTGTTGGAATCAGATAAGCTGCAAATAGTACAGGAAAAGGGAAGCTTTGCTGTCAGCGAAACAGGAAAGGTGAAATATTGCGAAGAGTTGCAAGTAGATTCAAAAAGTGTCTACGTTGCGGGGAAGTTAAATGGCCGTGGTGATGAGCCTTCCAGAATAAAGTCGACAACCTTCATCACAGAATCAACTAGTAAATTGATTCTTGATTCACCACTACATGTTAAATCATCTTCAACCAGTCTGTCGGGTTATTCAGAACATAATAACACGGTTATCACTTCGCAAAAGACGCGTATCAATGGCAAAACTGAAAAAGGACATTTGCTTTTAGCAGGTGAAGGTGATGATGCATCTGTTGCAATAGGCAATAGAGCAAAGGTGGGCAACGACAAATTGATCGTAAAAAAAACGAAATATTTAGCAATCTCAGGTAATGTTCCCAGCAAAGAAATTCATCTTGATGTTGATCAAACGCTTATTTCGCCTACTGGTACATTAGGATCAACTGACTCCAATGTTATTGGTCTCATGAACACCATTTTTCAATTAGGTGATATCAAGGGTAAGTCTGCCAATTTGCATATTAATCATTATTATTTTCAAAATGGTTTGCGCGGATCGGCCAGAACTGATGTGCACACCCTGAGAATAACCTCCCCGATTTACATCAATTTATTCGGAGGGCGTGACACCAATTACGCCTGCGTTAATACCCTTCTGCCTAGTGACACAGGTATTTTTCAAGGCAATTTCATTGTCATGAATTCACTTATCCCATACCCGCTACCGCTAGTAATCATTCCATCTTTATATCGATTGTATACAGAATTAAAACGCATCTGGTCAGAAGGACTTTCAGGCATTGATGCGAGTTATATGCAAGTCACTTCGCAAACCATGATTTTATTTATAAGAGCAATTAATCCTGTCATGGCAAGTCTCGCGAGTGTTGGTATGAATAGTTATTTTGTAACAAGTAATTTAAGACAACTCTCTACACATAAAATATTACGCGGTCAAACGCTGACAAATGCTGAATGGATAGATTTGTTAGTCATCGTTAAAAACATTGCGATGAGTTTATATGCTATCAGCAGCGAGGCACATAATAGTTATGAAGCTGTTAATAAATCTATAACTGATCATATTGATGATGTTGATAATTATTTCAGAAATCATTTTTTGAAAGACATTGAGGACATAAGGTCTAATGCAATACATTCTGTCGAGCAGATGTATTTTTATGGAAAAGATAAAGTAACTAGCCTATTTCGAGATCATCCGACACCTACTGGAAATACTTATGAAATATTAAAAGATGGTAAAGAATATATCATGACACCTTACGATGACAAATCCATTGAAAATGCGGCACTTGATCACCCTGGAGACAAGGTAATGCTTGATACAAATGGCAGGTTTTGTCTAGCTCATGAAAAGTCAACTGACACTTCTACTATGGTAAGTTGGCGTCAATACTTCAATGATCATCTCGAAGAGTTACAAGATGATTTACACATTTTTCGTATGGATTCTGAAGAATATGTGAATGGTCTTAACGAAACATCACTCTGTCATGCATTCCAGTACGTCATGCCTGTTCTTAGTTTGATACTGCCATCTGTTTATATAGACTGCCCTCTTAATCTTGGATTATTTAAACTTATGCTAACAGGCGCTGCTATTAGCCGTAGTATTTTTGATTTGTCATTGTTTTCCGCATCATTTGCATTATCAGTCAGTAAACAAGCGGAATGGATATACGACTTTAGTAAACTATTTGCAGTGAGTGCCAATTTTCGCGGACATTATGTTTATTTGAATGAGTCATTTAATATTCCAATGATCTCAGTTTCCGCAGATCAATTAGAACAGAATGAATCTGCGAGCATTGATTGCTATATGAAAACATTAAATATACCAAATATGAAGAAATATCGCATCACCGCAACTGTGAATAACTTTATATATGAAACCATTGTAGATGAGAAAGATTTCTTGAAGCTTGCAGGACAATGGCGAGATCAACAAAAATCTAATAAAAACTTTGAAGTGAATTATACGACAAATCACAAGCTGGTATTAGATGACACGTTTGTCTCGCCATGGAAAGTATCATATACAGCGACAGAAATTGTGATTCCCACAAATGTGATTAGAGGTTCAAAAGAAATATTCACACTCTGCAGTACTAAAGGTTCTATCACCAGTAATGGAATACTAGTCGGTAAAAAAGTGATAGAAGATTCTGCCGTTAAAATCGTAGAGCACGGAGGTGGAGTTTATACGGATGAATTAATTCAGCATGCACGAAACGGTATTGATCAGCATCATACAGAAGTCATAGCGCGAACCGGCTATCAGGTTTCTGATTATAACAACATTGACAATCATGCAAGCAATGTCAGATTTTCACGTTTTGGTTTTGTTGATGCTGTGCGTGGTGCGGTGAATATTCACCCTACTGGCAGTATTAGAGGTGGTAATGGTGCGCCTTACGGAAAAGTTGGACTGGTTGTTCACGGGGGAAGTGGAATTCATAATCATGCAGGTGCTATCGGCTCGGACGCGCAGTCTATCATCAGTGGCGATGATTATATGATCGGTGTTGCTAATCAACATCATCAACATATTGAACGACCATGTTTTTATTCAAACAAAAGTTCTGTGATTCTGGTTTCAAAATACGGTACATTGGATGCGGCTTGTGGTCATTATGCTGGTAAAGAAGGAATTTATTTCGATTTACGTGATGCCCCTCATTTTCGCGGACTAAACGTACATCACAGTCATCATTCATTCAAAAAATTATTCAATTTCATTCCAGTTGGTAATCGAGTTGAAAGAACAGATGAGCAGGTATCACAACAGTTTGATACTAACGGTGTCTTATCATTCTGCGTTAAATATCATGATTTGGTGATTCCAGATTCCAGTATTGTTGCCGCTAAATTTGTTACAGATGTCTGGAATGGCAAATGCTATTTCCCGCAAACGCCTATTTATCATCATGACACTGTTGTGTCATTAACGTTTGGTGGCAACGTTGCTTATATTCACTTTGAATATGATGAAAGCGGCAGAATTTTTTGTTCGCCGCCAGTATTGGCGTCGCTTAAATCGGTAAAGAATTCAAGTAACGCTCTTGGTAAAGGTTTAGGGTTACTTAACACCATCGATGAGCTTCTTGGTTTGCGTAATAATGGATTTACTCCTGATATTGGCGTGCATGCTGGCATCAAAGTTGAAGATAAACATTATCAAACGCCCAATCATACTCGGTTTTATGTTGGCATTTGGATTGATTACAGTAGAGGTATAAATCTAGGTGATGTGCATGGATCTATTGGTAAGCTCGTTATGTATAAAGGTAAGGAATTCAATGTTAGCGGCGAATATTATTCTTTTGATGTGAAGTCACATCAAATTGGTGTGGGATTATCTTATAACCCATTTATTCAGAAATTTGGTGCCAATGTAAATGCTAATTCAACATTACAACACGGCGGCTATTGGCACTACAGTGAGCTTCTTATTGGTAATGCAACTTTCCATCAGCCTGTAGTTGTGACATGTGATCAAGCTAAAGTTTCATTTCTATCAGCAACTGGTGCGATGACAGAGCGACATATTAATCATGCTGATTCTTGTCATACAGATAGTTATGGAATTATTTTTAGCAATAATGGTATATGCGGCATAAGCTATCAGCACGCTAATTCAGCGCGCCGCACACAAAGTGGATTTTCAATTGCTGGTAATAAACATGGTATTGAATCAATTGGTTTGGATACAGTAGGCTCCAGTTATAATCTCAAACAACCAAATAACCTTGTTTCTACTTGTCGTCAGCAAGGTTTTTTTGCCAGGAAAACTGACCAAGATAGTCAACGCACTGTTGCAGTAAAATCTAAATCTCCGTCAACGATTTATAATTTACCTAACAAAGGAAAACGTGATTGCTTTGATGACATTGATACTTATCGTGCTTACTTAAGTGACGAACATACCCACTCACATCATCATGGTATGCATCCACACTTGCCAATTTTAAAAGAATGGATGCACTTAGCAAAATATTTAACTTCTATCGATCATCCATTTTTCAAAAAACCACTAATCGTTTATCGCGGTGATGCGCGCGAACCTAATGTCGTATTAAATGAAGGCCTTCATGCTAAAGGCAAAAACCCATCTATTCTTCATCACATGAATTATGGCGGCAATAACGCACCGCTTGATAGTCTATATATTAGCACCAGCTTAGATTCCAGATATGCGGGATATTTTCCAAGAGCGGGTGTGCAAGATGGTTTCTCTGCTTCGTATGTTTATAAAATATCTGCACCAGATAGTGCGATGGATGTTCAGGCGGAAGTAGCCAAGCTGAAATTATCTGATAGTGAAAAATTAATTTATGCAGCTATGCGGCATGAAATGGAAGTGGTCATACCAAAACAAGTCGCACCGGACAATATTTTAGGTTATTACAAATTAACGCGATATTGCCATAAAGGTAACATACTAGATATTTCTATATCAGAATATATTCCAAATCCAGCGTTGAATACGAAATGGTATGACGGACTTATTACTGGTGATCGCGTGATGAAGGCGGGTGGTGTTTTAGGTTGGGGTATGGCCATTGGTGTTGAGTCAGTGCAGTTATATGCTGCAATACTAGATGCAAATGAAACAGGCTCAATTGATCCAATAGGAACACATTTGTCAAGTGTGGTAGTTGGTTTTCCAGCCGCATCATATTTTGGTTCAAGTGCAGTCATGTATACTGTTGCAGCAGCAGAAGCGGCAGGCGCAGGCGCTGTTGCAACTGTAGCATTGCCGGTTATTGCTGGAACAGTCGTATCAACAGCGGTCTATTGCGCGCTCAACCCTGCTGGTGAGCTAGCCTATAAATTACGGTTTGCCCCTAGAGAAACATTTGAAGAAATTAAACAGACAGGATTCAGATTCTTCGATGCTGTCGCAAGAAATCAACCTTACACAAACCCGCGAATGTATTCTCCGAATGGATTTTCGAAATAATATTCTAAACGGCAAATGAAATCTGGTAGACATTTGACACCGCACGGATGAGTAGATGTAATTTCAGAAATTTGTGTGCTCATGTATACATTGATAATTAATGGTTGTAATTTGAATTTGTGTAGTATCCAGAGTAAAACATAGCGGTAAAACAATCGGCAACTGAACGGTCGCTGAGCCTATCGTGATTGGGAAAAGACAACTCCAGCACACATCTGTTAATCGGCTCGCAAACTTACCATGACATGAATTGGCGTAGGCGGCAGATATCAGCAAAGAAAGCATAGCCAGTATGGTGCTAAGGGTTAAAAAGACCCTTCTCAACCCTTGAATTAAGTTAGCGGATTTGTTAACATTAAAAGAAACAACAGGTGCCGGTGCTCTGTGACGAAATGGAAAATTACATATTATAATCAATCTGTTAAGGATGATGCGCATCACCTTCCCCTTTCCATTAAAGCAAAGTACGAAGCGATTTTGGATAAAATGATTGAACACGGCCCCCATATTGGGTTGCCATTTACTAAAGCCATGGGCAAAGGCCTGTTTGAAATACGTGCCAAAGGACAGGAAGGCATTGCGAGAGGATTTTTCTGCACAATTTCGAATAACACGATTGTTATATTGCATGTGTTTATCAAGAAGACGGAAGCAACGCCCAAAAAGGAATTGGAACTTGGCATCAAACGTATGAAAGAGGTGAAAAAACATGACATATAAACCCGTACAACGCGATGATGACATCCGCAATGAAGTGCTGGCCAATGCCGAAGCCCGCGCCATATATGAAGCGACCAAATTGCAAATCGAGTTGGCTATCCAGTTAAAATGCGCCCGCAAGAAACGCCATATGACGCAAGACGATGTTGCCGCGATCATGCACACCAAAAAAACCGCCATCTCACGCCTTGAAGCTGACACGGATGATATTAAGCATTCGCCTTCATTATTAACGCTTGCCAAGTATGCGTCTGCGCTTGGGTATCGGATTAAACTGAATCTGGAACCCTTAAAGAAAACACGCCAGCATGCAAAAGGATAAAGCGTCATAACTTGTACTCCGTTATTTTTAACGAGAGACCACTTTGTTGCACTTCGGCAGGTATATGCTGAATGTTGAAATGTTTTGTTAATCATCCTGCCTGATCAAAAAATACGGTCAAATGAAAGATTTTTTCCAAGCCCAGCAAGGTTCCATTCACTAAAATCAATTCAACGCGACCTTTTAATGAGGTGATTTGGGGTATTTTGAGCAGCCCCCACAAAATGCCTGGGTAAAAACATTACACCAAACAATTAATAAGGGCATTACCATAAATCATCAAATGCATATGCTTTGATGAATAATCTATGATTTTTTGTAAGGATATGCTCGCCAAAAAGCTCCGTTTAAAATCGGGTTCAGCTCAAGAACCCCCAAATCTGCTTAATCTGAGTCAAGCTGGAGTTATAGTCAATCCTGAGAAACTTTAAGACCCTTTATGCAATGGGAGCAAAACCATGTTAGATACGACTTTTCTTCCATCGCCAATAATCTTCGACAGTTCCAATCTTCTCACCGTTAATTGAAAGTTTCTTTCCAGCTCTCAATAATTTGAGATACATTTCATCCTTTTCATTTTCTCGTTTGATAGCACAATCATATTCTACTGTAATTTTATGGCCGCCTGAAATGAGATTTGTAAAAAAATTTTCTAATTCCTTACGATCTTTATCTATCTCGTCTAAAACAAAAATACTTGAATTATTTTTGGTGTCGAAATAAGCACAAAGATTTTCAAAAATATTTTTTCGCTTCTCGAATGGAATTAACATTCCAGCGTCATCTCTTATTGTATTTGTACAATACAGTCTATGCCCATCGCAGTATGTTCTCTCGAGAGACAACTTAAGATCGTTATCAGAGTAAATCATCTCTTCTCCACGACCTTTTATATCAATAATAAATCCCTCGGTTTTAATAATTAATGCTCTATATTTTTGTTTTCTTAATTTCTTATCTTGACTCATAATTTCGTTCCAACAAATTTTCTGTAACTACTTCATTCACCCCGTGCCGGGATTCGTGCGTAAAACAGACCTAAGAGAAATAGTGTAATTAATCATTGCATTATATTTTGATGTTGGGCTCGTAAAAAATGGCGGCTTGTAAAATATCTCGTTAATTTTGTATGGTTACCTTACCATGATTCATGGATGAGTACTTATACATGGCTTTAGATTTAAAATATGTATTTTCAGCTGTTATATTTACAATGTTAATCTGAGGTCCGGCCCCGATCCTGGCCAAAAGGTATCAAATCTCTGAATTGACCAAATCATATTCAATATCAGCCATCATTTTCTGCATATCCAACTGAAATACTCCAAATCGATTAAGGTGTTCCGTCCAGTATGGCGAAATCCCGGATAATATTTCATCAGGAATTTCTGTACCTAATCCTCTAAGCTTGTTGATGGCTTTCGTCTGATAAACTACAGTGTGGAAAATCAGCATGTTCGCCAGAAGATGGTTAAATCTAATAATTTTGCGCTGATTAGGCCGCATGTTATCGCTGATAACACCACCACCGCCAAATCTAATCCAGCTAACAAATTGGTTGAACTCTTCACTTTTACATGTTGCAGCTTGTATCAAGCGACGCATTTCTGGATCATTGATATAGTTTAACAAAAATATTGTTCGCTCAACACGACCTAGTTCTCTAAAAGCAAAATACAATTTATTTTTCCTACTTTTTGAACAAAGCTTACGTAATACTGTGTGTCTTTTTAGTAAGGCTGCATAATACCCCATTTTTCACCCATCGCTCAACGCAAACTCACAATCAATTACATTTGATAACGATTTTGCTTTTAGAAAACATGAACAGCTTGCAGCAGCGTTCACTGCCAGCACTTACTTCTGTGATCCATTTAAATCGCATCAGAAAGGCAGCATTGAGAACGTGAACAGAGTGCTGCGGGAGTATTGCCCTAGAAAGATGGATATTGCAGCGCTAAAGCAAGAAGAGCTTAGCCAATATACTGCGTTAATCAATGATAGGCCGATGAAGTGTCTTGGGTATCGTACACCCAAAGAGGTCTATTTCGATTTAGCCATCAAGGATTTCCACCAACAAAAACCGACTTCTTGAAGGCTCCTCAAACCTGAATCTTGCCATGCAGGAGGGGTATTTATTTTTCAATTATTTTAATTTAGACTAAATCTCGTTTCTGCTCTGTCAGAAATGTTTGCCAAAATTCCCAATTACACCTCTTTTTTGACCGACGATTTATTTCTAAAAAAAGTTGCGCTAGCACTTGAACTCGCCCCCGCGAGCTCTAAAATTCAATGCTGATAATGGGCATTATCAGTTTTGCAATATAATTCTAGCAGTTTTGTTATGTTGCATGTCGTATGTATTATTGCGGAATTACACATCTAACCATGCCCTTCAATACCATATTCAAAAGCCAATATTACGAACGACATTTAGTGAATATTATGACATTCAGAATGACATCATACTGAAGCAGGTGATCAATGATGTGGCAACCCAACATCATTGTCACGCCATAATTCTGCATAGCTCTCGCGCCAGAAGTTCGGCTAGCAACAGAAGTGATTTAGATGTTATTGCAATCAGAGACGAGGGTACATTTTCACGAGATTGTCGACTTTTTCATGGACGCTATCTTGACGCAATCATCTACCCCATCGAGATGGTTAAACAATCGAATCAACATCAGATTGCAGCCACCCTTGATGAGCTTATTGATTGCGTATATGACTACTCTTTAGTATTGCCTAGCCCCATACCAGCAGAAGTGGCTTCCTGCTTTTGCTTATTCGACAGATCTTGTACTGGCTCCACTGGTTGTCCAGCAGCCCACAACATCGTGCCAGCAGGCATTGCTGTAGTCACCACCGGGCTGGTTGACGGCGGCGGGGCAGCTGTTTGCTGGCTTTTTATTTTTTCTGCCGCATCTGTCGTTAAAGGCACATCAAATTCATTGGAAAATCCTGACGCTTTTTGATGAGTTTGTGCTTGCTGTTGATAATGCGCGTTTGGCCGCATGACTTGCCTGCTAAATCCTGTTGATCTTTCTGTATGTGGTTCAGCAACTGGCAGCATTTCTTCATCGGCATGGACGGGTGCAGCACTACTAACTTGCTTATATGGCTGACCGCGCCGCAGCGCTTTTTGCTGGGCTTTTCGCATGCCCATTTCCATTAGTTGATCGTCGCTATAAAAAACCGGGTTGGTTTGTTTGTGCTTTGAGCCGCTCAACGCACGTGAAGAAAAGATACTAAGCGCAATCAAGCCTAATCCAACGGTGGTTTTTAATGATGTTGAGTTGTTTGCTATATCTGATGCCACCAATGCCACACCAGTGTAGCTCATCGCGACGCACATGACACGGAAACATAAATACAAGGAATATTCAGTGGGAGACCGGTTGGTAGATGCAACTGTGCGACCATCTCTGCGGCAACACACTTCAGCTAGTACGCGCCAAAACTCGTGTATCGCGATAATTAATGAAAATGTCGAAGCCACACCTTCTGCTGTAATTGCCGTTATCAAACTGTTGTCTCTTGAAATGGTGCCTGTGGTGCCATATCCCAGGATACCAACTTCCAGACTGACACGAATGGCATCGACGATTGAATAGGCTCTGACTTCATTGATATTGCCAACCTCTTCGCTAGTAGCGGCTGGCGTTTCTTCTTGGCTTTGTTCTGGTGGACGTCCTTGCATATTACACTCCCTAATATCGATGCATAAAACTCTCTCTTTTACGATGAATTGTCAAGCCTTGAGTGAAAACGCATTAGCATCAATATCTACTCTTGCTCCAACTATTGATCATGAGACTAAACTGCATCACATGAGAAGCAAAAATTAAATCTAATACCAACCGAGCGTGAGATGATTTAAAATAAGAGATTCACAGGCAAAGCGCCCGTGACAGCAAACATAAAGGAAGCTTAAGCATGGACAGCAAACAACTTAAACCTCATCAAAACACAAACCTATCATGGGTCCTGATTCTATTAACACCATTTTTCTTTTACGTGACACATGCACTGGCATTCTTCACACACGAGTACGCACATTCATTCAGCGCGTGGGCATTAGGCTTTAAAAGCAATCCACTCATCCTAACGTTCGGCGACACCAGTTTAGGGAATCTCTTATTCTTCATCAAAATGGATGAAAACGTCGCCTTCAGTTTGTTTTATTCAGCACATCCATGGTCTGCCTCTTTTATTGCTTTCGCGGGAATCTTATCGAACGCGATTTTATTTTTATTGACAGTAAAAGCCTTAACATCAAAAAAACATCATGGTCAACTTTACTATTATTTCTTCATCTGGTTTGCAGTGATGAACTTGGGAAATTTCATCGACTACATTCCTAGCCGCACCTTTACGACAGAAGGTGACATAGGCGAAATACTATTATTTTTATCCATCTCACCATGGTGGATGATGGTTATTTTCGGCTATCCCATTTGTTTTAGCATCTGGTACTTCTACAGCAAAATATTACCCGTCACTTATCAAAATTTAATGTTCAATCCTACGCAACAAGCCATTCTGCTAGTCATGCTCACCCTAACGTTATTTACTCTATTCGGTGGAGCACCCGGCTATAGCAATCATGGCGAGTTATCACATTTAATTGGGCAGTTATTTATTTACATGACGCCGATTGTCATCGTCGCTTGCTGGCCAACTCGTAAATGGATGGTTGAATTTACTTGCAAATAATCAAATGAATAAAGACAGTTAACAGGAATATCATGCAAGATAAAACTCTAATCATAGGTGCAGGCCCGACCGGTTTAGTATTGGGATTATGGTTAACTCACTATGGTATACCAGTGAGGATCATTGATAAAAATCCTGGTCCCGGAACGACCTCCCGCGCCATGGCGGTACATGCGCGCACATTAGAATTCTATCAGCAGTTGGGATTCGCGCAGGACGCAGTGGCCAAAGGGATTATTGCAACCCACATTAATCTGCGTAAAAACTCAAATAATATCGCCAGCATTGACATTGGCGGTGTCGCGAAAAACATTAGCGCCTTTCCATTCATTTTATCCTTCCCGCAAGATGATCATGAGCAATTACTAATAGAACAGCTTGCATCACTAGGTGTACACGTGGAGCGCAACACGGAACTCATCAGCTTCACTCATGACGATAAACTAGTGTCAGCAACATTACGAAAGGGTAACCAGCAAGAAATTGTCGTCACACCTTACTTATTCGGTTGCGACGGCGCGAAAAGCACCGTTCGTTCGCAATTAAATCTAGAGTTTGAAGGCGGAACGTATCCACAAATATATTACGTTGCAGATGTGATGACGCAAGGCAATGTCGCCACAGATGCCGTTCAAGTGTGTCTGCGCGACGATGGATTTTCACTGGCATTTCCCATACGCAGCAGCGGCTCACTGCGTTTAATTGGTATTGTGCCAAAAGATAAAGAACACCTTAGCAATCTTCAATTTGCCGATATAGAAGCTACTGCAATCAAAGACATGCCATTGACCGTTACAAGCGTCAATTGGTTTTCCACTTATCATTCACATCATCGTGTCGCGCAACAATTTAGAAACGGCCGTGTTTTCTTGTTAGGCGATGCTGGCCATATTCACAGCCCGGTTGGCGGACAAGGCATGAATACTGGCATCGGTGATGCTGTGAATCTAGCCTGGAAAGTCGCCGCAGTACTGCAACATAGAGCTAATGAATCCATCTTGAATAGTTATGAAATCGAACGCATGAGTTTCGCGAATCGCTTAGTGCACACAACAGATACTTTATTCACGGCGATTACCAGTCAAGGATGGTCAGGCAAATTTTTCAGGAAAATCTTTTTTCCCTATATTCTGCCATTCTTCGCACGCTTTCAATTTATTCGTAACCTCCAATTCAGGACAGTGTCACAAATTGAAATTAATTATCGCAATAGCCCGCTTTCACAAGGAGCAAGTGGAAAAATTAAAGCAGGGGATAGGTTACCGTGGGTTACTAACGAAAGCTTCGATAACTATCAACCATTATCATCCATAGATTGGCAAATTCATGTTTATGGAAAAGTCTCAGATGATCTGGCACATGCCATAGCAGAAACGACATTACCATGTCATGTATTTGCCTGGCAGCCATCACTTAAAACCACAGGATTGAGAGAAAATACACTTTATCTAATTAGACCAGATGGATACATTGCATACATTGATGCAAATCAAAATGCGCAACAGTTATCGAACTACCTCACTAAACTCAGCATCTGCCCTAGAAAATAAGGTGCAGATGCTAAGTAAACCAGTTATCACATAGATCAATATCGAAAATAGGTTACGACCAACTTAATATCTGATTTTCAACATACAACGAAATAATCCTATGCGCCATATCACTAGGATGCACATTGTCAGCGAAAACATAATCGGTAGGCGCAGAGCTAGGGCAAGTCAATGCGGCGCCTGGCGCTGAGCCACAAGCAGGCGTATTGTAATTCACAAACTTGAATGACATGCCGTTAATGACATACGGCTTGCCTGCTTTAGTGGTAGCGATCACGCTATCCAGCAAAGTATAAACATCGATATATAAAACCTTGACGTGCTGAGTCTTTATGATTCGGCCTAATTGCGCATTGATCATAGAATCATACGTAAAAGATAAATTTTTCAGGGTGCCAGGAATAGCTGGGTCAGCTTGCGCTAACTCTAGTGCAAATGGTGTTGAACCCAGACTCGGCAAACTAATCACCACAAAACGTTTTGCACCGCGAGCCGCTAGACGTGAAACTTGATTGGCAATATTTATCGCTGCCGTATTCACCGTCTGTAATAGTTGCAACTGCGTAGGTGTGGGTATTGAGGCTAGCGCTGTGAAAATATCGTTTGCACCTGACCAGATAAAATATACTGCATTAGGATCTAATGAACTGGGCTGATCAGACAAGAACTTCGTGACTTGCTGCACCAAGGAAGGCGCCCATGGCACACCAAAACCCGTAGAATTAGTTGTACTACCACCGCAGGCATAATCCACACCTGTTAACACTGGCACCACCGCACCACCGCTAGGACCATTGGTTGGCGTCGTGTTATTCGTGATGGTATCAGGACCTGCTAACGGCGCAGGATACAGCGTCGGTAATGTAAACCCTTTAACATCTCGTGCCACATACTGAGCCCATGTGTATCCGCCATAAGTCGTGAACGTAGGTGCTTTTGAGGGGATAGAGAGCGCATTGATAAAATTATTAAATCCGCTATCAGACAAACTGTCGCCGAAGAAATAAACCTGACTGATCGCATTAAACTTAAGCGCGGAAGCTGACATCGGCAACATAATGCAAATCGCCGCGATACTGACAAGTAACATTGAGCGTATGTGTTGAAACATATATCTCTCCTGAAAACGTTAGAAGCTATAACGCAAAGCAAGCCCAACTATATCAACTGAGCTTTTATAATCGGCATAAATATGATTAACCTCTAACGGTAAGGTGCTGGTTGCACTGACGCCAGAAGCTTGTGTCACATTTACTGTGGTGGTTGGAACAAACAAGTGTTCGTAGACGCCATCGACTGACACATGTTTGTTAACGAAGTAGGTTGCACCTAGTGTTAACCAATAACGGTCACCGTCTGGAATACGCGGGTCACGATAAGCGTTTTGGGTTGGGCTTTCGTCATAAGCCACACCGCCTTTCAATGTCCATTTGGTATTTAATCGATAGTCAGCACCCGCTGCAATAAACCAGGCATTTTTCCATTTGGTTTGCAAGGTGCTGTTAACGGCAAAAGCATCTGGCATGTTGATGCTAAGTTGATTGAACGTATACCAGAAATTCATTTGTGCGGTAGCTTTGACAGTCCAGTTATTAATATCACGCGCTGCACTCAAGGTTAAAATTGCTGGCGTTTTTACCGCAGCATTCGTTGAGGTTTCCGCATTGAATAGAAACACCGGATTTGGCGCTGGAACCGTACCGCCTGGTCCTGTGTATTGCTGCCCTGTGCCGGAGATTCGCGTTGAAACTATCGAACGATACCCTAAGCCCAGCATTGTCTGTGGATCAAGTTTATATAAGCCGCCAATCGTAAACCCATAACCCCAGCCATTCGCTTTCAAATAAGTTGGATACGATGCCGCAATTAAGCTATCAATTGCAGGTACACCGGTATAAGCACCATTAAAGTTTGAAAAGGTGGCATTTAGATATTGGAATTGAAAGCCTGCACCAACACTTAATTTATTGTTAACCTGATAAGACAAAGCAGGGGTCAAGTTGATGGTATTCACCGAACTTAACACGGCAGCAAAGCGCACGACTGAACTATCATAATATTTGGTTACCAAGCCATAAGGCGCGAGTAATGAAATACCAGCGACCAGTTTGTTGTTAATGCGCCAGCCAAAGTAACCATCCGGCACAAAGACTGGTTTGGCGATACTGCCTTGCGAGTTAACGCCAGTCACCGTCGCTGAAGTCGGTGAGGGCGGTTCGCCGGGTGAGTTAACGGTATGAACCGCAGTAGCATTCATCATTCGAACGTCTGGGAAAATTTCGTTACCACCAATATATGCCTGATTTTGTTGTAAGGTGGATAATGTCGCCGGGTTGATAAACATAGCGGAAACATCATTATTTGCTGCAGCAGCACCGGCTGTTGCATCGCCCTGCAATCCTGGGCTGATTTCATTAATCTGGAAACCCGCAGCATTGGCTGATGTGTTAATGAATGGTTGGGAAATGAGTAAAAGAATCGTTGCAACGCTAGCTAGCGAAATCTTACGCACCATCTTGGTGTCCTCCGTGCTCTAAGTTCGATCATACTAGGGGGTTATCATGGATACAATTCGGGGTAACCCGATGTTTTTGTCGCGGTTGGTCGGGTATGTATGGCACATGCTGATTCTCGTTTTTATAGTGACGCGTTCTTATTATTGGCGCGATTATATCAATTTATCCCCAATCCACAACCAACTCCTATGTTATGATGTTCAACAGGTAAGGGGAACAGTGTGTCATTAACATTCCCGATGTGAGCTTCTTTAAGCAAGTGCTTGGCCTTTGGCAACGCTCACGACATCAAAGTGAATAAGCTGGAAAAATTTGATTTGCATGCAGGGAATAGCTTGTTTATTGTGGATGGTAAAATAATCAAGACAACATCTAAAATGAAATAATATTATGAAAGATGCGACTGACAAAAAATACTGGGTTTACATACTGCATTGCGAGAATAACAGCTATTACACTGGGTATACCACTAATCTAAAAGCACGATATCATGATCATGTGCACGGTACTGGCGGTTGCAAGTACACTCGCAGTTTTAAACCCGTCAAGTTAGCGCAATGCTGGTTAGTGAAAGAATCAAAATCGTTAGCGTTGCAACTTGAACATGCTATTAAGCGTTGCAGTCGAGCACAAAAAGAAAAACTGATACTGCAACCTGACACATTATCTGCTGATCCTCGCGTGCAAACGGTGTCGAGTAAAGCGTTACAATTACTTGAGTCTTAGATCTGTATTCTGATAGCTGATGTAGCTGCTCGCTTCACTTGCGGCATGAAATAAATTATTTCTTTTGTCGTAACCCGCTTCTGGTAATTCTTTTGCTTCTTTTGTTAGTAGGTTTTTCAAAACCATGCATTGTACTGCTTCCAAACGAGCAGACAGTGCTGATGCTTCGTTGGTTTTATTGCGCAATATCTGATTCAAACCATCACGCAACTCGCGATATTTTAGCATGACGGTGATGCCGTGATTTGACGATAACAAATCACAAAAGATTTCTGCTTGAAAGTATTTTTGTAGCAATTGCGGGCTGAAGATTGCTGAGACGTGATCAGTGAGAAGGATATCTGGCTGTAGTCTTAATATGATCACAGCCGCAGGTACAGAGTGACTTACTAAATTAAAACAACCAGGAATAATTAATGATACGTTTTTTTCAGTGTAGAGTACGTTACGCCATTGCGCATTTCGACTGAGATAACTTAAGACGGATTTACCGTCTAGCGTGTAATTCAATGTCTCTTCATTAATGGCTTGTCGGCAGATTTGATATAGTAATTTTCGACAGATGGCAGATTTCGCCAGAATAAACGCTAGCGGCTGCTCTCCCGGTAAACCTTCAACTACATAGTTGACCACTTCTGGATTCATTTGCAAGTAATCTGCTATTAAGTCTTTGCAATCTTCAACGTGATCAGAAAGGCCACTGAATAATCCTATTACAAGTGAGATGAGTGACTGACCTTCTGCTAATGGTATGGTGCGTGGTGACATTCAATTTCTCTCGTTCGTTAGCTACACCTTAAGTTAGAGAAGTTTATCTCTTACTGATGTGTTCGTGAAGTTGTGATTGCTTTGGTATTGATGAATTCAACTTTCGCCCTCACCCTGTCCCTCTCCCGCAATCACCTGCAGTTAACAACGCCGCGACACAGGGCGGGAGAGGGGACCTGCTAATGGAATGTGTTGCTAAATTTGCACTTTCAGGTATGAGCTTGCTAATGGAATGCGTTGCTAGATTTACGCTCTCTGGTAAGAGACCTGCTAACGTAATGTATTGCAACATTATTGGGATAATACGCAAAATTTTTTAACACTGTGATTTGAAATAGCTCTGATAAATCTGATTATCTATTTCATATCCATTTGGTGTGATGCCACTAACCGTGCCCATGATCATTAGAGTGATTCTTAACTAGCAGGATTAAACATCGCCATCATTTTATCTTTCACTTGCGCGACATCTTTCACATCCTTAGGCACGATGAAAATGGTGTCATCACCAGCAATACAACCCAGAATGCCCAAGTTAGCATGATGCAAGTCGATTTCACGCGCGACCATGCCGGCCGCACCGGGTGTGGTGTGAACCACAATCATGATGGAATTATTCGAAATATCCAGAATCCAGTTTAATGTCATGAATTTGCTGTTTGGGGTCTGCAGTTCATGCATGAGGCCGTGTTCGTGCGGCAAACGGTAACTATTTTCGCCATCCTGATTGGTGACCTTAATGGCACCCAGTTTATGCAGCAGACGCGATATCTTGGGCTGATTCACATAAAACCCTTGTTGTTCAAGGGCTTGGCAAATTTCTTCATGGGTACCAACCTTGCCATCCATCAATAATTGGCGCAGCGCGAAATCGATACTTTTACCGGATAGTTTAATCACTGAAAACCTCAAATAATCTCTTGTTTTTTTTAGCTGAGTGAATTATTATGCATGAATCTGAATAATTATACAATAAAAACAAACAAAACGAGGGTGGTTGATGTCTGGTAAATCCTTCAAAGAAATCAAGGACATGTCGTTCGATGAATTATGGCGATATTGCTTCTCCGAGTTCGGTGCCTGGATTCTTTCCATTCTAGGCGCGCTGGGAATTGCCTTTTCGAACTACACTGGCCTTGCGTCACTATTACAAACCATTGCTAATGGCGCATTAGCCGCCACGAAAGTGGGGCTTGGTTTCCTGCATGGTATTAGCATTGCGGCAGGTGCAATCTGCGGCGGCGCCATGAACCTCATTATGTTTCGTGATCTCCTGGATGATTTTCTTTGGCGTTTTATCAAACGAAAAGATGAAAATGGGGAGTGGACAGTAAAACCCAAACCCGAGTTTAAGAATAATACATCACGAGTAAAGTATGTAGTTGGTATTCTCGCCTTTGTGCTTTCCGGCCTCTTATATGGAGCCATGGCATTTGCAATCAGCTCAACCAGTCCCATTGCTATTCTTGGCATCATCGCCGGCATTCTTGTTGGCGGACTCTCAACGATTCAGGAATTGGAAACGTGGTTGTCAGATGAAGAATGGAATAAGCGCGATCCTAAAGCTCCAGCTGACCCAATTGGCACCAAAGGCACAAAAATATTTGGTTTGACACTAACAACCGCTGAAGTAATCGTATTAAGCCTATTATTTGCAGCAGGCTTTGTCACATTTTTAACTCACTTTCACGTTCCAGTCATCATAGCACTGACTGTTGGTAGCGCAGTCGCAGTGCCGACTGGGTTGTTTACACAAAAAACATTCTACAAACCATCTCTTACCAGATTTTGTAATGGCTTTAGAGATCGCTTTAAAGCACTGAAAACTGAAACCAAAGCACCTGGTTTTGGTCTTGCATTTGCTATAGTTAACGGCTTGGTCAATGGCGCTTTGGCATACGTTGGGATGTCCATGTTGATCGGTGTCATAGCAACCGCAGTGGGAGTTGCCGCTCCGCCGCTGGGTGCCGTCTTAGCGATTGGCATTGTTGTGGCAATTATAGCCGCAACAGCTTCTATGATTTTAGGCATGGAATTCTGGATTAAAAAAATGCCTAAAAAGAAACCGGAAAACATCGCAGCTGTAGCTGAAAATGATGAACAAGATAACAAACCTCTACTTGATGATAAGAATGATCATAATGACGATCCAGATTTGGGCGCTACTAACGTCACAGATCCAACTAAAACACAGGGTCGAGAATCATTAAATTCCTCCATCACCGGATCAGACACAATGTCTCCAGCCGTTGGCGACGATAGCGATAGCTCAAGCAAAGAAGAAGCGAGTGACACTGAAGCAACGCAACCGAATGCAGACGCGACGCAAGTGCAACCATCCACAGCTGATATGCTAAACACCTTCGGTCATTTTCAAGCAGCAAGAGTAGCTGAAGCCGCCCTCCCTGCCGGCAAGCCAGCTAACGACAGAACTGGAGCTGGGTTAGCTTACGTATCACACTTCAAACCTGCTAACAGAGGTGACAGACAATCACACGCCATCAGACATAACATCAACCGTGCTTCTGTCGGTTAATTCACGGCTAACACGACTTTGAATTGGGCTTTCATGTTATGACTCCCGTGAATAATTTATCTGTTTCTTTCGCCAAAATGCCGCCACTGGCTTTGCCACGATAAAACGGAGCTTTATCGATGACTTCCTGCGTGCGAATCGCAATTTGACCCCACTTCAAGCGCTGCAGTGTTGGGATAGAAGTGCCGAATTTGATAACAGGAATACCCGCCCAGACAATAGCGCTAGCGCACATGGGGCACGGCTCTGCTGTGGTATAAAGCGTTGTCTGTTGCCATTGCATGTTTGGATGCTGCTCTGCGCAGCGATTAATCGCAACCATTTCACCGTGATAGATTGGACTTGCTTTGCTATCATTCAAGCCTTCGCAAAGTATTTTGCCAGACTGATTGTCAACGATCATGGCTGCAAACGGTGCGTGAGGCCGCTGATGTGCAAGTTTGATTAATTGCCGCATGTAGTCATCATCAGTTGGCTTTGATGCAGCATTAGCATGAGTGATCATCAACAAACTGACAAACATAAGCAATGTGATGCGCATCATTCCCTCACTAATCCATCAAGTATATTTCTTACGAAGTGAATTCATCATATTATGATTCCTCTAACTAATCCAACCAGACAGGGCGCAACATGAAAGAAGCGAGAGAAAAAATTGGCATGATCTTATACCCTGATGTACAACCTATGGATGTTATAGGTCCGTGGGAAGTGTTTGCAACTAGTCAGGCCGTCTTGGCGACACCACTCGAAATGCTGTTGGTAGCAGAGCAACGCGGACCAGTCGCTTGCGCTAACGATATTACGCTAAACGCCCATGTTGATTTTAAAGATTGCCCGCCATTGGATTATCTAGTCATTCCCGGCGGACGCGGTCGTCTCACGCAAGCGTATAATCCAGTGTTGAAACAATTCATACAATCTCAAGCCATTGGCTGCAAGAAAATCATGTCCGTCTGTACCGGCGCATTTATTTTATACCACGCTGGTGTGCTAAAAGAGGAAAGCATTACTACTTATTGGCGAGCCTTACCTGAATTAAAAGCTTTACCCGGTGTGCATGTGCAGGAACAGCGAGTCGTGAAATCCGGGAAAATCTGGGCATCTGGCGGCATCTCTAGCGGCATCGATTTAGCATTAGCGGTGATTGCCGATATCGCAGGCAAAAAAGCTGCCGCGAAAGTACAGTTGTTGTTTGAGTATTTTCCGGAACAGAAAATTTACACGACGCTGGACACCATTCGCGATCTGCCGCCATATTATAGCCAGAGCGGAGCAGAGCGATTGCCGGATTATATTTTGACTGAGATTCAAGGGGAAGAAGTAACGGCTTAGTTGGGTTGCGTTTTCACACAACCCAACCGACTAGACTTAGCATTATTTGAATTGCGGCGATTTTCCAGCTTCATCTTGGTTAGCTGTAGCAGTAGCACTGCTTGTAGTTGGCGTCACCCACAAATCACTGCTGCGACGTTTTGGCAGGGCAGGAGATTGCTTGGCTTTTGCTGCTACCTCATCAACACCTACGGCAATATCTTTGAATTTTGTCAGTACCGGCGATTTTTTCAACGTGCTGAGGTCCATTTTCTCTGCTTGATAGTCTGTGCCAGTCAATGCGCATTGAAACATGATTTGCGCTTCCAGATCCCAGTCAAAACTGACTTCCATTTTACCGAACAATACAAAGGTGACTTTACCTGCAGCTGGTTCATCGGTGAATTTAATGCCAGCGATTTTATCCGCATTGTCATGCAAGTACTGTACGATTTCTGCGCCATTTTTACCGCGTGTCTTCATGATTAATTTCTCTTTATCTTGATTAAACAAAAACGGCGCTCAAGATAACATGACACAGCAGGCTTATCGAGTCATTTTATTACTTCCGGCACGAGGAACCGGACGGAGGGCTAGCCTCCATATCGAATTGCAGATCACGGTAATGAATCGACATGCGATTCGATTTTAATTGCTTACGCTCGCCATGTTTGATGGTTGCGCTCAGGATGACTGTGGTTTTTTCAGCAGGTGATGTTAATGCCATGAATTGGAGATTTTTATTATCGCATATAGTCTGGTATGCATACTGTATAAACTTCAGGGTTTCTGTTTTATTTAAAGCGTTTTGCAAAATAAAACGAAGTTGTTTTTTATCTGGTGCATGGGTTAGCACATAATGTAATGCGATCATGTAGTGAGGATTGTCGGTGATCGTTTCTCTATACGCATCTAACTCGAATGTTTTTAATAACATCACTGTGTCTGCCGCACATGAGGCTGCGCTGGAACAGCTTATTATCGCGTTGACATTTGTTTGATCGTTCAAGTGACCAGCGTCTGACAGCTTGACAAACGCAGTTGCTAATTGGCAAGCAGAGTCAGGTTTATCTAAAAGATATGGCACCATGACCAATAGTTTATTTTCACGTAACAACAATAACCCTCGAATTAACGGGCGTGCATGCGGGATATTTGAAAATATTTTATCGCGGTAATCATTCAGAAATGGATGTTTATGCATTTCAAGCATGACGGAGTTGATGGAGTTTGCCTGTTTATTTTGATGAGCCATTTTGGCAGTCATGGTCGGACTGACACGTATGCTCTTCGCGCTTGCATTTCCGCGATTAGCATCAGTTAATTCCATTGCAATCGTGAAGGCATTTTCTGGTGATGCCAATAAAGCTTCGAGATGTGTTTCTAGTAAGTCATCACGGTAAAGGCACATCATGCCAGCGACTAATGCTAGCGCATGTTGTGCATGCGCATCCAACAACGATTTGTAAACTTGAAAAATAGTCTCATCAACCTGCTTTAATAAGGTGCGAGCCAGTAGCAGATCATCTTGATGAAAGCGACCATCCATAGTCATTCTCCAACTTGCCTTAGCTATCAATATATCCCATTGATAGCCAAATCGCCAATGTGCTAGCATGCCGAATTTCAGGGGCCGCTTTATGTCGAGTGTCAGATTGTGCGTGTTAGGTGAATCGTTTTCTGGTAAGACGTCTCTTGTTAAAGCTTATCAAGAGCTCACTGACAGTAAGCCATGCACAAAACATTTAACGATTGGTGCGCCTAACTTGTTTCTTTTCAGCCCCAAAGTCACAGAACTTCCAACCAGTTTTACTGTCTGGGATTTACCCGGCGAAAAGCGCATGATGCAGCTGAATGCTACCTATTTTCATCAGATGGATGGCTTTATCTTGACGCTGGATCTCACTAACGCCTCTGCCATGACCACGCTTAAAGACTATCTAGTGCAGCTGCAACAGTTTGGTGATTTCGTGAATAAACCCATTGTGCTGGCGTGCACTAAAGCAGAATCAGCTGCCAAGTATATTGCTGAGGTCACCATTATTGAATTTCTGAAGCAACATCCCTGTATCAATAAATATTTTTATGTCAGTACTGTCGATCAACCTGAAAGTATTAAACAACTGTTTGCATATACCGTTAGTTTATGTAAAACCTTACCTAATAAAAATAAAGAAATGCTTTTGAGAATCAGCAACTGATTGCTAGTATAATATCTTCGTAGTCACCACTTATTAGCATCATGGAAGTAATGATATGGTTGTAGCGAATCAAGAAGATGCCACTCACGAATCCATTCCGTCTTTGGTTAACAATTTGCATCAGTATTTTTCTACTGGTATGACCAAGCCCTATTCATATCGACAGCAGCAATTATCTGGTTTATTAAAATTTGTAACTGACTGTGAAGACCAAATCATTGAAGCATTGCGCCTCGATCTAGGCAAACCAGCCGCAGAAGCATTATCGGCTGAAATTGGTATGTTAGTGTCTGAAATAAAACTCGCACTCAAATATTTGTCTTCGTGGATGAAGCCTAAACGCGTTTCTACGCCCATGAGTGTGCTGCCAGCTAAATGTCAGATCTATCCTGAACCATTAGGTGTCGTGTTGATTATTGCCCCTTGGAATTATCCACTGCAGTTAACACTGACGCCAGTGGTTGGCGCAATTGCTGCTGGTAATTGCGTGGTAGTGAAACCCAGTGAACTTGCACCAGCCACCAGTAAATTATTGGCAACGCAGTTGCCAAACTACATTGATACACGTTCAGTAAAAATTGTTGAGGGCGCGGTGGCTGAAACGACTGCGCTGTTAGCCGAAAAGTTCGATCACATATTCTATACGGGAAACAGTAAAGTGGCTCACATTGTTATGTCTGCAGCCACGAAACACCTGACACCTGTCACCTTGGAATTAGGCGGTAAATCGCCTTGCATTATTGATGAAATGTCTGACTTAAAAACGGTTGCTAAACGTCTAGCCTGGGCCAAGTTCAGCAATGCGGGACAAACCTGTATTGCTCCGGATTATGTGTTAGTCAATGCGAAACAGGAAGCAGCTTTTCTTCAAGCCATGAAAGAAGTCTTAATAGAATTCTATGGCGCAAATCCCATGGCCAGTGCAGACTACGGCCGCATTATTAATCAGCATCACTATCATCGATTAATGGCATTGATACCTGGCAGTGGAGAGATAGTTGTTGGCGGATCAGGGGACGAACAAACTCGCTATATTGCACCGACTATTTTACGCGATGTTCCAGCGACTTCATCCGTCATGGCAGACGAAATATTTGGGCCGATTTTACCGGTTATTGCCGTGAATACGATGGAGGAAGCCATTGCGTTTATTAATGCACGGCCAAAACCACTGGCCTTATATCTTTTTAGCCATGACAAACAACTCCAAGAGCAGGTCATCAACAACACCAGCTCAGGCAGCGTGAGTGTCAATTTCCCTATGCTGCAAATGATCAATCCAGCGCTGCCTTTTGGCGGCATTGGCCCTAGTGGCATGGGATGTTATCATGGAAAATATTCGTTTGATGCATTCACGCATTATAAATCCGTGATGAAAAAATCGTTATGGTTTGAATTAGCGCTGATGTACCCTCCATATGGCAAAGGCATTATGAAACTCGTGCGCTGGGTAATGATGTAATCAAGGAGAAGTCGATGAGAACACTGGCTGATATTAAAAAGGAATTTCCAGAGTTACACGAATTCATCGAAAATAACAAAAACACACGCTGGCTGGAGTGTGAAAAATACTTGAGTGAGAGTGACAAAAGTGATCTTGCGAATGTGAACCACATTCTTCAGAAGCGTAATGCTGACAGTGCGATGATGACAGATCAATTTAAATTATCATTGTATGAATGGAATTATATTTTCAAACATAATCCTGCGGTGGTGGATCTCATTATTTCTGATATGCATGATTTGAAAGATGGTTTGCAATTATTACTAAACTGGAGCCGCGAACTTAATCTGTTTAAACGACGCATGCATGATATTAAAGTCACCGACAAATCTGACTTGGTGATGAATTTATGGAAAAACGGTTTGTTTCTGCAGTTATTTTTAGTGTTGTGTAAAGATGAGCATTATCGTCAATTATTATTGGCAGATGACTTGAGTGCGTTGACCGAATTAGTGAAGTTATATCATGAAAACCCCAAACTATTTAATTTTGTCTTGCATGCTTTATCAGATAAAAAATTCATTGATCAGGCGCTGGTTGATAAGGGCTTAAATGTGCATTTTAGTAATTCGCCTACTTTTAAGAAATTGTTGTTGGGGCAGTAGTGACAAACTGACGCTACATCTAGGCTTGATACAGCACAGCTCTTATCACGCACCATCTACCACACCCTTCGACCCGACACCAACCCACTACGCCTGTCGAACGACACCAACCCACCACGCCTGTCGACCGACACCAAGCCACCACGCCCGTCGTCCCCGGCAGCAGCCTAGCGCCGCCGTCGAGCCACCGCCAACAAAACCGTCGTCCCCGCACGCTTTTAGCGGGGATCTGTTTGTGTAACTGTGCAAGCAAACG
>CAZBHW010000015.1:19065-83280 GCA_964492045.1 uncultured Coxiellaceae bacterium | reverse complement strand
CATCCATCACAGGCTTAGTGAACAACAATAATATCTACACTTGGAACGGCAACGTCAGTATTAACGACAGCGCATTAACGACGACCATTTCTGCGATGACACGTAATCCAGGTGAAAACGTCGGCAGCTACAATATTACCAGTGCCAACTTTACAGCACCTTCTGCTAACTACTCAGCACCAACCTTGAGTGGCACACCTATACTAACCATTACTAAAGCCAATCTGACTGGTAGCGTTTCCAATCAAACGAAAGTGTATGGCGATAATGATCCGACACTTGGCAGCATCACACCGTCCTTAACAGGACTTGTCAATAACAACATTACCACGTGGAATGGCACCGTCAGCATTGATGACAGCGCATTGACATCAAGCGTTGCCTCATTAACACGAGCAACTGGTGAAAATGTTGGTAATTATGTGATTACTGCAGCCAGCTTCACCACTCCATCTTCGAACTACAACACACCAAGCTTTAGCGGTACGCCGGTACTGACAATTACACCAGCTAGCGTAAGTGCTACAGTTGCTAATCAAACGAAAGTATATGGTAACAATGACCCAACACTAAACAGTATTACTGCATCATTGACTGGATTAATTAATAATAACAGTATCAGCACCTGGAATGGCACAGCAAGTATTAATGACAGTGCACTCACAACCAGTGTCACCGCACTCTCACGCAATGCGGGAGAAAATGTTGGTAGCTATAACATTACTAGCGGGAGTTTTACACTTCCATCATCTAACTACTCTGCCCCAATATTCTCTGGCACGCCTGTGTTAGCCATTACACAAAACACTTTAACCGCGACGGTAGCGAATCAAACAAAAGTTTATGGCAGCAACGATCCCACACTTGGCAGCATCACACCAGTATTATCAGGACTGATTAATAATCCGAATATCAGCACATGGAATGGCACAACGAGTAT
Organism: uncultured Coxiellaceae bacterium; assembly: GCA_964492045.1. GTDB lineage: Bacteria > Pseudomonadota > Gammaproteobacteria > DSM-16500 > DSM-16500 > Aquicella. The sequence goes on along the minus strand of CAZBHW010000015.1, from coordinate 82,340 downwards.
CAATGATAGCAGCTTAACTTCAAGCCTCACTTCAATGACACGTACTGTGGGTGAAAACGTTGGTAGCTACAATATTACAGGAGCAACATTGACGTCAGCTTCTGCAAACTATTTTGTTCCTGTTTACACAGGCTCTGCATCACTCAATATTACAAAAGCAAATGTTAATGCTACCATCAGCAACCAGACAAAAGTATATGGCACAAATGATCCGACACTTGGCAGCATTACGCCATCATTAAGCGGTCTGATTAACAATCCAAGCGTGTCAACCTGGAACGGTAACGTTGCAATTAATGACAGCGCACTGACCTCAACAGTCAGTTCACTGACGAGAACAAATGGTGAAAATGTCGGTAATTATGCTGTTACCGGCAGCTTATTGACAGCGCCATCTAGTAATTACAATACACCAACATTAAGCGGCAGCCCCTATCTGTCTATTACACCAGCCAGCTTGACAGGAACGATCCCCAATCAAACGAAAGTATATGGCACTAGTGATCCAGCACTGGCCAGTATCGGAGTCACATTGGGCGGTCTTGTGAACAACAACAATATTGCAACCTGGAATGGTACAGCCAGCGTGAATGATACAAACTCTGTTACCACAACCGTTGCCAGCGCCATTCGTGATGCTGGTGAAATTCCAGGTGTATATAACATCAATTCCGTGTCATTTAATCCATTAAGCGGTTTAGCAGCAAGCAATTACACACCACCTTCTTCACCCAGCACGATCACGGGTACAACGCTAACAGTGACACCAGCGCCATTGAATATCACTGCTAATAATGCAGTTACAACTTACAAACAAAGCGATCCAGCTTTAACTTATAATCAAACTGGTTTAGTCGTGAATACGAATGTCAGTGACTGGATGGGCAATAATACCTACATCAATGATTCCATGGTGGGTGGATTAACTAGAACCCCAGGCACCAATGCTGGGATTTATGCAATTACACAAGGAACACTATCAGCTTCCTCACCGTCTATGTATGCAACGTCATTTAGTGGCGCAACATTCACGATAAATCCGGCCGCTCTTAATGTTATCAACGTTACAGCAAACACCAAAACTTATAATGGTAATAGCTCAGCCACCTTGAATTTATCCAATGCATTATTAGTCGGCGTATACGCAGGCGATACTGTTGAATTGAATCAGAGTGGTTATAGCGCCAACTTTGCTAGCAGTAATCCAGGGACAAATATTCCTATCTTTGTGACCAACCTCGGTGTGAATGGGTCATCTGCAGGTAACTATTTCTTGATACAGCCAACTAATGTAACAGGGACAATTTTACCCGGATCTAATAACATTCCACCAGCACTCATTCCAAGCTATGAAACCATCTTCCCTGTCAACATCATTAATAACTCAAACAATAATGGAAACGGAATATTGACTTATATCTATAACTATTCGCCAAATAATAATAACCCATCAGGTGTTATCATTATTGGCTTCCAGCAAACGTATAAAGTAGATAATGCTGCGAATAATCAAGCAAACAATGACTGTGGTATTATTGCAAACCAAAGAATTTGCGCAGTGAATAACAAAGATAGATCTACATTTACCCTGCCGGGTTCCAATATGAATAATCGAAAACCGGCAGGTAATATTGATGCGTTATAATACTAATCGAAGTTTGCAACAATACTAAAGTATGTACGCGGCAACCAACCACGACCAATCAAAGCTTCAGCAGCAACAGTCTTGGTTAATGGCTGCGTCCACATTAAATTACCGCTGATGTATTTTGACATCGTAAATCGTATACCTGCACCCGTTGAAGATGCACTGACTTTTGCCGGCGAGGTGAAATTGACTAAAATATTCCACATAGAACCGATGTCATAAAATACATAAAACTGCATGCTGTTAACGATGCGATTCAAGAACAAGTCATAACGCAATTCAAGACTGCCAGCCAAACCACGGTCGCCGATGATTTCTGCAGGGTCATAACCACGCCCCATAGGATTACCACCGAAAGTAAATTGCTCTGAGGACAATAACGGCACGAATGCCCATGTACCCCTAGCTATTGCCAGTAAAGAGAAATTACCTTTGATCGATTGCAAACGACTAATCTGCGAAGATATTTTGGTGTAAGTAGCATAACCACCAGGGCGAGAGGTATTCGCCGTGAATTGATTGGTGTCTTGTGAATAGCCCCACAACGGCAACCCTTTTCTCAAGTTAAAACCAAACATATTCGCACCATAAAATCTGTCAGCGAAGTTATAGTTCATACCTAAATCAAGGCTGCGAATATGATCGTCATATAACAATCCAAGGATGGTATTTGAAGCACTCTCCAGCCAATTAAAGCCAGCGGTGAAATTGATAGATTGAGATCGTGTACGCAAATACGGATACACGATGTTGGCGTAGAAATTATTATTCAAGCCATCTGTTTCTGTAGGCTGTAATACAAACAATGGATGTGTATGTACGTGTGTGATACCAAGCGTGTAGCGGATGCCACCATCACCAAGCGCCGCATTATAATCGAGGTCAGCGAATGTCAGCTCACCACCTTTTGTGGTCTTGGTAAAGGTTAACGCCGTACTGTCGCCAGAATTAATTAACGAGTACAACGTTACATTACCAGTCATCTGTTGAGGACCAATATAACGCGTGCCGTAGTTATCCTCGGAAAAATACGCACTAATTGGTTTGGAGACGGTAACTAAATTTAAATCTGCTCCACCCAGGCCTTCTTTGGATGGGGATAACACCGCTTTTACAGAAGTATTAGGTACCTCATTTACCAGCAGCATATTTGATTCTACTGTCGCAATATTCAGCGGCGGGCATTTACGAATGCGATAACCAAAACCTTCAACCAGACACTTCACACCATGAGGCTCACCTGTCACGGCAACATTATTGAGGTAACCCTCAATCACCTGAATGGTAACCACACCGTTTTTAGATTTCTGCGGCGGCAAGGTAGCAAAAGTAATAATGTATCCATTGTTACGATAATAATTCGTGATGTTTTGCACGATGGTAAACAAATCAGCAACAGATATCGTTTTACCGATCTTGTCTTGATAAATGGGTTTTAAATCCGCCGTTGAATAAACATGATTACCCACCAAGGTGATGCCATTGAGCTTGAAGGTAATCTTTTGCTGCTCTGGGCTAACTTGAGGCGCTTTCGATGCAGGCTGAACAACAGGTGCAGGACCGAAATTGGTAGGCACCATGCTGGGCTTGGGCTTCAGCGCTTTTGCGACTTGTTCTGGCATGACTGAGCCTGGCAACACATCAGCAAACGCAGCGGTATCGGCAAGCAAACAGGTTAAAACAAGACTAGCTAACTTGAGGGGTTTCCGTATTCTCATTAAACATCCTTGCTATTAATTGCGGTAGCTAATTTTTAATGGTAACCACATGATAACAATAAAGATAACAAAATGCACAAAAATACTTTTCGCGCATTGATTGGATTGTGACAGATGGGAGTAATTAAGCTTAAAATTTAATCAAGAATGGGCTTTCTCTTTTTCTTTACTAGTGGTTTTACGTTTTTGCAGGTTGGAAGCGTAACCCTGCTGGGGCGGAACATAGAATGTCATATAGAAGTAAGTATGCACGCCATCTTGTTTGTCATCTGTGAAGCGCTTGATATTCCACATCATTTGCAAATTAGAGCGATTTTGCGGATAGCCAAGCTGCTTAGCTGGCTTATTTGAGAAATCGAATAGACGACCGCGGCCTACCATTTCATTGGGAGCACCCAGTTCGCCTTGGTATTTCGCTGCAGCCCGGCTCTGCTTGTTTGTGCGCAGCGCCATTAAGAACAAAACGTAGATTCCAGCAAGAGCGAGCACTATTTCAAGTGTCTGCGCAGACATTCTGTGTTGCGGTTTCACGGTAGCAGATGGCGTTGCTGATGGCCTTACTCTCGCCGCATCATGTGCAGCTTTAGCAACCGGTGTCATGGCTTGCGCGCTCGCTGTTGCGCCGTAAGTTGTCGCCGCTGGCTGGTATTCTGCGTTCGGTGACATCACAAATTCAGGAATAACCGGTACTTCCTGGAGTCGCGCATCAGTTAAAGTAAATCTTGAGGTTTTTGAAATAAAGTCGCTGGTTACAGCATTATTAGCCTGAATTGAATAACCAAGGTCAGTTAATTTTGATGCCATGTATACATGACGAATCGGAACGTCGGAAGTAATTAAATTGTTATTCTCATCAACCTCAATGAATTTAACGGCATGCGCATCTTGCTCAGCATTGAATTTGTCTAATTGAGAAGTATCAATCATATCACCAGTTGCGCCTATATCAATTTGGGCATTGCTGGTTTGTGCTGACTGATTGGCTGCGAACAATTGAAGTGGAGACAAGGCTACACATAAGCCCGCCACGAGTGCGATGCAATGCAACTTGTTACTTCGCTTATTCAGACCCATAGAGTGATTCCTTTTGGGAATTAGTTCCATTATACAGGAATTCAAATATGAAATTGCAAAAACTCCGGGATGTCTAGCGGTAATATTTATTATTTATTATGTAGTAGTAATTTTTTTGGAATAAATCACATGAAGCTGAAAAACAAGGGCTTACGAATCCCTGTAATTATTATGTAACCAATCAGCCAGCAAAAATCATCCATTTACATTCGCTTACCAAAGATAACAAATAACATCATGTTTATACGCCAAGTCATGGAATAAGAATAAATTTAATTAATTGAAATCACCCTATTTTTGGTGATTTCAGCTAAAATAAGAGTATGGGGAATCTAAAAAACAAATTGAGATTCAACCGCTTGTTCGACGCCTTATGCGAAGGAAAATTCACCACTATACTTTGCACAGGCACAGGGTCGTTTTTGATTTCAATTTCCTGCTTCGCCAACCCCACCGGCGGCCAGGTCGTTGGCAATACAGCAACCATCAGCAACCCTAACGCAAACACTGTCATTATCAATCAGACAACCAGCAAATCGATCATCAACTGGCAATCCTACAATATTGGCAAACACGAACAAGTCATTTATCAACAACCCAACCGCTCCTCCATCTCACTGAATCGCATCAATCCTAGCAATGGGGTATCTAAAATATATGGGCGCATCATTGCTAACGGCCAGGTCTGGTTACTAAACCCTGCGGGAATATTTTTTGGGCCATCCGCTTATGTCAATGTAGGTGGCCTGATTGCCACCACCGGTAAACTTTCCGACCAGGATTTTCTAGAAGGCAACTATCATTTTTCCAATGATAGCTTGTTTAACGGGGCGATCATCAACCAAGGTCAACTAATTGCAGCGCAGCATGGCTTGATTGCACTAATAGGTGGCGCGGTCAGCAATGAAGGATATATCTCAGCCGAGTACGGACAAGTAGCACTAGGCGCCGGTAACGCATTCACATTAACGTTTGCTGGCAATGATTTAATAGGATTTACAGTAGACAAACCCGTCACACAAAAAGCCACGGACCAGGATGGTAACCGCTTGCCAGACGGTATCAACAATAGCGGACAAATTATTGCAAACGGCGGACACATATTAATGAGCGCCGATGCCGTCGCAAATGTGCTAGATAATGCCGTGAACGTTAAAGGACTAGTAAAAGCCCACTCCATACAAAAAGAAGGCTCTGAAATTGTGATTAACGGATCGCCCACTGCTGGTACGGTGGTCATCGCCGGTGAATTAAACGCCTCTGGCAAAGGGGCAAAATCCAAGGGCGGCAATATTACCGTGACCGGCTCGAAAATTGTTTTGCGCAGCACGGCAAAACTTGATGCGAGCGGGGAACAAGGCGGCGGAGAGATTTTAATTGGCGGCAACGAACGCGGCATCGGCCCATTATTACACGCTTCTACACTTAACATGGCTTCAGGTGCAGTGATAAAAGCAAACGCGCTAACCAACGGAAATGGCGGCAAAATAGTGTTATGGTCGGACGACTACACAAAAGTTGCGGGTAATCTTTCAGCCACTGGTGGCACCATCAGTGGTGATGGTGGTTTAATTGAAACATCCAGCAAAAAAACCTTAGATGTACTGGGAATTCAAGTGGATGCCAAGGCTGCACATGGCAACACTGGAACCTGGTTACTAGATCCTACTAATATTTTTATTGCAGTGAATCAAGCCAGTGCAACACTTGCTGGCATGGTTGGTTTAGATAACAGTGCCAATACTGGCACTGGGGGTAACCCAAATACATTTGCAGCCTCTGGTGCAGTACAAGATTCTTTGTTAACAACAGGAAACCTGACAACAGCACTAGCCTCTGCTAATGTCATTGTCACCACTGTCAATGCAAGCGGTACCGGCTCTGGAAATATTACGATTGTAAGCCCATTTTCATGGTCATCCTCGAACACCCTTACTTTGACAGCTGAAAATAATATTGCGATTAATGGTGCGATCACCACAGGCACAGCCAGCTCCGCATTAATATTGAATGCTGCTGGCAATGTGACTCAAACGGCAGCAATCGGCGGCTCAGGCAGCTTAGTGCACTCAGGCAGTGGCACCACCACCTTATCACTTGCAAACACCTATTCTGGTGGCACAGTCATTAAAGCAGGCACCATCATTGCCACGTCTACAGCAGCTAATGCGTTTGGTACCGGCGCCATTACATTAGGTGATACCAGTGGAAACAGTAACGCCTCACTTCTTATTGGCAGAAGTGGCTTGAATTACACAAACGCAATTGTTTTAGCCAGCGGCACCACTGGAACATTATCAGTTGGTAACACAGGCAGTGCGATCTCAACGACGTTCAGCGGCGGCGTCACTGGTGCAAATAATTTAACGATAAATAGCAATGGCACCACTGGCACCATTACATTTGCCACCAACGCAGTGAATAACAGTGGGACCATCACCAATACCGGCGCCGGTACTGGCACCACTACTATTAGCGCAAGCGTAGGCTCCAATGTCACGGGTTTAATAGAAAATTCCACCACCTCTGCATTCACGATTAGTGGTGCATTATCCATGAATAGTAGCGGCACCACCCTAACTAACAGCAGCGGAACAAAAATACTGACGCTGAGCGGTGGCACCACTGGCACAGGCAATCTAACAATAAACAATAATAGCAATTTAGCAAATGGGATCACATTATCTGGTACGTCCATTAATCATTCAGGTTCAATTACGAATTCAGGCAACAACTCTGGCAATGCCTTAATTAGCGCAATTATCGGCACAAACATCACCGGCTTAACGCAAAATAGCACCACATCAGGATTATCAGTTTCAGGCGTCAATACCTACTCCACTGGCACCACTATCAAAGCGGGTGTCATTACCGCATCTGTTTCAGCCAGTGCATTAGGGACAGGTCCTGTAACATTAGGCGACACCTCTGGTAGCAACAATGCTTCGCTATTGGTGGCCACAACAGGGTTGAATTATGCAAACGCGATTGTACTAGCTAGCGGCACATCTGGCACATTAACTTTAGGCAACAGTGGTAGCGCTATTTCTACCACCTTTAGCGGTGGTGTCACTGGTACGAATCATTTAACAATTAATAGCAATGCAACCACCGGCACAATTACCCTGGCTAGCAATCCAATTAATAATACTGGCACCATCACCAATACCGGTTCAGGCACAGGCACGACCACGATCAACACAAGTGTTGGCTCGAATGTCACACAGATCATTCAAAACTCCACAACATCTGCTCTCACCATCAGTGGTGCACTCAGCATGAATACTGGCGGCACAACATTGACTAATAGTAGCGGCACTAAAATCTTAACTGTAAGTGGCGGCACCAATGGTACAGGTAATTTATTTTTATTAAACAATAGCGCGCTCGCTGCTGGTATCACCTTATCAGGCACCACGATTAATCACACTGGATCTATTAGCAACACAGGATCAGGTGCAGGTAGCTCATTGATTAGTGCGATCATAGGAACTAACGTTACCGGCGTAACACAAAACAGCACTACGTCAGGTTTATCTTTATCAGGTGTAAACACATATAACAGCGGAACTATCATTAAAGCAGGTACGATTACAGCAACCGTTTCTGCCAACGCGTTAGGAACAGGATCTGTCACGCTCGGTGACACTACTGGCAGCAATAATGCATCATTATTAGTTGGCACTAACGCACTCAATTTAGCAAACGCTATTATCCTTGCCTCTGGCAATACAGGCACACTAACACTTGGCAACACTGGCTCTGCCATCTCTGCCACCTTTAGCGGTGGCGTCACTGGCAGCAATGATTTAACCATCAATAGTAATGCGACAAATGGTACGATTACTTTAGCTACGAATGCAGTCAATAACTTTGGCAAAGTGACAAACACTGGCGCAGGAACCGGTACCACAACGATTAGCGCAGGTGTCGGCGCGAATGTGACCGACGTCATTGAAAACTCCACCACTTCTGCATTTACTATTAGCGGTGCTATGACCATGGCGAGTGGCGGTAAAACCATCACGAATAGTAGCGGCACAAAAATTCTAACGATAAGCGGCGGCAGTACAGGATCAGGTAATCTCTTATTAAATAATAACAGCGCGTTAGCTGCAGGAATCACTGTATCAGGTACCGCAATCAATCATAATGGAACGATAACAAATGCAGGCAGCGGCTCTGGCTCAGTAACCTTTTCTGCCGGTGTTGGAACGAATATCACAGGTATCACGCAAAACTCAACGACATCCGCTCTAACTATTTCTGGAGCCGTCACAGTCAATGCGGGCGGCACAACACTAACAAATAGTAGCGGAACCGCATTACTTAGCTTTACCGGCGGCACTATTGGTACAGGTAGCCTAATTATTAGAAATAACAGTGCAACAAATAATGCCATTACGTTTGCTACTGGTTCTATCAATCACGTTGGCAGCGTCACAAACTCAGGCAGCGGTTCTGGTAATCAATCGATTGGTGTTGTAATTGGCACTAATGTTAACGGTGTCACGCAAAACAGCGCTACTTCCTTGCTGACCTTATCAGCGGCAAACACTTACACTGGTAGCACAACAATTTCTGCGGGTACTTTGCGATATGGCATCGCGACAGCCATACCAAATGGCGCGACAGCAGGTAATGTCACCAACAATGGCATACTTGATCTAAATGGATTTAGCCCCACTATCAATGGCATGACTGGTGGCGGCGTGGTGGATAATGTCAGTGCTGGTGGCGCACGCTCACTCACTATCGGCGCAAATAACACCACAAGCAGTTTTGGCGGCACGCTACAAAACACAAGTGGCACTGTCGCACTCATTAAAACCGGAACTGGAACGCTGACATTAACAGGTGCTAGCACTTATTCAGGTGGTACAACAATTCTAGCCGGCACACTGATTGGAGCATCGGTTGCCGCCAATGCGTTTGGCACAAATACGATTACAATTGGTAACAGCGCCGGCGGCACTACAGCTGCATCATTATTAATTGGCACAACTGGTTTAACGTATGCAAATCCGATTGTACTTGCCTCTACCACAACAGGTACGTTAACTATTGGCAATACTGGCACCGCTATTTCAACCACGTTTAGTGGTGGTGTCACTGGTACCAATAATTTAAGGATTAATAGCAACGCCACATCTGGCACTATCACCTTCTCTAGCAACCCTATTAATAATATCGGTACAGTCACTGCAACTGGCGCAGGCACAGGCGCGATTACCATTAATTCAGTCATAGGGTCTAACGTAACGACACTCACACAAAATAGCACAACGGCAGCATTAATATTAAATGCGGCTAATTCTTACACGGGCGCAACCACCATCACAGCTGGCACACTCAGATACGGAAATGTCAATGCCATTCCAAATGGCGCGTCTGCTGGTAATGTGACTGTCAGCGGAACTTTGGATGTAAATGGTTTTAGCCCAACCATTAACGGATTATCGGGTGCCGGTATTGTTGATAATGTCAGCGCAGGCGGCACACCTGCGTTAACGATAGGTGCGAACAATGCGACTAGCACATTTACCGGTACATTACGCAATACAACTGGAGCTCTCGCCATTATTAAAACAGGCACCGGTACATTAACTTTATCTGGTGCGAACACCTATTCAGGTGGCACTAGAATTTTATCTGGTACGATAATTGGATCATCTGTTGCAGCAAATGCATTTGGAACCAGTACTATAACCATTGGCAATAGCGCAGGTGGCAGCGCGTCGGCATCGCTATTAATTGGGAGAAATGGTCTTTCCTATGCTAATCCAATTCTATTAGCAGCAAATACAACCGGCACTTTAACTGTTGGAAATACAGGTAGCGCCATTTCAACAACATTCACAGGCGGTGTCACGGGCACCAATAATCTTACCATCAACAGTAACGCCACTACTGGAACGCTTACGTTCGCAACCAACCCGATCAATAATAACGGCACAGTCACCAACATTGGAGCGGGCACAGGCACTACCACCATTAGCGGCGGGATTGGAGCTAATGTCACTCGTGTGATTGAAAATTCGGTTAATTCTGCATTAACCATCAGCGGTGCATTAACAGTCAATACTGGAGGAACAACATTAACCAATAGCAGCGGCACAAAAATACTGACACTAAGTGGTGGCACCCTAGGTACTGGCAATTTAGTTTTAAATAACAATAGCGCACTCGCTTCAGGGATAACGATATCAGGTACCACGATCAATCACAGTGGCACCATCACGAATTCAGGAACTGGTACTGGTAGCTCGCTAATTAGTGCGATCATTAATTCAAACGTAACCGGCGTTATACAAAACAGCACAACATCTGGTTTATCAATTTCAGGCGTTAATACCTACTCTACCGGCACAATAATAAAAGCAGGAACGGTAACCGCAACAGTGTCGGCAAGTGCATTAGGCTCTGGTTCTGTGACCCTAGGTGATACCGCTGGCAGTAATAACGCATCATTATTAATTGGTACAACCGGATTAAATTATGCAAACGCAATCATATTAGCGACTGGTACAACTGGCACCTTGACACTAGGTAATACTGGAGCCGCTATTTCCACTACTTTTAGCGGTGGCGTCACTGGTGCAAACAATCTTACGATCAACAGCAATGCAACCACAGGTACGATTACACTCTCCTCTGCCGCCGTGAACAACGCAGGCACCGTTACTAACATTGGGACAGGAACAGGGACAACGACCATCAGCGCAGGCGTAGGTGCAAATGTCACCGGCCTTCTAGAAAACAGCACAACATCTGCATTCACTATCAGTGGCTTGATGACAGTTGGTGCTAGTGGCAAATCGCTATCAAACATCAGTGGCGCCAAGATCCTAACGGTAAGCGGGGGTTCTAACGGCAGTGGTAACATGTTATTAAATAACAATAGCACTTTAACTTCTGGTATTACGATTTCAGGATCATCACTCAATCACAGCGGTACTATCACTAACGCTGGCACCGGTACAGGCAGTACGTTAATAAGTGCAATCATTGGCACAAACATATCAGGTGTTGTGCAGAACAGTGCGACATCTGGCTTAACCGTATCTGGCGTTAACACTTTCGCATCAGAAACAGTTATTAAAGCTGGCACGATAACAGCTACCACTTCAGGCAGCGCATTAGGTACTGGATCTGTGACATTAGGTGACACATCCGGGAGTAATAACGCATCTTTATTAATCGGCACCACAGGACTGAATTATGCTAATGCGATTATTTTAGCGTCTGGTAACACGGGCACGTTGACATTGGGAAACACTGGTACGGCTATATCAACCACATTCAGCGGCGGTGTCACAGGCACAAATGACTTGACGATAAACAGTAATGCCACCACTGGCACAATCACACTCTCGACTATTGCTGTAAATAACACGGGTAAAATCACGAATATTGGATCCGGCACTGGCACTACCACTATTAGTGCTAATATTGGAGCAAACGTGACTGATATCATTGAAAACAGCACGACATCTGCATTCACGATTAGCGGCGCATTATCTGTCAACTCTGTCAGTACATCCTTAACAAACGTAAATGGTACCAAATTATTAACATTAAGTGGCGGCACGACCGGCACGGGACACTTGATACTCAAGAACAATAGTGCCATTGATAATGCCGTTGCCATTTCTGGTTCCGCACTTAATCACACTGGAACTGTTACCAATGCAGGCACAGGAACTGGCAGCGTGACTGTATCATCAGTGATTAGCAGTAATGTGACCGGTGTTACACAAAATAGCACTGGATCAAAACTTATCTTAGCTGCAAGCAATACTTACGGTGGTGACACATCAATCTCCGCCGGCACACTGCAACTGGCTAATGCCAATGCATTACCGACCGGAGTCAGTGTCGGTGATGTCATTGTGAATGGCACACTGGATCTCAATGGTTTCAGTACCACGATAGATGGATTGTATGGAACAGGCATCATCGACAATATTAGTGCTGGCGGAAACCCTATACTCAGCATCGGCAACCACAATACCGGCAGCACTTATGATGGGATAATTCAAAACACAACCGGAACGGTTGCCTTAACTAAAATAGGTTCAGGCACAATCATATTATCAGGTACTAACAATTATAACGGCGCAACGAATATCAATAATGGCATCTTGAGTTTGACCAATGCATTCGGTCTTGGCAATTCATCAGCCATCTCCGTTGCTAATGGTGGAGCATTAGATTTGAACTTCTCTAATAATAGCGCTGCGTTAGCGAACACAAATGCTATTAGCTTAAGTGGTTCGGGCAGTGGAGCAGGTGCATTAACACTTTCTAATACATCCATGACTATCAACTCGCCGCTATCTTTAAATGGTAACAGTACTATTGGTGGAAATGGGTCTGGCGCAATGACATTCAGTGGCGCGATTAATGGCTCATTCAATTTAACTTTCACTTTACCGAATGCTGGTGTGTCATTGCCAGCCATTAGCTTAAGCAGCAACAAGACATTGAATGTTGTAACAGGGGGCACAATCACACAAACAGGGATATTAAATATCACCAGTACCTCCAGCTTTAATGCTGGTGCTAACCCAATTACTTTGCTGCAAAATAATCTCTTTAGCGGCGCGGTATCATTAGCAAATACAGGCACCAATAATGTCAGCATCAATAATGCTGCTGATTTAACGCTGGCGACATCAACTATTGGTGGGTCGTTAACAGCTACCGCTAACGGATTCATCACATTAAGTGGGAATATCACCTCTAGTGGCAGCGGTAACTCGATTGTATTGTCTGGCAGTGGTTTTAATGCTGGCACAAGCACGCTAAATCCTGGCGCTGGCAATTTTCTGGTTTGGTCTAGCAACCCCAACCCATTTGGCGGAGTCACACCAGATAATCGCGGTAGCATTACAGCTGACTTCACACAATACAATGCAACATACGGTGTCAGCACCGTTCTTGGAACTGGCAATGGATTCCTCTATTCGTTAGCACCCAGCGTGACACCAACGCTCACTGGGACGATCTCACGCTCTTACAATGCGACAACGACAGCTGATTTAACAGGACATTATTCGGCAGTGGGTGCTGTCAATGGTGACACCATTGTATTCAGCCCATTAACAGGAAATTACGCCACGCCGAATGTTGGCACTAACATTAATGTCTCAGTGTCAGGCATTACGATTGCAAGTGCATCGAATGGTTCTGAAATCGTTTATGGCTACGCATTAGCATCCACAACGGCCAATGCGAATATAGGAACCATTACGCCTGCCGCAATCACGATCAGTTCATTGAGCGGACAATCTAAAGTTTATGGCAGTGACGACCCCGCGTCTGCCGCGACTGCTTATGGCGTTACATCCGGTAGTTTATTTGGCAGCACCATCACCGGCAGCATGGGTCGCCTCTCTGGTGAGAATGCAGGAAACTATGCTTTTACCCAAAATACAGTGAGCATCGATGATGGTAATGGAGGTAATAATTTCAATATCACTTTTAATGGAACAACAAATAAATTCGCCATTCAGCCACTCACTTTAACGGCTAATATCAACAACCAAACCAAAATCTACGGCGATAATGATCCTGCCGTCAGTGGCATCACTGTCAATCTTACGAATGTAGTCAATGCAACGGTAACCGATATCAACGGAACCTCAACCTTGATTAATGACACCGGTAATGTAGCAGTGACACTTGCTGCGCTGAGCCGAGATGCTGGTGAGGCAGTCACTAACAGCCCATACCTGGTCACTGGACAAGCTTTTAATGCACCAACTGGTAGTGCAGCCGCCAATTACAACGCCCCAACAACACTAGCGGGCAGCGCCTCATTAAGCATTACTCAGAAACCGTTGACGGTCAGCATCGTTAATCAGACTAAAGTTTATGGAACTAATGATCCTGCTTTGACAGGGATTAGCGCATCATTGAATGGGATTGTTAGCAATCCTGCAATCAATACATGGAATGGTCTAGTCGGTGTGAGTGATACAGGCTCTGTAACACTCACCTCCCTGACACGCAACAGCGGAGAAGATGTGAGTATCTACAATATTACTGCGGGTACTTTTAATACTACGATATCAACTCCAAGTAATTACGCTGCACCAACACTGCTCTTAGGGTCAACGTTACAAATCACTCCTGCAGCACTAACAGGCACCGTTCCTAATATTCAAAAGACATATGGCACGGCAGATCCTGCGGCCTCTACAATTAACGTCATACTTGGCGGCATTGTAAATAATAATGCAATTTATACCTGGAATGGCATTGCTAGCATAGATGACACAAATAAAGTTAGTAACACGCTTGCCAGCTACTCGCGCGCACCCGGAGAAACAGTGCTTGGTGGTCCATATAGTATTTTAACAGCGACATTTAATGCTTTAACTGGCAGCTCTGCTGGCAACTATACCAGTGGCTTTGTGTATAGCGGAGGCAGCGTATTAAGTATTAATCCTGCGACACTCACCATTTCTAATATTAGTGCGGACAATAAGACATATGATGGACTAACCAACACGACTTTAAACCTGTCTTCAGCGGTACTAAACGGTGTATATGGTGGTGATACTGTTACTGTCAGCAATGCTGGTTATGATGCAAACTTTATTTCACCTTTCCCTGGTAATAACATTCCCGTCACAGTGACAAACCTTGGATTAACTGGCGCCTCTGCAAGTAATTATCAACTTACACAACCAACTGGACTAGTAGCAGACATTACAACTGGATCTTCACCCAATCCACCAATTCCAAATTATTTGTTACCACAGTATCAAAACATCATGCCCATCAATTTAATCAATCCAATCACAACAGAAACCTCTTCACTCATTAGCCCAAATGGCAACCTGATTAGCGAGATGAATTTTGCGTTGGCGCCCAGTTATTCGCTGTTCACGCGAACCTCTCCATCGTGCGTGACTATGGGAAATACAGTTTCGATATGCAACATTAAACAAGATTAGATAATTTTGGAGCTGAAGGGAGTCGAACCCTCGACCTTCTGATTGCGAACCAGACGCTCTCCCAACTGAGCTACAGCCCCGATTGAAACAATAGAGTCATGTTATTACGAATTTTTCAGAAATACCAGTTCGGCTTCAGTAGAAGAACGCCCCAGTGAGTGATTACGCTGCGGGAAACGTCCAAACTCTTTAATCACACGAAAATGCGCATACGCATAAGCAAGAAACAACTGATATATTTGCGTGGTTTCAGAAAGCGATAATGTCACCAGATTTTGATAAAGACGGATAGACTGCTCTTGCGTTTCAGCATTCTCTGCATGCACTAACGGCATATAGAAGAAGACACGCTCAATCAAGGTAAGCGTTTGGTCCATTTTGTTTCGCATGCCATCTACACATAACTGCTGCGCACGGACATCATACTCAAATGCACGCGATGAGCCGCGATGTAAATATCGGGGAAATTGATCCAGTAGAATGATTAACGCTAGACAGCCACGCGGTGTTTTTTTCCAATCCTGTAAATTATCAGTGATGGCAAGCTCAAACTCTTTAGCAAACATCTTCACTAAATGCTTTTTTATCACGTCATTTTCACCAAACCAGAGGTTAGTACGGTCGCTGGAGGGTAAGTCAGCAGTACCTAAATTTCCAAACCAATAGTTTAATAACTCATGTACGCGGTCCGGCATCCTAACCTCTGATTTTTGCACTTATATAAACAGGATAACATATATTTTCAGGTTTAACTGTGATTCATAGATTTTTGTTTTATATTGACTTTTAAGCTGTTGATTGTGTGCTACTCCAATAGCTTATAAGTAAGTCATTGATTCATGTCCACCTCAACGATGCAGCGCCATTTGTCATCTATACTGATAAGATAAGTAAGGAGATTTCATGCCAAAGCAGCACGACTATTATGACTTTGACTGCGGCAGCGATATTAAGTTAGTGAAGTTCGCTGTGAATAGCGGCCATTTTCACTATATAAAGATAGATGCCGATATCGCTAATACACTTGATTTTTCAGGCGGCATAGGCGAAACCGATACCATCTGCATTTCTGGCAACCATCTCAACCACTTCATCTGGCCATCTATATTAGGCTCTGTGCGTAATCTCTATTTCATAAAATGCGAACGACTATTGCGGCTGGATCTCAGCTCTTTTAGCAACCTTGAGCATTTGGCAATAGCCGACTGCCCTAACCTTTCTGCACTCACCCTGCCTAACCGGGTACGTAAAGTTGAATTACATGGCGTTAACATCAAAGAGGTGGACTTCAACCGCACCTCAATGATTGAAACCATTAATATTGATACTAACGCAGCACACTTAACCATACACGCCGTTCAACGTAATTTTCTGCGAGAAGTATGGTTGACCTTGAGATCACAACAGCGCATCAATGCAAAGGGCATCAGCGCGGAACTTTCTAATAACCCTTCACTTTATCAAATCCACCTCAACGCTAATGAGTCGCCTATCAAACTCGATATAAAAAAATGTTATGGCGTGACAGAGCTTTCCTGCATTACCTCAGGCAAAACTTCAGTCATCGGCTGCGAGGATAGTATTGCACTGCAGTTTCTACACCTCACAAGCCATGAGTTCAGACTAATAGGCGCAGACAAAAAATCCTTAGATGAACGAATGAGAAAAAATGCAACGAAAGCTGTATGTGACGCAGAAAACAAATTGGCCTCGATTGAAAAAAATCGCGTCGCCTTTTACCCACTGATTAGCACTTACCACCCCTCACCTGACGATAAAGAAACGATCATACAACAAAGCACCGCAGGTAATGAATATATTGAAAGAGGAAGCGTGAAAATCAATCTATTAAGTTCGATGATTCCGCAAGTGCGCCAAGCAGACATTAATGATTTTAAGATTGCCCGAAAAGCGGAATTAGTGGGTACACATCAGTTTATGCGCGGCCCCTCATTTGTGATTTATTATTTGAAAGACTCCGCACGATGGAAACATCCGGAACGCATGGTGAAAATGGCTAGACATCACAACGATCCTGTCATCTCAATTCATGAGTGGTTGCTTAACCATGATCACCGCAAGCCTAACATCCTATTACTCACCAACCCACATCACCCCGCCGTACGAGAGTTTTTACAGCAACACACGAAACACCCAAAATTAATTACGTGGTTAGGCATGGAGTATCACCCCAAAATTAACGATGTTATTTTGTATGCTGGCGATCTGGACGCGTTAAAAACAGCCGCACCAGGTACCGCCAATTCAATCGTGACATTACCGCTTGCGACAATCCCACAGAATAGCTTGTCTATCACAAACGATGAACTTGCAGACATGCTGATTGATACTGATATGATGAGCAAACACAGCAAATCCCTGGAAGAATCGAGAGTACATGCACTTGATCAGCTGGCATCCGAGTTTACGAAAGCTTATAACGACCTGAGTGAAATCAAGGAAAACCAGCTAAGCGAATCCAGAGGAAATACACACTCACGCGGACAAATACAAATACCCATCACTCCACAATCACTCGTTGATGGCAAAGCAGATTCACCGCCAGACATGAAAGGCAAATTCACACCACAAGTGAATGTTAGACATGAACCAATTGATCCTGCCATATTAATAGACGCACATGCTGAAAGTCCGCCTGACATGCAAGGCAAATACGCACCGCAAATTCAAGTGAAGCACATGCCGATAAATGATGCGGTATTAATCGACAAAGAAGCCTCTCACAGCACGCCAACACTGCAAGCATCCCCAGCTATGCAACCTGACGAGCCCATGCAACAATTTGCTATATCAGCAGATACCAGAAAACAAGAATTAAGCTACGCTGCGCCGCTCAAGCCAGATGACTCGCATGACCAACATCTCCTGCAAGCAGCAACATCTGCAACGGAACAACCAGAATTACGTCCACAATTTTTCGACGCCAAAGCCACTTTGCCAACGAATGTTCCGGAAATGAGATTATTAGAAGCATCGAAAAAATTAGCAGTGGCTCTGTCAGAAATGCTAGATTCGGCTAATACACAGACACAGAAAACCAAGTCACCTGAATTATTACAAGCATCCAGCTTGATTAACACCGCCACACAAGCCTTGCAGCGCACAAAACATATTATCACGACGCCCGAAGTGAAAACATCAAACACAATGACACGTGATTCGTTATTTGAAACTGCTAGAGAATTAATAAGCGGACTCTATGCACTCTCAGATGCTTGCACACAAATGAATAGACAGCCCGCCAACGACTTAAAACAACAGCTAAATACCATAAGACATCAGAAAAAATGATCTCATTCTTTAATATTAACGATGGTTCCAACTGGAACGCGTTCGAATAGTTCTATGATTTCACTATTACGCATACGGATACAGCCACGAGAGCCAGGCCTACCCATTAACACATCGTCTGGCGTGCCATGAATATAGATAAAGCGCTGCATAGTATCGACATTGCCAAGACGATTTTTTCCGCGCTCCAAACCAGATAGCCAAAAAATTCTTGTTAATATCCAGTCACGATTAGGAAACATATCACGCATTCCCGGATGAAACACCTCACCAGTTGGTCTACGCTCAACAAACACAGTATTTGGTGCTGCATCTGCGCCCACTTTTGCGCGAATAACATGTTTACCGCGCGGCGTCATTTCACTATTTTTAACTTCGCCCGCCCCATTTTTGCCGGTAGACACAAAATAAGATTGCACGATGCGGCCGTTTTCAACTACTTCCAGAATTTGTTTGCCAATATCAACTTCTAACGAAATCATCCTTTAAACCTTAAGCGCTCCTTGCGCCATGATGTGAATAATCTGTGCCATTAGTTTTTCTGTCTTGTCGCTTTCGTCATTGACAGGGTCATACTCTACTAATTCACAACCAATTAATTTGTCGTCGTTTACAATAGTTTTTACCGCAGCACATAAATCCTGACCACGAATGCCATTGGTTTCCGGTACATCTACACCAGGTGCGTCTTGCGGATCAACACTGTCGATATCAACGGTCAAACCAAAACCGATAGTGTTACGCTTCACATGCGCCAACGCTTCTTGCACCACCACATCCATGCCGCGCTCTGCAATTTCTTCCATGTAATAAATACGGACGCCCAAGCGGCGCAATAACGCAGCCTCACCGGACTCAAAACTTCTCACACCAATGAGACAAAGATTTTCAGGTTTGATTTTTGGTTGATGATGCATAATCGTAGTTAATGCGGGATAACCATAGCCAAGCAAGCAGGCAACAGGCATGCCGTGTATGTTGCCGGATTCAGAAGTTTCAGGTGTGTGGCTATCCATGTGCGCATCTACCCAAATCAAACCAAAATCACCTTGCGTATGCAGCGCATCATACACACCGCTCCATGTGCCAACAGCACAAGAGTGGTCGCCGCCAACCACACAGAATGGACGAGATTGCTTGATCGCAGTTGAAACCGCCTCACCTAGCAATTTGCATAACGCAGCGATTTCTTCAACCTTGGGCATGGCAGATTGATCTGCCGCTACAATCATGTCTTGCCAGTGATACGTGAAAGACGCGCCAGCTGGTGGCGTCATATATTTTGATTCCCTGAGCTTTAACGGTCCATCACCCGCATGACCGTGAGGGCCGGCAATACCGGAGGCGCAGCCTATCAAATTATATTGATTATCCTTCATGTTTTTTTACCTGATTTAGGATTAAGATCGCGTCATTAGATCATGAGAATTCGCGATCATCAACCAATTATAAGGAACATTTGATGTTAAATGAACAGCAAAACTCAGCCTATATCGACCAGCTATGGAATACCAGCATTCTGCCTACCTTGGAAAAATACATTACTATCCCCAACAAATCCCCACATTTTGATCCCAACTGGAAGCAAAACGGTTATATGGAGGCAGCAACCAACCTGATTGCTGACTGGTGCCGCGCACAGGCATTGCCGGGCATGACATTAGAAGTCGTACAATTGGAAAACCGCACTCCCGTTATTTTCATGGATATTCCTGGCGACAGCGATGAAACGATTCTGCTGTACGGCCATTTAGACAAGCAGCCAGAGATGGTTGGCTGGGACGAAGATTTACACCCATGGAAACCCGTACGTCGCGGTGACAAATTATTTGGCCGCGGAGCGGCAGATGACGGCTACGCTGCGTTTGCTTCAATTGCTGCGCTCAAATCGCTACAGGAACAAAATATCAAGCGAGCACGCTGTGTTATTTTAATTGAAGCATGCGAAGAAAGCGGCAGTTATGACTTACCTTTCTATATTGATGCATTGGAAGAAAAAATCGGCAAACCCAGTTTGATTATTTGCCTGGATTCAGGCTGCGGCAACTACGATCAATTGTGGATGACCACTTCATTACGCGGACTCGCAAACGGCAAGCTAACCGTTGAAGTGTTAAAGCAAGGCATACACTCAGGTTCTGGCAGCGGCATAGTGCCATCCGCATTTCGTGTTATGCGCCAATTATTAAATCGTCTTGAAAATGAAAACACTGGTGATGTGTTGATTAAAGAATTATTCGTCAATATTCCAGATGAACGGTTGAAACAATCAGAAAAAGCCGCGACAGTTTTAGGTGATTCACTTTATGATGATCTGCCGTTTCATGGCAACACCGCAGCCGAGTCCGACTCAATCAGTGAATTAATTATCCGCCGCACATGGAAACCCGCTTTATCGGTCACCGGCAGCGATGGCATGCCGGCGATTGCCAATGCAGGCAACGTCACCCTGCCAAAAATTTCATGCAAGCTTTCCATGCGTTTGCCGCCCACCACTGATGCCGCAAGCGCTGCAAAAAAAATCAAGGAAGTACTGGAAGCCAATCCACCACATCATGCTACCGTGCATTTTGAAATTGAAGACGCAGCCACTGGCTGGAACGCACCGGCTGAAGCCGCCTGGTTAGTGCAATCTGCCAATCAAGCCTCACAACATTATTTCGGCAAAGATGCCGTCTACATGGGCGAAGGTGGCTCTATTCCATTCATGGGTATGCTAGGAAAAAAATTCAAGGAAGCGCAATTTGTGATTACTGGTGTGTTAGGGCCGGCTTCAAATGCACATGGTCCAAATGAGTTTTTACATATCCCAACCGGAAAAAAATTAACGGCGTGCGTTGCGGAAATGATTGCAAAGCATTACGAACGGAATAAGTAGTTGATGCAGCGCCCCGCGCTGTGCGGGGCGCGAACCAAAACAAATCATTCATTACGCGATTTTCTCCTTCAATCCAACAGCATACTGTTTTTTAGTTTGGTAGGATTTACTCACTACCCAAACACCTGCCATTGCAATCAGTGCACCACCTAACGAAGTCACCGAAGGCACTTCATTCAACATCAGCCAACCCATAAAAGTAGTGATGAACGGCAGTAAATATAAAAAGCTAACCGATTGAGAAACCGTTAATTGGCCTAGCGTGTAATTCCATGCAATATAGGCCAGTGCAGCTGGAAAGATACCGAGGTAGATGACAATAGCCGTGTAATAGAATGAGGCATGCGATAAATCATAAATCAAATGGGGAAAAAATAATGCTGAGAATAATGCGCCACCCCAAATCACAAACGTAGCTGACTCAATCGCCGTGCATTTGCTGGCGTAAGCTTTAGAAAGAAACGAATAAAAAGCCCCAGAAAATAAGGCGGTGATCACGTAAAGTAATCCTGTTGTTAATTTGAAATCGCCAATTTCACCATACGCAATGGTAGCGACACCAACCAAGCTTATCAGAAATCCCATTGCGCGCAGGAGTGTGATTTTTTCACCCCAGAAAATGATGGCTAAACAACTAGAGATAATGGGTGACTGACTAATGATGAAACTTGCCACGCCCGAAGACACTGTGATTTCACCATAATTGAGGCTAACGTTATAAACACCAAT
This sequence comes from uncultured Coxiellaceae bacterium, assembly GCA_964492045.1. GTDB lineage: Bacteria > Pseudomonadota > Gammaproteobacteria > DSM-16500 > DSM-16500 > Aquicella. The sequence continues at coordinate 60,014 of CAZBHW010000015.1, read as the reverse complement.
GCCTATAAAACCAATCAGTATTAACCCCAGCTTATCTTTCCAGCTTAAATTCGAACGCTTTGAGCGTAACAGATAGAATATGCCAATCACGAATGAGGCGACCAGATAACGCAATAAAGACATACCTTCCGGCGAGTAGCCATGCAAACCGGCACGGATACCGACGAAAGCTGATGACCAGAAAATTAAAGCGGCGGCGACGGCTAGTTTTGTTTTTGATTGCATGTTGTGGCCCGTGGTATCTGATTGTTATTTTATGTGCCTGCATTCCGCTGGGCGGAATTTTGCTCAACTAGGATACCAAAAAAAACCCGGCATGGCCGGGTTTTTTTGAACATCTGGGCTAAATTTAGAAATCTTCATCGCCTGATGGGACATCTGCAGTCGCCGCCTGATCGCCAGCAGGGGCGCTTGGGCCGGCTGGTTGTGAGGCTTGTGTGTTATTAGCGCTTTGCTGACCCATAGGGGTGCTGTTGGTTTGTGTTTGCTGATTATTCTGGGATTTAGCAAATGGCTGTTGGCTAGTCGTATTGTTGCTTGCGGATTGCTGGTAAGCACCCGGTTGTTGCACGACTTGTTGGCCGCCTTGTTGCGCGTTTGGATCGTATGGTTGCGGAGCAGCAGAAGCTTCCTGGCGCGGCGCAATACTGTTTGCATTCACATTGCCAGCGTTATCGTTGGCATTGGCATTGTTCATATCGCCCATATCGGCAGGCATTGCTTGACCGCTGCTGCTATTGTCGGCCAGCGCAAACTGTTGATTTCCAACATCTTCATCGAAAGCTTCTTCAGCTAAGGCGGGCGTAACGTATGCGAGTGACACTGCCAAGAGTCCTGAGGCAGCCAGCGTCGCCAAGGTCTTCATTTTCATTCCATTCTCCTGATTGAAAAACTGATACAGATTAATAATTTAATCCGAAATGTCGTGATTTGCACGCTGTTTTTATACCAGCTGTAGAGTTCTTGCCAGAGGCCGGTTGGTTTGACTTTCAAATCCTGCATTGCTATAAAGTGAGTCACTAAAATATACTCACCCATTATAACGAACGAAGGAACTGCACATGGCATTATCTCAGCGCATTGAATCTCCGTCTTTTTGGCGCTCTATATACCCCTGGATGATTGTCTGCTGTGCCATGTTATTCTATTGTTTCAACTACTTCCTGCGCGTTTCCCCCGGGGTGATGCAAGATCAGCTCACCGCAGCGTTTCATATCAACGCGACCAAATTTGGTGTTTTGGCGGGACTCTATTATTGGTCTTATACCCCAATGCAACTGCCCGCCGGCATGATTTACGACCGCCTGGGTGTTAAGTTCGTTTTGTTCTCCGCCATCATCATGGCCACCGCCGGACTCTGGATTTTCATTAATGCCGATTATTACAACCTGGCCGCGCTTGGTCGCCTTATGATAGGTGCAGGCTGCGCTTTCGCTTATATCGGCACATTAAAAATTGCAGCGCTCTGGCTGCCCGCTAACCGCTTTGCATTCGTAGCGGGACTGGCGACTGCTGCTGGTATGGCGTCCGGTAAAATGGCGCAAAGCTATCTCACCTCCAGCGCTAATACCATGAGTTACCAGCAGTCATTACATTTTGTGCTGGTGGCAGGTGTCGTGCTAAGCATCATGATGCTGCTGTTTGTTCGTAACAATCCACGTAAATCCTTGCACGCCATTACCCCAAACACCAACAGAAGCATTGTCAGTGAATTACATTTCATTTTCTCCAGCCGCCAGATGTGGCTAATTGGGATTATTGGCTGTCTGGTGTATTTACCCTCTTCCGTCTTCCTTGATACCTGGGGCGTTCCCTATTTGAAGAATGTTTATCACCTCAGTCAGGCAGATGCAGTAAAAACCATTGGTAAAACATTTTATGGTTGGATTATCGCAGGCCCATTAATTGGCGCGATCTCTGACAAACTCAAAATGCGCAAACTGCCGTTGGCATTATCAGGATTCTTTGCTGCATTATTCTTATGCGCTGTGTTCTATGGACCAATATTCTCCATTCCAACATTGAATTTAATTTTCTTCATGGTTGGATTCTGCTGTGGCTGTCATTCCATTTGTTTTGCTTTAGGTAAAGAAAATAATCCTGTGCACTTGTCAGGCACAGCGGTTGCCACTACCAATATGTTGATCATGGCTGGCGGTATGATATTCCAGCCTGTCGCTGGCATGTTGCTGGATTTGCATGCATCTGGTGCGATTGGCGCAGATGGCTTACGCATCTACACCGGCGGTGACTATAACTTTGCATTAAGCATTATTCCGCTTGGTGTTGCGCTTGGCATATTCCTCAGCTTATTCCTAAAAGAAACGCATGGTGAATATGTGCCCGAAGCAGCTGCTCAGAAAAATACGCTGGATAGCGGACTGAATGTTGATGATGTGGAATTAGAGCCAGCCAAATAAACTGTGTTTTTCCCTCACCCTATCCCTCTCCCGCACTCACCAGCTGCTAACTACGCAGCCAAACAGGGCGGGAGAGGGAACCTCCTAATAAACCAACAAAAATTCTCAAACACCCAAAAACAGTCCCGCCACGAATCTCTTTACACAAAAATATCCCAGAAACCAAATTAGAAGCCCCCTCTCCCGCCACCGTCGCAAGGTAGCATCCAGCAGGTCATTGCGGGAGAGAGAGGGAAAGGCTAAGGGAAAAACAATAAAACAAACCACACAGAAAAAAACTCAAAACCAAGTTAGAAGGTCCCCTCTCCCGCCCACCGTCGCAACGAAGTTTCCGACAGGTGATTACGGGAGAGGGAAAGGGTGAGGGAAAGCGTTTACAGCCATTCACGCGGGCACAAATACCGCTTATATAACTCATCCTCTTTACTACCAACTTCAGGTTTGAAATTATAATGCCATTCGACCACAGGCGGCAGCGACATCAAAATGGATTCCGTGCGTCCATTTGATTGCAAGCCAAATAAGGTCCCACGATCATAAAGCAAATTGAATTCCACATAACGACCGCGACGGTACAATTGAAATTTACGCTCATGCTCACCATAAGGAGTATGTTTGCGCGCCGCCACAATGGGTTGATACGCTTTAATATAATGCTCACCAACACTACGCATAAACGCAAACGTTTGCTCAAACCCCCACTGATTTAAATCATCATAAAAGATGCCACCAATACCGCGCGGCTCTTGTCTGTGTTTCAAATAAAAATAATCATCCGCCCACTTTTTAAACTTAGGATAAACCTCTGCACCAAACGGTTCACATGCTGCTTTCGCCATACGATGCCAGTGCGTGCAATCTTCAGCGAATCCGTAATATGGCGTCAAATCGAACCCACCGCCAAACCACCACACTGGCTCACGGTCTTTTAACTCTGCACGAAGAAATCGCACGTTAAAATGGGAAGTAGGAACAAACGGATTCAGTGGGTGAATAACGACGGAAACACCCATCGCCTCAAATAAAGCATGCGCTAATTCAGGACGCTTTTCTGTCGCAGCTGGAGGCAACTTAAACCCATGCACATGTGAAAAATTCACACCAGCTTTTTCAATGACATCACCGCCTGCTAACACTCTCGTCAACCCACCACCACCTTCATGATGCTGCCAGGCTTCCTCGACAAATTTTGCATGCCCATCTTCTGATTCTATGCATTGCGAGATATTGTTTTGTAATTCGAGGAGGTACTCTTTGACTGGTGAATTCATGATATTGCCCCGTAGTTATTAATTGCTTATGGGAACGACATCATAACAAAAAAACCAGTAGTTAACCAATGTTAGGCAAATAAATATTGCGTGCAGTTGCTAATTCGATTTAACACACAACCAACAATCCAAGTTACTCATCGCTACTACTATCGCGCTTCAATTGAGGAATTGAGCTTTCAGTGTCTGAATCACGTCTTTTATGTTCGCGACGGAAGACACCATTACGACTTGATCTAGCAACCTGCGGATGAGCTGATGATGGTTTGACAAATTGATATTTTGAACCATTCGACATGAGATATGAGTGAATAGAATTCATACTAATGAGCATGACCGGGCTTTCCATATTGGCCTTGGCTAACATTTTGTAGAGCGCAATGTTATCTGGATCACTGCTCTTACGGTTAATTCTGAACGTGCGACGAACTCCTTTTGCCGCCTCTAACATAGCTATTTGCTTGATTGCCTCCAGCAAAGCAAGTGGCTCGAGTTTATCCGGATTATCGACTAATATACGACAAATATTTTTCACGCCTTCTGATCGTTTTTCCGATTCAATTTTTTCTTTGAAGGGAGATTGAGTTAACAGTTGTCTTAAGTTTTCTAGCGCAAGCATCTGGTAGAAAACAGATTCCATTGTTCCAATATCAGGCGCTGGCATCTCGGTGTTCCACAAGCTATCACTCATGCAGGCAGCAACAAATCGATTATGCGATCTATGGTCGCGAAAAATGGCTGAGCAATGCTGTACTGGAAAAGTACCATTGACTTCTACCATTTTCACAGGGTGCAATCTGTTATTGTCCTGCCTGAGGAGAGCATGATCGGTGTCGCGCACAATATCCAACATCGCACCACAAACAGACTTCACATCGATTGCTGTGTTGTCATTCATATCACCTGTTTCGTCACGCAATACAGTCATGTTGGTGATGGCTTTTGCATCTAAAAAATTTGTCGCTTGTTTGATTGCATCAACATGCTGTCGTACCTCATCAAGCGCAAATGTCGAATGGGAATTGAAATAAGCTTCAGCCGCAGCCAGCGCTTGCAGATGTTTACTCTCACATAATGAAAATGACTTGAGTAGGTTATTATTAATCTGATATTCGCGGTCAATACGTTCTAATTCTGTTTTGTAACCCGCAATAATCCCGCTATTTTCCGACCTGATCTGCTTGGCCAATTCACGATACATTTTCATGAAAACACTCAATTGCGATGTTGCATCTGCGCCCTGTATCAACCCTTGAAATGGCGGATTCATCAATAATGCAACTAACGTAGCATTATCTCGATCGCGCATTGCCTTTTGAAACTGCGCAGCCAACTCTGCTCCGTTCGTGCCAGCTACGATAGATTTATTGATTACCTGAATTGTTTTATCAAAAGTGTCTGCAAAATCAGTATTGGCAAATAAGTACTTCATGACCAGTGCATCTGTTTTTTTATTACTTTCTAACTGTGCTGCACTCTTTAATTGATTCAGTTCAGCCGTACGTTCTCTTAGCTTGGCAATTTGTTCAGAATGAGTATTTGCCAAGGCTATCCATCTATCCGTAGCCTCTCGCAACACTTTGATCAGCGTCAAACAATCTTTTAGTAGATACCCAGGAATTTCCCCGGATTCACCATGCTGGATATATTCAAGTATACAATTTGGCACCGCCAATAATTTATTATCTTCATAACTATTCAATGCGATCGAACCAAAATTCGCTGGCATGGCATTCGCAACGCCTTTGGCAGCAAATTGATGCGCCGCCACTGTTAACACTTCGGGTAAATCATCATAAAACACCATGTCTACCTTCGCGTTTGGTCGCGCGGCGCAAATCATCATGGCCTGCTGATACATTAAAAAATATTTCTTATCTTTAATCACATCAGCAAACACTCGCGCTAATTCGCCGGATTTATCCCATCCTGCTTCAGGCTCAGCCTGAGCCAGCGTGACATTACCCGTATAACCATCAGGTTGGTTGAATACACTGTCGCCTATTGTGTATGGCTGATGACTCACTTTTTTCTTAGGCATCAAATCTTGCAAAAGGTCCGCCAGAATAGGCACACCATCAAAACAGGAACCGTTACCATTATTTCTTGCATTGGATTTATCAATATCAGGCAACTGACGATTTGAGCCTATCATGACAATGACTTCATCCGCATTTTCAGCATGCGCCAAAATATTGTTGATTAATTGCGGATGAACGTCGGCCAGAATTTTTTTGTATTCTTTTACGTACTGTTGAAAATTCGTTTCTCTGAGATGAGCAATTTGCTTGTACCGTTGTACAAATGCCGTACCGGCAAGGCAACTGTCAAAATCAACTGAAACCAGCAGCACGCCCCCTTTAATGTCTTCACTATAAGACTCATAAGGACTGCCGCGTCTACCGTTATCACTTACCGTGACCGAGCTACTGGATCGACGCATGTGTTTGAAACCTAAGTTATTATTAGAATTATTTTAAGTATAGACGATTATTATAGTTATTTATTTGAATAGTATCATGACGTTAACAAACAGGAAAGCATGGCTGGAGCTGTAAGAAAGACGATACCCGCCCCGCTCAGCGCTCTGGCCATTGTCCTGAGATTTTTGAAACAGACCTAGGGCAAGTCTCACGCTACGGGGCGATATTTTTTAGAACTTATCTTCACTGCCGTCGTTATCTAACTCTAACCACAAGGCATTAAAGACAGTGAAACTGCATGCAAACGCGGTACCCAAGATCCAGGAAAAATACCACATGGTTAACCTCCTGATTAATACGTTGATATGTTAGAGGGATCTTCCACCGTTTTACGTGTCACCTTGCCACGCATCACGCGGTACACCCAAGCGGTATACAGCAACACAATCGGCAAGAAGATCACGACTGCGAACAACATGATTAATAATGTCAGGTAACTGGATGACGCATCCCACACTAATAAACTGGAAGATAAATTATTCGAAGACGGCAGAATAAATGGAAACAAACTAAAACCGAATGTGCCAATTATTCCGACAATGCTCGCAGAGCTAAATACAAAAGCGACTTTGCCACTACCAAATCTTGCTGTGACTGAAGCACCAATCGCACCCAGCAAACCTAATACTGGCAAAGCAATACCCGCTGGAAAAAATCCATAGTTATTCAACCAGGCGCCCACTTGTGGCATCACCGATTTATGTATTGGGTTAGAAAATCCGGATGTATTAATTTCACTAACCACGACATAACCTTCAATACCGCGTAACACCCAAAGCCCACCAAGTGCGAATAACACAGCTGTCATGATCGCTGCAAATCTGGCGCAACGAATAGCACGATCGCGAATAGGCGCATCGGTTTTAATGGCCAGATACAACCCGCCGTGCATCACCAACATCATCAAACTCAAGACACCACAAAACAATGCAAACGGATTAAAAAGCTGAATCAAGGTACCGCTGTAAAAAATTCTCAAATCGTTATCAAAATAAAACGGTAGCCCTTGCATGATATTACCGACCAACACACCAAAAATGACTGCGGGACAAAATCCGCCGATGAAGACCACCCAATCCCAAGCCGTGCGCCAAGCATGGCTAGGTAATTTACTGCGGTATTTAAAACTGACCGGACGCGAAATTCCCATTGTTAACAGCAGCAATAACACAGCGATATATGCACCGGAGAAAGCCACCGCGTAAACAAAAGGCCAGGCAGCAAAAATGGCGCCCGCTCCCAAAATAATCCAAACCTGATTACCTTCCCACACCGGCCCAATGGTATTTAACACAATGCGGCGCTCGGTATCGTCTTTGGTCACAAATGGCAGCAATGTAGCAGCACCCAGATCAAAACCATCCATCACTGCAAAGCCCATGAATAACACGCCTAATAATATCCACCAGATAACGCGTAACGTTGCTAATTCCAGCATGTTGATTCCTCCGCTTTAGCGATTAACTTGATAGCTAGATTGATTCAGTTTTTGCGGCATCACACTAAATTCAGTGACATCAAACAACTGATCAGGCCCGCGCTTGATGTATTTAATCATTAAATACACCTCCACAATGGCGAGCAGTGTGTAAAAGAAAACAAATCCTATTAACGACGCCCACACACTCGCAGCACTGACAGAAGACACACCCATGAATGTTGGCAGTAAACCTTCGACTACCCATGGTTGTCTTCCATATTCCGCGACGACCCAACCTGCTTCCGCTGCCAGCCAAGGCAGTGGCAAACTTAACAACGCCATCCACAAAAACCAGCGGTGTTGTGCGATGCGTCGACGCTGACAAAGATAGAAAGATGTTCCAAATAAAAATAAAAAGAAGAAACTGCAACCCACCATGACGCGGAACATCCAGAATAAGGTTGGTACATCTGGCACGGTATCCCATGCGGCTTGATCGATTAATTCAGGTGAGGCGTGAATGACATCGTCCGTGTACTTCTTCAAAAGCAAACCATAACCGATGTTTTCCTGATTATCTTCCAGCATGACTTGAGCACGCTTGTCATATGGATCGGTTTGCAATGTGGTTAATGCATTGTAAGCCAGCATACCGCTCTTGATGCGATCGCGGGCTTCATCAACCAGATCAAAGATGCCGTAGATTGGTGTATGAAATGAACGCGTGGCAATCAAACCTAAAACATAAGGAATTTTCACTGCATGGGTTGTTTCGCGAGCTTGTTGATTTGGAAATCCTATTAGCGTCAACGGTGCTGGTGCAGGCTCGGTTTCCCAGATACCTTCAATGGCCGCCACTTTCATACGTTGGTTATGGTCAGCGATGTAACCGCTTTCATCGCCCAGCACAATGACGCAAAGAGAAGCCGCCAAACCAAATGCGGATGCGACCATCATTGAACGCTTTGCAAATGCAACATTGCGACCGCGTAACAAGAAATAAGCGCTAATCGATAATACAAACATGGAACCAGCGACATAACCAGCGGCAATGGTATGCACAAACTTCGCTTGCGCAACGTCATTGAAAATCACGCTATAGAAGTCATACATTTCCATGCGCATGGTGTGGAAATTAAAGCTGGCGCCTACTGGCTTTTGCATCCAGCCGTTTGCGATTAAAATCCAGAGCGCAGAGAAACTGGCGCCTAATGCCAACAGCCAGGTCACTATTAAATGTGCACCGCGGGAAAGCCTATCCCAACCAAAGAAAAACAAGCCGACAAAAGTCGCTTCGAGGAAGAACGCCATCAAGCCTTCAATCGCAAGCGGCGCGCCAAAAACGTCACCAACATAATGCGAATAATAAGCCCAGTTAGTACCAAACTGAAACTCCATGGTGATACCCGTGGCCACACCCATCGCTATGTTAATACCAAATAAAATACCCCAATATTTGGTCATGGTACGCCAAATTGGGCGATTGGTAATAAAGTAAACAGTTTCCATGATGCCCAAGATAGTCGATAGACCTAAAGTGAGCGGAACAAACAGGAAGTGGTATAACGCGGTCATGCCAAATTGAATACGGGAGAGTAAAACGACATCGCTTGGTGGTAGCATAATTATCCCTCATTAAAAACACGTATCGACAAAGATGGACCCCCTCAACACTGTAAAGCGGCGTCAATCACGCCTATTACTAAATCGTCGTCCCCGCATGCTTTTAGCGGGGATCTGTTTGTGCAACAGTACAAATGATCAAAGGGTGAACCCTCCGTTTGCTTGCTCGATTGAACTAACAGATCCCCGCTAAAAGCATGCGGGGACGACGACTGTATTGAGGACACAAGGACGACAAACGCATGGTGTACTCATCCCTTGAGGTATACGTCCCATCGCATAATAAAAACCTCTGGTATATAATACGCCAAACTTTTTCCATATGACACCTACAATTGGAGCATTATTGATGACCTCACTAGATTCTTTTAAAACGAAACGACAGCTAAATGTAAATGGGAATCAATTTGATTTTTACAGCTTGCCAGCATTAGAAGAAGCCGGTGTAAAAGGGGTTTCTTCACTGCCCATGTCACTCAAAATCTTACTGGAAAATTTATTACGCCACGAAGACCAGCAAAGCGTTAACCGTGACGATATTCAAGCCATTGGCAACTGGCTGTTAACCAAAACTTCCGACCGTGAAATTTCCTATCGTCCAGCACGCGTTTTAATGCAGGATTTTACCGGCGTGCCAGCCGTTGTCGATTTAGGCGCCATGCGTGATGCCATTAAAAAACTTGGCGGCAACCCAGAAAAAATTAACCCGCTTTCACCCGTGGATTTAATCATCGATCACTCGATTCAAGTCGATGCATTCGCCAACCCAAACGCCATGCAAATTAATTCAGACATGGAAATGGAACGTAACAAAGAACGTTATTTCTTTTTACGCTGGGGACAAAAAGCATTTGATAATTTCCGCGTCGTTCCGCCAGATACTGGCATTTGCCATCAAGTGAATCTTGAATATTTAGCGAAAACCATTTGGCATGAAGATAAAAACGGTAACAAGACTGCGTATCCAGACACCCTCGTTGGCACAGACAGTCACACCACCATGATTAACGGCCTGGGTGTATTGGGCTGGGGCGTCGGTGGTATTGAAGCTGAAGCTGCCATGTTAGGCCAGCCTATCTCCATGTTAATTCCTGAAGTCATCGGCGTGAAATTATCAGGTAAATTACTTGAAGGCATTACGGCAACAGATTTAGTGCTTACCATTACACAAATGCTGCGTAAACGCGGCGTCGTTGGAAAATTCGTGGAATTCTTTGGCCCAGGTCTTGCTGAGTTGAATGTCGCAGATCGCGCTACCATTGCCAACATGGCGCCTGAATACGGTGCAACCTGCGGCTTCTTCCCAGTGGATCACGCCACATTAGATTACCTGAGATTAACCGGCCGTGATGACACCACCATTGCACTTGTGGAAGCTTACGCTAAAGCACAAGGCCTGTGGCATGATGAACACACAAAAGACCCTGTGTTTACTGATGTGCTTGAATTAAACCTCTCACATGTCGTACCAAGTCTCGCCGGTCCAAAACGTCCGCAAGATCGCGTTGAATTAGCAGACATGCCGCAAACATTTGAAAAGCTACTCGTTGATTCCAATCGCGCGCACGAAAGCAAAAACAGTTACAAAACCAGTGAAGGTTATGACTTGCATCATGGTGATGTGGTGATTGCAGCTATTACCAGCTGCACCAACACCTCTAACCCAAGCGTCTTGATGGCTGCTGGTTTAGTCGCGAAGAAAGCGCTGGAAAAAGGCTTAAAAACCAAGCCATGGGTGAAGACTTCTTTAGCGCCAGGCTCTCGCGTCGTCACCAAATACCTAGAAGTATCTGGCTTGCAACAATCGTTGGATGATTTAGGTTTTGATCTGGTTGGTTATGGTTGCACAACCTGTATTGGCAACTCAGGCCCGCTGCCAGACCCCATTGCCAACACCGTAAATGAAAATGACATGATTGTGTCAGCCGTGTTGTCAGGCAATCGCAACTTTGAAGGTCGCATTCATCCACAGGTAAAAGCGAACTGGTTAGCCTCGCCACCATTAGTGGTTGTCTATGCGCTCGCTGGTACCACCGTGATTGATATTACGAAAGATCCAATTGGCACAGGTAAAGATGGTCAACCAGTGTATCTACGCGACATCTGGCCAACCAATACGGAAATCGCACAGGAAACCGCAAAAGTCACCAGCAAAATGTTCCGTGAACAATATGCTGACGTGTTTACGGGCAACGATGAATGGAAAGCCATGAATGTACCACAAAGTGAAACTTATGCCTGGCAGGCAGATTCTACTTACATTCAAAATCCGCCATTCTTTAACAACATGGCGAAAACACCGGGTGACATTGTTGATATTAAAAATGCTCGAGTGTTGGCACTGTTAGGCGACAGCATTACCACTGATCACATTTCACCTGCAGGCTCTATTAAAGCAGACAGTCCAGCTGGTAAATACCTGCAATCTAAGGGTGTGGCGATTAAAGATTTCAACTCCTACGGTTCACGCCGCGGCAATCATGAAGTGATGATGCGTGGAACGTTCGCGAATATTCGCATTCGCAACGAAATGGTACCAGGCGTTGAAGGTGGTTACACCAAGCATTATCCTGATGGTGAAATCATGAGTATCTACGACGCCGGCATGAAATATCAGGCTGAGAAAACACCGTTGGTGATTATAGCTGGTAAAGAATATGGTACCGGCTCATCACGTGACTGGGCAGCTAAAGGTCCTAAATTACAGGGCGTTTATGCGGTTATTGCTGAAAGCTTTGAACGTATTCATCGTTCGAACTTAATCGGTATGGGGATTATTCCTTTGCAGTTTAAAGATGGTATGACACGTAAAACGTTGAAGCTGGATGGTACAGAAATCATTAGCATTCTTGGTTTGAATAACGACATGAAACCGGGCGCTACCATTAAAGCGGAAATCAAACGCACAGATGGCAGCGTGACGGAAGTGGCATTGCAAAGCCGCATTGATACGGTGAATGAAATTGAGTATTACCGTAACGGTGGTATTTTGCAGTATGTGCTGCGAAATATGTTGAAGTAAGATGTTGCGGGGTGGATTGAGGAGTCACTCAATCCACCTCGCATTTTTATCCGTCATCAGTTTTCCCTCACCCTATCCCTCTCCCGCAATCACCAGCATCAACTGTTCCGCGACAAGGGGCGAGAGAGGGACAGGGTGAGGGAAAAATAAACTTAGGAGAAAGAACCAATGCGACCAACAACATCACGATTACGAACTTTATTATTAGCCACCACATTAACCTACTCGGCACTGTCTGCCGCCTCACCTGTGACTTATTCGGAATCCTATAACATCAAAATTACCCATTTCTCAGCCACCTTAGACAGCATGAAACGCGACATCGACATCAGCGCCACCTGGAGCTTCAAAAGCAATCCAACACCAAATGATTACATCGATAGTAATTTAGTCATCAGCGAAATCAAAAAATACCTCACTGAATACAAGAATAAATCCGACTTCTGGGAAGTAGTAAATAAAAACCTGACCACACACATGATAGAGCGCTTCGCTAGTTTGCGCAGCATGACCATCAAAATAGATGTTCCACCGACCAAAGCGGAACCTTATGAACACTACACACTAGTGGAAGCCAAGCGCTAAACTTGGCTTCCACCCTCAATTAACTTCCGTTACGCACCGATGCCTGCATTTGCTGTGTAGCAGATACTTCGACAGCAGCTTGATGATTCAGCATGTCAACATGATAGAGCCATATCTTTTGCACCAACCAGGCATTATCCATCACACCCGTTTGAAATAAGAACGCAGTATACTCTTCAGAAAATTCTCTTTCCTGATCTAAACTGAATGATTTACCGTTGAGATGTGACATAAACGCGTTATAAAATCCGGGAAAATATTCATTTTCAAATGCCTTCCTGAATCCGTAATAAATCTTTTCCATCAATTTCGCACAATTAGGATGAAACAATTCAAACGGCATCTGATACAGGAAATGGGTCAACGACTCCATTAGCACCTGCTGACCTTTCTCATGAATATGATGCCAATGACTCTTACCGTGCATAAAGCTACGATAAAACGCTGTGATAAAGAAATTCGCGCGCGCCTGGTTCACCGCTTCTTCTGTCATGTCATGATAACTACCGTTCTGACACAATACATCAGACTGGGCACAGGCAAATCTGAAATCAACCTCATATTCAGGATGCAGCATAGGGAAGAGATCATACAAAATATCAAGATCATCATCCTGTGGACGGTCTTTACGCATGTACCTACAGGCAATGCTTGCAGTGTGAGTCAAAAATAATTCATCAAACAGTTCAATCAAGAATGGTGGACGATTTTTATCGCGCAACTCATGCTTATTTGCACTAATAAATTCTCTAAGCGCCATACCAAACCTAAGATAGAGATGATGTCGCGACAACTTTAACAACGTATCGAAAATCACTTCTCGATTGTCACGCGGGTTAGCGATCAATGCATCACAAAGATCCAGCTCGGGCATAACAGTGAACTGACGGTGCATATGAAACGCTGGATAAACAGCAATGCTCTTCGCATTGCCAATCACATCAAGCAGCTTACCTTGATGGACTCGCCAGAACAGCATGGAATTAAGTCGTTGGTGGTAACACAACTGCTCCAGCGACGCTTTCTTATTGATGCCATCCAGGCATTTAATTTCAAACATCAAATCGGAACGAGTAAATGTAGTCTTCGTATGCTCTGCATATAAACGCGCACCTGCTTCATCAAGACGAACCACTAGTCCATCCCCATTTGGAGAGATGAAAATTTCCTTAATATGGCATTGCTCTTTCATGACTTTACCGTCAAACAACATGCCTATGAATTGCGGCGCGGCAAAACAGGCCAATTTCATGTGACCAGGTTTGATATTGAATAGTGAGGCGCACACCGTATCATCATAGATATATGTGTCAACCTGAACACTAGACAACATCTGCAAAATCATTTGCTGCAAAGGTGATATTTGCATTGTGAAACGTTGCAGCAATTTATTATTCATAGCCACCTGACAGTTTTCCAATAAAGACTCTATCTTCAGCGCAGGTGGTAGACGGCGCAAATCAGTAAAATGACTTGGATTCAGGCGTGATTGATTTTCTAATTGCATCACCTGAGCACTTTGCTCTACTAGCTCAGCAAATGGAGCGGCTTGTAGTGGTTGCGGTGAGACCATGACAGCTTCGGGTTGAGAAACTAACGCCGAGAACACAGGAGGCGTGGTAACTCTATTAGGCAACCCCACGACAGTTAAGTGTTCAGAGGTAGAAGAATCTACTAGCACGTCAGTCTCAATCACTTCGGTGACCTGTGAAACAGGTTCATTTAATGGCGCTACTGATGCTAACTCTTGTTGATCACTTGCTTGATCTGCTTCTAACTCTACAGGCGGATCTTGCTCTGCTGCAGTGAATTCAACATCATCATCCTCTTCCATGACCACATTGCGACGCTCAATGGCTTGTCTATATTTACGAATATCACGCTCACAACCCGCAAACAATTTTGCGTACGCATGACCAGCGTATGATTTGTTGCTTTGTATGATATTAACAACTTTATCTCGCAAAACTTGATCTTGGATTTCATCCACTCGATGCAATAAAGCTTGCGCCAACAGTCTTACCGCTTTCAAGCGTTGCGCTTTTTTAATGCCGCCATCAAATATAATTGGTTTTAACAACTGATAGATATGAGAGAACTCTTGATCGGCATCTTCATGAGAACAACGTTCAGCGACAGCAGTGAAATCTGCATTCATAATATTAAATGGAACTTCCACTGCCGGGTTTGCGATAACGAGTTCAGGCTGAACTTTCTCCGCGACAAGCGTTTCATCTGAATGCACGCTACTTTCAGAGGCCATATCATCTTCAACTTGCTCAGCATCAGTGAGCTCTTCTTCGATGACAACATCCTCAACAGACTCTTCAGGTACAGCTTCTTGATCAACGGTAGGTTCCGCAACAACAGGAGGAGTCTCTATCACCACCGTCACTTCTTCGATGTCAGCAAATGCCTGCACCACGATTGGTGATTCTTCCTTGATTGACAAAAGCATTGACCGATCTTGTTCGGCTGTCGCTAACGATAACCATTGTTCAAACAAGGTAGTAAATTCGGTTACACTTTCAAGCTGAGCATGCGCATTTTTCCTAACATAAGCGAGGTATTGATTTAAAAGCTTATGCGCTTTGACGCGTTTAGCTGTGTTAACTGACTCGTTGAGTCGATACATCAGCGCTTGCGCAAGCAGCATAATAGCTTTTAATCTGATAGCCTTTTCCAACTTACCATTATCAATGACCGGCATACACAGCTTGAAGATATTCTCAAAACATTCATCCGCATCATCAGCATGACAATGCGCTGATAGTTGTGTGAAATCAGTATTTGCAAAATCAAATGCAGGTGCTGGCGGCGCCTTGATTACTGCAACCTTTGCAGCAGCTTGCACTTGCCTCACTTCCTCATCTTCGAGCGCCGTACTGGCTCTCATCTCTTCGATGAAAGGCAGTAACTTCTGCTCTGCACCATCTAATACTTCGTCAGCAATCGTGGAATCAGTTATCCCCCTATGCACTTCTTTCATAGTCTTAAATTGTGATCGTAATGAAGCAAAAATCTGGCCCATACCCTGCTTCATATCCAGCGTCACCACTGATCTCGAGCGGAAGGTCACAGGCTGAGGAGGAATCGGAGCCAACTCAACCACAGGTTCAACCTTAACTGGTGCTGCCTTAGTCGCTGGAGGCGGCACCATTACAAGCATAGCGCGGCGGCTGAGCATGCCTAGATAGTCAATATACCTGATTAGATTTTGCAGTTTAGCTTTATTATCTTTTATCAAAAAGGTAGCGATTTTTGCAGAAGTCGCCGAATCTCTGCTGTTTGGCTGCTTGTGTCGTGATCTTTGCTCATCAAGACCTTTAATCTTCTTGACACAAATCGCATTAAAAGTCGAATTAACATACGAATATAATCTTGATGATAGCGCGCGCAATTGATACGACAATAAGTTTTCATTTTCGCGAAACAAGTTACCCAAATCATCAAATAAATCTTCGTTATCGCCTTCTACTTGATGTCGATACAAGATATCAAAGATAGGCATCATCGCATCTTTTCTGCAAGAATTAGCCAGCTGCTGCTTAATAACAGCAATTTTCTTTTTGCATCCTAACTTTGTAAATGTGATCGCAAAAACATGGAAATACTCAAGAATGAAGCGCGAGATCAGCAATTTATGCTCTCTGGAGGCTTTCGGTAAACATGATAATAGATATTGAAATTCAGTCGAATATTTATCAAATTCTGCCGAGACTTTCATTCCCTGGATGTTCAAGATCAGGTAATCAAATCGTTTCAGAATCATAGTCAGTATCGGTTTGACGATATCTGCATTCATGTATTCGTCAAACTTAATCGCAGCAATTTTTAAATCGAGCATGTCTGTTATCAGTGCCGATGGATACTCTCCAGTGATGTTATTGAGACAATTTTTCGTCACTAATTTCAGCAGCAACAAGACTTCTTTTTCACGAATCAACTCTGGCGCCAATTCCGGGTGAAATTCGATGTCTGACAACAAGAGATCTATGTCTTTGAGCAACCCGTCATGCTCTCTGCTTATCACCAGCATCAAGTTATCATGATGCGTCCCAACCTCATTAATGAAAATAGCAGCAGTCGAAATATCTAACATCGCGATACGCTTCATTAATACTTTTATCGCGCTCTTCAATTGCCCTGTCAAGCTATCGCCGAATACTAGCGATGACACCATCAGAGGCAGCTCTGCCACTTGATCATTGATGGTTGTATTTAATGCCGCAATCTTTTCTAGCGGATGTGTCGCCTGATATTGCCGATACTTCTCTTGCTTGTCGCGCATGGAAGAAAGATTCATTCTTGGTAGCACACTGTCTAGTTCCGCCAGCTTTTGCAGACGCGCTAAAAGATCCTGGCGCTTTTTGACAGTGAGATCTGTTGCTTCCAATGCCCTACTTGAAATTATGCTCTCCTTTTCGACTTTTTGTCTCAACTTGAAAACAACGCTTAACATCATACTTTGCAAATCAGCAACAAACACATGATATAATGATTTATTCGATACCTCATCGAAGATAATCGAATGCGCCTCTACCAGATGAGCACAATACTCCGCCGTGAATCGCCCATCATATTGAAACGGGTGCTTTGGGAAATTCATATGATTGACTCTAGCATCACATAACAAGCGCGTCAGAAACAACGGTGCATGACTGTTATCGATACCCAATATTAATGTGACTGCATTGGCTGCTAATCTCACGTAACATTTTAGTGCATACACAAGACCGGTATCTGCATCTCGAGCTTGTGACTTGCTTTGCAATGACACTAGCTGCTTTTTTTGCAGCCCTATTTCTTCAGCTGTTACTGGTAGATTTAACATTCGACGACGGGTAACCAGCAATACTTGCAGCATAATATGCAGTGAGTCAACACAAGCATTAAATGGTGTCTGATGTAGCGCAAGCGGTCCTTCGAGCTTGATATTGGGATGCTTAGGCAATGATTGTAACCGCCTGTTTTGCAGTGGCAAATCGTCCGCGTCAGCATTCATGATAGCAACAGCTAATTCAAAGTATTCACTGACAGTGACAATATCTTGCGAATCCGGCCCATCCAAGTTAACCACTGGAATATGTTTTTTGCCCTTACCAATAATCGCCAGAACTTCTCGCATTGAGTCTTCGTAAGCATTTTTACAGAATGATTCCAACCGCTCAAGACAATCAGCAGCTTCATCCTGCATGACTTTAGGGGCTTTAGACTGAGCACCAGCCATACGTTTCAATAACGACCTGGATTGATGCAAAAATTCAGCGAATGTTACATATGGCATGACTAGTTGACCACGATGCAGATTTTGCAATGGCAATTTGATTTGCTCGAATAGTGATTCTAAATTGAGCTGTAATGTCTGTTCTGCTCCCGCATCATTTGAATTTACAATATGAGGTTTATCTACCGGCTTAAACAGTTTCGCTAAAAAATCATAAGCCGAATCATAAACCGCATCTACAAGAAGCGAGTTGACTAATTCACGAAGACTTTCAGACTCAAGAGCCTGATAGTCGTTTGATTTTGGCACGGTAAGGCAGCTTATGTATTGCTCTCTGGCTTTCTTTGCAATTGCTTTTCGTTCCTGCTGATCTTCCGATGCATGATAGTGCATAGTCATCAATGTTATTTCATTGATACTTTTATTCATTGCTAATTGCTTATCATGAGCAATATGCATTTGCTGAAGTGTTTTGTAATTCCATAATAGCCCTGAGCTAGTGCGAGAGATTGAATTCTCAGCATAATGCAGAAAATCAGAATCCACGCATGACTCCTCTTGAGCTATACATGATTCTATTAACGCAACATTAGCTTCCAGAATGCGAATTTCTTCCACCAAATCGCTTTCATTTTCAAAACCGACTGCCACTGCGCGCAGAAACTTGATGTCATATAAAAAGTCACTCGTAAGGCGCAGCAGGCACATGTGTAAGGCTTTGAGATTGAAGTTTTTTGCATCATCGCAAATCTTGTATGTCAGATAAAATTTCTCGATGATCTGATGCACTTGCTTAAGATAGTTTAGTGAACTATTGAGTTTTTCCACGCTGTCTATTTTGCCAAACAAGCCAAACACGACAGGGACATAGTTAGCACGCAAGGCTTCAGGACTGTTAATATCGCTATTAGCAGTAAATTTTTTCTGCGCTTCGTCCAAATCTTTTCTGACATTTTCCATGCGCCATAAATTCATATGACTTAACAGCGCATTGATCCGAATCATTTCATTCGGATTGTGGCGATTAGCCGCTCTGCTTTCGAGGAGCAGCTCTACCAACATGCGGTTCAGATTATACATGAATATTTCTGCTGGCGATTCAGGCTCAACATCCGCCGTAAAAATTCGATAACCTTGATGAAATTCATGATAATTATAATCTATTTTACCGAGACTGAGCTTACGACTGATGCTGTCTGACTTAGCCAGATAATGCTGCAAGGTACTAATGATCGCAAAACATAATGGTGAGATGTCCTTACCTGTATTCCCATGCATGACGCTCAACAGCGCGGTAGCAGAATATGCCGTAAACGACATAACCGAGTTTAGTAAATAAGTGTAACCGCCTGTTTGTGAGTTTATATCTTGTTCTAGTTCCATCAGCTTTTGCAGCTGACTCATCAAACTACTAGCGTCACCTTTTTCTGCTGCAGTCATAGGTGCCGCCAATTGCATTTTTCTGATATAACAAACAAGACTAAAAAAATGATAAATATTAAGCCTTACAGATTGGAGCGCCGTCGGGACACTGATGTCAGCGCTTGTCACATTTTCTTTTTCAATGAACAGATGCTGGCTTATCTTTGAAACTTCTTCTAATGTTTCTGACTGCAAGATTGCATTTGCTATTTCAAAGAAATTTTCAAATTTTTCATTTCTGAAAGTCAGTCGCAGCATGTACACACCTCGATTTTTATTATTGTTATACCAACCTTAGATGGCAGAGTTACTTATTGATCCGCCACCTTGCGCCACTTGCGCCATCCTCAAGTACAACATTCATATTAGCCAGCTCATCACGTATACGGTCCGCTTCGGCCCAATTTTTATTTTCCCGTGCGGTTTGTCGCGCATCAATTAATGCTTCGATTTTCGCCACATCTAAATCACTGTTACCGGATTTAAAATAGACTTCCGGGTCTCGAGTCAACAAACCAAATACACCTGCCAAATGTTTAAGTAACGCTCCATGATTCGCCGCAGCCTCCATATCAGTTTCGCGTAAACGCTGAATTTCATGCGCCAATTCGAACAAGACTGACATGGCAACCGGTGTATTAAAATCATCGTCCATCGCGGCTATGAATTGTTGCTCGAACGTTGAGTTTTCAATTTTTTGACCGGCAGGTAACTGACGCAGCGCCGTGTAGAATCGGGTCAGTGCCTGCGATGTTTGCGCAATGACATCCGCGGTATAAATCAAGGGACTGCGATAATGCGCAGCCAGCAAGAAATAGCGAACGATCTCGGGATCATGTTCCTTCAAGGCATCACGTATCGTGACAAAATTACCTAACGATTTTGACATTTTTTCTTTGTCGATTTGCAAGAAGCCAGTGTGCAGCCAATAATTCACAAACTTTTCTTTGGTCGCTGCTTCTGATTGGGCAATTTCATTTTCATGATGCGGAAAAATTAAGTCTCTGCCGCCAGCATGCATATCAAAATGTTTACCCAGCAATTGCATAGACATGGCCGAGCATTCCAAATGCCAGCCAGGACGCCCCTCGCCCCAAGGTGACGGCCATTTTGGCTCATCTGGCTTTGCTAACTTCCATAACACGAAATCCATAGGATCACGCTTCACTTCAGCCACCTCGATACGCACACCGCTTTCTAGCTCTTCTAAATGCTGATGTGACAGACAACCGTAATTTTCAAAACTGCGCACATCAAAATAAACATCGCCATTGGCGGCCACATAAGCATGATTGTTATCGATCATTTGCTGGACTAACGCAATCATTTGCGGGATATAGTCAGTGGCACGCGGTTCTTCATCCGGTTCTGATAAACCTAGCTGCTTGAAATCTTCGTGCATGAATTTTGTGAAGCGCTCAGTGAGTGCCGTGTAAGCTTCTTTATTTTCATTTGCACGTTTAATTATTTTATCATCGATGTCTGTGATGTTACGCACGTACTTCACTTCATATCCGCGGTAACGTAGATATTTAATAATAACATCGACCGCCGTGTAAGTACGCGCGTGCCCAATGTGACAATAGTCATAAACTGTCACACCACACACATACATATTAATCTTGCCAGCTTGTATTGGATGGAAAGCTTCTTTTTCACGCGTCAGCGTATTATGAATTTGTAACATGTTATCATTCCACTTAGCTTATTGGTTTTGCACAGCTTCAGCAGCACATTTGAATGCACGCTGCAAACGATGCATCATCCGTTTTTGACCTAATATTTCCGCAATTAATGCCATTTCAGGACCATCTGTTCGTCCTGTTAACGCCGCGCGTAATGGCATAAATAATTTCTTGCCTGAAACATTCAAGGTCGTTTTCATTTCATTCAATACTTGCTTCATGTCGGTGCTGTATTTGTCTACCGCGTTTTCCGCTTCAACAAAGAACTGCTCGCCCGCTTCCATGATGGCCGTACGGCTAACATCATCCAGCGCCACTTTGTCATGGAAAAAGATCGAAGCCCAATGTTCCGCATCTTGTGGGAATTCAATATTCGCTTTCACGGTGCGGATAAATAACTCCTGCTGTTCCAGCGGCACCTGATTTCGCACTTTTTCACCTAACCAGCGCCATAGATTTTCATCAGTCTGCGCTTGTACGGCGGTTTTCTGCCAATACATTAATTGCGTCATATCAAAACGAGCCGGTGATTTACTCAATTTTTCCAGCGTGAAATGTGTTGCCAGTTGATCGAAACTTAATAATTCCTGCGCCTCACAACCATGACCAAGTCGACTTAAATAATTCATGATGGCTTCCGGTAAAAATCCGGCATCACGAATATCCGACACACAAGAACTGCCGTGGCGTTTTGATAACTTCGCACCGTCATCGCCAACTATTAATGACAAATGACCATATTGCGGAATGGGTAAACCCAATGCTTTTAATAATAATATTTGACGCGGCGTATTGGAGATGTGATCTTCTCCACGCAAGACGTTGGAGACTTGCATCAGCGCATCATCGATGGCATTGCAAAACAAAAATGGCGCAGTCCCATCAGCACGACGAATAATGAAATCACCAATATCTTGTGTCGCATAATGCTGCGGACCTTTGACCACATCGACAAATTCAACTTTTTCATTATCCGGCACAATGAAACGCCAGGCTGGTTTTTTGCCTGCCGCTAATCGTTGCGTGATTTCTTCAGCTGTTAATTTTTTACAGGTACCTGAGTAACGCGGCGGTAACCCACGTGCCAATAATCTTTTACGTGCCAGTAATAATTCCTGATCACTGCAAAAACAGGGATATATCAACTTTTTGCTGTCTAGCACTTCATAATATTTCGCGTAGATATCCTGACGCTGAGATTGGAAATATGGTGAAAATGGGCCGCCTACTCCTGGTCCTTCTTGCCAGTTAACGCCCAGCCATTTCAAATCTGACTCTAGCGCTTCAACGTATTTTTCGGCTGAGCGCTCAGCATCAGTGTCTTCAATACGGAGCAGAAATACGCCGTTGTTTTTACGTGCATACAATGCACTAAACAACGCAGCGCGCGCGTTACCTAAATGCATCATGCCGGTAGGACTAGGTGAAAATCTTGTTCTGATTGTCATATGGAATTTCTCGCCGCTATCATTATCCGTTTCATTTCACGCACTGCTTGCTCCATGCCCATAAACACTGCGCGTGCAACAATACCGTGACCTATATTCAATTCATTCATTTCAGGAATCGCCGCAATGGCTTGTACGTTTTGATAATTCAAACCATGACCGGCATTCACAATTAAACCTGCTTGATGCGCGAACTTTGCGGCCATGATGATGCGCTGCAATTCCCGATCGCGCTCATCTGGTGTTTTCGCATCTGCGTAAGCACCAGTGTGTATCTCAATCACAGGTGCACCCGTGTGAATGGACGCTTCGATTTGCGCTTCATCCGGGTCAATAAATAACGACACTTCTATGCCATTGTCTGAAAGCTGCCTGACCGCTTTTGTCACGCGATCTTTACTGCCTATTACATCTAACCCGCCCTCAGTCGTGAGCTCTTCGCGTTTCTCCGGCACAAGGCAACTATGTGCAGGTGCGATTTTAATAGCATAAGCAATCATCTCATCGGTGACAGCCATTTCAAGATTCATGCGCGTTAAAGTAATTTGTTGAATCAACTCGACATCACGTTCTTGTATGTGACGACGGTCTTCACGTAAATGCACGGTAATGCCATCTGCGCCGCCGTTTTCTGCTGCATATACCGCTTCAATGGGATCTGGATAAATGGTGTGACGTTGTTGACGCAAAGTCGCAACGTGGTCGATGTTCACGCCCAGTAAAATATTATTCTTCATCATGTCTTACTTCCTCAAGCTGCATAAACAGCTTTCTGCTATGAATTTGTTTGTTACCTAATAAAGGTGCCAGCAGGAATCGGGTTAGCCGTTTCGCATCACGCATGCTGTCACTTTGTTCCCAGTCTGCCCGCATAATGGCAAGCAGGCTTTCACCGGAAAACAGCGTTGGTTTTTCTTTCGCATCTTCACCTAACTCACTGATAATAAAACCATGCTCCGGTACGAAGCGATAATACTTTTCGGCTAAAAAAGTCTCATTATGCGCTGTATTTCCACTCGCGAGCAAGCCGTAACCCAACTCACCCAATAACACTTGCTCGAAGGTGCGCAGCGCGGGTTGATTAAGCGTGTCGGTTTGCAATGCCAATAGCGCTTCGTCGTAGGCCTTGAACAAGGCGGGATGCGCATCAAACTTTTCCAGCAGGGCCATGATTAATTCATTCAAATAAAAGCCGGCAAACATGGCATCGCCTTTTAAATGCCTAATGGCTCCGTTAGCTTCTATTTGGGTCAGTGTCATCAACTCACCCTTGCCAGCCCACGACACCATTATCGGTGTGAATGGCTGCAATAAACCTTGTGATGAGGATTTGGTTTGGCGCGCACCTTTCGCTGTCAGCGTCAGGCGCCCATGATTCAGGGTAAAAAGCTCAATAAGAAAACTGGTTTCGCGATACGGGCGGCGATGTAAGACATAAGCGGGTTCAAAGACAACGCGCTTCATGACGAGCCATCCGCATTAAACGTCATAGCCCAAACCTCGGAGCGCTCTATCGTCGTCCGTCCAGTTTTCTTTCACTTTCACCCACAAGCGAATAAAGGCTTTGGTACCGACTTTGCGTTCGATTTCTTTACGCGCCGACATACCAATTTTTTTCAGGCGTTCGCCTTTTTTGCCGATGATAATAATTTTCTGGCCTTGTCTTTCTACCCAAATGACCGCGTTCACTGTCAACAAGGCTGGCTCTTGTTTCAATTCTTCAATTTCTACGCCTACCGCGTAAGGAATTTCTTCTTCGGTATTTAAGATAATTTTTTCACGAATGATTTCGGCTACTTGAAAACGCAGGCTTTTATCGGTGATTTGATCTTCTGGAAACAACATGGGACCTTCTGGTAGCAAGGTCACAATTTCTTTTTCCAGTTCAGCCAAATTCACAGCGTCCATCGCTGAGATAGGAATGACTTGCTGGAAGGGATATTTGTCTTTTAATTTGGTGATAATCGGTAGTAATTCAGCTTTATCCTTGATTAAATCGATTTTGTTAATCACCAGTAACACGGGTTTTTTCGTGTGTTTTAATTCTTGCAGCACTAACTCATCTTCACTGCGCCAGCTTTCTGCATCGACAAGAAATAAAATGACATCAGCATCTGCTAGCACTGAAGCGGCAATGCGGTTCAAGTAACGGTTCATGGCACGTTTAGTTTCGCGGTTAATCCCGGGGGTATCCACAAAAATAATTTGCGCATCATCGACATTTTTGATGCCTAACACCTGCCAGCGTGTGGTTTGCGGCTTGGGTGTGATAATGCTGAGCTTTTCGCCAAGCAATGCATTTAATAAAGTGGATTTACCAACGTTTGGTCTGCCAACAATGGCAGCATAGCCAGATTTCGTGACGGTCATTTGCGAATTACCTCTAACATACCTTGCGCCGCTTCTTGCTCTGCGCGACGGCGACTGGTGCCGCGGCCTAATGTTTTGCCTGACACGCCTTCAATTTGGCAGCTCACGACAAATAGTTGTTGATGCGCCTCACCCTCAATGGATTCGACGGTGTAAGTCGGCAAATCGTAACGATGGCTTTGCACATATTCTTGTAATAATGTTTTTGGATCTTTGTGACTGGATGGAGATGACAATGAATGCAATAAATCTTCAAACCACGCGGCAATGCAATCATGCGCCGCTTGATATCCGCCATCAAGATACACAGCACCTATGACCGCTTCCATGGCACAAGATAAAATCGAAGAGCGCTCGCTGCCGCCGCTGCGCATCTCGCCGGGGCCTAATAATAAATGCGGACCAAGATCGAATTTTTTTGCCACTTCTGCCAATGTATCGCGATTCACCAAGGTGGCACGCCAACGGCTTAAATCGCCTTCAGTGGCTTTTTGAAACTGATGAAACAGGATTTCAGCAATGACGAAATTCACCACACCATCACCCAGAAATTCCAAACGTTCATTATGTTCAGAACCTTTGCTGCGATGGGTTAGTGCCAGCTGCAACAAATTTGGCTGTTTAAATTCGTATCCTAATTTTTTTTCCAGCGCTGAAATCATGTGATATCCGTCTAATGAATTGATTTGCCTATGCGATCCCAGCGTACGCCGGTTTTATCGCTGTCCCAACTCATCCAGACCATGACTGCTTTGCCAATGATGTCTTTGTCACTGACGAAACCCCAATAACGACTGTCTGCACTGTCATCACGATTGTCGCCCATCACAAAATAACTGCCTTTTGGCACGATCACATCGTTGTAATCGTTACTGTGCGCGGCTGGGTTGATATAAATATGATGCTTGATTCCTAATAAATCTTCTTCTTTTTCCTGCACGTTCAGCATTTCATTCACTTCATCTTTCACGGTCACGGAAGATAGAAAGGTTTGCGGAATTTTATTGCCGTTGATATATAACTCTCTATTAATGTAACTGATTTTATCGCCAGGCACACCAATCACACGTTTAATGTAATCCATGGAAGGATTTGGCGGATAACGAAACACCACAATATCACCGCGTTGTGGCGTGTTATTTTCGGTGAGGATGCTGTGAATCACCGGCAAACGAATGCCGTAATCATATTTATTCACCAGGATGAAATCGCCTACCAGCAAAGTTGGCTCTAACGAACCCGTTGGAATGCGGAATGGTTCAAATAAAAATGAACGTAATAAAAAAACAATTAACAGAACGGGAAAGAAGGAACGCGAATAATCAATAATGATAGGCAGCGTTAATTCATTCGAGCCTGCAGCAGGACGGCGATGCTTGGCGAGAAAAAGAATATCGAACAAACAGATAACACCAGTAATAATAGTGGCGTAAAATAAGATTAATTCGAAATTAAAATTCATAGCTGCTCTTCTCTATTTTTTGTCATCCAGTTTTAACACAGCGAGAAATGCCTCTTGTGGCACTTCCACTGATCCCAATTGCTTCATACGCTTTTTACCCTCTTTCTGCTTTTCCAGCAGTTTGCGTTTGCGACTGATGTCACCGCCGTAACATTTTGCGGTCACGTTTTTACGTAACGCTTTGACGGTAGAACGCGCAATGATTTGACCACCAATCGCAGCCTGAATAGCAACATCAAACATTTGACGCGGAATCAATTCACGCATTTTTTCCACGACCAAGCGACCACGTGTGGTCGCGGATTCCTGATGCACAATCGATGCCAGTGAGTCGACACGATCGCCGTTGATCAAGATATCCAGCTTCACTAGATTTCCTTGCTCAAAACGCGTAAACGAATAGTCCAGCGACGCATAACCGCGGCTGACCGATTTCAAACGGTCAAAGAAATCGAGCACGATTTCCGCCATCGGTAACTCATAGACTAAGGCGACCTGGTTACCATGGAATAACATACTTTTTTGTGATCCGCGGCGATCTACGCAAAGCGTGATCACACTACCCAAATGTTCTTGCGGTACTAAAATATTAGCAATCGCAATCGGCTCACGAATTTCATTGATATGATTGGGTGGTGGCAATTTCGACGGATTGTCTACGTAAATGGTTTCACCTTTAGTGGTCACCACTTCGTAAATAACGGTTGGCGCGGTGGAAATTAATTCCAGGTCGTATTCACGCTCCAGACGTTCTTGCACAATTTCCATGTGCAACATCCCAAGAAACCCGCAGCGAAAACCAAAGCCTAAGGCTTCGGAAGATTCAGGTTCATAAAATAAGGCTGCGTCATTTAATCGTAATTTAGCAAGTGCTTCGCGTAGTGCGGTGAAATCATCCGAATGAATTGGAAACAGACCGGCATAGACCTGAGGCTTAACCGTTTTGAAGCCTGGCAGCATACTGGAGGCTGGATGATGCGCATTAGTCAGCGTATCGCCAACAGGCGCGCCATTAATATCTTTAATACCAGCGACCACATAACCTACTTCGCCGGCTTTTAATTCGTTGGTGGGATGACGCTTAGGCGTGAAGACACCAATTCCGGTGACTTCATATGCGCGGCCGGTCGACATAACCTGCATTTTTTCATTCATGCGCAACGTGCCATTTTTAACTCGCACTAACGAAACAACGCCCATATAAGAGTCAAACCAGGAATCGATGATTAATGCCTGTAACGGCGCATCGACTGAACCCTCTGGCGCCGGAATGTCTGACACCAGACGCTCCAGCAAATCATCAATCCCAATACCATTCTTGGCGCTGATGCGGACCGCGTTTTCAGCTTCAATACCGATAATCTCTTCAATTTCTTTGATCACGCGTCCGGCATCGGCTTGCGGGAGGTCAATTTTATTGATCACAGGAACAACGGTCAAACCTTGCTCAACCGCTGTATAACAAACTGCCACTGTTTGCGCTTCTACCCCCTGACCCGCATCCACCACCAACAAAGCACCTTCACAGGCTGCCAGTGAGCGCGACACTTCATAGGAAAAGTCGACATGGCCCGGTGTGTCGATGAAATTAAGTTGATAGGTTTGGCCATTTTGCGCCTTGTAATTCAGCGTGACGCTTTGCGCTTTAATAGTAATGCCGCGCTCGCGCTCAATGTCCATGGAATCTAGCACCTGAGCCTGCATTTCGCGTTCGCTCAGACCGCCGCAACGTTGAATTAAACGGTCAGCCAGCGTCGACTTGCCGTGGTCAATATGCGCAATAATTGAAAAGTTCCGAATATTCTTCATAAACAGTTAGATAGATTGGTAAGGGGGGAGATATTAACGCATTTTTGACGCAATAGCCAATGGCAATCACTATTGGTGAAACAGCGGTTTGATTGTGTATGATGTGCGAGAATCACAGGGATTTCAGAGAGGAAATAACATGTTTGGCTTCAGGATAACCGTTGAAAAAGCATTAGAGGCAGATGCGGAGTTATCCGCGGCACTTTCAAACAAATCACTTAGCACACCCGCACGCACCAAAGAAGTCGAATCCTATCGACATGGCAAGCTCTTTATTGCCATGATGGTCGATGCGCTGCATAAATCTGACGAAATGAGTGCGATAGAAATTCAACTCATTCATATTTGTCGTCTTTTCAAAAAACGCGCTCCCGCCGGCGAAAACTGTGACATTGAATTCACGCAATTATTAACGGTCATGCAAAAAATTTATAAAAGTTATTTGCTGACGGCACAATCATGCAGAGTCATGCTTGGGGATGTGGCGGTCGACAGAAAGTTGGGGGTTTTGGCGCAAATTCTGGAATTGTTAATGCCATTGACAAAAGAACGTTTGTCCGCAGCGATGACTCACGCTGATATGCTGATACTGCATTATGAAAGTTACCGACAATGGGAATACCTCTTCGACTCCCTACCCAGACTAACTGCCCAGAAAGAATGTGCGTTTGTGAATTTCCTGGAAACCTATTCGACGCTGTGTGATGCATTTATTATTCTGGATAAACACAAATCTCAGCTGCTCGATAAACATCACTATTTTGCTGCCATCTGGGTGCTCGAAAAATGCGGCGTGATGTCATTATGCAAAGATAATCCATTAGTAACCACCTCAAGATTAGCGTTATCAGAGAAAATCGCACGGTTGTTAATGTGCAATGATGAAATGTGCAGATTAATCTGCGAATACGCCAAAGCTGCCAATCAAAGCAATGACAAATTATCAGATACTGACATTGACAAAATGCACCAAGATTTAACGGGGATGATATTCTCTAGCATACCACAACTGAAAGATTGCGTTGCTAAAGCATTTGCATCTTATGTATTTGATAACGGCAGCGCTTTAGTCAACTCGCTACGCGAAAGTCAAAAACGCGGAATGACAAAATACTGTTAATGAAGGTGCTGTGCGCTCTGTAAGGACGGCGCGGATTTTATTGTATTGACCTGGAATGACTTGCCAAACAAACGGTAATCGGCCGCTGGATAGCTGACGGCACTTCTAGCCTTCTGGTTCACATCATCCCAATAGCGTTCATCGATATGGAAACCGTAACATTTGAGAATATCACTGCTGCATTTTTTTAATGTTAGGTAAGCGGCATAATCACTATCTTTATCGAAATCCATGCTGGCAACCCAAGTGAATTTATTAAAAAAACTGGCGGCTGCTTCTGGATCACCTGCGAAATACTGCAAATAAACTGGATTTGTAAGCAACGGTATTCGCAGCCTGCCATCATCCATTAAATCAAATACAGCAAGACTGATGAAATCCAAGATCAGTTTTACTTCTGCAACCTCTTCACGAGCGGCAATTTCGCGGCAAAAACACGACTTCACTAAATGGCGGTTAAATCGATTCAATAAATATCGCAATTGAAGACGCCTGAAATCGTTTTGCTCTCGGCTTAAATAATTTTCCAACTGAGCTATCAATAATTTTTTCTCTTTAAGCGGTGTATCTTCACGATGCAGTAAGCGCAAGTTTACGTCCGTCATATCACACAACAACTGAGTAGGACAATGCAGCAATTGGCGTAATTCGAGATCATCGTCATACTTTACGAATACTTGCCGCATTACTTCATAGGCTGGCGCATTCGTGATTGACTGCAAATCCTGACTGATCATTCTGCGCAAGGATTCACGAAAATCATAGCGTAAAGATTTCATCAAGAAGAAATCCAACTCTATAGGCTGATTTAGCATTTGACGATACTTACGTTTATCAGTTTCATTCACTCTGGCGCAGACAAACCATGGATCAGCATAACAAGACAGCACCGTTGATGTAGATACTTGCACCAAGTCAAATCTACGTCTTTTATAAAAGGCGGCATCCCAGGCTGCATCAAGATATCCAATCAGCTCGACCACAGCAGTTAAATCATCACTTGGCACCTCAAGACTCACAGCGCATGTTTGATATTGCCTGATCACACCACGACAGGATGCCATAAAATAAATGGTTTCTTCGATCGTTGGCTTATAACGTCGGTTAAAATCATCGCCAGTAAAAACCGCCTCAGGAAATAATGCACGCGGCATCTCAGCACATTCTTTATGAGCGGTAATCACTTCAAGCACCACTTTATAAACACCATGCTGAACTGTACTATAGATATTTAAGACATTATCAAGCACAGTCGTTTCTGTATGAAATTCTGATATGTCATTTGCAAAGAATTGCGGCCTGTCGCCTATACGAAATGAATCTGTTCTTGCCAAATTTTGTTGATATCGTAATTTTGCTTTTGGTAATAATGGATAGGTTTTACCAATGTAATTCATTTCAAATTGACCGCAGCGATTGACGCCGCGTAACTGATACCTAGCAGCGTAGCAATCCGCCGAACAATCCACTTCTTCTGGATCAACATCCACCATGACATAGGTCACAGGCAATAATTCTTTGGCGTCAGTTTCCACGACCACCTGATCGCGAAAAATCGCACTTCGTTGCTCTATGCTATCTTTATCGTTAATCTTTCTTGCCAGACTCGCCAAGACAATCAACTTACCGCCAGCCTCATAGACTTGCTTAATGGTGACTTCCATTTTTTCCGCACAAGACCCTGAGATTTCAATGAATTGCCTCATGTAAAACCCTTACTTTTTTGCCTATTCATTCGCCGCCATTGTATAATAGACAGAGTGATTGCCAAAGGAATCTTGTCATGACGGAACAAACTAATCCACGCGGTAAACTGACATTACAAACGGTTGCCATGCCGGCAGATACCAACATGAATGGTGACATTTTCGGCGGCTGGGTAGTTTCACACATGGACATGGCTTGTGGTATTGCGGCTCGTCGTCATGCCAAATCGCGTGCCGTGACACGCGCTATCGACAAATTAGAATTCATTCGCCCCGTTTATGTAGGTGATACGGTTTGCTGTTATGCAGAATTAATGAAAACTGGTCGCACATCCATGCAATTTCACATTGAAGTGTGGACCATAGGCCTGGACAACAACAGTGAAGATCAACGCATGAAAGTCGCCGAAGGTTTATTCACGTTTGTGGCAATAGACGCTACTGGCAAACCTCGCCAGCTCGACAGTCAATCTGTTTAATGATGTTTGACCATGACTATCATTTTTCGATAATCATCGGACGGCAATGAATTGCGCCAAATCACACAGCTTAACGGCGCACGTCTACCTTGTACAGAAAAGCGCAGCACTGACACCACTTGCGAAACCAAGCTATCGCCCAGCAATTTCCCTTCGTAAACCGCGCGACGTGTGATGATTTGCCAACGTGATTCGTCGAGTTTTTTAAATCCTAACACTGAATCAGGCGCGGTTAATAAAGCATGATGACTAATCAAGTGCATACCGTACAGAAAGCACAATAATAATAACGGCCACCGCACCCAACCAGGCACCGGCAATAGTAAAGTAATAATTAAACTGGCAATGATGAAAATCAGCAGAAACAAAGCGTATAGTAACGACGGCCGTAATTTAAATTCGTGATCGAACATGTTGCTTAATCTTCCCTGTAATATGCTTAAGCCCTGCATCAGCTGGTTCATCCGTGCCTAGCAGCCAACCAATTAAGTCCGGATCTGGGCAGCTCAATAATTGAACAAACTGGCGCTTCTCATCATCCGACAACTCAGAATACCCCGATTCGAGAAATTTACCAAATAAAACATCGAGTTCCAACATTCCACGACGGCACATCCATTTCAGGCGCGAGGGTTGATTAATGAATTCATTGAGATTTTCTTCGTTCACGTTAAGGTTCTCTTTATTTTTGGCTGTTATACTGATATGTATAGTCAATAACGCAGGCAATTATAAGAGTAAACGCATGAGTAATAAACTAAAAGCGATACTAACAAACGTACTGCTCAATATCGGTATCTCCGAAGATCAAATTCAGGGTCTGATTCCTGCAATTAACGACCCCAGCACAGAAATTGACGAAGCTAATTTACCCGAATTCTTCGAAAAACTCGCGCAAAACCCTAAAGCCAGACAAGCCTTTTCGGTTTGCTTTAAAAAATTATTGAGTAAACCACGCCACAAACCAGATGACTTTGAGTTATTTTTTAATCAATATATCCTGCCCAATTTAAAGGATGAAAAGCAAAAGCTTAACAGCTCGCGCCGCAAGTAAATCATGCCAATTTACACCATTAAACTCATAGACAAAAAAGTCATCGCCAATAACACCATGTCATTCACTTTTGAAAAGCCCGCTGGCTTTACCTTTATTGCCGGCCAGTATGGCGGCTTCACTTTAATTAATCCGATTGAGAAAGATGATAAAGGTGCCACACGCCGATTTTCCATTTTGAGCGCGCCGGACGATGAACAGTTGACCATTGCCACGCGCATACAAACCTCGGCATTCAAACGCAATTTACAAAATCTGGCGATTGGTGACTCGATTAAATTCGCCGGCCCTACCGGCAATTTTGTTTTGCATCAAGATAACACCCCGGCGGTAATGATTGCCGGTGGCATT
The DNA here is from genome assembly GCA_964492045.1 of uncultured Coxiellaceae bacterium. Classification (GTDB taxonomy): domain Bacteria; phylum Pseudomonadota; class Gammaproteobacteria; order DSM-16500; family DSM-16500; genus Aquicella. The sequence continues at coordinate 27,057 of CAZBHW010000015.1, read as the reverse complement.
GGTATCGCGCCGTTTTACAGCATCATTAGAGATGTACTTGCTCACCAACCCGCGCAACAGATCACCTTGTTTTATGGAAATCGCTCTTTGGCTGACAGCGCATTGTTAGCGGAATTGATGGCATTAGAAAAACAACATCCATTATTCAAAATGATTTCGGTGTTATCAGAACCTCACGATGAATGGACGGGCCATTCTGGTTTTATCACAGAAGATATTCTTGCAAAAAACATCGCTGATTTAGATGCGCCAATTTATTATGTTTGCGGCTCCCCTGCCATGGTTAGCGCAATGCAGCAATTACTGACAGGCATGCAAATTTCAACTGAACGCATCAAAGTCGAAGATTTTCCTGGGTATTGATGTAAGCTGAAAATTTAATTCAATCAAAGTAATTGGCCTGACCTTCAATTTTGAAACCAATCAGATTAAAAGATAATACTAAATCAAACGAAGGGTTCTCTATAATCTATTATAGGAAATGTCTTTTATGGCATATTCCCCTTGCAACAATAAACTCTTAGCTTGATTATTCATCGGCATTTTTTCAAGATATATAACTAGCAGTTTGATCATTCGAATATGCTTATATTTAATAGCTAGACTCATAGCACCAGATTGACCCTCATCAATTGCCATATCCACCGTTGGGGTAACCAATACAAGATACGGTAATTTATCTAGAATTTCCGCTGCCTTCCGTAAATCATTTTCAACTATTGCTTGTAGTAAACTAGGCAGATATTTTTCTGCTGCAGCATGACAAACAACTTCTGATATTTGCCATTGCTGTCTTTCAAGAGACAAATCACCTCTTAAAGATACTTTGAATTTTGATCTAAATAATCCTTGTCTCATCAACGCATCAATTGCTATGTGCTTCAATTTGGGTAAGTTAGTTTGTCCAACACCACATAAAGTACGTGAACTGGCTTGTTGTGCAACCTCGTGCGAATCATGATCTATGGTAGAATTATTAATTCTTGCTTTTTTTACTAGATGATTGATGTACTTTTTAGAGGGAGAATCAAAACCTGAATATTCACCAAGATATTCCTGGCTAATAACAGGAGCAGGCAAAATGGTGATACCTATAGATCGTGCATTAGGCAATTCTAGTGATGATAATTCATTAGAGAATATCTTATTTTGATGTAAAGTGTAGAGCAATATACCACGCAGGTTAACATTATGTTCTGCGCCAGATATACGTTTCGTTTCCAGCACAAAATCACGTTTATTTTTATCGGTATAGGTAAACGTTTTTATTTCTTTCGGACAATCTTCATCATTTTTAAAACGGGCTACTATTTTATAATCTAAAACCTTATAAACATAAGTTAATACATCATTGAGCTCATTCTCTGAGTCTGCAACTTGCCCATTATACACTTGAAATTCCCCATCATGTCCGACTGAATTTCGCAGACGCTCCAACGATTGGTTTAGTGAATCTAGTTTATCTTCAATAGCTTTTGCGCATACGTATAAATGACGAAGATCATTAAGTCGATATAATGGTGATGCATACGGCAGCTTGCTTATAAACCAAGGGTACCAATCGCGTTCTGTAGCTGCTTGATAATCGGCAATCAGATCGATAGCGGCTTGAAGATCATGTGATATTTCTGTTTTTTCATAAGCGAATGCAAAATTATTCCTAATATAACACCAGCATGCATCACGTATTAACTTGATTAGTTTAGTGACGTTAGCGCTGGGGATAAATATATTCTCTTCGCGAGTACTGAGCATAGTCATACCCTTTATTATGATTATTAATATATCTTCTGAATTTGATGAGCGTTAGATGTAACCAACGAAGAGAATAATAGTGAGTTTTTGTGCAGTCTAATAGTGTATAAAATACTCTATCATTTTAGCAGGGCCGCGTGAGGCCAATAGGTAGCCTAAATACATTGAAATTCAGTATTGTCATTATTTTTCATCAAGTCAATACAATATCGCCTACTTATTTCGTGGCGGCGGCAACGGTCGTTGCGGCTTCACAGGCTGAACGTTATCTTGCGCTACCATTTCAACCTTTTGCGACACCACTAGCGCGTCCGTAGGCTCTACAGTTAAAGAACGCGCACGAAAACCACCTTTTTCAATCGGCTGGTCTTTACGGCTCATTAAGTCCATCATGGAATAAAAAATATGCCGCGTCATCTCATGAGAGTGAACCGAATCAAAAATCGGAGTTAACTTGCGCATGTAATCTGAGCCTGTGCGCCCCGCTTCTCTCAGCGCTACGAATTTCAACCACGATCCTTTGACTTGCAAATTATTCTCCATGAAAATAGCCAACTCCATGATCTTGATATAGAGCTGCGTCATTCTTGCTTTAAGCACGATATTAATATATTTCAGATCATCGCACGCAGCCCACTTCATGCGACTGAATACTTTCACCTGATCACAGAGTCTCGGTGTGTCATTCGCTCCACGATACACCATGAAACATTCACGTCGCCCAAATTTTCCTGTTTTAATGCAACTATCCAGCGGCACTTTTGCAAAATCACTTTCCTGCAAAAGAATAAATTGACGACACTTTCTTCTTGATGCTGTCATTTTTTCAAAATGCTGTTTTTGCCCCCAATCATCAAAGCACATCGCCTGCAAGATATATGGCGGCAAACAAGCCATGATAGCGGCAACACGTTTTGAATCTTCGAAAGTTTCAAAATCATTAAGTGACTCATCATAGCTTGTGAGCACACGCGCGAATGAATATTCATAAACAGCGGAATAACATGACTTAATTACTTCATCAAAAAAGTTTTGCATCAAACGATGATTGGTCGAATCCAAGGAAATAAACACCGAGACAAATAAATCTTAGTCCGCATAAAGCAAACTATAAGTCAGTAAATTCATTTCGATGGACTTAACTTGCAACCCTAGTTTTTGATCATAAACATACACATCTGTCGGGACATTAACGTAAAGATCATTCGGGCGCGCTTTCACATAATCTATCACTTCGCGCACTGAACCGGCCTTACAGGCAGGAATTAAGTCCTGAACACAGGTCATCTCTTTACGCAAAAATGTGGACGTGTCAGGCGGCAATTGGGCTCGGTTTTTCTTTCTAAACATAGCCAATCCAAATAAATCAATGTTAAGAGTTAATTATCAATACGTTATAGTGTGTGATCCTGATATTTCTGCGCAGGAATTTAACTTATTTATCGTTTTAAATCAAATTTAGGCGGATTATCAGCCTACGATTGACCCTAAATCATTGTCACACCCGCCTTTCGCGTCCATAATCGCCCTACTAAAACTGACCAGGAGAGCTCTCAACCATGTCATCCACCGTCACCAGCGCCAACATGCCGCGCGCAGCGTATCTGCAATTCCTTGCCAACGAAATTGATAAATTGAAAGAAGAAGGATTATTCAAGGCTGAACGCGTGATCACCTCACCACAAAAGGCCGTGATTAAACTGCAAGACGGCAGCGAAGTTGTTAATTTATGCGCCAACAATTATTTAGGATTAGCTAATAGCCCGGAATTAGTGGCAGCAGCAAAAGAATCTTTAGATAAATACGGATTCGGTCTTTCTTCAGTACGATTTATTTGCGGCACGCAATCGGTGCATAAACAATTAGAAGATAAAATCAGCCAGTTTCTCGGCACCGATGACACTATCCTTTATTCTTCCTGTTTTGATGCCAACGGTGGCTTATTTGAAACCCTGCTGGGCGCAGAAGATGCTGTCATCAGCGATGCATTAAATCACGCGAGCATTATCGACGGCGTGCGCTTGTGTAAAGCGCAACGCTTCCGTTATCAAAATAACGACATGGCAGATCTTGAAACTCAATTACAAGCCGCTGCCAATGCACGCGTCAAATTAATTGTCACAGACGGTGTGTTTTCCATGGATGGCATCACGGCCAACTTAAAAGCCATTTGTGATCTTGCTGATAAGTATCACGCGTTAGTGATGGTCGATGATTCACACGCTGTTGGCTTCATGGGTGAAAACGGTCGCGGCACGCATGAATATTGCGGCGTGATGGGGCGCATCGATATCATCACCGGCACCCTGGGTAAAGCTTTAGGCGGCGCTTCAGGCGGTTACACTTCAGGCCGTAAAGAAATCATTGCCTGGCTGCGCCAACGTTCACGTCCTTATTTATTTTCAAACACACTCTGCCCTTCCATTGCAGGCGCCTCAATCAAAGTACTGGAAATGCTTGAAGCCAATCATCACCTCATTAAAAAAGTGCATGACAACAGTCAATATTTCCGCGAAAAAATGTCTGCATTAGGTTTCAAATTAGTACCCGGCAATCATCCCATCATTCCCGTCATGCTGGGCGATGCAAAACTCGCAACACAAGTTGCCGATGCCATGTTGAAAGAAGGCATTTATGTGATTGGATTTTCTTTCCCAGTCGTACCAAAAGGACAGGCTCGCATTCGTACGCAAATGTCAGCAGGTCACGACATTTCTCATCTTGATAAAGCTATCGCTGCTTTTGCCAAAGTCGGCAAACAGCTAAGCATCATCTAGGAGCACACAACAATGAAAGCATTAGTAAAAGCAAAAAACGAACGCGGCATTTGGATGCAAGACGTTCCCAAACCAGTACTTGGTCACAATGATGTGATGATTAAAATTCACAAGACCGCCATTTGCGGCACTGACATGCACATCTATAATTGGGACGAGTGGGCACAAAAACACATTAAAGCACCACTGGTAGCAGGTCATGAGTTTGTAGGTGAAGTGGTAGAGATTGGAAAAGAAGTTCAGGATTATTTTAATATTGGCGACCGCGTTTCTGGTGAAGGACACATTGCCTGCTTGCATTGCCGCAACTGCCGGGCTGGTCGTTCACACTTATGCCGTAAAAACGTGAGCGTTGGCGTCACCCGTAATGGTGCATTTGCAGAATACCTATGCATCCCCGCCACCAATGCCTACCCTATCCCAAAAGAAATTCCCAGCGTACAAGCTGCCATTCTTGATCCATTTGGTAATGCGACACACACCGCTTTATCCTTCGATTTAGTCGGTGAAGACGTATTAATTACTGGCGCAGGCCCCGTTGGTATTATGGCCGCCGCTATTGCTAAACATGTAGGTGCACGTCACGTGGTCGTCACGGATGTAAATGAATACCGCTTAAGCCTCGCTGAAAAAATCGGTGCTACCATGGCGGTTAACACCAGCAAAATGAGCCTGGATGAAGTCATGAGCAAGTTGGGTATGCGCGAAGGCTTCGACGTTGGGCTTGAAATGTCAGGCAACGCCGGCGCGTTCAACGCCATGATCCAACACATGAACCATGCCGGTAAAATCGCCCTGCTCGGCTTCCTGCCTGAAAACACGGGCATTGACTGGAGCCAGGTAATTATGAAAGGCTTAGTCATTAAGGGTATTTATGGTCGTGAAATGTATGATACCTGGTATAAAATGATAACCATGCTGCAAAGCGGCTTGAATATCGCACCAGTGATCACACATGAATTCGCGGTAGATGACTATGAAAAGGCATTCGCAGTCATGGGCTCAGGCCAATCAGGTAAGGTGGTGTTGAGCTGGACATAACATGAAAGGAAGCGCATGGAATCAACAATATCAGTGCCAATTTTCACGGATGAAGATGAGCAACGATTAGCAACCCATCTTTTACTAAGTGCCGGTACTGATAGTGACACAGCAGTGCCGGCAGAATCTAAAGCAGAAGCCGAAGAACGTGCAGCAAAAGCTTGCACCACACTGGAAGGCATACAACTACTGCTCAACATCGAAGTAAGATTTCATCAACATAGTCAGCAACTCTCACAGCAGATTGCAGGCAATATCGATCAAATAATGAATTTATGTGCGGATGTAAAGCGAGATAATTATTTTGGGCCAGTGGAAAGATTTTTAGATGAGCTGCACTACCGAGTGAATATCATCATTGCTGATCCTAAAGTAAAATCCATTACCTCCTCACCCGTCACGGAGAGAGATTCTCTCACTAGACTCAGCCAGCATTTAACTAAAGCATTTTCCACCAATCAAAGACAAGAGAGCCTCTCAAATGTCGTCACCAAGGAAATAGCCGAAACACTGGAACAATTCCATTTTGATCAAACCAATCCAGACGGTTTTGCCACTTGTTTACGTCACGCGCGTAGCATTGATAAAGACTTACAAGAGCAAGGCAGAATACAGTATGCGCTCATGATCATTGCGACCGCATTAAATACTCATGCGATTGAAATGATCACCGAGATGGTCACTGCGTTTGATGAACACTCAAAAGCCCAAGCTGAGAAACTGGATCGATATTTACAAAAATTTGGCGCTCATCAATTTGGTAAATCCATACTAGCTGGCCTCGTCGTTAAAGCAAAAACACTGAAGGACAAGTCGCATGATCAGACACTCAGTCGGCTGGCTAACGAAATTTCGTCTATTTGTGTAGCGCACTTACCAGCGTTATTTCAGAATAAAATGGAGTACCTCTTACAACAGTATGATCACTGGAGAGACGACACAACCGAGCTTGGCATCGCCATTAGAAAACACATCGATACTTTATTATTCATGAAATACACCATTACAGATGATGTTATTAAGATGGCTTTTTTAAACATAACTCGTGACGCGTCACTCTTCACACCGCACACACATTTCTCTCGCAAGTTTATGGCGCTATTGAAGAAACATTCACTAGACAGACTAGATGAAACAGCCTACTTGAAATGCGAAGCGCTTGCCGAAGAAGTAGATGCTTGTGTGTTCATGACCGCAAAGTTCATGCACCTGAAAAAAACCGCTCTGTTCTGGCTGGACTACCATCATGGCGCATATAACAATTTACTCAATGAAATGATTGAGCACATCGATAATCATGAATGGCTACTGGAAAAAGTCATTCATTTTTTTCTGCTATGCGGACTGATGCCTGGCAAAGCCTTACTGGAAATCATTGAGCATAAACTCTCGCATGGCGTGAAAAAAGTTCATCAAGATAATTTGCAGAAATCACATCGCGTTTATCAGTCACTTTCTAAATTAACACTGAGCGGCACCATCAGTATTCGCAGCAAGAGCAGCAAACTTTTGTCGCTGGGTAAATTCGCCAATCGCAGCCTGGATGATCATTCAGAACAAGAACTCACATTAAGTGAAATTCGCCAACTAGAAAAACTTCGACGATTAATTGAAAGAGTGATGACTGAGTTGCAGGCCGAATGGCGCCACGAAAAAGAACGCCAAGCAGATGAATCGAGGTGGGTCAGTACGCCGATCAGCGCACTGATTAGAGATAGAAACAAGCGAATGACGGCAAATATCATGATGCGTTTAGAATCTGAATACCCGATGAAAACCATGCAAGGTGCAACAGCAGAGTCAGCACCTGAAGCCCCGCATAGTAACTTACCAGAACCAGATAACACATCACGCGAGCACCAACCTGGCTCACCTTATTTCAAACATAATTAGTCACGCTCTCTTCGAACACAAGAATCATCTCATTTGTATGTACTATGATGGCGATCAATGTAATTATCACCACACAAAGGAAAACTTATAAGGAAATAATCGATGCCTGATTTTATTCTAGAAACCAAATTCAACATTAACGGCCGTCTCATCAATTGCAAAGTCACGGGAAAACCTGGCTCAGAACATGATAGCGCACCTTTTATTCTTGACATCAAAGGCGGCCCAGGTCAGGGCATGCGTTATAACTTACATGATTATTTTGCGGCGCACACAGACGGCTAACACACTGGTAAGGGATAATCATTTAGAGGGCGTTACTAGAATGTTAAGTCTTTAATTATTCGCTATGGAGAAGGGCAATAATAGTTATGAACTTATCGACCGAGCCTTACTAGCTCGTTGGCTGCTCTAAATAGCACGTCGCCCTATCTAAATAGGACGCCCTCTAAATAGGGCGCGCGATAAATAGAACGTCACTGACCCCACAATAGAACGTCACTGACCCCACAATAGAACGTCACTG
>CAZBHW010000015.1:0-18965 GCA_964492045.1 uncultured Coxiellaceae bacterium | reverse complement strand
GAACGTCACTGACCCCACAATAGAACGTCACTGACCCCACAATAGAACGTCACTGGCCCCACAATAGAACGTCGTCCCCGCATGCTTTTAGCGGGGATCTGTTTGTGTAACAGAGAAACAAAACGTAGGGAGCTTGCTTAGATCACATGCACAGTTGCACAAACAGATCCCCGCTAAAAGCATGCGGGGACGACGGAGTAAATTATCGACGGAGTAAATTATCGACGGAGTAAATTATCGACGGAGTAAATTATCGACGAGGTAAATTATCGACGAGGTAAATTATCGACGAGGTAAATTATCGACGAGGTAAATTATCAAAGCGGCAAATTGTCAACGTAGTAATCTATCAACATCGTAAATTACCATCATGCAAAATTCACGACAGCGTGACATATTGCATGAAGCATCCAACTATCGCTTAGCGCAATCAGGCTCAACACCGCCCTTGCCGCTAGCCCAGCAATCCGCAAAAGAAGAATAGCAACCATCACCCCAAATTTGCTTTTCCTCACCATTCGAATACTGAACTTTCGCATAACAACGAATCGAGCCATCTTGCTGATGATTATTGCACCACGCACCTTCACCCGAGCCATCTTGCTCGATGATCTTACATGATCTATGCGCCAGCGCAGAAGAAGAAATCAGCGTTATTAAAACAAAACCTAGCAGGTATTTATAAGCTTTCATATCACCATTCCATCAATGAGAGATTCGAAAGCATAAATTCTAACAATCAAAATTCAAGCTAGATACCGTATAAAACACCCTAAAATGACAAGCCAGAGCAATTTAACCATAACGCTCAGCCAGATAAGCAAATAACGCGCGCAACGCCATCGCTTCACCACCAACCGGCCGTCCAGGCTTGGTACGCAAGTTCCAAGCCATAATATCGAAATGCAGCCATGGAATATGATCCGGCACAAACTCTTTCAGAAACAAGGCGGCAGTAATCGCACCAGCATAAGCATCCGCACCGCTGTTATTGATATCAGCAATAGAACTATTCAAGCTTTCACGGTACGCAGCAAACAAAGGTAGGCGCCAGATGGGATCATTTAAAGCATCGCCTTGCGCCATCACCGCATTGACCAAATCATCATTATTAGAAAAAACAGCGGCAATTTCAGTACCAACCGCAACACGCGCTGCGCCGGTTAAAGTGGCCATATCAATAATCATATCAGGCGATTCACTGACCGCTTCTGTTAATGCATCCGCTAAGATTAAACGACCTTCTGCATCTGTGTTGCCAATTTCAATCGTGAGACCTTTACGACTCCTCAACACATCACCTGGTCTATACGCATTACCTGACACAGAGTTTTCTACTGCAGGAATTAAGACACGCAAACGCACAGGCAAATTGGCTTGCATAATCATGCGCGCCAAACCAAGCACGTGTGCCGCGCCACCCATGTCTTTTTTCATTAACAACATATACGGCGCAGTTTTCAAATCAAGACCACCTGTATCAAAACACACGCCCTTACCCACCAGCGTGACTTTTGGATGATCTTTCTTACCCCAACGAATATCGAGCAAACGCGGCGCATCATCACAAGCTCGCCCTACTGCATGAATCACTGGGTAATTCTGACTAAGCAACTCATCGCCAACAATTTCACGATATTCAGCATGATAAGAAGAAGCCAAATCCGCGGCAAATTTAGCGAGCTCACTTGGACCCATCTCTTCAGTTGGCATATTAATTAAATCACGCACATCGTAAATCGCACTAACCTGATTCTCGATGGCGGGCAATTGATCGGCCGGCACAACCAGTGTCAGCGGTGGACGATTTGCTTTTTTATATTGAGTAAATTGATACGCACCCAAACCCCAGGCAATCGCAAAACGCTGTAAATACTGACCAGCATTGGCAAACTCATAAGTACCAGGCGGCAATTGCATCGATAAATTCGCCACATTCCACAAATTATTTTTATCAGTGGTGCAACAAATAATAAAGGCAATTTGCCCAGTTTTATCAGGCACAATAGCAACATTGCCTGCTTCATTTTTATAGCCGGAAATACCTACCCATGTTTGCACCATTTGCTCTTGATCCGCGAGCCATTTAGTACATTCTTCCGGTGTAAAGACATAAATCTGACGCGCATCTTGCGCCGTCGTCACAAAGCAGGCAAGCATCTTGATTTCCTTATATTAAATCTTCCGCAGGTGTGTAAGTCATTCCTAACGCTTCGGCCACGGCACGATAGGTGATTTTACCGTTGCAAACATTCAAGCCGTTTAATAAATGATGGTTACGACGCATCGCTTCGCGATAACCCAAGTTCGCTAACGAGACAACAAATGGCAGCGTTGCATTATTCAAAGCAACCGTTGAAGTGCGCGGCACAGCGCCTGGCATGTTGGCAACGCAATAATGCACAACGCCATCGACGACATAAGTTGGATCTTGGTGCGTCGTCGCACGACTGGTTTCAAAACATCCGCCTTGGTCAATTGAAACGTCAACCACGACAGAACCTGGCTGCATCACTTTAATCATGTCACGCGTTACCAACTTTGGCGCGGAAGCGCCTGGAACCAAAACAGCACCAATGACCAGATCTGCGCTTCTTAGATGATGTTCAATAGAGAATGTGGTGGAGTAAATGGTGCTAATCATGGAACCGTATTGCATATCTAATTGATATAACCGTTCCAGAGACTTATCGATGACAACCACGTGAGCGCCCATACCCATCGCAACGCGGACTGAGTTGGTACCAACGACACCACCGCCAAGCACTACCACTTTTGCTGGGGGCACGCCTGGAACTCCGCCTAATAAAATACCGCGTCCACCGTTCTTAATTTCGAGGCTGTTCGCACCAGCTTGCACAGCCATTCGTCCGGCAACTTCACTCATAGGCGCTAACAACGGTAAACGACCTGAAGCACTGGTCACAGTTTCATAAGCAATCGCGACGCAACCGGATTCTTCCAGCAATTTTGCCTGTTCTGGGTCTGGCGCCAAATGCAGATAGGTAAAGAGGACCTGCCCTGGACGCAGCATTTTGCATTCCACTTTCTGCGGCTCTTTCACTTTGACAATCATTTCAGCCTTGGCAAAAATTTCTTCCGCTGTATCAACAATGCCTGCGCCTGATGCTTCATACATCGAATCTTCAAAACCAATTTTTTCACCAGCACCTTTTTGGATTAAAACTTTGTGGCCGTTTTCAGTTAATTCACGCACACTGCTTGGAACAAGACCAACACGATATTCAAAATTTTTAATCTCTTTTGGGACGCCTATAATCATTTTCATTCTCCACGTTTAAATTTATTTACCGACCATTTCCATCCACATTTTATTCAAACGACGAACAAATGCAGCGGGGTCAGACAAGGCACTACCTTCGGCCAGCATAGCTTGTTCAAATAACAAATGCGTCCATTCATTCAATTTATCTTCTGGCAAACCTGCACCTAATTTACGAATAATGGTGTGATCTGGATTGATTTCCATAATTGGTTTGGATTCTACCACCTGCTGTCCTGCTGCTTTCAACAAACGCTCCATCTGCGGACCTAGCGCATGTGTATCACGGACCAAACAAGCTGGTGATTCGGTTAAACGATGCGACAAACGCACTTCTTTGATTTGATCTTGTAAAATAGTCTGGATCTGCTTCAACAGGTTTTCATATTCCTGCTTGTTCTTTTCATCCTTGGCTTTTTCTGCTTCTTTTTCCTTTTCTGTTTCTTCTACTAATTCATCCAGCGCCAAGTCGCCTTTCGCCACGGATTGCAAATGCTTATCCGCATAACTGGGCAAATGACCAACTACCCATTCATCAATCTTGTCAGTCAACAGCAAAACTTCAATATTATTTTTCTTGAAGATTTCCAGGTGCGGACTCGATTTCGCAGCTGCCAAGGTATCTGCTGTAATGAAATAGATTTTCTTTTGATTTGGTTTCATGCGGCTGATGTAATCATCCAGCGACACATTTTGCTTATCACTGTGCGTTGAGGCGAAGCGCATTAGCTTGCCAACGCGATCACGGTTTGCAAAATCTTCTGCCGGACCTTCTTTTAACACAACACCAAATTCATCCCAGAATGTTTGATATTTCTCTGGTTCGTCTTTGGCGAGTTTATCCAGCAAATCCAGTGAGTGCCTGACTAAAGCCGCACGTAATTTAGGAATGTTTGGATGATCTTGCAAAATCTCGCGCGAGATATTCAAGGGCAATGCACTGGTATCAACAACACCACGCACAAAGCGCAAGTAATGCGGCAAGAATTGTTCGACGTTATCCATAATAAAAACGCGGTTCACATACAATTTCAAACCAAAACGACCTTCGCGTTGCCACATGTCAAATGGTGCATGTTTTGGAATAAACAGCAGCGAAATATAATCGATATTGCCGCCTTCAATTTTGTTATGCGTATAAACCAGCGGCTCTTCAAAATCATGAGAAATATGCTTGTAAAACGCCGAATAATCTTCCGGCTTGATCGAAGACTTTGGCAAGGTCCATAGCGCAGTTGCGCGGTTGACGGTTTCCCATTCATCTGTTGGTTTTCCATCATCGGTGCGTTTTAACATCATGATTGGAACATTGAGATGATCTGAATATTTTGTAATGATATTTTGCAAGCGCAAATCATTCAGGTATTCATCTTCACCTTCTTTCAAATGCAAGGTGATTTCAGTACCGCGCTCCGCTTTTTCAATGTTGTTCACGGTGTATGAACCATCGCCTTTCGATTCCCACTGCACACCATGTTCTATACCCAAACCTGCGCGGCGTGTACGCACAGTGACTTTATCTGAAATCATGAAGGATGAGTAAAATCCAACACCGAATTGCCCAATGAGCGATGAATCTTTCTTTTGATCACCAGACAATCTGGATAAAAATTCTCGCGTACCGGATTTGGCAATGGTACCAAGATTATCGACCACTTCATCACGACTCATACCGATACCGTTATCGCTAATAGTTAAGGTACGAGCCTCTTTATCATAAGTGATTTTGATCGCAAGATTAGGATCTTTTTCATATAACGCGGGATCAGACAGGGCCTCAAAGCGTAATTTATCAATGGCGTCTGCTGAGTTAGAAATTAATTCGCGAATGGCGATTTCTTTATTGCTATAAAGTGAATGTACAACAATATCCAGTAACTGTTTCACTTCTGCCTGAAAACTCAGGGTTTCTTGATGGGCGTCAATCGACATGAGAAGGCTCCTCTTTAATGATGTGCATACTATAAGGACAATTGATCAAGTTTCAAGTGGTGAGCAAGTTTTTTGCTAGAATAATGCCCATGCCCCCGAAAATGATGATTGGAATCAAGGCGGCTAAAAACGGCGGGACTTGATAAACAATACAAATTTGGCCGACAAACGCATCCATGATAAAGAATGCGAATCCTGTCATCACGCCTACCACCAAGCGCCAACCCATCGCCGCCTGGTTAAACACACCTAGCACAAATGGCACCGCTAAAAAGATCATGACCAGCGAGGCCAGCGGCGTGAATAAACGCGACCAAAATTCAAAACGATACTGACTGGATTGCAAGCCGTTACTTTCGAGATAACGAGAGAACTTCACTAAACGGCTCAAGGACATTTCAGAAGGTTCCTGCATCACGACGCTTAATAAATGCGGATTAAATTCCAAGTTAAATGGCAGTGTGGCAAATGATTCACTTAACGTGCGGTTATCAGAAAACGTGGTTTTCACCGCGTCATGCATCACCCATTGCTTATTATCTTGCCGCATGGTTTTGGCGAAATAAGCCGAGAGTAACCGATGGTTTTCATCAAATTGATAGCGTGTCACGCCCTCGAGCAGCTGACTATTAACAACATGATCGATGTGAACAAAATTATTATCCACGTGCATCCAGACACCCGCATTGGTGACCACAGCCTGACCGGCATTTTGCGCGTTGTCTTTGTTGATTTCCGCGCGCCGGCTCAACGTGGGCCCCGTGAATTCACCAACAAACGAGATGCACAAAATCAGCATCAAGGCTGCTGCAAAGACGCTGTAAATAATATGCCGCATTGAAAAACCTGACGCCCGCATCACGGCTAATTCCCTGTGCGTGGTAAGTATGCTTAGTCCGATGATACTGCCCAGCAAAATCAGCATGGGCGAAAATTGATATAGCGATAAGGGCATGCGCAAAATTGTGTAGTAGACTGCTGACAGCAAACCATAATCACCCGTGCCTAAACTCTTAAACTCGCCTAGTAAAGACATGATGAATAAAATTGCAGTGATGATCACACCGGTTAACAGTGTGGAACTGATAATAGTCTTTGCCAGGTAACGTTCAAGTATCTTCAGCATATTATGTCCATTGTCGCGAACGAATAAACATCAGCAGCCCAACCAGCGCCAGCATGACTGCATGCACCCACCACATACCCAGACTAATCGACAAGGTTCCCTGCTCTACCCAATGGCGCGTAACGACTAACAAATTAAAATACACTATGTAGAGCAGTACAGCTGGCAGCAAGATGAAATAACGACTTCTACGCGGACGCACAGCGCTCAATGGGGCGGCGAGTAAGCCTAGAATCAATGCTGAAAGTCCCACAGACACTCGCCATTGAAACTCAGCCGCACGTTTCGGATTGGTGTAATCGCTCATCAGTGCTGAGGTGGTCATGGCTTCATCTTCAGGGTGAATGACACGCGAGTCAGCCTGCGGAATTCTTAATGCATAGGTTTTATATTTTATGATTTTGTAATCATTCTGACCCGGCGTGCCTTCATAGCGATAACCATCGACGGTCACAAAAAATGGGTCGGGAATTTGTTTGAGTTTGGATTGATAACCTTGCTCAGCGGATATCAACATCCATTGTGACTGACTTTGCTCGTTCGCTTCGTTTACCACTTTTTGCTGCGCAATAAAAACATTCTGCGCGCGCTTTCTATCCATGGAAAGACTTTCAACATACATGACATGCTTGCCGTCACTGCTAACCTGGAAACGTCCGGGCATTAATGTTTCTATCATGTGCAGTGTCGCTTTATCACTGGACATGACGGCTTGACGTTTCAATGATATCCATGGATTCACCCAAAACATCAGCGCCATCACAATCATCATGATGAATAACGCCATCACACCAGTGATGCGCAAAATGCGGCGGTCATTAAAACCGCTCATGTTAAGAATTGCCATTTCCTGGTCGGAGTACATGCGGCCATAGGCGAGTAAAATACCGAGGTATAGAGCGAGTGGCAGCAAGATTGCTAGCAAATAAGGAATTTCAAAACTGACAAGCTCAAGCAAAACGCTAGTGGCAATTTTGCCAATAGCGACATAATTCAGATAACGCACCACTTGCTGACATAACAACGCGAGCATCAATACGGTGATGACCGCCGTCAGGGAATTCAATACTTCTCTAGTCAGATAACGCTGTATAATCACGCGAAGCCAGCCTTGTCGCAAAGCTTGTAAAACGCCCATTATACGTCAAGCAACTTGATGATGGCGAACTGATTTATTGATGACAAATTGATTTTTTACTCTAAAATACTTACTCATCAACCCAACCCCGGAGCCTTCATGAAGCTAGCGCTAACGTCTACCCTGCCAGAAAAACACCCCGCTGCCTGTTTAGTTATCGGCGTTTATACAAACCATGAACTCACCCCAACCGCTAAAGCATTGGATAAACAATGCGGCGGCTACCTGACAAAAGTCATGAAAAAAAGCCACTTCGATGGCAAGTCCGGCCAAGTGCTACCACTGTTTCATCTACCGGATAGCAAGATTGAGCAAATAATAATCATTGGTTGCGGCGATGAAAAATCCGTTACAGCCGCCTCATTCCGCAAAATTCTGCAAAGCGCGACCAAAGCCCTCTCGCAAAGTAAAGCGACCAAAGCCATCAGTTACCTGACCGAAATCAATGTCAAAGACCAGTCACTGGAATGGAAAGTCAAACAACATGCTGAAGTGGTATCGGAAAGCCTGTATGCGTTTGACTTGTTTAAATCGGATAAAGAAAAGAAACCAAGCGTCGCCGAGCTCGCGATCAACCTGCAGGATCAAAAACAATTGAAAGCCTGCCAAACCAGCTTGCTGCAAGGACAAGCAGTTGCCAATGGCGTGACCTTGACAAAGAATCTCGGGAATTTACCTAGCAACATTTGCACGCCTACCTTCCTGTCAGAGCAGGCAAAAGAATTAGGCAAAACATTTAAAAGCATCAAAGTGAAAGTGCTGAATGAAAATGATATGCGCAAATTAAAAATGGGCGCGTTACTCGGTGTGTCACAAGGCAGTGCAGAAGAATCAAAATTCATTATCATGGAATATTACGGCGGCAAAAAAAATGCCGCGCCGGTGGCCCTGGTTGGTAAAGGCATTACGTTTGATACTGGCGGTAATTCATTAAAACCTGCAGATAGCATGGTTGGCATGAAGTATGACATGTGCGGCGCTGCCACGGTGCTGGGTGTGTTTCGTGCGGTCGCCGAATTAAAACTACCAGTAAATTTGGTCGGCTTGGTGCCAGCGGTTGAAAACATGCCGGGCGGCACTGCTTACAAACCAGAAGATATCTTAACTAGCATGTCTGGCATCACCATTGAAGTCATTAGCACCGATGCCGAAGGCCGGTTGATTCTAGCCGATGCATTAACCTACGCAGAACGCTTTAAGCCTGCCGCTGTCATTGATATTGCCACCTTAACTGGCGCGGTGGTTGTGGCGCTAGGCACACATGCTACGGGTCTGGTGGCGAATAATGATGATCTCGCATCCGATTTATTAGCTGCGGGTGAATCCAGCTTTGACCGTGCATGGCAATTGCCCATGTGGGAAGAATATCAGGAACAAATTAAAAGTCCGTTTGCCGATATTTCAAATTCCGGCGGCCGCTCAGGCGGCACCATTACCGCAGCGTGTTTCTTATCGCGATTTGCCAAGAAATTCAAATGGGCACATTTAGATGTTGCTGGCACCGCCGCCATGATGATGAGCGGCTCCGAACGCCGCGCGACCGGCCGCCCTGTTCCCATGTTGGTGCAATACCTGATTGATCAGGCTAGCGACGCATGAAAATAGAATTTCTGGTTCTGGAAAATGCAACACGGTTACCGGCGCTGCGTGAATTATGCCAGCAACTGGAACAGTGCTATCAGAACAAGGAAACCGTTTACGTTCACGTGAACTCTGCTGAAGAAGCAGAGTTCATGGACAAATTATTGTGGACGTACCGCGATGAAAGTTTTGTGCCGCATAGCTTGAAGAGTGAAGATGAATCACCCATCACCATTGGTTACCAAGCGCCTGCAAACGCCCACACATTAGTGAACCTTACCGCAGGCATTCCAGATTTTTATTTACAATATCAGCGCGTACTTGAAGTGGTTTATCAAGAAGCAGCCGTTCAACAAGCCGCGCGCGAAAGATTTCGTCAATACCGTGAAGCAGGTCAAGAACTTGTAACGCATAAAATGAAAGTGAGTTTTGCATGACAGACATTGATAAAGCATATGAACCCCAATCATTAGAAAAAAACATTTATCAGCATTGGGAAAAACAAGGATATTTCGCACCTGCTGGCAAAGGTCAGCCTTACACTATTATGCTGCCACCGCCTAATGTGACCGGCAGTTTACACATGGGTCACGGTTTTGGTTTTACCTTGATGGATGTGCTAATTCGCTACCATCGCATGTGTGGTGATAATACGTTATGGCAGCCAGGCACGGATCACGCCGGTATTGCTACACAAATGGTGGTTGAGCGTCAGTTGAATCTGGAAAATAAAACACGTCATGACTTAGGACGTGAAAAATTTGTAGAACGTATCTGGCAATGGAAAGAAGAATCCGGCGGCAACATTACCCGTCAATTACGCAGATTAGGCGCTTCGCTCGATTGGGAAAACGAACGTTTCACCATGGATGAAGAATTATCCGAAGCGGTGCGCGAAGTTTTTATCAAGTTATTTGATGAAGGTTTGATTTATCGCGGCAAACGCTTGGTGAACTGGGATCCCGTTTTATTAACGGCGATTTCAGATCTGGAAGTGACGAATGAAGAAGAAGATGGTCACATGTGGCATATACGTTATCCGCTGCAAAATGGCGGCCACATTATTATCGCCACCACCCGACCAGAAACCATGTTAGGTGACGTGGCAGTAGCGGTGCATCCGGATGATGAGCGGTATCAAGCATTGGTAGGCCAGCAAATTAAACTGCCGTTGTCTGACAGACTCATTCCTATTATTGCAGACACTTACGTGGATCCATCATTTGGTACGGGCTGCGTGAAAATCACGCCAGCGCATGATTTCAATGACTATGAAATTGGTGTCAGACATAAATTAGAACCGATTAATATCTTCACACCGACTGCACACATTAATGAAAATGCCCCGAAGAAATATCAAGGATTAGATCGCTTCGCAGCGCGTAAAGCGATTGTTGCCGATCTTGAAGCTGCAGAGTTGATGGAAAAAATTGACAAGCATAAATTGAAAGTGCCGCGCGGTGACCGCACGAATGTGGTCGTCGAACCGTATCTCACTTATCAATGGTATGTCAAATCCAAACCTTTAGCAGAACCCGCTGCACAAGCTGTGCGTAACGGCGACATGAAATTTATTCCGGAAAATTGGGATAAAACTTATTTTCAGTGGATGGATAACATTGAAGATTGGTGTATCAGTCGTCAGTTATGGTGGGGACACCGTATTCCAGTTTGGTATGATGATGCAGGGAAACCGTATGTTGGGCACAATGAACAAGACGTGCGTCAACGCAATAAACTGGATGCCAGCGTTGCGCTGAAGCAGGATGAAGATGTATTAGATACCTGGTTCTCCTCTGCTCTATGGCCATTTTCAACCTTGGGCTGGCCTAAAGAAACCTCACGTTATGAAACCTTCTTCCCAACCAGCGTGTTGGTCACTGGTTTTGACATCATCTTTTTCTGGGTCGCGCGCATGATGATGATGAGCTTGAAATTCACTGGCAAAGTGCCCTTCAAAGAAGTGTATATCACTGGTTTGATCCGTGACGCCGAAGGTCACAAGATGTCTAAATCAAAAGGGAATGTGTTAGATCCAATTGATTTGATAGATGGCATTGCATTAGATGACCTCGTTGCGAAACGCACTTATGGTTTGATGCAGCCTGCGATGGCGCAAAAAATTGAAAAAAACACTCGCAAGGAATTTCCGGAAGGTATTGCGAATTACGGCACAGACGCACTGCGTTTCACGTTCTGCTCAATGGCGACGTATACGCGTGAAATCCGTTTTGATATTGCCAGATTGGCTGGCTACCGTAACTTCTGTAACAAATTATGGAATGCGTCACGTTATGTCATGATGAATACCGAAGGTAAAGATACTGGTCTTACCAATAAAGACATGATTTTATCGCTGCCAGATAAATGGATTTTATCACGACTGCAAAAAACCATAGGCGAAGCACATGCTGCGCTGAAAGACTATCGTTTCGATTTATTCGCGCATACGATTTATGATTTTACCTGGAATCAATTTTGCGATTGGTATCTTGAATTATCGAAGCCGATTCTGACTGGGGACAGCAGTGAAAGTCAGCAGCGCGGTACACGACATACACTGGCATTTACACTGGAAACCTTGTTACGGTTATTGCATCCCATTATGCCGTTTATCACTGAATCCATTTGGCAGCGTGCATCCGTGCTGACTGGGGTAAAAGGTGAAAGCATTATGATTCAAGCTTATCCGCAAGTGGATAAATCATTAATCGATGAAACATCTGAAGCAGAATTGGAATGGTTGAAATCGATTATTGTTTCCATTCGTTCTATACGCAGTGAAATGAATGTTTCGCCTGCCAAGCAAGTGGCTATTTTGTTACGTAAAGGCACGGCGACTGATAAAGCGAATTTGGATCACTTGCAAAACATGCTGAAAACGTTAGCCAAGGTTGAATCGATAAAATGGCTGCCAGACAATGAAAATCCTCCGCCCTCTTCCTCTGCCTTTGTGGGTGAGCTGGAAATTTTCATTCCGTTGGCTGGATTAATTAATCTGGAAGAAGAAACTGCGCGGCTGAAAAAAGAAATTGGCAAGCTTGAGAAAGATTTGCAGGTTGTCAGCACGAAGTTAAGCAATCCCAGTTTTGTTGATCGCGCACCGGCGGACGTTGTTGAGAAAGAGAAATTGCGATTAGCTGAGTTGAATGCGGCGAAAGACAAATTAACCACTCAGTTGAAAGAATTGTCTGCTGTGATGTAGCTATCAGGCGGTCGTGTTACCGCCTTTTCCCTCACCCTATCCCTCTCCCGCAACCACCCACAGTCAACAAAACAACGACAGTGGGCGGGAGAGGGGACCCTCTAATTAACTCTAATGAAATATTCAAAAATGCACATTAGCATCCCCCGCCCACCGATGCCGCATCGTTGACTGCAAGTGGTTGCGGGAGAGGGACAGGGTAAGGGAACTTCCCAAATAACACTAAAGAAAAACCCACAAATTCACATTAGCAGGTCCCCTCTCCCGCCCACCGACGCCGCGTCGTTGACTGCAGGTGGTTGCGGGAGAGGGACAGGGTGAGGGAAAAAGCATGCTCGAACAACTGGGAGCCCTGAGATCCAAACAGTCAATTAGCGCTTAATCATTTCCTTCGATATTGCGTCTAAATGCCGCGGCACTGATCGCCGCTTTAGCATCTGCCAATTGACGCATTAAATCTTTTACTTCAGCTTGAGTATCAATCAATTCAGCGGTCATCATGTCGAGCTTGTTTTCAGACTCATGATAGGAGTTCTGCCAACTCTGCACTTCTTGCATTAACTCCGTTTTCTCTTTAATGCAATCCGCCAATTCAGCCGCCTGATTTTCCACTCTCAATTCCAGCTGCTCATGCGATTGCAGCAAAATATTATAGTCCGCCTGTTCATGTTGATATTGTGACATCAGCGCTTCATATTTTTCTCTCACCGTAATCAACTGCTCATTCTGCTCCTGCAACTCCAGTTGCCATTGCTGCATCAATTGATCAACTTGATTTTGTTCCGCGACTTGCTGTTCATGCACAGTTTCCTGAAACTGCTCGATGTTATGCTGCGTCAGCACTTGCATTTGATGCATTTCATCTATGAGTTTTTGTTTTTCAGCCAACTGTAAAAGATAAGCATCTTCTTTCGCGCTGAACGATAGTTCGTTTTTTTCCAGTACTTCAATTCTGCTTTGTAAAGCCGTGAGAGTTTCAGATAATAATCGCTTTTCCTGCAACCAGGTTTGAAACAAGCTCTGCCATTTGTGATTATTTGTTTTATATTTATGTAATTCTGCTAACAATTCATGATGATCTGCTGCTGCATAAGCCACATCATTACTATGATGGGAATGCGCTACCATGCGCTCCCACACGCTTTGCATCGCCGCCATGATTTCAGGCGGCAAACCTTGAGTTTGTTTTGTATGGCCAACGTCAGCATGCAATGCACGCCATTCACGCAAGTGATTAGCAATAGTTGAATTACTGCCTGTATGCAGTTGTTGACGAATCGAATCGATGGTGGGAATTTTGCCTTGCGAAGATAAGACATCCGCAGCAGTAAAAACATCTTGTTTACTGATACCTGGGCGCGCCATAAAACACTCCTTGTTATATATAACCATTTTAGCACGAGAATATTTCGCTGCGTTTTACATTCTATAAATTTCCAATACAGACATATTGTTACGAAATCATGCAAGTTACGTATCCGATGCTGGTACTGCTAAAGCAGTACTAATACCACTTGCTAACTGTACATTTTTTGGCTTATCATGAAAGTGTAGTCATCAATTTTTTCAGCAATTGATGAACGGTTCGTATGGAGGTAGCAAATGCGCAACCATCTCGAAGTCGATGATTCTACTGCAACCGGAATAAACGACAATGTTCACCGCGAGTTACTGAGTATCCTGTATCGTCAAACCAAACACATGATCTGGGCTGAGGCATTTGCCTCCACGCTCATTCTCTTTATTCTTTGGTGGCCAAACACAGTGAGCCATCAACTGTTACTAACCTGGTATGGTTTGATGTTGGTGATTACCCTACCCCGCTACATTCTTGCAAATACTTATGAACGCATTCACCCCATAGGCAAACCAAGTGTTTTGTGGGAACGCATTATCATGGTGATGTTGTTTGCAAGTGCCTTGGGCTGGAGTTTTGCTGGCACCGTCTTGTTACCAAAAGACAACGTCCTGAATCAAGCTTTGGTTTTATTCTTGCTGGTTGGGGTTGCCGCCACAGCGAATCCATTTTATTCACCGATAAAAAAAGTTTACGCCACTTTCGCAGTACCCACTTTATCAATTACTGCCATCTATCTCATGACACGCGGCTCCAATTTGGAAGTGTTTATAGGTCTAGCTTTATTATCATTTGCGATTTTAATGCTAACCACGGCGATTGTTTCCAGCAGCTTGATTACCAGCGCATTACGCTTTCGCTTTCAAAACATGAAATTAGCGGAAGATTTATTACGCTCAAATCAAACGCTGGAAATCATGGCAACGCATGATACCTTAACCACGCTACCTAACAGACAATATTTTAATTCATTATTAGACAAAGCGCTGACTACCGCACAGCAGCAACACGCAACATTACATGTGTTATTTCTGGATATTGATAAATTCAAATCGATTAATGATTCATTAGGCCATGAAGTTGGTGATCAATTACTAAAAGAAGTTGCCAAGCGTCTGGCTAATCATTTTAAAGATGTGGGCACTGTCTCACGCTTGGGTGGTGATGAGTTTGTTGTGATCTTGAATCCCAACTTACCGCATGAGACGGTTGCAAGATTAGCCGCACTTTGCTGTACTACTATCGCAAAAGCAGTAGAATTAAAGCATCAATCTTTATACGTCACTACCAGCATTGGTATTAGTGCCTATCCACAAGACGGCGAGGAAGCCGAAGCACTGTTAACCCATGCTGACATGGCCATGTATAGCGTTAAACAACATGGCGGCAATGCATTCCATTTTTATAGTAACAAGAGTGCACTTAACGTTGATATTCCTGACGAGATTATTTAACACGCCTGATTGACACCTCATCCATGATAGATACAATAAAATCAAGTTATCATTGATTGAACTTAATTAGGTGTCAACATCATGACCGAAAGAATAAAACGATTTACTATACGCACCAATGAGATAAGCATAAAGTACGACACCACCCAAATTTCATCAGCACATTCCGTTTATGTCTTGGCTTATGCATCACCAATGGCAGGCTATTTGGCAACCGTCAATAGTCGCGCCGAAAGAGCAATTACCGAGAGTTCAAATATCCCCACTTATCACAAAATCCCAGTTATTAGCGATTTATCGAAAGTCATGCAAATACTGCGAGCTGAATTAGCAAGCACAGATGACAATAACAATATTTCAGATCTAGTAAATAGCGATTTTATTATAGAAAAATCAGGTGACGAGTATGAGCGCAGAACAGAAACTCGCGATGATGAATACCTTTATCAAGCAACGGTCACTACCTATCAAAAATACAGAACCCGCTTAATGATAGAAGTGTTATTACTGCAAAAAGCTGAAGAAATTAAAGTATTACTTGAAAGCGCTAGCGCAGAAAAACGCAGACAATTTTATTCTGCGATACATAAAATTAAGTTATACGATCAAGAAAGCATACACTTCGATGGCTTTAATTTAACTGATGTATCATTTGCGGGAGCAAGTTTAGGACAATCTACCTTTAATGATGCCAACACCACTAACGCAGATTTCTCTGGCTCCAATTTGAAAACCACCAACCTGACACAAGCGCAATTGGATGCGGCAGCAAGCTATTCCAATGCGCAACTACGCGACGGCATGTGGGTAGATTGGGACAGATCAGTCAAAGATGGGATGTTAACGCGCATTCAAGCCATGGAAGACTATATCAACCAGGAAATACCGGCAGCAGAACATGCCAAACGTCAAAAAGTGCAAGCGCTATGCAATGAATACAAACCTTTATTAACCGGCAATGAACAGATTAATAGCGTAAAGAAAGCTGAAATCGTGAATGCTTTTACGTGCAAAGAGACGACAGAGGTGCTCAGTCAATATCGCAACCTAAAGTCGCGTGCAGCAGAACTTTGCACGTTCCTTGCAGGGCTAATCACTGGAGTTGGACTTATCGCGTATGGCGCGGCGTTGTGCATACAGCGTTACCGTAATGGTTACTGGGGCTTGTTCGTGAAGCCTAAAACAGCGGCTCTTGCTCATCAAGTTATTCGACATACGCCCACGATAGTCGGAGCATAATGGACAGAGGTTGGGTTAAGCGCTGCGAAACCCAACCTTTTGCAAACAGCTATTTCATTCACATCAATTAAACGCTTTCGAGAAACCCTACTTTCTTGGTCACATGATCCAACTCTTTCAGCGTGGCTAGCAACTCACGTAATTGATGCATAGGCCACATGTTAGGACCATCTGAAGGTGCAGCATCTGGATTCGGATGCGTCTCCATGAATAACCCGGACACCCCAACCGCCACCGCAGCACGCGCCAACACTGGCACGAATTGTCGTTGGCCACTGGATTTCGTGCCGCCGCCACCGGGTAATTGCACCGAGTGCGTAGCATCGAACACAACCGGACAACCCGTTTCACGCATCACTGCCAGTGAACGCATGTCTGACACCAGATTGTTATAACCGAAAGAGGCACCGCGCTCGCATAACATAATTTGCTTATTGCCAGTAGCTAAAGCTTTTTCCGCGACGTTTTTCATCTCCCAGGGTGAAAGGAACTGGCCTTTTTTGATATTCACTGGAATATTCTGTTTAGCTACGCGCTGAATGAAATTCGTTTGGCGGCATAAAAATGCTGGTGTTTGCATGACATCCACCACCGCTGCCACTTCTTCAATCGGTGTGTCTTCATGCACATCCGTCACCACTGGCACGCCGATTTGTTTTTTGACTAATTCTAAAATTCTTAAGCCTTCTTCCATCCCAGGACCGCGGTAGCTGCCTAACGAGGTGCGATTGGCTTTATCAAAAGAAGATTTATAAATGAATGGAATTTTTAACGCGTGCGTCATCGCTTTCAATTCGCCTGCTGTATCTAATGCAAATTGTTCGCTTTCAATAACACATGGTCCAGCCATTAAAAAAAACGGCTGATTTAAGCCAACTTCAAAACCACAGATTTTCATGAAGCTAACGCTCCTGATTGAATTTTTTTATCGTGATAGGCTTTAGCTGCTTTCACGAAGTTAGTAAACAACGGATGTCCGTCGCGCGGCGTGGAAGTGAATTCCGGGTGGAACTGACAACCAAGGAACCATGGATGATTTGGCAGTTCCACAATTTCCACCAGATTTTCATTCTCGGAAACACCGGAAACATGCATGCCTGCATTTTTAATTTGCGGCAATAATTTATTATTCACTTCATAACGATGACGATGACGCTCAATAATGCGTTCATTGCCATAAATTTTATAGGCTAACGAGTTTTTATCTAACACGCAGGTTTGACCACCAAGACGCATGGTGCCACCGATGTCGGATTTTTCGCTGCGTGTTTCAACATTGCCTGCTTGATCTGTCCACTCTGTCACGAGTGCAACGACTGGATACGGTGTTTCGGAATCGAATTCTGTGCTGCTAGCACCTGGCATGTTTGCCAGGTGGCGCGCATATTCAATGATGGCGATTTGCATGCCAAGACAAATACCGAAATAGGGAATGTTATGTTCACGCGCATATTTCGCCGCAAGAATTTTGCCTTCAACTCCACGCTTGCCAAAACCACCTGGCACTAAAATCGCATCAAGATCAGCTAGCACTTTGTCTGCGCCTTTCTGTTCTAACTCTTCAGAATCAATGTATTCAATGTTGATACTGGTGCGCGATTGAATGCCGGCATGTCGTAAGGCTTCTGACAAGGATTTATAAGAGTCAGCGAGATCAATGTACTTACCCACCATGCCGATGGTGACTTCATTTTCAGGATGACGGAACGCATCTACGACGCGTGTCCATTCATGTAAATCGGCGTCTTTTGCGGTGATATTCAAATGCTCTACCACTTGTTTATCTAACCCTTGTTCGTGCAAGGATAAAGGAATTTGATAAATGAAATCGACATCTAACAATGGGATGACCGCTTGTTTTTCGACGTTAGTGAATAACGCAATTTTGGAGCGTGCGCTTTCGGATAATGGACGATCACTGCGGCATAATAAGATATCCGGCTGGATACCAATGGAGCGTAATTCTTTTACCGAATGTTGCGTCGGTTTGGTCTTGATTTCGCCTGCTGTTTGAATGAATGGCAGCAAGGTTAAGTGGATAAATAACGTATTTTGTCTGCCCAGCTCAACGCGCATTTGACGTATGGCTTCGAGGAATGGCAGAGATTCGATATCGCCGACAGTGCCGCCAATTTCAATGAGCGCCACATCGACTTTGCCTGCGCCTTTGATGACGCAGCGTTTGATTTCATCGGTAATGTGCGGGATGACTTGCACGGTACCGCCCAGGTAATCGCCTTTGCGTTCTTTGCGGATGACGTTGGCATAGACGCGGCCAGTAGTGAAGTTATTGGCCTTGGTCATTTTGACGCGTACAAAGCGTTCGTAGTGGCCAAGATCGAGGTCAGTTTCTGCGCCGTCTTCGGTAACAAACACTTCACCGTGCTGCAACGGATTCATGGTGCCCGGATCAACGTTGATATAAGGGTCCAGTTTCATCATGTTAATGGTTAAACCACGCGCCTCTAGGATAGCGCCCAGAGAAGCGGCTGCAACACCCTTCCCCAAAGAAGAAACGACACCGCCGGTGATGAATATAAATTTCGTCATAATTGGATGCTGCTTATAGAAATGTGGATGAAAGAACCTGAGGTGAACTTTAGCAAAAACGACTGAGCCCCGCAATCCCACACCCAGCAAACAATCAGCA
>CAZBHW010000014.1:0-83629 GCA_964492045.1 uncultured Coxiellaceae bacterium | reverse complement strand
GGCTCACCTGTGGTCTTGGCTGATACGGCTCACCTGTGGTCTTGGCTGGTGCGGCTCACCTGTGGTCTTGGCTGATACGGCTCACCTGTGGTCTTGGCTGATACGGCTCACCTGTGGTCTTGGCTGGTGCGGCCGCCTGTGGTCTTGGGTTGATGCGGCTCGACAACTGTATTGCTTGGCACGAAAGCGGTATAAGCGGTATATGGCGAGGGGGGAAGCTCAGGTTGCCCAATCTATCTACAGATAAATCAACAACATAAGAAAAGTATATTTTGCTTTCCAGTTAATAAAATATTAATCTAAACATGGCATTATAGATCAAACCTTGACCAGTCACCGAGTCCGCCCATGTTAAGACTACATCGACATCAACAACGAGCATTTTTATATGAATGCGGACGCAATATTAAGCGTTTGTTTGCTGCCTATTGTGTCGAGACCGGTGAAAATGCATATCAAAAATTAACGCGCGATCACAAAAAACGTGTCGTGTTGCAAGATGCAGAACTTCAAAATGACACCTATCACAAATTGCAAACACTCATCAGTCTTTACAATAAAGTTGAAGCCATCAACTTCAATGCACCAGCCTATGAATTCAAAAAAGAAATTCACATCCCCGTCACGCGTGAACGTGATGCATTGAAGACTATCTTAATCAATGAAGCAAACAATGCACTGTGTGCAAACGGTTCCAAACCACGCGACCAGCAGTTAGTCGATTTCCTGTATCAATTTCATTATCTCGACTGGTACATTCCTGCTGACAATCAACCTGCCGCTGACATTGGACAAATAAAAACAATACGCGAGGCATTAGCCTTGGAAGACTTGCTGCAAATACTTCGTGACGAAGGCATATTAATTAAATGTTTTGCTTACTTGGATTGTTTGAGCAAGGATTTCGAATCATACCTTGAACAGCATGATGATATTTCTCCGTTGGCGTTATTGTATTTATATAGAAAAGATCAAGCACTATATAAGCCAGGTCAAGACCACCGACCAAATTCAGGTTTGACCTCCTCATTTGGAGATGATCCAAGAATAGGTCAGGCGAAGCTTACACATCAAGAAGAATATCTGCTTGCGGCAGCCATTTTGGGCCTGCAGTTTACATACGAAAAATTGTTGAATAGTAGTAACCTTACAGGCCGCCATGATTTTGGTGAATTGAAACACGCACATTTTCCAATTCAGCATGGCAAGGCTTTGCAAAATTTAAGTCAGGAAGATTTTGATAAGTTAATTAAGTCAGTCAAGGACATCTCCAAGAAATATCGGGACTTACCAGCTTCAATATTAATTGAACAAGACAATTCAGCAAAAAATAATAATCACGTGGAAGATAATGCTGACATTGTACAAGCTAGAGAAAATATAAAAAAACCTGAGCATGTTAATGTACCACAGTATTTTGGCATATTTGCTTATGCTAATTACAAGCGTACTGTGCAAAAGAACCCAGAAGACTCGATTGTTGAGCCAAACACAATAGCAGAGTTAGTCAAGCAAGCAAATCAGTCCTTGCTGGCTAGCGTGTTAGATGATGGAAATTATAATCTTGTGTGGGACAACACTGTGCCGCTGGAGATTACGGTAGATGAGAAATACAACAATCTAATCAGGGTAAAAGCTGTAAGAGCAAACCTTCAAATTCAAAATAAAAGTCAAGATGCGCAGGCTGACGTAAATGAAATCGGCAACGTTCATGCTCAAGTTGATTTTACATTTGAGTACACACCATCCGCTGATGGAAGCGGCGGGACTTATCAACTTCTACAAATCTGGACTAACAGAAGCTTAGTTGGTGCGATATATAGAGATCAAATGCTTAAAGATATAAAGAGAATATTGCCTCATGCAGACCAAGGCATAATTGATGAGTTAAATAAAATTGATGCTAAAAAAACAAGAGCAATTGAAGATGAATTTTCAAGACTAGCAGAATTGCGCAGTCGGTATGGTGTAAGAAATCTATATGATGCAAATAACATAAAAAAAGCAGATTTTGATAAACTGGTTGCTCTAATGCGTGACTTACCCACGTATAATCAGCATCAACAGCTGGTTGACAATGTCATCACTGAGATCACGACTGCTTTTAATGTAAAATTAACATCAAAAACTACTAAACAAAGATTAATGCGTGCATTGCAAGCCACCAATTTTTTATTGATGCATGCAGATAAACCTGAGTCGGAACAATACCGCTTAGCGTTTAATCACTTTGTTTCTGTCAATCAAACCATCAGAAAAATCGCTAAGTTGAATGCAGTCGCCGCTAGCTTGACCATGTTGGCAGCGGCGATTGCGATCACGGTCTGTGTCTTGCTGACCATCTTCACCGCCGGCGCAGGTGCTGCCATTGGTGTGCCAGGCTTTGTGACAGGCGCTTTAAAAGCAGGATTGTTTGCCGTCGGCAGCTTTGGCTTGTTTGCTGGCAGTGTTGGTAAAGTCGTAGGTGTGGCGGCGGCTTGTAAGAGTCATCGTCATTTTAAAATATCAAACAGCCTGACAAAATTGGCTAATACAACTCAGCAGCATGCACTACCAGCGCCGACTTGGCGTCCCACCTAATTTCAAACCGTAAACCAGTTCCAATCAGTTAACTTTTGGTATATAAAAGGCTGCGTTATTGCTTATCCAACTATACTAAAGGTCAAATGTCATGTTGAAACGCTTAGTGCTAATGTTTTCGCTTGTTCTGTCTACTTCTCTTTATGCTGAAACCCCTGAAAATGTTGTGCAAAATGTCATGCAGCAATACATGCAAAAAAATGATGTCCCCGGTGCTGCGGTCATTGTTTATGTGAATGGCACACCAAGCACTTATTATTTTGGTGTAGCGGACAAGCAGAGCAAGAAGCCAGTGACGCAGGATACGATTTTCGAATTAGGTTCATTGACCAAACTCATGACTTCCATTTTACTCGCGCAAGAAGTGGACTTTGCCAAAATCAATTTGAAAGCTCCTATTAATAAATATATTCCCACCTTGCCAGCAGCGTTTTCTGGTATGACAGTGCGCAGTCTGGCAACCCATACTTCCGGTTTACCATTTGAAACTCCGCCAACAGTGAAGTCTCGCGCTGATTGGGAAAAATTCGCCATGACTTGGAAGTCAGACAATCAAGCCGATGCGCAATATCAATATTCCAATGTTGGTATGGGCTTAATTGGCTATGCGCTGGAATCGGTCACACATCAGGATTACAACAAATTATACCGCACCAAAATTCTGGCACCATTAAACATGCAGCCTATCGCCTTAACGGTACCTAAAAAATTACAGGAATTCTACGCGCAAGGTTATGATGACACTGGTGCACCTGCCGCGCATGTGGCAGATGGTGTGTTTCCAGCGGCTTATGCCATGAAAGCATCCGCTTCTGATATGAATAAATTCTTGAGCGCTGCGATTGGTTTACCGCAAACACCGCAAAGTGTTTTCTATCCAGTGCGTTTGACACAAACCGCGTTTCTCGCAGTCGGTGACAGCGCGCAAGGTTTAGGTTGGCAAATTCATGATACGACCGCAGAGAATATCAAAGATATGTTGAAAGGCGTGGATCTTGTAGATGTCAAACGATCTTATCCTGTCGCAACAGTATTTAAAGATCCTGTTTTTAACGGCAAAGATTTAATTGATAAAACTGGTTCAACTAACGGTTTTAGAGATTACATTGCTGTGTTGCCAGATAAGAAATCCGGAATAGTGATTTTGACAAACCGTAATGTTCCAGGGCCCGCTATTGTCGTGGCGGCGAGAGAAATTTTATTTAAGCTGAATGGGATGTAGTGGTTTGTAGATACTGTTTTTAATGACAAGAAAGTGAAAGCTAACTGTCATTAAATGATAACACGTTGACTGCAGCATCAGCCAACAAACGCATCAGCCAACAAACGCATCAGCCAACAAAACCGTCGTCCCCGCACCACACCAACACAGTCGTCGTCCCCGCATGCTTTTAGCGGGGATCTGTTTGTGTAACTGTGGAATTAATCAGAGGGAGAAAACCATTATTTGCTTGCACGGGTGCACAAACAGATCCCCGCTAAAAGCATGCGGGGACGACGACTGTGTTGGTGCGGTGCGGGGACGACGACTGTGTTGGTGCGGGGACGACGGTTTTGATGGCTGATGCGGCTCGACGGCAGTATTAGGTTGATGCGGGAACGATGGTGGTAGTAGGCTACTGCGGGACGACGGCAGTATTGAGTTGTTCGAAGTCGACAGCGGTATTGGGCTAATGCTCGGACAACCACTAATTTGAAATACAATGTTATATCCCGGTCTAAGAAAATATATATTTTGCTATTCAACAATCAATAAGTTACGCCACAAATTACCGCTAAATCCACAAAAAATCCGCCAAATCTGCGCTAAAATATAGATATGAACCCGGCATTTAAGACCGGCAGCAGCATCGTCCAGCAATAACAAGAATAAGGCAGACGATAATGAGAAAGTGGCTAACAATCATCACCACCATATTAGTCAGCACTTTTACTAGCAGCATAGTAGAAGCAGGTTATTACGGTTCAAAATTATGTTCTGAAGAGGGCTACAGCTGCTACAAAACCAAACGCGGCGACAGTTGGGCGAAATTATTTCCTGATGACAGACAGCGTGATTTAGTGCGACGTGTTAATCGCATGAATGTGAGTTTACCGCATGGTGTGATGATTGCGATTCCCAATAATCTCGATGCAGACTTCATGGAATACTCGCCATTTCCGGCACACGGCGAAGTCACTGGAACGCGCTACATTGAAGTGTCCTTATCGAAACTTGCTTTTGGTGCTTATGATGAAAACGGAGATTTGCAATACTGGGGCCCAACTTCAACTGCCCGTGGTTATTGTGCCGATTTGCACAGTCGCTGTCATACACCAACTGGTGTTTTTGCAATTTATAGCAAAGGTGGTTCAGGCTGTGTCTCAAATAAATTCCCAATTGGCCGCGGCGGTGCACCCATGCCATATTGCATGTTTTTTCGCGGTGGTTTTGCCTTGCATGGCTCATACGATGTGGTGGGTTACAACGCGAGCCATGGATGTGTGCGCATGTTTATTGAAGATGCGAAATGGTTAAATCACGAATTCACGGCTGGCTACTCGCACGTGCCCGTCATTGTTAAGCCGTAATATTCTTGATTTTCACCACATCCATCGTGCGTAATATTTTTCGCAAACGTCTAAAGACAATGCCTGCACAAACCGCAATTCCAAACGTCATCCCCAACCACACACCTGCGCCATCCAGTTGCAGAACAAATCCGAGATAATATGCCGCAGACAATCCTACAACCCAGAATGAAAATAATGATGCATACATCGGAAAATTCGTGTCTTTCAAGCCGCGTAACGCACCGAAGCCGATAATGCGGAAATTATCAAATATCAACAATAACCCAACTACCATTAATAAAGTTGATGCATCACGAATTAATGCCGTATTCGCTGGATCAGTAAGATTGATATCCAAAGATAAAAAGATGTGCGGCAGAAAAATAAATAACAATGCCACCGTGAGAATAATCACGAAATTTAAAAACATTCCCACAAACGATGCGTAGCGTGCCGCTGTTTCATCTTCGCGGCCAACCGAAAATCCTACTCGCACAGTCACCGCTTGTGACATCGCAAACACCAGTGTGATCACAAACGATAAATACTGCAACACAATCTGATGCGCCGCGAGCATGGTAGTACCAAATCGCGAAACCCAAAATGTCATGACGGTGAATGCGGTCAGTTCTATCACATGCATGAATCCCATCGGTATGCCAACACGGATTAATTCGCGGAAATAATTCAAATGCCATGAAGTCAAATGCGTGAAAATGCCAAACACTTGATATTGTTTGGTGCGCTGCAGATACCACAACATGAATATAATCGTGCAAGTATAAGTAATGGCAAATGCATAACCGACACCTGCGATACCGCATTGTGGCAAACCAAATTTGCCGAAAATCAGCGAATAAATTAAGACGATTTCGATGGGCACCACGACCAGACTGATGCGCAACACCATTTTAGTGCGGTTAATGCCTGCCAGAAATTGTTCTGTGATCACCAGCAACACCAGTGCAGGAATCTGGAATAAGTAGGTGTGCACATAGATTTTCGCTAGCGCCAATACGTTAGGTGGTTGTGACGTAAAATAAGACAAGTGCGGTACGATCAGCATACAACCCGTCAATAAAACCATGACAATGGCACCTAATTTGTAAGCCTGCCCCATGATTTTGCTAATCGAATCGTAATTATTCGCGCCAAATTGATGCGAGACCAGAATACTGACCGCATTTAACATACCGATGAATAATAAAAAGAAGCTCATCCAGATCATGTTGACCAATACGCTCGCGGCCAGGGCGTCTTCACCGAGTCTGGAGACCATCACTGTCCCTAAAAAGCTGCTGCTCGCATACACTAATTGCGAGCTAACTAACGGTAAACTCACCGCCAGGGTGTCTTTGATTTCTTGTTTTATCGCTTGTAAATGAGATGACATGGCCTACGCCTAAAAATTAAGTCGTTAATTGTTAAAAAGAAAGTTGTGTTGCGAATGATGTTGCTTAAGCTGTTTTGAAACGGAATGGAAAAACGGCTGATTGATAGTTCATCATACAAAGCTTTCCATTAGCTGTAAAGTGCAAAACACACTATTTCTATGTCACAATAATAGTAATGCCATGGAGGGTCATTATTATGCAAGCACGTGCTCCTGAACTTTCTACCGCACCTTTTATGCAGTCCATAGCTGACCTCACAGCCAAATTAAAAAAACAAAGAAAAGCAGTCAGAGGGAATGGGTGCCTGAAACGTCAACAAAGTACTGAGCAACTCAGAGAATTAGATTTTCAATTAAGCGTATTAAAGAAACTAAACCAAAAGCGCGCCAATTTTTTAGATTTTTATGAAGTGGCCACCATTAGCACTCAACTCAAGCTGGCGGACTATCAAGTCCTGCCAGAGTTTGATCTCTTAATGAAAAATATCATTAACTATGGCGGTGAGCGTTACGCTTTGAAATTACAGCTCACACGTTTGGCCGCCGTCCATAATTAAATTTGTGTGGCGTGTTGATTTTGATATGATGCTAGAGCATTTTTGCTGATTAACTGACGACAATTCCAATGAAAAAAAATCATGAGTTACTAGGTATGACGTTAGTCCTGGTGTCAGGATTATTGTATGGCCTGATTGGCTATTTCGGTATTCAACTGTATGGAGAGGGCTTAAGTGTACCCTCCATGTTGTTTTGGCGATTTTTTACGGCAGCAATATGGATGCTAGGTGCATGCGCGATCTTCCGCCGTCCTGGCAAGCGTAAAGTCAGCGCCATCACGCGCGGCAAAATGCTGCAGTTGGCGGTTGTCGGTTCAGTCAGCTATGTCAGCGGCAGTGCTTTCTTTTATCTTTCCAGTTTACACATAGGCACAGGTCCTGCCATGGTGATCTTTTTTTCCTTCCCCGTGTTTGTGACCTTGTTTTCAATATATTTTCGGCATGCCTCCATCAATCGTTATCTACTCATCTCACTCATCATGGTCGTGGTTGGATTATCATTGCTGAATCGCGGTGGTAGAAATGTATTAGATTTATTTGGCGTACTGCTCGCCTTAATTGCTTCTTTCAGTTATGGCGTTTACGTCTATTACAGCAAACATCACACCAGTAAAGCCGACTCATTGTGGCAGACATTTTCTATTTGCTCGGGATGTGCGTTCATCGCGCTGCTGTTCGCGTTGCTGAATCACTCGTTTTCTGTCCCAGCCAGTGTGTTGGCATGGCGTCATATTTTAATACTCGGTATTGTTTCCACTGCCATCCCTATTCAACTATTATTGAATGGGTTAAAATACATTAGCTCTGTCAAAGCCTCGATTCTTTCTGTCACTGAACCTTTGACAACTGTGGTCATTGGCGTGCTCTTTATGCATGAATCGCTGACTGCCATGCAATTGATAGGAGTGTTAACCATCTTGTCAGGCGCACTCGCGATCCAGTTTGAAAAACAGCCGGAATTTAGTGCTGAAACACCGCTGAAATAAGGGTCCTACGTATGTCATTAAATCGTCGTTTTACACCTTTCACTTTGCTGCTAATCAGTATTAACGGTATGGTCGGTTCAGCCTGGTTATTCGCACCATTCTACGCAGCAAAAATTGCTGGCCCTGCTGCTTTACTTGCGTGGGTGATCGGTGGACTTGCCACTGCCATTGTTGCGATTACCTTTGCCGAATTATCCGTGATGTTTCCTGTGGCAGGTGGCACAGCGCAAATTCCCCAAATCAGTCACGGCATGATAGTGAGTTTTGTCTTAAGCTGGGCTGCGTGGTTGTCAGCCATGACCATGGCGCCAATTGAAGTACAAGCGATCTTGCAATATGCCTCGACTTATTTCTCTTCGTTAATGACAGACCACCATGGTGTGAGTGTCTTGACCGGATACGGTATGATCTGGGCAACGTTATTGATGTTGTCATTTTGCATCATCAATATCGTCAGTTACCGTGGTTTGGTGCGGTTTAATCACGCGTTGTTTACTTTTAAGGTGGCGGTCATTGGCATCGCTGTCTTCGCACTATTGAAAACCAGTTATCATCCTTCCAATTTTGCTGATTTGCATGCCGGCATGACCACGGCTGCTGGTTGGCAAGCCATACTCACGGCCGTTGCCGCGGGCGGTGTTGCGTTTGCATTTACCGGATTCAAACACGGTGTCGAACTTGCTGGTGAAACCAAACAATTAACCTTCGCTATTCCGTTGGCGATTGTGGGCTCTGTCCTTGGCTGCCTGATTTTATACCTGGCCTTGCAATTTGCCTTCATAGGCTCGTTATACCCGGCGCAGCTGGTGGATGGCTGGAGTCGTTTATCTTTTGCAGGTGATGTCGGCCCGTTTGCAGGTCTAGCTGCGGCATTAGGTTTAGGCTGGTTAGTAAAATTATTGTATATCGATGCCGTCGTCTCACCTGGTGGGGCAGGGTTAATTTATGTCACTTCCACCGCACGCATTTTGTATGCCATGAGTGAAATCGGCTATTTACCGCGCTGGCTCACCTACGTGAATTCAGAAAAATTTCCCGTGGTCGCCATCATGGTGAATTTTGTGCTCGGCATGTTTTTATTTCTGCCCTTACCAGGCTGGCAAGCGATGGTTAGCTTTTTAGTTTCTGGCATGGTGATCTCCTACGCGATTGGGCCGATTGCATTATTGTGTATGCGCGCTGAACGTCCAGATGAACCAAGACATTTCCGTGTACCAGCAGCCTATTTCACCTGCACGCTGGCATTTTATTTCTGTAACTTGCTTAGCTACTGGACTGGCTGGGATACGATTTATAAACTGATGATCGCCATGAGTATTGGTTTAGCTTTTTTCGCGCTCGCTTTGGTGCGCGGTCGTCTGCAACTGAATAAAATAGGTGTCAAGTCATCTTTATGGCTGATTCCTTATTTTACCGGCCTAGTGTTGATCTCATATCTTGGCGCGTTCGGCGGCAAAAATGTGATTCCATTTGGTTGGGATTTTCTTGTGATTGGCATTTTCAGTATCATCATTTTATTTTTGGCCGTGAAAAATCGCGCCGTCTATACGGATGCAGCGCATGATGCGCGTTTGGTTGCGATCTCCACCATTTGAAGCAAGGGGTATTATCCATGAGAACAACTATCAAGCTGGCAGCTTGTGTCGGCTTATTAAGTGCCATGTTATCGGTCGCGCCTGCAACCTACGCCGACACCATCGATCAAGTGATCGTATTTGGCGACAGTTTGTCAGATAACGGCAATATTTATAATATGACCCTGGATTTGCACAAAGTCATTTCTTCCATTCCAGTGATTCCCAAAGACCCGCCATATTACCAAGGCCGTTTTAGTAACGGTCCGGTCTGGGTCGAAGATTTGGCTTTAGGCATGCAAGTTCCTTTAGTGGATTATGCTTACGGTGGATCATGGGCAGAGCCACTGCAAAATTCGAAATTAAATATTCCATTTGGTTTGGGTATGCAGGTTGATTATTACTTAATGGCCAATATCACCGATACCCATAAAGATCAGCATTTGTATGTGATCTGGACTGGTGCCAACGACTACATAGACTCCACTGAAGACGTCGATGAAGTCACGAGCAATGTGGTGAACACCATCGAAAGTAATTTGGACTGGCTGATTTATGTCGGCGCTAAAACGGTCATGGTGATGAACCTGCCAGATCTAAGCGCCGTACCGTATGCGAACAACGGTGATCCGGATAAAAAACAAATCATCAAACAATTAATCACCTTGCATAACGACAAACTCGCCGCCATGATCGCGAAAACGAAAAAAGCCTATCCGCAAGTGAAAATAGTCTTGGGTGATTCTATCCAAACCTTCGCCGATATTTTGACGCACCCCGGCGACTATCACATGAAAAATATCACGGAGTCTTGTTACACCGGCGATTATTCACGTAAGTCTCTAGTCGATGCAAAAGCAATTGCAGATGCGAAAAAACAACAAATCGATATTATGGGCATGCCATCACTGCGCATTGCTTATCTCACTGCAAGATTAGCCGATGACGGTGGCAAGGTTTGCGAGAATCCAGACGAGTATTTATTTTGGGATAAAATTCATCCCACTCGTGTGGTCCACAATTTAACCGCCATGAGCATGGCGGCACAATTGGCAGAGAACGGCATCGTAGGTCCCACCGCTGTTTAACAGGAAACAGAGAGGTGTGTTCCACTTGCATTTCTGAGTCAGTCCGTTATTCTTTGAGTCAATTTTTCGGGAACAAATCAACCAACAGGATCAAGCTATGTGGTTCAAGCAAATACAACTTTTTCAACTATCCTCACGTTTTAAACACCAAGCCAGCGAGATCCACCAGCGGCTAGAACCGTTTGCATTTCAACCCTGTTTGCCCAGCATGCCCTCCAGCATGGGCTGGGTCTCACCCATAGGCGAAGAAGACGCGCCGCTGACCCGCGGCTTAAATGGCTGCTTCATGATCACGCTCCAAATTGAGGAAAAAATTTTGCCAGCCAGCGTGGTGAACCAAAACCTACAAGAAAAAATCAAACAAATTGAAGCAAAGGAAGCGCGTAAAGTACGCCAGAAAGAAAAATTGAGTTATAAAGATGAGCTGGTGCACACTTTGTTGACGCGAGCATTTAGCAGATTAACTTGTTTGCATGCTTACATTGATATCAGGCATAACTGGTTAGTGTTAAACACCATCAGCCCCGCGAAAACCGAGTTATTCATTTCCATGTTCCAAAAAGCTTTTGGTGAATGTATTGAAGATACCAATGTCATCAAACCTTCTGCCTTGTTGACCCACTGGATGAAAACGCAAGAAACACCAGTCACGTTCTCCATAGGCAAAGCCTGTGTGCTGCAAGATCCGGAACAGCAAAATCGTGTGGTGCGCTGCCAGCAACAAGATTTATTTACCTCTGGCGTACAAACCATTTTTAAAGAAGGGTTTGATGTGATCCAAATGGAATTATGCTGGCATGACCGGATTCGCTTTAATCTAGCCGATGATTTCTCATTGCGCGGTGTCACGCTCGCTGAAGACGATATCAATGAAATGAAAGAAACTTACGAAACCAAACAAGAACGCTTCGATGCAGATTTAATTTTAATGTCTGAATCGTATGCCGGCATGTTTAAAGACTTATTGGAAACTTTTAGTAAACAATCAGCAGATCCAAAACAGAAACTCGCTGAAGCTGTTTGATGGGAAACAAGGAGAGCACATGACGTCATTAATCCCGCACTTTATCAATGGAAAAACCATCGCACCAACCGGCAGAAAACTGCCGGTTTACAACCCTGCACTCGGTCAGTTAACCGGTGAAGTGGGTGTAGCAGACACTAAATTAGTAGATGAAGCGGTTAAATCAGCACAGAAAGCTTTTCAAACCTGGTCGCAAACAACACCAGCGCAACGCTGCAAAATCCTCGCGCGCTATAAAAGTATTCTGGATCGAGAACTAAATTCGCTAGCTGCGATAGTGACTGCTGAACATGGCAAAACCATTCCTGAATCCATAGGATCCATTCAACGCGGTATGGACGTGCTCGATTTCGTTTGTGGATTGCCTGCACATTTGCAGGGATTATATGCCGCCAACGCTGCCACTAATATTGATGTCTATTCCCTGCGTCAACCCCTAGGTGTCTGTGCTGGTATCACACCATTTAATTTTCCCGCCATGATTGCTTTGTGGATGTTTCCGATGGCAATTGCCTGCGGCAATACGTTTATTTTAAAGCCTTCAGAGAAAGATCCATCTTGCGGTGTGCGCTTATTGGAATTGCTGAAAGAAGCCGGTGTGCCAGATGGTGTCGTAAATTTAGTGAATGGCGACAAAGAAACAGTGGATGCGATTTTACATCACCCAGACATTCAAGCGATCAGTTTTGTTGGTTCTTCCACAGTTGCGGAACACGTTTATAAAACAGCGATCCAACAAAATAAGCGTGCCCAAGCATTTGGCGGCGCCAAGAACCATTGCATTGTCATGCCCGATGCCAACATGAAACAAGCTGCGGAAGCCATTACCCTAGCTGCATTTGGTTCTTGCGGTGAACGGTGCATGGCAATTTCCATGGTCGTTGCTGTGGGTGATACCGTGGCTGACCAACTCATTCCCTTAATCAAAGCACGCATGGCGAATTTCAAAGTCGGACCTGGTACCGAAAATGATGTTGAGTTAGGTCCGATGATTACCCAGCAACATTTAGATAAAGTCATTTCATATGTAGATAGTGGCAAAGCAGAAGGTGCAACCTTAGTGGTAGATAACAGCCGTCATAAACCAGCTCATGCACAAGACGGCTATTTCATGGGAACGTGTTTATTTGATCACGTCACACCGAATATGAAAATTTATCAAGATGAAATATTTGGGCCGGTGCTTTGTGTGATGCGCGTACCAGACATAGAATCTGCCATTAATTTAATTAATGAAAATCGTTACGGTAATGGCACGGCTATTTTCACTAGCAGTGGTTATCTCGCAAGACAATTCGCTGAAAAAATTCAGGCTGGCATGGTGGGTATCAACGTGCCTGTGCCAGTTCCAGTTGCGTATCATAGTTTTGGGGGTTGGAAACAATCTGTATTTGCAGATACACAAATGTATGGTTCAGAAGCCATTCGTTTTTACACAAAACTGAAAACCGTGACTGAAAGATGGTTTGCAGAAGGAGCAAGCAATTGAACATAGGTTTTATTGGCCTTGGCCATATGGGCACACCAATGGCGCAGAATCTGTTGAAAGCTGGTATGAATCTCACGGTATATGATGTCGTACCTGCTGCGATGAAAACCTTGGTCGCACAAGGAGCAAAAGCGGCAGACACGTTGAAACAAGCATCAATGAATCAAGATGTTGTCATCACCATGGTGCAAACGGGTAAACAAGTCAGTGATCTTTGCCGCAGCGATGACGGTATCTTCAAAAATATCGCTAAATCTGCCTTATTTATTGATTGCTCTTCTATCGATATAGCAACGTCCAAAGAATTACATCTCGCGGCGGAAAAAGCTGGGATTGCCATGCTAGATTCGCCAGTGTCTGGTGGTGTAGCGGGGGCAACAGCGGGCACACTCACCATGATGGTTGGCGGCAGTGAAAGCGATTTCAAACGCGCCGAACCGGTTTTACAAAAAATGGGAAAGAAAATTATTTATGCCGGCAAATCAGGCAGCGGTCAAGCGGCGAAAATTTGCAATAATATGCTGCTCGCCATTTCCATGATCGGTGTCAGTGAAGCGTTTACACTGGCTGAAAAACTGGGACTGGATCAAAAGAAATTTTTCGAAATCAGCTCTAATGCATCAGGCCAATGTTGGTCTATGACTAGCTATTGTCCCGTCCCTAATGTCATCGACAATGTACCAGCCAACCGCAACTATCAACCAGGCTTCATGGCTAAAATGATGTTGAAAGATTTGCGTTTGGCGCAACAAGCTGCAGACACCGTGAATGCAGCGATTCCATTAGGCGGCATGGCCACTGAAATGTACGAATTGTTTGTTAGACAAGGATATGGTGATATGGATTTTTCCGGCATCATCAAACTGTTAGCGGAAGAACAGGAGTAACTTCATGTTAAAGATTTTTACAGCACATCCTAATTCGATTGGCGAAACCTATTTTCAACATTTGTTTTTTGCCAGTAAGTTTGGTCTGCAAATGATGTGGGGTGGATTTGCTTGTTTCATGCATGCGATTTTTCCTTTCGTATTTATCACAACTGGAAGCGATTTGCTGTTTAAATTAATGCATGAATTTGTGGCGCGTATGCCGGCAAACGATGAACGCGTTGCTAAGTTAGCTAAAGTTATCGCAAGCAGACAGTAGCATGCTAACGAGTGAATGGCCGCCAACTTATACCGTGAGACGCCATTCGCGCGCACGGCATGTTAAGTTGACATATACCCAGCATGGTCTAACAGTGACAATTCCCATGCGCTTTAGTGTGAAGCATATTCCTTCCATCATTGAAGAAAATAAAGATTGGATTATCAAACAAAATCAGCAGCAAATTACCAAGCCGCCACTGGAACGACCGCAGCAAATTACTTTTACCGCCTTTCAGCAGCATTGGACCGTGCATTATTTTCAAAATGAAAAAAGGCCGCGTGTTAAGACTATTGTGCCGAATGGTTTGATCATCTCTGGTGATATCGCAGACTTAACAGTTTGTCTTGCGAAGTTGAATGCCTGGGTCAGGCTCCAGGCGCATGCCTTGTTAAGCGACTACTTGCATGCATTATCAAGACAAATTGGTTTACCGTTTAGTGATGTCAGTGTGCGTTCACAATCTACTTTATGGGGCAGTTGTTCCCATGACAAATCGATTCGCTTAAACTACAAACTCATTTTTTTGCCGCCTGAACTGATGCGGCATATCATGATTCATGAATTATGTCATACACGTCACATGAATCATTCAGACCGATTCTGGGATTTAGTGGCGAGTTTTGATGAGTATTGGCTGGAGCATAAAAAAGCCATTAAAAAAGCAGATCAATATATTCCTGCATGGTTGAAATAAAGGGAGAAACGCATGGCAAAATTATATTTTTACTATTCAGCAATGAATGCTGGTAAAAGCACGGTGTTATTGCAATCAGCCTATAACTACCGAGAAAGAGGCATGGATACGATTTTATTCACGCCACAAATTGACACCAGAGCGGGTGTTGGAAAAATACAATCGCGCATTGGGCTTGGTGCCGATGCCATTCCTTTCGATAAAGATTTAAATCTCTATGAAAGCTGTAAAGTGTTAGTGGCCAATAACCCTAAAGTGAAATGTATTTTAGTCGATGAAGCGCAGTTCCTCTCAAAAGAACAAGTGTGGCAATTAATAGATATAGTGCACAAGCTTAAATTGCCGGTATTAACGTATGGTTTGCGCTCAGACTTTCAAGGTGAACCATTCCCGGGCAGCAAATACTTGCTGGCGTTGGCTGACAACCTGGTTGAGATTAAAACCATCTGTCATTGCGGACGCAAAGCGACCATGAACATGCGTATTGACGAGCATGGCAATAAAATCACGCAAGGCGAACAAGTGCAAATCGGTGGCAACGAAAGCTACTTGTCCGTCTGTCTAGAACATTACTTATCAGCGAGTAATGCGCTCGCTGTTAGCTAATATTTTAATGGTTTCTAACGCCAGTTTAATAATGTCTTCAGTCAGGCGCTGTTCTTCATCCGCAGTCATGAATAAATGCGGAGGAATAGCGCCAATGCCGAGCACGGCACCGCTATAAACTTTATAGCAAGGTCCTTCACCTAATTGACGTAAACGGTGTTTATATAACTGTGATTGTATGAATAACGCCGATGTTTCCATTTCGCTGGCCAAAACGCCATTGTCAATTAACAACTGCATGTAATGTTCATTATCCGCGTGTGCGGGACCGGCGTAAAATTCGCGCGCGTAGAAAGAGCTTTTGCAATGAACACTGCCTGTGTGCATGCGGTCGGACAAATTGCAATGTTGCGCGGCGCGGTGAATCGCATCAATCATTTCGATTGAGGCAATGGCAGGCACGCCTATTGGTGCGTAATCGCAGGTCGTGCTTTCATCACGTACCGCAGCTTGGGTATTGATGATATCGCCAATTTTGATTTGGCTAGTTTGCAGTGACCCGGCAGTACCGACACGTAGAAAGCGTTTTGCACCCAGATGAAATAATTCATGAATGATGATTTCCATGCTGGGGCAGCCCATGCCGCTAGAGATGGAAGCGACATCAATTTCCTGACCTTGATGACTTAATGTCCCCATATAAAGATTGTGGCCGCGCGGATGGGTTTTGACTTTTACGCCATTGAACTGCTCAGCAATGGCTTTGGCGCGTCCGTCTGAACCTGGCAAGAAGATATATCGGCCGATACCGTTATTTCCTGCTAAATCATCTGCATTGGCGTTGATATGGTGTGGTGTGGACAAGAAGTTTGACATCATGGCGTTGTGCTCTTTTAGTATGATGGGGGGATTTTAGAGGATGTCATTCATTTGAGCAAATCTTCTGGCGATGGTAGGCATTCGGGTAATGTTTGGCCATAAACAGTTGACTAAAAGATCAAAATAATGAGTAAATACGCCTGCCATTCCAAATAATTGAGGATTCTATGAAACGACTCAAATCGGCTTTGTTGATGTTGATTGCCGCCTGTTTACTCACCATGGTCTCATTCAGCGCCGAAGCTAAATATTGCGGTAAAATTCAGGGTAATAAAATTAACACCAGAAGCAGCATGACCTGCGCAGAAGCCAAGCAAGTTTATCAAGCCTTCCTGGCTGGCAAAACGCCTGAAGGTTGGACTTGTGGACAATCCGTCGGCGGCTGTGGCAACGGTAAAAAAGAATTTTCCTTTAAGTAGAAGTCGCCATGATCTCATCCGATAATTTTCCGGTTAATTTCGAAATCAGCGGCAGACGCTATTTGCTTTCGAAAACAGAATTGCGTGCGATAGACACTAAAGATGAAAAGCGTAGCTATGCAGTTCCGTTAAATGAATTGAATCCAAACTTTTATCATAGAATACGTGTCAGTCTTTTTATGATTTTATCCACGGCCTATTTCTCTGTTGGGTTGCTCATTGGATTATTTTCATTGCTCACAGGCAGTACTTACTTCACCACCACGCCAATATCGCAAATCGCAATCTGTTTTGCCATTTTAAGTTTATCTGGATATCGGCTATATCAGGCTTCAAAAGACTATCCTTATTACTATTTCCATTCTCTGACCGAGAATGATAAATCCTATGCCATTGCTTTCACGCGCAAGGAAAAGCAGCAAACGCTAGAGTTTATTAAGTTAGTCGCCAAACGTGTGCGTGAAGCAACACTTTCTAATCGCACAATTATCAATTTGCTAGGCTCTTATCATTTGTTAACGCAAATTGAATGGTCGCAACTGGATGCCAGCATTAAACAAAAAGAAGTCAGTGGCAAAACGAATGAATCTGTCATTATTAACTTACAAAACAGAAAA
Source organism: uncultured Coxiellaceae bacterium (assembly GCA_964492045.1). Classification (GTDB taxonomy): domain Bacteria; phylum Pseudomonadota; class Gammaproteobacteria; order DSM-16500; family DSM-16500; genus Aquicella. The sequence goes on along the minus strand of CAZBHW010000014.1, from coordinate 66,081 downwards.
TCATGAATCAATATACTCAGCAAAAATTACGTTATTACCGTACCACTATCGAATTTGGTGATGATGATACCTTGTGCTATGAAAAACGTACGCCCCTTAGTTACGTGCATGAAATGATTCCGTTAGTGCAGTTTGCACCGGAAGCACAAATTATTCATAGAAAGCTGACACCGAAAGCGACATGGTTAATTCGACTTGAAGTGTTTGTGATTGCCATGTTTTATATCACCTATTTCACCGATAGTGCGGACGTGACAGCGATATTTAACGTTATGGCGGTGACAGTGACATTTGCCATGATTGGTTTTGGCACCTTGCTATATTACTACCTGGAAACCAGAAAATATCTGTATTTCTGTGATTTTAACTTTCAGAAAGTGTTAATGTCTTTACCGTATGAGCCAGACGACCTGAGGCAACAATATCTCATTAAACATTTCGATGTCGCGGTGCGTAATGCGCGCGTGAACATCGATCAACGCAACATGAATAAACTGCAAAAAGGCATTGATACGTTGCACAAGCAACAAATCATCAGTCAAAATTTCTCAGATGTTCTACGTGCAAGGATTTCAAACCTAACAGGTACTGTCATTTAAGGATCGCTGTTTTGAAAAAACAAGGATATGTTTTAGGGCTGTTGTTGTTAATGATTAACTTGCCAACCTTTGCCTTCTCAGTAGAAGAGGCAACCATTGACAATATTCAACAAGCGCTGAGAGACCGCCGGGTCACTTGTGTTAGTCTAATGCGGCAATATCTGGAACGCATCAGATTATTTAACCTGAATGTACTTGAAAAAGCGCCGATTAATGCATTTACTGAAATCAATCCTTCTCTCATATCACAAGCATTAATATTGGATATGACGTTTGAGAAAAACAGAAAACTGAAAGGTCCCTTACATTGTGTGCCAGTCGTGCTCAAAGATAATATCGATTCTTATGACACGACAACTTCATCAGGTTCTTATGCTCTGTTAGGGAATCATCCTGTCAAGGATTCCAATATTGCCTATCGTTTACGTACAGCTGGCGCTATTATCATTGGCAAAGGTGGCATGGATGAATTTGCCTGGGGCATGTCTGGTTTTAGCAGTCGCTCCGGTCGAATTGGCAATGTTTATAATACGAAGATGAATGTTGGTGGATCGAGTGGTGGTGTTGCAGCCGCGGTGAGTGCGAATTTTGCTGCCATTGGGGTTGGTACTGACAATAGTGGTTCAGTAAGAATTCCAGCTGTTTATAACGGATTAGTGGGGTTACGTCCTACCAAAGGTTTAATCAGCCAACAAGGTATTTTCCCTATGGGTAATCTTGATGGCACAGCGGGACCGATGACCCGCAAAACGAAAGATTTGGCAATGCTGCTGGATGTTATCGTGCAACCAAAGCAAATTCCCGTTCGTTCTTATACGAGTTATCTCAATCGAACTGGTCTGCAAAATAAGCGCATTGGTGTGGTGCATCACGTTGGGAAAATCGATACTTTCGGCAATATCAGCGCTGATGTAAAGTCTGCCATGGATGCCATGCAGTCAACCATGCATGCTAATGGCGCTACTTTTGTCGATGTTGATTTGCCTGATTTTGACAATACTCGTAAAGACAACCAAGCCGGTGAAATTGCAGATATCAACGCGTACTTAGCAGCATTTCCTGCGGTGAGAAAAGATTTCAAAGACATTTGCGAATCAGACCGTACACGCAATTTTGGTGATGTGAAAGATTGTTTGAAGTTCATGAGTTCTGTGCCTGCAAAAAGCAGTAAGCAGTATCAGGCTGTTTTGGATATGTTTGCTAAAAATCGTGCGTACGTAGAAAATATCATGCAGCAAAATCACCTTGATGCATTAGTCATGCCCATGAGTACACAGCCTGCAGGAAGTTATGATGAGAATGCTGTCAATCTTTGGCGCGCACCGATTTCATCAAACGCAGGTTTACCGGCTATCGACTTTGTCATCGGCTACACTCAAGATGGTATGCCGATAGGAGTCGATGTGACTGCGATGTCAAATAATGAAGGCAAACTGCTGGAAATAGCATATGCATTTGAACAGATAACACATCTAAGACGCATACCATTGATGCCAGAACCTGATACTGATTTTCTAACCAATTCAATCCCGCAAATGAATAACTTAATTTCTATTATCGGCAAAACGACTTACGACCAGTTAATCAAGCCAGCTAAACCAGGTGTAGAGACAGATAAAATCATCACACCTGAGCTCTTTAGAAAAATAGTTGATAAGGCGACATGAAACGGCGGCTTGCCCGAATCTCACTAGTCTCGTGAGCTGGGCTATGCTCTTGCCGTTATTCATTTTTCTGATACTCAAGAATATCCGCCGGCTGACATTGCAAGTATTCGCAAATCGCTTCTAACGTGGCAAAGCGAACTGCTTTCGCTTTGCCAGTTTTGAGGATTGATAAGTTCTGCTCGGTAATCCCTATCGCTTCCGCTAATTCTTTAGAACGAACTTTGCGCTTTGCGAGCATGACATCAAGATTCACGATGATTGGCATTATGTCACCTTATATTGTTAATTGTTGCTCTTCACGCAATTTGCAACCTTCCGCCATGACCCATGAAATGAGAATGATAATAAAGGCCATTGCTAACACGCCAAGATTGGTCTGGTCGAACGTAATGGTAATTATGCCGTGACCTGGAGGATTGTGCCACGTTAACACGGCACCCATGATCGCTTCATAAAATGGGCTGACTAACTGTGTTAGCAATAAAGCATAAGCAATATTGCGGATGTACTTTACATTTAAAAGTGTGAATATTTCACCTTTTTCATAGAGTTTAAATAAACGGATTAAACATGTCAGAATATACATGATGATTAGTGTCGGAATGATGCTGACAGCTAATGCGGCATGTTTTTCATTCGTAGATAAGGTATGCAGAATGTGATGGTCATACGCGGTTGGAATAAAACTGAAATGAATCACGCCGCCTGGCATGACAAATTGACCTGAAAACACTAACCACGTGACAATGGTTGTTAGTGGTACCAGAAAAAATAACAGTTGAAATACGATTCTGAAAAATAAGCTAAATCGTTTGATCTTATCCATAACTCCTCCAAAATAAGTGGGCATGTTGACATGCCCACGATTGCATTAACCAAATACACCGCCGTGCGTTGCGCATTTGATTGAGTGTTGTGAGGTTGTGATCTCCAGTGCACCGGCAGATCTTCCAGCATCAGTTGTCATTGAGCATTGTCTAGGTTGATTAAACTGGTTGATGTTTGTTGGCAATTGGTGGCCATTCACTGACACTAACACTACGCCTGATCGTTCATAACCATTTAATTCGCAATCAATACTTGCTGTATGATTAACTTTCATCGAACGTATCCCACTTAACACGGGTTGGCCGTCACCATTGACTCTGGCGACTTGATAGGTGATGTCGATTGGGGTGGACGAAGCAATAATCACATTGTTTGCCAGTACACTACCAGTCGTACCTAGGCAAATGGCGCCTATGACGCATAACGTTGTCACTTTCATATAAACCTCATAGTTATTGTTAATAGATTGGATTTATCATCGATGATATGTGGAGTATATGTGATTAATTATCGAAAAACAATAATTAGTTATTGCTATGAGGGTAGGATAGGTTCATCTCTATCCGCTTTTCCCTCTCCCGCCCTGAGTGGCCGACTAGTTGTGTGTTGGTGGTTGCGGGAGAGGGATAGGGTGAGGGAAAAGCCGTGTCAGCGCGCCAACAAACTGATACTAGCGTGCCCCGACCCCTGGTTTATAAATATGATAATCCTGCTCAATCGCCCCCAAATTAGCAATTCTCACTCTAGGCTGAAAGATAAGCCCTTGACGCTCTATCGCGTCTGACAAATGCAAAGCCAACACCGCCATTAATTCACTACCTAAAGCAGGCTTCAAAGTCTTACGCTCCGGTGTCTCCAGCCACAAAATTTCCAGGAATATTTTTGTCAGCTTATCATCACCCTGTCCGATATAAGAAAAATCCTCATGGAGTACACCACTAAAACAAGTCTTATTATCAAGATGCGGTACTTTGCCCAGCAACTCATGAATATCAACAAACAATGGACGTAAGTTAATTAAATTCAAATTAATGTTGTGCGATAACTTCAAAGTGATTTGCGGCATGAGTGTTTCCTTAATACCTATTATTATTGATTAGTCGGGAGCTCTTCTAATCCATCTTCTTCTTGATGCTCAGAGTGATCAGCAGCAAGGAACATATACATGGCTGGTACCACAAATAAGGTAAACAAAGTGCCGATCGCAAGTCCAGTGGAAATGACGATACCAATATTACGACGACTGAGTGCACCGGCACCTGCTGCAGTCACTAAGGGCAGCACACCAAACACCATCGCAGCAGTGGTCATCACAATGGGACGAAAACGAATATGTGCCGCTTGCTGAATGGCCTGCGCTTTAGCGACACCTTTCTTTTGCAATTCATTTGCGAATTCAACAATCAAAATACCGTTCTTACTAATTAATCCAATCAATGTCACTAATGCCACCTGAGAATAAATATTTAAGGTGGCACCGCCAATGCCAGTACTGACAAATATCATGGACCCGCAAACAGACATAGGCACACTGATCAACACAATCAGCGGATCACGAAAACTTTCAAATAATGCAGCCAGTGATAAGAAAATAATAATCATAGCGAAGAAGAACGTAACAATTAATGATGATCCTTCCTGCACAAATTGGCGTGATTGTGCTGCATAATCCACATCAAAACCATCGGGTAAATTTTCTTTTGCTAACTTTTGAAAAGTAGATAAGGCATCGCCCATGGTCACCCCTGGGAATGCAGCGGCTGAAATGGTAGTAGAGTTTAATTGCTGAAAATGGTTTATCGATTCAGGCACAATTTGCGGCACGAGCGTTGCCACCGTGCCTAATGGAATAGAAGCGCCGGTAGCAGTTGTGATGTAATAATCCAGCAACTGTTTTGTATTCTGTCTATCGATACGTTTCATTTGCGGAATAATCTGGTAAGACCGACCGGAAAAATTAAAATAATCAATATAGCCTTCACTTAATGATGAGGCGAGGACGTTGCCGATGTCCGTCATGTTTAAACCTAATTCTGAAATCATGTCACGATTCAAGCTGACCGTTGTTTGCAACTGATCTATCTTTAAATCAGGATCAATATACGCAAACAAACCACTCTTATGCGCACCGTCTAATATGGTTTGTAACACATCATTCAGACGATAAAATCCTTCTGTAGTCGTGAGAACAAATTGAATCGGTAAACCGTTACCACCGCCAGGTAAGGACGGTAATTGAAAGGCTGCAACCTTGGCACCTGCAATTTGATTTAATTGCTGTTGTAATAACGGCTGCAAATCATTTGAAGTGCGTTTACGTTGATCCCATGGTGTTAACACCATGCCGACAATACTGGTATTTAAACCACTAGAACCATCGATTTGAAAGATGTGCGCAGTTTCAGGATATTGTTTAAAGATCTTTGCGACTTGATTAGAGTACATTTGTGTTTGCGCTAATGAAGCGTTAGCTGGTGCAGTGACTTGCGCGATAATAATACCTTGATCTTCTTGTGGAGCGAGTTCGGATTGAGAAGTCACAAATAGAAAATAATTACTGCTTAGAATGATGAAGGCAAAAACACCGGTCACGGGTAAATAATTCAGTGAGCGGCTTAACAAATTCGCGTAACCATTTTCGATACGAAGAATAATGGAATTCACCATACTCATGACTTTAGCGTTAAGTTGAGCGATAGGCCCCAGCTTTTTTTCGTCTTTTTCGGGTAATTTAATAAACTTGGAGCACATCATTGGTGATAGTGTTAAAGCAATCAAAGCTGAAATAGTCACTGCGCCCGCTAAAGTGAAGGCGAATTCGGTGAAGAGAGCACCTGTTAAACCGCCCATGAATCCGATTGGAAGATACACAGCAATTAACACGACAGTAATCGCAATAATGGGGCTAGATAATTCGCGTGCACCAGCAATGGCAGCTTGAAACGCGGTCTGTCCTTCTTCCATGTGGCGCTGCACGTTTTCAACCACAATAATGGCATCATCAACGACCAGGCCGATGGACAAGACTAATGCGAGCAGAGTTAATAAATTGATAGAATAACCCAGAATCAACATCACCATGAAAGCGCCAATCACAGATAGCGGAATGGCGATCAAGGGAATGATGACCGAGCGTAATGAGCCCAGAAATAAATAAATCACTACTGTCACAATCAAGAACGCTTCGATCAATGTGTGGATAACCTCAACGATAGAGCTGTTAACGTAAAGGCTGGCATCATAGACAATCGAGGCATTTAAACCTTCAGGTAATTGTTCCTGAATGTTAGGCATAGCCGCTTTAATGGTATTCAAGACGGTTAGCAAATTGGCGGAGGGTGAAACCGTAATCGCAATATACACCGCCTGACCGCCGTCAAAACTCACAGACGTATTGTAATTCTGTGAGCCTAGGTCCACTTGGCTGACATCTTTTAAGCGTATGATCGCGCCATTTTGTGCTTTTAATACTAAATTCTGAAAGCCAGTCACATCGGTGAGACTCGTGTCTGCGGTGAGATTTTGAATAAACATATTGCCGTCTGTGCGGCCTGCAGCTGAGACAAAGTTATTGTTTGCCATGGCCGCCGCGACTTGTGCTGGTGATAAACCATAAGCACTCATCTTCACAGGATCAAGCCAGGCACGTAAGGCGAATTGACCGTTACCCAGAATCTGTGCCAACTGCACGCCATTGATTGCTTGCAATTTTGGCTGCACAACACGCAGCAGATAGTCATTAATTTTATTAATCGGCAATACGTTGCTATAAAAACCAATGTACATAGAAGCAATGGTTTGTCCGACGGTGATATTTAACACCGGTAATTGTGACCCTTTGGGTAATTGGTTTAATACCGCATTCACCTGCGCTGAGACGTTAGATAACGCTTTGAGCGGGTCATAATTCAATAATAAATTAATGGTAATCGTACTGACACCAAGGTTACTGGTGGAAGTCATATAATCAATACCGCCAGATTGTGCGATAGACGCTTCCAGCGGTGTGGTGATAAACGCCGCGACTGAGGCAGCATCAGCGCCGGTATAAGTCGTGGTGACCGTGATGACGGCATTTTCTGTAAACGGATATTGCATGACCGGCATAGAAAAAATAGCGCGTATACCAAGCGTTAAAATGAGCAAACTGATAACGCTGGCAAGCACCGGTTTTTTGATAAATAGGTCTGTAAAATGCATGCTATTTTCCAAGTCCATGTTGATTTGGAACAGGCGGGTCTTGCGTGTCGCCTGGTAGTACGGCGTTGTTAATCGTAACCAGGCTGCCATTCTTCAATTTCAATTGGCCGCCAGTAATGATTTCTTCGCCTTCAGTAATACCGCTTAACACTTGCACTTGATCGCCGCGGCTTTCACCCACGGTAATGAATTTTTGTTTGGCCACGTAGACGTCTTTATTGTTCTTCTTTTGTGGTTTACCGGTGATGTGATAAACCAGATCACCGTACGGGTTAAAGGTGACGGCGGCTTTAGGAATGGTGATGTGTTTTTCTGTCACGCCGCGATCCACGTGCACCGTGGTAAACATGCCAGGTAATAAAATCATATCAGGATTAGGCACGGTCGCTTCCACTTCGACGTTACGCGTATCTTTTTCCACGATGGGATTAATCGTTGTCACTTTGCCAGTAAATTTCTTACCGGCAAACGCATCCAGTGTTACCGTCACGCTTTGTCCTACTGCCACGTTACCTAATAAATTCTGTGGTAAATAAAAATCAACATAAATGGGATCTAGGCTTTGCAAGTTCACCACGGTATCACCAGGATTTAGAAATTGACCCGGGTTCACCAAAGACACACCCAGTCTGCCTTTGAAGGGCGCGGCAATGGTTAACTGCTTGACAATAGCTGCTTGCTGTTCGACTTGACCTTGATAACTCTTCCAGTTTTGCAAATCCGAATCTAATTGTTGTTTGCTGATACCGCGCGCACGATATTGCTTTTTATCGCGTTCATAAGTAATTTTTGCTAGTTCCATGCTGGCTTGCAGTGCATGTAACTGACCAATGTTAGGATCTGCATTTTGTTGTACCAATATCGTGCCTGCTTCAACAATGGAACCCGGGGTGAAATAGATTTTTTGAATTTGTCCGCCTAACTGTGCCGTAATATTCACGCCTAACGTCGTACGTGTGCTGCCCACCGCTTTGATTTCAGGTGACCATACTTCATACGGTGCCTTAATCGTTGCAACGGTATAAACCGGGTTAGATTGAGAAGCGAAGAACTGGTGAATCATGTACGTTCTAAACATTTTCCAACCTGAAACGACACCAAATAATAAAAAGACAGACAACAGCATCGCAGCCATTGGTCCTGCCAGGTGTTCCGGTACGAAACGTTTAACCAAAGTTTTAAAAGGCTGGAAAATAAAGACGTCGAAAACATAGCCTATCCATGCAATCACATTAATGACAGTCTGAATAAAATTTTGCAGTTGGTTATTCATTCTCTTACTCTCACGGACAAGTTAACGATGCATGTTTTGGATTAATGGGATCGCTGCAAATTTGCTGCTTGCGGTTCCACCAGCCGCCGCCTAAAGCTTGATATAACGCGGCGGTGTCTGAATAGCGTTGTGCTTGCGCTTGCACACTCGCGATCACGGTTTGTTGATACTGTTGCTGTGCAGTCAATAAATTCAAATAAGAAACACCGCCATCACGGTATTGTTCGCTGGTGATTTTGAAATTGCGATAAGCTGCATTTTCAGCAGCTTTTGCTTCTTTGAAAGTTCGTGCATCGGTTTCAATGGCGCGTAATGCATCGGCTGTGTTCTGGAAAGCTTGTAATAAGGTTTGCTTGTATTGTGCGAGTGCTTGATCGTATGCGGCAATCGCCGCTCTTCTTGCTGCTTGCAACGCGCCGCCATGAAACAGAGGTTGTGTGATGGTGCCGCCATATAACCACGCTTTATTAATCGGAGCGAATATGTTGCTAGGTATGGGGCCTGTCCAGCCATAATTACCATTCAGTGTGAAAGATGGAAAAAGGTTTGCAGTGGCCACACCAACTTGTGCGCTAGCAGCATGCAACAATGCCTCTGAAGCTCGTACATCAGGACGTTGCCTGACGAAGTTGGAGGGTAAACTTACCGGTACCGTTTTTGGTAACTGGAGTTTGCTGAGGTTAATACTGGGCATGGGTGTATCTGGATAATCACCTAAGAGCACAGCTAATGCATGCCGTGCTTGTGATAATGATTTTTGTAAAGGTGGTAAAGAAGCGCGTGCCTGATCTACTAATGTTTGCTGCGTTAACACATTTGTGCCAGCCACACCGCCTAATTGATATTGCTTGCGAATGATATCCAGCTGGCCTTGTTCTGCAGCGATCAACTCATTTGTCGCTTTAATCTGAGCTTCATAAGAAGCTATTGTGAAGGCGGTAGTGACAATATTAGAAGTCAGCGTTAAGTAGGTGGCGAGTAATTGAAATTGTTGATAGTCGACTTGCGCGCTCAATGCTTCCAGTTCTCGACGTGAGCCACCGAATATGTCTAGTGTATAAGTAATATTAGCGGTGATATTGAAGACGTTAAATAAACTGGCGGGCACAGAATTGCCGAACGTGGACCCGGCAAAGCGTTGTCTGAAACCGCTAGGGCTGATATTCACTGCTGGAAATAATAAGTTGCCAACGTTCTCACTTAATATTTCTTGCGAGTTACGCAACGCTGCTTGCGCGGCGGTAATGGTGGGGCTGTTATGCAAGCCTGTTTTGACTAATTCATTAATGGTGTCAGAGTGAAATATCTCCCACCAATCATATGGAATGTCTTGATTGAAACTATACGCTTGTGCATTGCCCGCAGAATTTTTCGTAGGCGCAGATGCAGTTTTTGCAGGTAATGGTTGAGCGTTATAAGATTTTACATTGGGTGCTTTCGGTGTATGAAAATCTGGGCCAACCATACAGCCGGTTAATGTGCATGCAGCAACGCACAATATTGTTAGCGGCTGCATTTTAAATTTGATTAGGCTGATGCCATCCATGCAACGTTATTCCATTACGCAAGCTGTTGATTAGACTAATAGCATAGCACGAAAGTTAATCAAGGTATGCATGATTTATATTTATATTATTCAACCACTTACCGCATCAAACCCGGCTTTTCTGGTCGTTAGCAGGGCGGCGTAATTCCACGTCAGGTCTTTTGCCGAGGTCATTTTGCCGGTATCACGCTGTATTTGTTCATCCATGGAATCATCTGAATTTGCATGAAAGTGTACGCGCTGTATGAATTTATCCGCTAATTTTAACGATTCGAAATTGGTTTGATGATGTAAACGCTGCACGTTTGCGTAATGATACCAAGCTTCCGCTAATGCTAACGTGCATAAGGTCCATGGATTCCCGCCGCTGAAATTGGTTCCTGCGTAACGATCTTCAGGATACCTGCCAATGGCAACGCCGGGAGTTGTCGTTTGATTTATTGCGTACATGGATTTGAAAGTTGAGCTGAGTTTATTAAGTGTGGCTAACACATGCGGGTCGTCCCATGCCATGAAACCGTCGTTCATGCCACCGTGCAGCAATCCTAAAATCACAGCAGTATCGAGATTTGTGGATTTGTAATCTATGCCGCCAGTGCGATTGATGGTGGCAGTGATATATCCTTTTTGTTCATCCCAGAAATGCGTCAGTTCTAATTCAATTTGTTTCGCTTGTGAATAATACCAATCCGCGGCATTTGGATCATCCATGCGTCTTGCTAATTCTGCGCCTTGCAGCAGGGCGCGTCTTATCACCATCAGCGTGTAAAAGTGCGTACCTTGTACTTCTTCCCATAAATCAAAAGACGGGTCTTTCCAGTGATGAGAAATGTATTCTAAATCCTTTTTAATAGGTGAAGTGGCGGGATAATTTGAATTGTATAATCTGTCATGAACTTGTTGGTCTTGATGTTCCTGAAATAATATGTTTGCCCACTCGATTAGCGATATTGCGCGTAACGCTGGACTATCATTTTGTGGACGTCCCCAAGGTTGGTCGTAGGCTCTGCCGTCTAGATAAAATTTTGGTTCGCCCAGGTCGGTTTGTTTGGGAACGTTTTGGATGTAAGCAGAAAAATCGATGTAATTTGACAGTGTGTTACGGATTTCTGCTTTGGTGTTGCCATCGTTGGTAAATTGATAAAGGTCGATGAGTGCAAGCATGGTGAGCGCGGCGTCTCGTACCCAGTGATAATGATAGTCAGGTCCGTTTGCGTCGGTTCTAGACGCTGCTACGCTGCCGGGCAATCCATCTGGCAGTGATGTGTTCGCTAAAATTTTGTGTTCAAAAAAATTGGATTTTGTATCTAGCCATTGCAGGGATTTTGAAACAAGCGGCGGTGTGGCGGCGTGAACCATGCTGCTAAAGCATAATGTGCAAAACATCGCGCAAAAAAGTTTGATGGCTTTTGGCATCCTGAATAATTCCTTTTAGTGTTGCGAAAATTTTTTGCGATTCTACTCTGATTATTAAAAAATAATAGCCGATGCCTGTCGCAAGTGGAGTGATCTGGTGTGGAGAGCGTTTCAATAGAAAATAGTCAGTCTATTCATAGCTAATCAATTACCATATGATATAAATATTGCAAATAGTCTCATATGAGACTACTATTAAATAAGACATAGGAGCCAGCGGACATGATCAAACTGCAAAAATCCCCGCAACCGCAGCCAGCTAACAAAAACGCTGTCGCACTCAAGGCGTTTTTCGGCATTACCAACAAATGGCAATTAACCAGCGAACAAGAACGCGTCTTGTTAGGCATTCCAAAAGCCACTTACTACCGTTGGAAGCAGCAAATGGATGGCGCCTTGAGTCAAGACACACTAGAACGCATTTCCTATATTCTTGGTATCTACAAAGCATTACGAATTTTATTACCGACAGAAAAAATGGCGAATGAGTGGATACACAAACCAAATCAGGCACCATTATTCTCTGGTAACTCTGCGTTAGATAAGTTAATGAAAGGCCGAGTCATTGATCTGGCAGATGTCAGACGTTATTTGGATGCAGAGCGAGGTTAATCATGTTAAAGCTGCCGCCTGTAGTAGAACTACATCGCCAACGTCATTTCCGCATTATTCCTTCAGTGTATCCCACGATCAATTTTTTTGAAGATTTGGTGGATCCAGCTGAAATGGAGACACTTTGGGAAATTGAAAGCTTGACCAATGACCGGCTGCGTCAGGAAGCAGGCGATATTTTTCAAGTCGCAAGAGAAGATAGAATTTGCGGCCCAGGCAGCTCGGTTGTGATGGCGGCATTCACGCACATAGGTCGTCCATCACGTTTTACCGATGGCAGCTACGGCATTTATTACGCTAGTTTTACGCAGCAAACGGCCATTCGTGAAACGGTATTTCATCGCGAAAAATTCTTACGTGCCACGGCGGAAGACCCTTGTGAATTAGTGATGAGAATGTATGAGGGTCGCATCGCAGAGCGAGTGCATGATATCCGCAGTCAGGAATATCTGACCTGTCACGACCCTGACAATTATCAGACTTCACAGATGTTGGGCAATCGTTTACGCGGCGAAAAATCATGGGGAATCGTTTATAACAGTGTAAGAGATGCTGACGGACAATGTTTTGCAGCATTAAGACCGCGCGCAACCTCTATCCCTACACCGGGTGCGCATTTACGCTATATCTGGAATGGTAAAGCGGTGATTGATGTCATCGAAACGAAATCACTCTATGGCAAAGCTGTGTGAGGTGAAGTCGTCACGACATCAACAAATCCGGGCGATATTCGAAATGCATGGTATCGTAAAAATACCAGCGTCCACCCCAATAAAACCCTTCATTCTCGAATATTTGTACGATCTTCATCGGAATGCGATTCGGGCAAACTAGAGGATGATTACGTAATTCACTTAACGGGCGGTTGGTTTTTTGATAATCCCATAACCAGTAATTTGAATAACGTAAATTGATATCAAGCGCAATACCAAAACTGTGTGCACTTAAAGAATTTTCACCTTCTACATTACGCCAGTAATAACTGCCACCTGGGTTTTCCAGGAATTTGTAATACTCGGGCGGGAGCTTTTCCAGTGCAGCAGAAATGCGTTTCAATTTTTCTGCGACGCCATTCACAGTAGTGACTTTCAGCGGATACTTATTACCAAATACATGCGGCATCCAATACACGGTGACTAAATGTTTTGACACTTGACGTGCTGTGCCGCCATACATCTTTTTGAAGAAAGCTTCAAAACGAGAGTGCAAAACATCTTTGTCAGAAATGATTTCGGTTGAGCGGTCGATATGCAAGGCGCGTCCGGTCAACCAATTCAGTAAGGCAGAAGAGCCGCCAATTTGCATGCGCGTGCCATCTTGCCAGTCTATGTAATTACTGGTGATATCGCGCACCTGATCCGGGTAGGCAGCTTTTAAATGATAAATTGAGGGGTCAGGACTCGCGTAGGTGAAGGTGGGTAGGCAACAGAATAAGAGTGCTAGCCCAACGCAGAGGCTGATCTTGTCCATAAGTCTGTTCGCAAAATTTAATTCCATGATTTGATTATAATCATAACTTTAGGATTCAGAAACCATTAATTCCAATTTTTACCTTAAAGCCATTTTATGGCGATAACTATATGATTATTTTGGAAAATAGGCATTTTTCCATGTGTTATACTTGGTTTATAGAATCAGGAAGCTGCCACATGCCTGCTTATTTGAGTATGTCGAGATGGGTTCAGTTGCTTTGCTTGCTTTGCCTCGCAATGATGGCGTCGCCTGTGTCTGCAAACGATGCACAAAGTGCTGCAGCTCAGGCGATCATCCCCGGATTCAAACTGCAGTTTATGCCTGCCGATAAGAAAGTATATCAAGATATCAAAATCATCTTTGAAAAAAGCCATCAGTTTCAAACGGTCATTCAAAAATTAAATGAAACATTTTCGCTGCCAGTCAATGTCAAAGTAGTATTTGCGGATGCTGATGGTCCGGTCTATAAACCCAATACGCGTACTGTGGTCATGAATTACGATTTTATTTTTTATCTCGCGACCTTATATTTGGTGCGTTACCCCAACGCCAGCGATGACGAAATGATTAATTTTGCAATGCGTGCGTCAACTTTTCTGTTTTACCACGAAGTCGCCCATGCCCTGATCGATGTTTTTAATTTACCTATCGTTAGCAATGAAGAAACCGCGGCTGATAATCTCGCCGTGATTTTAGCTTTTGAATTTAATGATGATGGTTTTTCCATTGTCATCGATTCAGCCGAATTATTTGATTTACTGGATCAAAACAAGCAGTCGAAAAAATTTGATGACAGTGATTATTGGGATGAGCACTCACTGGATGCACAACGATTTTATAACATCTTGTGCATGGCTTACGGTGTGTATCCAGAGAAAGTCAAAAAGCTGGTTGCCAAGGCTAAAAATAAAAAACTACATCAATTTATCGAAGAGCGAGAAGAGGCTTGTGCTTACCAGTATGATCAGCAATTTTCCGCCTGGTCCACGCTACTAAAACCTTACTTTAGAAATTAAAGTATTGCATCTCACGATAATCTATATAAGACTGCTACACCAATCGTCTACTAGTGAGATATGCATCATGCTGCAAAATAAAATCGTCTTGATTACCGGTGCGTCCAGCGGAATTGGTGCTGCTTGTGCCAGACAATTTGCCAAACTGGGTGCCAAATTATTGTTATGTGCGCGCAACATCGATAAATTAACAGAAATTGCCGCAAAAATTCAGGCTGAAACCCATACGCATATTCATACGTTCCAACTGGATGTCAGACAAAAAGAGGCAGTTGCTGCATCACTAAAAGGATTACCAGAAGCATGGAAATCCGTGGATGTATTAGTGAATAACGCAGGACTTGCAGCAGGATTAGATACTATTCAAGAAGGGTTAGTCAGCGATTGGGAAGACATGTTAGACACCAACGTGAAAGGTTTACTCTATGTCACCAAAGAAATTTTACCGCGAATGATTGAACGAAATACTGGGCACATTATTAATCTTGGCTCGGTGGCGGGGCATTATGTCTATCCAAAAGGTGCCGTATATTGTGCGAGTAAAGCAGCCGTCAATTCCATCACTGAAGGGTTACGTATGGATTTGTTTGGCAAAAAAATCCGAGTGACAACCGTCGATCCAGGCGCGGTTGCAACAAACTTCAGTAACATTCGCTTCAAAGGTGATGAATCTCGTGCCGCTCAAGTGTATCAAGGCATGCAGCCTTTAACGGCGGATGATGTTGCGGATACGATTGTGTATTGCGCCACACGGCCAGCGCATGTCAATATTTGCGAAGTGATCATGATGCCAACCGATCAAGCCTCTGCAACCATGGTGGCGCGCACGGAAGAAAAACGCTAAGCATCAAGGTATTTGATGCTGCTCAAATTTATCAATTTGCCCAGGAATGATGTAAATTAAGGTTGGAGCCACTAACAGAGCAAATGCACCATGCACGGAATAATGAGTGAAGATGATCGCCATGACATAAAAACACGGTGCGACTAATACTCTACGTATAGCAGCGTACCGAAACTTGTTGGTATAAACACTTTTAAATAGTCCATAATAATGCGCTGTTTCTAACACAAATAATTGCATCAAGCTGGCACCAAATAAATTTGCTGCATAGAAGTAAACGCTTTCTCTGCTATGTGGGTACTCACCCAGTAAGCTCGCTGAAAATGGAATGATGCAAACAAACATTAAATAAATCATGTTTGCCCACAAATAAGTACGGTTAACTCTATCCAATAAGCCCCATTGGAAGTTCATGGCTATCCAATGTGTGCCTAAAATAAAAAAGCTACCGAAGTATATAATCAAATTATTATAAAGATCACGCTGAATGAGCGGTAATACATCCAGTGTTTTCATGTCAGGCGGTACATGGAGGTTTAACACCATAATCGTCATGGCGATAGCAAAAATGCCATCAGTGAGACTTTCGAGTCGTGAAATTTTTAGCAGGTGTAGTGTGGCCATCATATCATCCTGATAACTGGCATCCATTCAGCATTAACGTGGAATTTCATCCTTCTTTGGTGGCGGCATATGGCGTGTCGGTAAGCCGCTACCGCTCTCCAACGTGGTCTTCTTAACAGCTTCAGCAAATTTCATACTATCGCGAGCAGCAAGTGCACTGCCGCTGACAGATTTAGACACTAAGCCTTTAGCGACTAATTCGCGTAAGCTATGTTCCATGGTAAACATACCTAAATCACCACCGGTTTGAATGGTAGATTCAAGGTGAGATGTCATACCTTGGCTAATTAAATGGCGGACGGCTGGCGTTGCTAACATCACTTCAAATGCAGCGGTTCGACCTGATTTAATGCGTTTAACCAATGTTTGACATAATACTCCCTGCAACGTTTCAGATAAAATATTTCTGACACGTGGGCGTTCTGCTGTTGGGAAGATATCGACAATACGGCTAATGGTAATCGAGGCCGTACTAGCATGTAGTGTGGATAGGACAAGATGTCCTGTTTCAGCAGCGGTTAATGCCAGGCGAATAGATTCAAGATCACGCATTTCACCTAACATGATCACATCTGGATCTTGGCGTAAAGCAGAGCGTAACGCGGCGGCGAAGCTAGTGGTATCTCTACCTACCTGTAATTGATTCACCGTGCTCTTTTTGCTGTCATGGATGAATTCGATTGGGTCTTCAATCGTAATAATGTGGCAATTTTTATTGCTGTTGATGTAATCGACCATTGCTGCGAGGGTTGAGCTTTTACCAGAACCAGTGGGGCCTGTGACAAGAACGATACCATGCGGCATCATCAATACACGTTTCATGATCGGCGGAACTAGTAATTCATCAAACGTTGGTACATGTTCCGCAACAATACGAAAGACAGCACCAAGACCACGCAGTTGATGGAAGATATTGACGCGAAAATTTCCCAGGTGCGGAAAATACACGGCCATGTCTATCGCAAGATGTTTTTCGAGTATTTGAATTTGCTGCTCAGTCATGAATTCATACAGAATGCGTTTGACATCTTCCGCGTGAATGACCCCTTCCTCGGGTAGATGCAGTAAGTCACCGTCAATTCGCAGTGCAGGGGTTAACTCAGAAACAAGGTGTAAATCTGAGGCTTTTTTATCAAGACTGACTTTCAGTAGTTTTTCAATTTCCATGATTTACCCCTGAATTGACATATAACCTTATTATAACAGTTATTTGGTAAATATTTTTCCTGTGTAGGTCTTTGATAAATTTGAACAATCTAATTTATTACGAGGTTTTAACCATTTAATGCCTGCTTAATGAGCAGCCGGTAGAATTCAGTAATCGTAAATAACCATAACTATAAATATGACAAACACGAGAACGGTAGAAACCCGAGGGCAATTATATGTGCCAGATGGCGAAGAAATCATAGATGCACGCGATGAGCTGATTGCGACTAAATATCAAGTCAAACCTGGCTGTCTCTTTTATCAAGATGCTGCGTTAACCAAACCGCATAAAACAAAAAGCAATCATGCGAATAAAGCAGTGAAAGAAGTGATTGTGCTAGCGCGGCTTGCGCCAGAGACGAAAAACATTATGGAAGTTTATGATGCCTCAAGATTCTTTCACGTGGGATTTGTACGACAGACAGATCTTACTGCAGTGACGACTTTCAACAGCACATTCAAGGACCGCATAGATGATAAAGACGCTTTTTCAGTTGGCAGATTAGACGATGATATTAGACAGGGCAGTGTATTTGGAAATTGCTTTTTATTAGCAGGTATCAACGCCATCGCGGATCGAGTCGGTGGTCAGGTTTATCTGCGTAACATGATTCGTCAAGATAAAAATCACACTAGCGTTGTGCGCTTGTATCATCCTATTCGCAAAAAATTTGTTTACTATCGAGTGAATAACACATATTACTCGGAACATAACACCAGTATTATTTCTCATAAAAACCTCTGGATCCATCTAATCGAAAAAGCCTATACGTTCCAGGCAATGCGAATCGATAATGAATATGATTTAGAACATCAATTCAAAGTAGGCGTTCCTGCGCCTGAGGCCATGTTAAATGGCGGTTCCCCGGTGTCTGCATTAGAACTCTTAACAGGTGAAAAAGCCGTACATCATCGTATTCCCGTGCCTTGTTCTGATGTTTTGAAATTCGCCGATGTTGCAAGTTATCTAGCGCATGCAAGTCTTGTCGATGAAATAATAGAAGCTGCTGGAACAGAATTATTTTTGGATCTACTGTCTGAATTGAGAAAAATGAAAGATATCAGCATTGATGATCTGATTAAAGTTTTAACTTTTTCGCAAGATCAAGAGAGTAATGATCAGGCAGCAGGAGATAAGAAGGAAAAACAAGAAATATCAGATGAAGAACGTGTTAAGTTACGTGCCAAGCCTCTCAATGCAGCGGTCACTGCTATTACTGGCAGAGCAGTTGAGACTAAACGACATCAGTTCTATACATTTGCCGTCAAGCTAAAATTATTTATCAAAACATTTTTTGACTATTCTGAACAAACTGACAGATTAAAGAGAATTATTACCAAACCTGAACTATTAATTTTCCTGATCAGAATATTAGACAAAACCGGATTTACTGAGCGATATAATATACCATCCAGACATGTTGATGAAGTCTTAAAAGTGGAAGCGTTTTATAGATTATATAATTGTATACAAAGCTCTACTGGTATCTACGAATCGTTAATCAATCCATTGCAAGGGCTAGCTGACCACCAGTTGTCTAAAGATGAATTACATCATAAACAAGTTATCGCGGATGAAATGGCCATGATGGCCGAAATCAGTGAGATGTTGAGAAACTACATGAATAGTAATGAATGTCAGGCACATCTGCGACGACATCAAGACTTGCCTTGCGGTATGGGCGAATATTCAGATGCTGCAAAAGAGATGTTTACCTATATTTCAGGCTATCTGGAAGATGATCAAGCATTAGTGGTGGCAAGCACTAGAGGCAACGGTGAAGTTGATGTTGATGGTTTGCAATACGAGCATGCCTATACTGTCATTGCAACGTTTGAAGCGGCACATTTACAAACTAAAACCCCTTTAAAATTCATTGTGCTTAAAAATCCATGGGGTCATACGGGCGTGAGCTATGAATTTGGTCATGGTTCAACAATGAAGGCTGCAGCAAAAATGGATATACCACTAGGATGCTTTGCGGTTGAGTGGAATCATTTTATAAGTAATTTTGAGAACTTCACGTGTGGTCGATTTAAAATACCAAACGCATTACCGGAACACGTAAAACAAAAATACGATACATCATTTAGTGCCAATATGGGCAAGAGCCAGGCGATGATTGCACTGAGTGTAGGCTCATTAAGTGGCGCTGCGTTAATACCTATTGGTCTAGGTCTTGGCTTAATTGCCATACCAACTGCTCCAGCAACGGCTATTGCCGCAGGTGTTGGGATGGTTGTTGGATTTATTAGTTACCTATTGGGAGTGCGTCAAGCACAAAAAAATGCGTTAGGCGTGCATGTGGATGCGAAACAACCTGAATTAAGGATAGATGATTTTGTGCTGTTAGAAGCAGAAAATGTCGAATTACAAGATGTAACAGAGGCTAAAGCAGAAGATCAACATCGATTGAAATTTAATTTATTTAATCGTCTTTCCCCAGATGCAGAAACCGTAAGAGCAAAAGCAGCGTTGCCGCAATTATCAAGAGAGCTTAGAGATGCTTTCCAAAGTCGCTACTTTCAAGACATGAAAAAATTCTCAAATGATGGCGGACGAATGATCTTTCCTGTCAATAGAATTGACTATCAAGCATTCCGATATTTGATTACCAGAGATTTATTGTGTGCTCCAGATTTACTGTCGGCGTTTCATCTGGCAGTGGAGTTTCGTGTCACTGATGAAATTCAAAACGGTGTTGGCACGTATGCAGAGGATATCAGGAAAATGCTAGATGCTGTGATTCAAGAATATTATTTGAAATGTATGAATGAAACAAGCTCAGAAGATAAGGTGAAATCCGGTCTTAACTAAGCTTGAGCTTGAGACAGAATCGCTAGTAACGCTTGATAGTCCGTACTGATGGCGACAGCTTGCTTAGGAAGCGACATGATTCTTTCAAGTGAAGGCGTCAGCGCTATATCAATCTGTAATGCTTCTTTTATCACTTCAGGAAATTTTGCAGGATGGGCAGTTGCTGTCACGATGATAGGCAAGTTCTCCTCCTGATATTTTCGTGCAGCTGCAACGCCTACCGCTGTATGAGGATCGATGACCATGCCTGTCCGTTCAAAGGTTCTACGAATTTCATCCAGGATTTTATGGTTAGAGATGGTCACTGCTTTAATGGCTTCATACATGGTATCGGGATTTCGATCATAAAAGTCTTCTAAACGTTCAAAGTTACTTGGATTGCCCACATCCATTGCGTTAGCGAAAGTTTTGATGGAAGGTCTTGGTTGAAATACATGTGAAGACAAGTAATCTTTTAGGACAGTATTAGCGTTGATTGCGGCAATGAAAAATTCAACAGGAAAGCCCATTTTTCGTGAATAGACCGCTGATGTCAGGTTGCCCAGATTGCCACTTGGTATGGATAAAATCGGGCTAATCTTGACGCCCAGTCTTTTTAACTGCATTAAACCCCACGAATGATAAATGATTTGCGGCAGCAATCTTGCAATGTTAATGGAGTTACTGGTCGTTAATAATATTTTGCTTTTAAGCTGTTGATCCGCTAACGCGGTTTTCACTAGCCGCTGACAATCATCGAATGTACCAGCCACTTCCAGTGCGTGAATATTGCCGCCGTAAGTTGTGATTTGCTTTTCTTGCAGCAAGCTGATTTTTTGTGATGGATAGAGGATATAGACATCAACCCCTGCCGTACCATGAAATGCATCAGCAATTGCACTACCAGTGTCACCTGAGGTGGCAACAATAATATTGATGTGCTGCTGTTTCTCAGCTGAATAATAGGCTAATGCTTGCGCCATAAAGCGTGCGCCAACATCCTTAAAAGCCAATGTTGGGCCATGGAACACTTCCAATACATATAACTGTTCTTCTAGCAGTTTTAGCGGAATCGGAAAGTTCAAAGCGTGCTGCAGCATGTTATGTAATTTATCTGTAGGAATATCACTAAAATACGGTTGCATGATGTTAACGCCAAGTTCCACTAAGGATTTGCCAATCAGGTCTTTAACGTTAGTGTGCTCGAATTGAGGAAAGTGTGTTGGAATATAAAGCCCCAGATCAGGTGCAAGACCGTTGAACATCGCGGTAGCGAAGTCAACGTCTAACGAATGATTGCGAGTGCTCATGTATTTCATTGCATTATCCTATTTTCTTACTGCCTTGCTGATTGATCTTGGAAATATAGATATCACATGGAATTTTTTCTTGGCTGTAAAATGCTTGCTTCATCGCTATGCCAATTCGCTTTGCCGCCGTTGGTGAGGCAGCTAGTGCGAATACAGATGGGCCTGAACCTGAAATGGAGAAGGCTAATGCCCCATTATCCATAGCAGCTTGTCGTGCAGCATAATACCCAGGGATCAATTCAGCACGCGCAGGTTCTGCGATATGATCTTTCATGGAGTCACCGGTTAATTGCTTATCACCGGTAATAAGTCCTGTAATGAGGGCACCTAGACAGCCTAACTGACTGACGGCAGTACTCATGGGCAGCTGTTCTGGCAATACACCACGCGCACGTTGCGTTTCTAGTATGAAATGCGGATGCGCCACCACAAAATGAAAGACATTTTTAACGGGTATTTTGATAACAGATAAGGGATGGTAATCGCGAATTAAACATAAGCCGCCCAACAATGAAGGTGCAACATTATCTGCATGCGGTGAACCTGAAGCGAGGCGCTCACCTTCAACCGCAAATCGAAGTAATTCTAATTTTGACAGTGGTTTTGGCAGCAAGGCATTCACGGCAAAGACCGCTGCCGCTGAGCTTGCACCAGAACTACCTAAGCCGGAACCAATTGGCATTTTTTTATGTAAGGTTAAGGCAATACCAAAAGGGGGTTCAAACTCATCCAGCATTAACTGTGCCACGTGTTGAGCGACATTATTACCCACAGGTAGTAGTAATTTTCTATCTTTTTTCAAGGTGAATTGTAATTCGCAAGGCGCAATGCGCTTAGCTGTGACGATATCACCTAGGCCATCAATGGCGAGTCCCAAGACATCAAAGCCAGCACCCAGATTGGCGATGGTCGCAGGAGCAAAAACTTTGACGTGTTTAGGTTTCATGAGTCATCCCAATTAACCAGGTAAGTGACTTATTAATTCTAAGATATCAGAATACACACCTAACGCAGTACATTCCACGCCAGCGCCTGGTCCACGAATCACTAACGGTGCTTCGTGATAATGATGTGTCACAAAAGAAATAATATTATCTGAATAACATGAAATGGCCAGCGGGTTGGTGATGGGTACTTCTTCCAACTGTGCCGAGATGCGTTTGCTTTTTACGTTAATCGTTCCAACGTAACGTAAAACTTTTCCTTCTTCTTTGCATCGTTTCAAACGCTTTTTCATGCTGACTTCATATTTATCCATCGCAGTAAAAAATTTCTCGGTAAACGGTCCCTGTTGCAATGCTTCAGGCACCAGATTTTCAACTTTAATGTCATTGAGATTGATCTTCCAACCCATATAGCGTGCCATGATGAGTAGTTTCCTGCCGACATCCATGCCTGATAAATCTTCGCGTGGATCGGGTTCCGTGAGTTGTAATTCATGGGCTTTTTTCAATACTTGTCCGAATGGCACGGAACCATCATAGTGATTAAAGACAAAACTCAGTGTGCCAGATAAAATCCCTTCAATCTTGATGATGGTATCGCCACAATTAATTAAATCTTTCAAAATGTAGAGAACCGGCAAACCAGCTCCCACATTGGCGCGGCAAAGTAATTGCGATTGATGTCGCCTAAATTGATCCATCAAAGACTGGTATTGTGCATATGGCAGTACATTGGCGCGCTTATTTGGTGTGATGATGTGGACGCCTTCCTGTATGAACAATGGGTAGGCATCGACAATGTCTTGGCTGGCAGTGCAATCTATCAATGCAATATTACTGCAATTGATTTGCGGAACTAACTTCAGAAATGACACGACTGAGAATGGTTCACTCGCATGTTGTAACTCTTGATAAGCCCTTTCTAAGGGTATCCCATGCAAATTAGTTAACATCTTTTTGCTATTAGATATTGCGCAAAATACAATATCAATTTTTTTAGCCGCATTCTCGACTTTTTGTGAGTGCAGTTGTTGTAATAAGGCTTTGCCTACGCGACCAACACCTATCATTAAAATCGCTAATTTTTTATAATCGGTGAAAAAGGCCTGATGAATTAAATTTAGTGCTCGAATTTGTTTGGCGCTGTCTATCACCAAACAAACATTTCGTTCCGATGCGCCATAAACGATGGCATTAATTGCTATATCCATCTTACCTAAAAACTGGAACATTTTACCCGCTGAATCAGGGGGCAGTTGTTTCATGCCATCGCCGACGATGGCGACAATGCATTGTGAATGTCTTTCTTCAATCGCGACTAATTTATGCTTAAATTCCAGTTTAAATTCACGCTGCAGCCCTTTTAAAACTTTTTCTCTGTCGATTTGTTTAATGGCAATATACACATGATTATTCGGCGAACCTTCGAGGTGAATCAGCGGTTGAATATGCACAGATGAAAACACACGATAAATGCGTTCATTCATGTGTGCAGCATCGGTCGCTTTGAAATTCTTCCAAATGATCAATGATACGTCATCCACAGCCGTTACACTTTTTACATTCCACTGTTTAGCTGCGACGCTATTGGTATTGGCGACTATGTAAGTACCAGAAGCCTCAGGGTTCAACGTATTCTTAATTAAAATGGGAATACTTTTTTCAATCACAGGTTTCAGTGTCGAGGCGTGAATAACTTTACCGCCAAAATGGGATAGTTCTATGGCTTCAAGATAAGACATGGCAGGTTGAATAAATGCACTGCCTACTAAATGCGGGTCAGCACTATAGACGCCATCGACGTCAGTCCAAATTTCTATGCGCGAGGCATTTAATGCAGCACCAATAATGGTGGCCGAATAATCTGAACTATTACGGCCTAATGTTGTCGTGCGTCCATCTTTAGTTTTACCGATAAATCCAGTCACAATCGGAATAATCGGTTTATCATTAAAATTATCTTCATAATATTTTGCGGTTGCCGTGTTGGTTGATTTAAACAACACATTCGCTGCCGTGTGATTACCATCAGTGACTATGAATTGTCGTGCATCAACATATTGAGCAGGATAGCGCTGGTTGATGTATGCGGCGAGAATGGTGGCTGACAAGCGTTCACCAAAACTCCCGATGATGTCCGTCGCTCCTAAGGTTAATTCTTTTAATTGATAGATGCCCAGTAAAATTTCACTTAATTCATGCAACAGCGTTTCGCAACTTAATTTGATGGCGTCATTGTGATTGGGAATCAATTCTTTTAAGGTTAGCAGATGTTGTTCGCTGATTTCATCTCGTAATACTTCATAAGCAATATCACCTTGTGCTGCAAGGTGAGCGCATTTTATTAATTTATTGGAGATACCTTGAAATGCAGACACCACCACGACGACGGGTTCTTCCTTAACCGTATTTAGAATGATGTCGGTGACAGTGCGAACACGAGCGGGTGTTGCGACCGACGAGCCTCCAAACTTAAGCACGCGCATACCACATCCTTATTGTTTATTATCCAATCATTATATCATAAAGATAGCGCATAAATTGCCCATATTATGGACATGATCAAGCTGAATTCGCAGTAAGTTATTGAATGATTTATAGCACAAACCTCAACTGCCCGCTGCGACACCTTCGCGGCGTGGGTCGGCAGCGCCCGTCCAACTGTGATCCGGCAGACGTAAAATATTGGTAACACCGCTGACCATGTCTTTTAACCGGATGTTTTCACCGAGACGATTTAATGCAGGCATATACAATTGAGATTGCAGAACACTTTCCATCACAGGTTGTGTGTTAGCCGCACACAAATTCGCAAAACTGCTGGCACGATCTGGCATCATGCCCATATCCAACATCAAAATGATATTTTTGGCAACATAACAAATAATTTCGCTGCCACCCGGTGAGCCAGTTAACGCATGCACTTGATGTTGCTTATCAAACACAATCACTGGTGCGATGGAGGAGCGCGGGCGCTTTCCAGCTTCAACACGATTCACAATAAATTGACCTTGTGCATCACGTGCTTCGAATGAAAAATCCGTTAGTTCATTATTCAGAAAAAATCCGTGTGTGAAGAAATGACTACCAAATTGACTTTCTATTGTCACGGTCATTGAGATGGCATTACCTTGCTTGTCGGCGATGACAATGGAAGTGGTACCTGATAACTTTTCCCGTTTATCTGGTGCGTTTTTCTCAGTCGAATGATTAGGCTGCCCTGCTGCGACTGGTGTCATTGCTGCGCGTGTTGTTATTAATTGGCTGCGTGCTGCAAAATAGCTTGGTTGCAATAATCCAGTGACGGGGATGGTGACGAATGCAGGATCCGCAAGATATAAATTTCTATCCGCATAAGCTAATTTACTTGCCTCCAAAAAGCGATACATCCAGGCAGAATCTTGGGCTTTGTTAGTATTAAATTGATAGGCATAGATGCCAAGTAATTCCAGCACAGTCACGCCGCCGCTGCTTGAAGGTGGCACACTGCAAACTTCATAACGTCCTCGGAAATCTATACAAACTGGCGGCGACAGTTTCACGCGATAATCGGCAAAATCCTTCGCAGTGAAAATGGTTTTATTCGCAAATTGATTGATCGCTTTGATGATTTCAGCGGCTAGATCACCTCGGTAAAATGCATCAGGATGTTTCGCCAGGCGGCGTAGCGTCGCAGCATAGGCAGGATTACGTACGATGCCGCCTACAGGTATGATATGGTGATCTTGAAAGTAGACTGTCTGTACTGGCTGATTTGTTTCAAAGAGCTCGCTGTCAGTAGTTAACAATTTATATAAACGCGGGCTCATGGGAAATCCTTTCTGCGCCAGCTCAATCGCCGGCTGTAACAAGGTCGCCCACGGCAACTTGCCTTGTTGATGCAGTCGTAGAAACAAAGCCACTTCTGATGGCACGCCTATCGAGTGCGCAGTGAGAATCGCCTGATGCAGTGGCATCGTTTTACCGTCTGAGTCTTTGAACCATTGATCGTTCGCAGCATGTGGGGCAGTTTCTCGTCCATCGAAAGCAGTTGTCTGATGATTAGCCGCAGTGAATGTCAAGGCATACCCGCCGCCGCCAATACCGGAAGATTGCGGCTCAGTGAGCCCTAAGATAAAGCCAGCGGCGATGGCCGCATCGAAGGCATTGCCGCCTGAGTCCAGCATGCGCTGAGCGGCCGCTGTCGCCCATTTATTGTTGGTGACTATCATGGTGTGTATGCCGTGGACTAGAGGTTTGGTTTGCCACAGTGAAGCAGCTTCAGGGTTGGCTTGCGATGTACAAAGGGCAAGAGCAGGCAGTAAGCTTGTGACGATCAACAGTAATAGACGTTGCAATGGCATATCCCTTGTCATGAAGTCTGAATAGTGTGTAGTCATCATAGGTAGAAATAACCTCAAGTGCAAACAGACAGTTACCCCCTTTAGAGATGCATTTACCGATTCTCTACGATATAATATTTGTACCTTTGAAGGATTTACCCCGCTATGGATGAACTCAAAAACGAGCAGAAACCTAATAAAGGATACTCTGTCTCATCGGGTATCAAGCTCGCGAAAGTTCAACATAAGAAGTGGTACTCCAAGTATGAAAAATCCACGCTTATCTATCTAGCTATCTTAATTCTGCTGCCACTCATGGCCATTACTAAATTTGCTTATGACTTGAATAACCATAATCGTTCGTTAGTCATTATCATGTCGGTTTTACGCTCTGGTGATGAGGCGGGTGGCTATGTCAAAGTCAATGGTAAAGAAGACTCACCGAGAACTAAATTGCTGATAGATTTATTGAAGATTTACGGGTTTCATCCTTATTTGGAAGCGAATGACGATCTGTATGAACCCACTGTGTCGCTCTCGAGTGATAGCGATATTAATATGTTTACGATTTTAAAAGTATTAGCCACCGCGAAAGTGACAAATTTTCATGAAGGGTATGCGGATAAGATTTTACTGTATGGATCAGATGGCGATGATGCCACAGCTCGTGCCAAGAAAATTCTCGATGATAAAGGAATAGTATATCAATTCGTGAATTTTAACACAGACGACCCAGCTAAAGATGGCTATGCTGCCAGATTGTATATTTCTGGCTTTGATCCTGAAAGCGTAAACAAAGACGTTTTACTGGAAGTGAATGGTAAATTATACCCTGATCCAGAATTGTTTTCCGTGCTTAATACTATGAAACAGCAGCAATGACATTTATCCAACGCAATGAAGGAGATTGTATGAAAATCAAAGCAGCATTAATCATTATGATGATGACAATGGGTTTATTAAGCGGGTGCAATACCGCACGTACCACACCTGATGCGGTTAGCCTTCAACCTTCACAGCAAGACTTGCATCAACAAAAATTACAGCAAGCAATGCAATCGTAACAAAATAGCTCGCACATTAAATGATGTGCGAGCTTCATCTGACTTGCGAATCATTTATGCCTAAATTACTGAAATTTGTACCCAAGTCTGACCCGATTTTGCGTGAAGTCATGCCTGAAGTAAAAAACTTCAATGATTCTGCATTACGCAAATTGATTGATGATATGTGCTACTCGATTTTACCCGCGCAACTCAAGGCAGCGAAAGGTGTGCACGAGAGTGCGGCTGGTATGGCCGCTAATCAATGGGGTGTTCGCGCTCGTGTTTTCATTTATACGCCTAATGGCTCAGGAAAAAATGAACGTACTGATATCATGATTAATCCTTCATACACACCGTTTTTGCGGCCAGGCGAATTTGTTCCTGCCATGACATCTGCCTATGAAGGTTGTTTCTCTATCCCTTTGACAACCGGTTTAGTCAAGCGCTTCGAGGCGATACGTGCGGTGTATTACACGCCACAAGGCAAAAGAGTAGAGCAGATTATGGAAGGTTGGGAAGCAAGGGTTTTTCAACATGAAACTGATCATCTCGATGGAAAATTATTCGATGGAATTTTAGATCATTGTGCCGGCCCAGATTGCCTTGAGCGCATTGTTTTTGCCGATAAAGCTGAAATGGATAAGTTCTGGAATAAGCAATAAATACCTCATTTTGACTCGCTAGTAAGCGAAAAATATAACTCACTCGCTTTTTCTAATTCTTCTGTCGCTATCCGTTTGGCTTGTTTAGCGGCGTCGTATTCTCTCTTTTTTTCTTCATGAAATTTGGCATCGAATTTGCATTCAATTAATTGACTGCGAAAGCGAGTCAACGAATTCAGTACTGGCTGTATGGCATCTAACAATTTGGTCGTACGTAACAAAGTGAAAGGATTTTTACTGGATTCTATTGTCTGCTTTAACTGTGTTACCAAATGCTGCATGGTATCAATGCAGTTAATTAATTCATGTGTTGAGCCATAATTTAATTTATAGTTTTCAATGATGTGATGTAGCTTATATGTTAATCCTTCTGCATTACCTTTGTATAACTTCAATTCTTTTTTTAGATTAACGCGTTCGGCCGCTAGGACTTTCTCGACGTTGAATCTGGCGGCACCTTGACGTGTCGATTTGTTAAAGGCATTGTGTGTCTCGCGCTCGTAACTCGCCGCATTTTCCAGATTTTGTTGAGCGATTAAGTAAGATTGTTCTGCAAGCCGTAACTCAGAAAGCTTGCTGTCTCTTTTGCTGCTGACCATGTTAATTTGTGGTCTGGGCTCGATTTTTTTGTCGTCTTTCATACTGTTTGCCACCCCGCACTACTCGAGTGTTATTAACACTTTCATGCGTAAAAAATCATTCAATTTAACTCTATTAAGTAAGTATAGAGTCGATTTTTAGAATTGCAGATAGGTAGTTATATCAATGACTTACGTGGTAATAAGCGGCGGAGTCGCATGCGCTTGATAGGTCGTTAAATATTCCGTGAATCGTTGTGTGGTCATCTCAGGCGCTAAGTAAGAACCCTGAAGTTCTGCACAGCCAGCTTTGGTGAGAAGAGAAGCTTGGCTTTCATTCTCAATTCCAGTGGCAATGCAAGGTAAGCCTTGTTCTCTAGCATGCGTAATGATGCCTTGTACTAATGCTGCAGTTGATGCATTCAGTGTGATTTGTCTGATTAAGTCTTGGTTTAATTTAATCTTGTCAAAGAAATATTGTTTCACATGACCTGAGAGTAGATAGTTAATGCCGTCTTCAGACAAGATTAAGCTAATCCCTGCTTGCTTTAGGCGTGACAAAGAATTTAATATCAAATCGTTTTCTTTTGCGTGATGCATGACTTCAGATAGTTTCATGATCTCTACAGCAATACTTTGTGTTGGCAACTGATAGCTCTGTAATATCTTTAATAGTTTATCAACCCATTGTTGATGTTTAATGTATTTAGCTTCACAGTTAATAACCAGGGAGAGTTCTGTGCGTAAGTTTTTACGCCAATCGGTTATCTGTCTACATGCTCGGTTTAACATCCAGTCTGTGATTGGCATAGCAAGACCTGCTTCTTCACTGTAATCCAGTATTGCTTGTAGCGCGAATTCTTTGCCATCTGGAAGAGTTAAAAATAAGCTTGCTTCTACACCGCTAATTCCATGGTTGATTGTTCTAAACCGAGGTTGGTAATGTAACTGAAACCTTTCTTCAGCCAGGGCATGTGCCAAAATATTTTTTGCACGGAACTCTTGCTTTTCTCGGCGTGCCATTTCAACAGAATAAAATTGATAATTGTTTTTATCGTGGCATTTAACGTGGTGTAAGGCGATGTCCGCATGTTTCATCAATTTGCGCGTTGTGAAACCATCGTTCGGATAAATGCTAATACCAATGCTGGCAGTAAGATAAAGTTGGTGACGCTTGATGAAGATGGGTTTTGCCAGCTCAACTAAAATTCGTTCCGCATATAAACGCATGGTGTCATCATTGACTTTATCCGTGATGACAATCGCAAACTCATCACTGGATAAACGTGCAAGCAAGTCTGTACCACGAATGAATTCTTTAATACGTTTTACGATTATTTGCAGAATCATGTTGCCTGCTTCGTAACCGATGGTGGTGTTAACGTTTTTGAAATTATCGATGTCTAGAAGAAACAGGCAGAATTTTTTCTGGTGATTTTGCGACTTTAATAATTGACTGACAAACGATTCAAACTGCAAACGATTTGGCACATCCAGCATGGCATCGTGCTGTTTGAGATAGGAAAGATGATCTTCGGCTAATTTCTGATGCGTTAAATTGCGCGCATACATGATGAAATAATGCGGCTTTTTCAAGCTGTCTCTTATCAAAATAATGGAAGCGGACAACCAGATATTTTCCCCGCTTTTTTTCGTGATTTTCTTCTTGAATTGATAGTTTTCAGCTTTACCAGCGAGTAATTGATTGATACCCAGCGTGTGGGGTGACAATGGTTCAAGATTAATTAATTCATCCAGATTCCAATTCAAAATCTTCTCATCGGTATAACCGAAAATATCGCAAAAATGGCGATTGGTTTTGAAGAAATCTAATTGCAGATTCAATAGCGCAATGCCGTCAGACACATTGTCAAACATAGCGTTGAAAGTCTGATTACACTCGAGATAACGGCTTTCAAATTTATTTTTATCTGAAATCAAATCATGCAGCATTTTCTGCTGCATGATTTGTCTTTGCGTGAAGTAAATAAAGGAGATAGCAAAAGCGATAAAACTACTAACTAGACCTAAAGTGGCGAGGTTGTACATACCGTTTGCGAAGCAATGGGCGGCAATGAGGGTGAAATACACGACCCCCGCCGCCATTGCCAGTAATGTCAACTTCTGCATTTTTAATGCCATCAGTTTTATACGTTCCAGACAATTTGTCCGCCAAAGAAATCAATGCTTGTTCTCGAATGACCGTTTGTCGCAACCGTCGCTGGGTAAACTTGCGGCGGGTAGACGCCATGAATCGAAGCAGTACGTACAAACGCATGACCGTAAATTAAATCGAGCGCGGTGGTTTTTGTCATTTGATAACGGGTACCAATATGTAGACCTAACTTCGCGCCATCCGGGAAGTTCACATCTCGGAATGCATTATTGGTCGGTGTGGGCATATATTTTAATGACCCGCGGAACATCCAGTCTTCACTTAACTTATAATGTGCACCGGCACTAAAGCTAAACGTGTTTGACATGTTTTGTTGTTGGATGACCGTAGGCAGGGTGCCAGCTGGAGTCACATAATTACTTGCGTGATAGTTACCAAGTATGCTCCACTGATCATACATGACGGTTCCCATCACAGCCCATCTTGAATTGATATCGCGATAGGCGGACAAGGTGGTCACTGGAGGCAACGGAATATTAACCTGGAAATTATCGGCTTCGAAGTTAGCGATGTTGTTTCCTAACACAAAGTCACTATAGCCGCTTAAGCCCATAATCAGTTGTGAGCGGTAAGACAAACCAAAGCGAGTGGCATTATCAAGTTGGAATAACACACCGGCATGGTAGCCATAACCCCAATTATTTGCCGAGTATCTTGCAATAGAATCGTTCAACGTTGCAAAACCTACTGGCGCTCCTTGGGTAAACACATGGAATTTTGTTTCGACTGCAAAGTAATGGAAGTCAGGACCCAGTGCAATAGACCATTGTTTGTTGATCTGATAAGCGATACTAGGCGAAATATCGATGGTCTTGGTATAGACACGCGTTAAGTCATAACGCACAAGAGAGCCTTCACCGTAATTTTCAACAAAGCCCCAAGCAGGGACAAATGAAAGACCAAACGACAATTTTTGTGATAGTGGTACGTTATAATGGATAGCTGGTACTAATGAGTTAGGATGTGAGCTGGCAGAGCCATTTGCGTTGAAAGTAAATGCTGGTCCAAACGCGCTACCGCCAGTGACTGAGCCGCTAAAAGTCGTGGGGGCGTAAACATCGATAGCTGAGACCACCACCTGTCTTGGTACCATGGTTAAAGCTGCAGCGTTATACCAGTTAGTGCCGGCGTCTTCAGCGACTGCTGCTTCACCGGCATCTGCCAATACGGAGGCGCTCTGGAATTCCATACGGTAGCCTGCCGCAAAAATATTGGTAGCAGCGAGCGATAAACCTATCACACCGCAGCTCGCTAAGACTCGTACAACTTGTTTCACTTTCATTGTCTCTCCCTAGATTTAAGATTGAACTGGTTCCGTGGCCATTTTCTTCGAGTAACTCATTAAGAACTGCGTGAAGTAATCGGCTTCCAATGGCTTACTGTAATAATATCCTTGGATAATATCACAGCCTTTCTCGCGTAAAAATTCCAGCTGCTCTTTCGTTTCCACACCTTCTGCAAGGGTTTTAATCTTGAGAGCATGAGCCATGGCGAGAGTTGCTGACACTATGGTAGCACTATGTGAGTTCTCAGGTAAATCTCGAATGAATGACTGATCTATCTTAAGTTTATCTACAGAGAAACGCTTCAAGTAACTAAGGCCAGAGTAACCTGTTCCGAAGTCATCAACAGAGAGACTCAAACCTATGTCTTTCAGACGTTTTAATAATGGAAATACTTCTTCGTTAAGAATAGCCGTTTCTGTAATTTCTAATTCAAGGAACGCAGGGTCGAAATTGGTTTCCACTAAAATACGTTCTATGGTCTCGAGAATGTCTTTTTGCATGAGTTGTTTTGCAGACATGTTGACGGCAACACGGAGTTTGTCGTACCCCATTTTATGCCATTTCAAAGTTTGCAGGCAGGACTCTTTGAGTACCCATTCGCCTATCGGTAATATCAGTGCGGTCTCTTCGGCGATAGGAATGAATTGCATTGGTGAAATCAAGCCATATAAATGATGCGGCCAGCGTAATAAGGCTTCCATGCCGCAGATTTCATTGGTTTTGAGATTAATCAGCGGTTGGTAATAGACCTGAAACTCATTGCGTTTTAAGGCGGTATGCAAGTCAGTTTCCAGTTCCAGGGTTTTGGGTGTATGCGAATTCAGTTCCGCTTGATAGTACTCAGCGCGGTTGCCCCCGAATTGTTTTGCCAAGAGCATGGCGGCATTGGCATTGGCGAACAAGGTTTGCGGGTCTTTACCATCACGGTCATAAATGCTGACACCAATACTCGCAGTGACTTTGATTTCACGTTTGGCGAAAAAGAATGGGTCTTCTGTGGTGGCAAATAATAAATTAATTTGCGTATCCAGTGTGGTGTGATCAACGGTTGAAATAATCAGGCTAAAATTTTCTTTACGTGAAATCGCCAGTTTGAATTGAATTTTATTTTCGTTCAATTTGGTCGCATTGGTTATATAGTCTTGAATGCGGTTAGACATGGATTGAATGATGGCATCACCCGCTTCAAAGCCAAGACTATCGTTAATCATCTCCATTCGATTTAATGAGAACGATAACAGCGCGAAGGCGGATTTATTCTTTTCAGCTTGTGAAATTTCTTCGCCCAAGAATTGCATCAACAAGCGTTGGTTAGGGAGGTTTGTTAAGAGATCGTGATTTGCCTGATAGCTAACAAGGGTGTTTTCGAGTTTTAATTTCAAGGAGTCTTTGAACCATTGCGTGCTGCGATAATTAGCGCCAAGCATGAAGAAAATATAAATCAGCGAGTACATGCCTAAAATATTATAGAAAAGACCGCCCTTCGATAGGCTCCATACCACTACCGGGCCTAATATAATATTGAGGGTAATAGCACATAAGCTGAATTGACCAATGGTGCCAGTGGCATAGCCGGTTGAAGCCAGGAAGATGGCTAACAACGCCAGATATTGTCGAGTTGAATCCTCAGGCATGAGGTATAAACAAGGTACCCATGATAAGGCAGCCCCTATCATGGCTAGCGAGTAAATCGTTTCCCACGTGTTGGCGCCAAACGAGGCGTTATATTTTTCACGGTAGAAATAGACACCCGACAAGGTGAACATCATCAGGTTAAAGCCGATAAACCAAGTGACTAACGCGTTAAAAGGTGTGTAGTTGTAGAAATCCAGGAACAACGCGATGCTGGCTATGTTTCCGCTAATTGTTCCTGGTAAGCAGCCATGATAGAGATGATCAACCAAGTCGACTTTGACTTGCTTGTCTACTTGGGCTTTCTCTTCATCAGAAATCTGTTTCTGATCGATGACTATACCCATACAGGCATTATGCTTCCATTCATGTAGCGGGCTGATCCGCTGTCACCTTATAGCAGGTTGAAAGTGCTTCTAAAGAAACGCCTGGCTTTAAAGTGGCAACGTAAGAAGTCGCAGCGCCTTGCAGTCCCTTAAAAGGTGTTTGTCCATTGTACCTAAAATCGTTATACAGGATTTTATTACAAAGATGCAATACCTTAAATTGCTTAGTGACTTTTTCGCTGATTTCGTTGGTGAATTCAGCATAGGCAAACTCGAATCCTTGCAGTGCGCCTGACTGGCAGCAAACCATATCAATTTCGGTAGATAATCCTAAGCCGCGATAGTTTTCATCGACAGCAGCAATCCATACATGCAGGATTTTGCCTTTGATGAATTTCTTTCCGGCTGTGAATGGGTGAGACAAAGTATCCAAGATAGCAAAGACAGGTTTTAGTTTTGGATAGCGATTAGCCTTAGGAGTGAAAGGTGCTGCCATGTCTTCAGCAATTGCCACAGCGATGACATGATTATCTTTATCGAGTGCAACTTTACTTAAACCTTCCTTGATTGCCTTCTGGACGACTTCAACGACAAAAGGTTCATACTCACTATATCCAACATTTAAATGTTTGGTAATAGGCTCACTATCACAAAAAGATCTAATAAATAAATCAATAGCAGCTTTTTCATGTTCTGCTTTTAAGGTAACAAAGGAGTATTCTGTTTTTGTTTTATTCATTGCTATCTCCCTGTCGATTTTAAGATCTGAGATAAACTCATCTACCAGTTTAAAGGAAACGTTTGAAAGAACGCAAATCGTGGCACGATCGCCGCTTAACATTAATTGATATTTTTTAGCTAGTTCCATGGATGTTCGTGGAAAACAAACATTAAGATATCCGGTATAAAATATTCTGTCTTGGCCATATATTTCAGCCAATTTTTCAATCAAGTACTTAGCGACTTTTAAATTAGATTCAACCATTAACTTTAATTTCTGTTTGCCTTGATCAAGT
The DNA here is from genome assembly GCA_964492045.1 of uncultured Coxiellaceae bacterium. Lineage (GTDB taxonomy): Bacteria > Pseudomonadota > Gammaproteobacteria > DSM-16500 > DSM-16500 > Aquicella. The sequence continues at coordinate 30,679 of CAZBHW010000014.1, read as the reverse complement.
CCCATGGTAATTAATGTGTTGTAAAACATTAAAACGTTCAAGCCAGAGCGCGATCCAGAAATGGTGTAGTCGAGAATGTTACCGACGTATTCAATACGACGTTCGCTTTTTTCAAATGCTTTCTCAAAGAATTTTTTATCTGCGATAACGATGCCGCAAGGTTGAGACAAACCGGGGTATTTATGGGCTGAGAAAGATAAGGTGTTGGCGCCAATACCTTGCAAATAATTTTTAGATTCACCAAAAGGTTTTAATATGGGTAATAGAAAACCAAGTAACGCCCCATCAAGATGAATAGTGTAATTTAATTTTGGCTTTAGATTGTCTAGCAAGGCGCGGATTTTGGGTATGTCATCGATTGCGCCGGTGATGGTCGTGCCTACATTGGCGATGACAATAACAGGGCTGTATTTGTGTGCTCCGATGTGAATGAGAATTTCTTTATAGAGCTCATCCACATTAATCGTACCGTCGGGATTAGATGCAACACCTTTAATATTGAAGCGAAGTATTTCTGCAATCTTGGCTACCGAGTAGTGAGTGGCTTCTTTAGAATAAAAAATCGTTGGGACCACCAGTTGCTGAATCATTTCTTTATTGAAGGCGATCTCATCTTTTATTAAGATGATTTTATCTAGCTGTTTAATCTTTTTCTCGTAATCGTAATTGGAAATTTTGGCTAATTCTGCAAATGCTTCCTGCTCATCACTGAGGCGCTGCTTGATTGTGTCGTCACTTTCGATAATTTGCTTCAGTGCATTATTAATAAGATACCGTCTTGACCACCACAGTGCTGCAAAGTTTCCTTCTGTACCGCCGCCTGTCACGTAACCTTTAATGCCGTCACGCTCAATGCCAAAATAGCTTTCAATAATGGCCAGGATTTCACGTTCGTGTTTTTTTACTTCCAGTAATGAGGTTTCAGAGTCGGTAAAAGGGTCGCCGACATTGTTGAGCAGAAGATTGGCGATGCTGCGTGGTTTAATGCCGAGATGATTGTTATCAACAAGACCGAAATAGGCCATTAAAGATACAGGGTAGCCGAGCTTGTGGCGTGCCAGATAGTCGATATAGCTGTGCAGGCCTTTATAGTCTGTCAGGCTATAATCTTTGCTAGGTGGTTGTTTAGAAAAGAGTTTTTTCCACATCCATATAGCCTTTTTTCTCACACCAGATTATAATTATACATTAAAGAGATGGTTCTCAGTGGGAGTCTTGATGAAACTGGCTTCTAAAGGCATCGCGGTCGTGGCCGTCATATGGGCATTGTGGGCGGCATTCGTTTGCACCATTGGCTTACTCGCCAATTCGCAACCTCTGTTGGCTGGCGTACTGGCGCTGGCTACGGTAAGTGCGGTGTTTGTGGCGGCTTGCTTCAATCATATTGTCTTGCAACCACTGAAACAAATTTCCCATCAGCTCAAAGAAATCAATCAAACTAATAGTCTCACTAAACGTCTTGATACCAGTGGTCAGGACGAAATTGCCCAAGTGGCGATGAGTATTAATCAAATTCTCGAGTCCATACAGCAATCACAAGAAAAACAAGAAGAACGCTTTAATCAAGACATGAAAAGTATTCAGGAAACGAATTTGGAACTGAAAAGTGAAATCGCGCAATTAAAACCGATTGCTAGTAAACCAGTGGTCAAGGCTGAGTACCCATCCTGGTTGACGCGTGACACTAATATGGAAGAGTTGCCTAACCGAATTTATTTTAATGGTGTGTTGAGTAAATCGATCGAGCAAGCGCATCGTCATCATCATTTATTAGCGGTGTTATTAGTTGATATTAGTGTGCCGCCTGCAGAAGAAAAAAACGCTGCCACGATATTGCAGCATGTGTCTGGTCGCTTGGTTAAGACCTTACGTTCGGAAGACTTTCTGGCGAAGTTAGATGGTAATCAATTTATTATCCTAATTAACAAAATCGATAAGCCGCAATTTGCGAGTATCGTAGCAGAAAAATTATTGAAATCCTTATCACAACCCATCGTCCTGAGTGATCATGAATATTCTCCTGCGACAAGCATTGGAATATGTACTTATCCTAACGATGGTCTTACCTTGAATGAGTTGCTGACAAATGTAGATACTGCAGTCTATAAAGCCAATGCGCGCGGCAGTAACAATTATCAGTTCTATAGTCAGGAAGCTCATACCTCTGCAAAAGAATACATTGAAATGGAAAAAGCTTTACACAATGCCATTATCAATAATGAATTAGTCTTGTATTTTCAGCCCAAGCTAAATGTAAAGAAAGGCAGTATTACTGGCGTGGAAGCATTGCTGCGCTGGGTGAATCCCAATTTTGGCATCATGTACCCCATGCAGTTTTTATCAGTTGCGGATGAAACCGGTTTCTTCTTGCCTATGGCTGAATGGGTAATTCGTGAAGCCTGCAAAATTAATAAAGCCTGGCAAGAAGAAGGGTATGGGCACATTATTATGAGTGTGAATTTAACGGCTAAACAATTTCAGCATCCTGAAATTCCCAATATCATTTCTCGTGCGTTAGAAGATTTTAAATTAAATGCAAAATATCTTGAGATTGAAGTTGATGAAAATTCTGTGATGGAAGATGTGTCAGCTTCCACCAATACCTTAATGGCTGTGAAATCTACTGGTGTTAGAATTTCTGTTGATCACTTTGGAACAGGGTACACCTGTATTAGTTATTTGAAGAAATTCCCAATTTCTACCATCAAAATCGACCGTAGTTTTATCAAAGGAATACCTGCCAATCCAAATGACTCAGCGATTGCTAGTTCCTTTATCGCCTTAGCGCATCAGTTGGGCATAGAGGTAGTCGCGGAAGGTGTGGAAACGGCAGAACAAGTGCAGTTTTTATCTGAAAAACAATGCGATTTAGTGCAAGGTTATTTCCTCAGTCATCCATTACCTGCAGACAAATTAAAAGCTAAGCTTTCCAAGATCAGTGAAGAGGTTCTCATTTAGTTTCATTATCGAAATCATTAACGGCGGCGCAAGCCTCTATGGGTGTGAGAGTGGTCAAGAGACTCGTTGTGTTCACCAGCGGCAATCGCAAACCTTCTTGAAGCTTCTTCAGCGCGAGATTTATCATGTGTCTTATCTCGTCGCGCTTTTTTCTCGGGTGCCTTGGACACAATAACGGTGTTTACATTATCATTCTTGTTCGTTAATTTATGTTCAAGCTTAATATCTTTAGATTTGTCAGGAAAAAATATATTTTTAATTCCCTGACCAATGTTCTTGGTGAAATTACCGATTTTTTCACGGTATTGGATTGCAAATTGCGCGATGGTGCAAACCGCGGCAACAATCGCACCAGCAAAGATAACTGGCGGGAAGGGCACGGCCATCATCGCGAGGCCCACGGTTGCTGCGGTGTTGGCGATTGCTAACGCGCCTTTAGTGGTTTTCTCAGTTTTCAGTCTGGCAATTTGACTTGCCATGTTAGTGTGAATGTCTGAATGATGCTCTAGTAATTTCTCTTTCACTGATTGTGTTTCATTTAGCCCTAGTGCGTCTCTGACTTGTTGATTCTTTTCTAATGCAGCCAAATCACCAGACTTCACTGCTTCTTTTGCGATTTGCAATGTCTCTAGTGAGATTTTGTCGTTCTTCGCAAAATGATCATTCAAATGATGAATCAAAAAATCTTTTTCACCGTCAATTAACTGCGTACCAGGTTTATCTAACTCAGCAGGTCTTTGTTTGCTATTTTCAAGTTCGATTTCTTTAGCCTTAATTTCATTTCCTAGGTCAAAATACGGTTTAATGTAGTTAGTGATTGTGGTCACCGCGTTAGTGCCGGCAGCAATGGCTAAAGCAGCCACTGGGAAGGCGATTGTGAGTGCGACGGCGGCAACCGCAACAGCCGCAGTAATCACTTTCGCAACAATGTCTGAAGCGCCTTTCTTTTTGGCGAAACTATAAATGGCATCGCCCGTCGCGGTCACTGCATTGACGATTCCGCCAATAATGGGAATAGTTTGTAACACGGGTGAAACGGCGCCAAGCGCTTGACCTGTGTGTGCAATTGTGGATGCAGATTCTGCAGTATGCGAAGTCGCAGAGACCGCAGCTTTTCCAGTGTCCACGGCTTTTTTCAAAGATCCTGCAATATCTGCAGAGCTTGATATGACATCTTTAGCTTGTTGAGCTTTGTGAAGTTTATTTTGAAAATCTTGTCGGCGTTTGATTAAATCGTCAAGATTTAAATATTCAGTGAGAGCTGGGCTGTATTGCACGCCATGGTTAACATTGCGGACGCTGTCTTTAATCACCAACGGTTTGACTTGTTGTGTTTCTGCTTTTTCTAAATGATGAATGGCATTGTCAATATTAGAAAGTCGTTTTGTGGTGTGCTGCTGGTTCAACCACTTTGTTACTTGCTCTCTTTGTTGGTCCTTAACATCAGATAGGCAAGCGAGTAATTTGCGCAATTCTTCTTTGGTATGCAGTAAAAAATCTGCATACTGTGGATTCGTTTTGTTAGAAGAAAATATAGGGTTAGCTAGCATTTTTTCAACTTGCGAAACGATTATTTCAGGTGATTTAATCTCTTCATTTGTTTTAACCATGCGGTCTCCTCGTCTATCTTAAGTATAGGAGATGTTTGAGGATTTATTTTTAACCTATCTGGTTGAATTTAAAAATAGCGTCCTTTCGGTAATCATGCGTGACACCACCCTTCACTAAATTCTAAGCTGCAGTCTTTCAAACTATATATTTTGGGGGACAATTTATGCAGCAGCCTGCGTTACCCGCTAACCTTACGCTGGATGAAGTTAAACAGCATTTCGAGCACTGGCGCGCCACACGTGAAAAGCGATGTAAAATTCCTGATTTTCTTTGGGATGAAGTTAAAACCTTAATTGGATGCTATCCCACTAGCCAAATCACACAAACACTGCGGATCAATGCCTATCAGATTTCAAGTGGTGTCACTACTAAAAGCAAACCTGATATTACTTTTGTTCATGCACGTCCCGCATTTTCTTCTCAAGAAACGATCAAGCCATCAACTTCAAGTAACGATAATGCAAAGGAAATTTGTTCACTTGAAATACATCATGCCAATGGCGGAATATTGAAGATCAATCAATTTCCAATGATGTCATTAACCAGCATTATCCATCAATTCATGGAACGATAATATGTTGCAAGTCACACCACAACACCGATTATTGCTGGCAGTTGAGCCGATTGATTTCAGGGCTGGTATTGACAGGTTGAAATCAATTTGTCAGCAACATCTTTTATGCGATCCATTTAGCGGAACAATATTTGGATTTGCTAATCGCGCTCGCACTTCGGTAAAGCTGCTGGTGTATGACGCCAGTGGTTTTTGGCTTTGTCAGAAACGGTTTTCACAGGGCAAATTAGCTTGGTGGCCTAAAGATAGTTCTAAAACAGTGACACTTCGTGCTAGTGAATTTCAAATCTTGATGGCACAGGGTGACCCAATGAAAGCAGCTATTCCAGAAGATTGGCGGCCACTGAATATTGGCCATGCTGCTTCAGCTAAAACAGATGTCAGGTTATCGTGATAATTCCACGGTAACCATTTTGCCGGCTCTTTAACAATTTGGCTTTTATACTCTTGCAAAGCCGTTAGGTACGTCAACGGATTGACACCAGCAAGTTCGCAAGTATAGATGACGCTCGTCAAAACACCGCCGACCAGCGCGCCGTATTGTGTTTTATAAAATAACCATGTGCGTCTTCCACGGATGGGAATTTTCAATGCGCGTTCTAGCACATTATTATCAAGAGGTGCACCAGCTACACGAAGGAACTGAGTCAGTTCATGCCAATGTTTTAGCATATAACGCATGGCAGCACCCAGTGAATCATTCGGTTCAACTTGTTTTGAATCCATTTGATTTGTCATGTATTGATGGATTGATTTCATAATTGGTTCACTATATTGCTGGTGGTAGGCAAGCCTTGCTTCCTTATCCAGCTCTTTTGTTTCCTCATCATGCGCATATACCTCAGCGATGAGATTAATAATATGTAGACAAGGTTCAGGAAAAAATTCTTTGAGATCATCAAACTTGCGCAGTCCATGACTTAGGCAATTGCACAGGATAGTTTTGAATGCAACAGGAACGTTTCGGCTTAATGCATCACACATCTGAATAGCAGGTTTATTGTCAGGGTGGCGTTTAGCTAGCAGTCTCGCAAGATTTTCTCCCGCATGTTGAGTGCCATTATAAAATAACGCAATATCATGCTTATCTGTTCGTGAAAGAATACCAGTTGTGAATGTGCCTGTCCGTTCTTTCGCAGGTGTTTTTCGGTTAAGGCGAATCAGGTCAGTGATTTTGACATGACTGTCATCATTGTGAATAATCTCACCGTTTGCAGCAAGATGCTCCAATACACTAAACACATAAATGGTAACACTGAAGACTTCTTCGATAAGTTGCCATTGCGTTGATGCTGGTAACGGTGTTTCCAATAGCGACTGGAAATATGCCTGACGATAAAAAGGTACGGCCACATAATATTTTTGCAGCACTAATATGGATTTGAACGCGGCATCATATTTTGCTTTGCCAATCGTATCTGGCACATTAGCCTGCACAAGATAACCGCAAGTGGCACAGCGCAGCTTCTCGATCCAGTATTTATGTACGGCTGCCAGGTTTTGTCCTTTAATCCGCACGAGGATGCCGGGCTCATAACGATATAGCTTGCCGCCACATTGCTCAGGGCAGAAGTCACCAGGCTTTAAATCAGTAATTGTTAACGTATGCTAAATTGTGCTGGCATAGGCAGTATGCGGCAGGCGACCATGTCCCGTTGGCTTGTCACAGTTAGTAGGGGCAGTTTCTTCGACATGATGATGTTGGGCGGGCGCCATCTCAGCATCGCCGGCAGACGGCTCTGCCTCTGCTTTCTCTTTAGTTGTATTGCTGTCGCCTTTATTCGCCGCGGCTCGCTTATTCTTCCCGCGCCCAAAGATCAGTTTGCGAAGGTTAGAGAGCCTGATCTTCTGCTCTAGGATGGCTTTAGGCAGCCATACGGCTAGTTTGATGCAGGAAACGGCAAAGTCTTTAGTTCCAGATGACAGGTTGCTGGATTGAATAGCATCGATGGCTGCATCGATATCAGCTTGGGTTTTATCAATCACTTTTGGCAGTTCATTGCCGCTCATTTAGTTGCCTGACTCCTTAAGAGGCGGCAAGACTAGCGAATAAATTGAAATAAATCAATACTGTATATTTGTGATGGGCAAAAAAGATGGGGACACGTTGAGTCTGGGGTGGTGGTTCGGATATTATGCAGCATTACTAAAAGGGCACTGATAATTGAATAATGTAATACTAGTATCCACGCCGACTTTTGGCCCAATGCCGAAGAAATTATTAATAACTTTTTCATTAGTGGAAACAGTTGGCTGTTGATAAGTTGCATTAATGGTTTGAAAAATCCATCCACCCATTAAACCTGCAATAGGATGCAGCATCCAAGCAGAGGCAGGATGAAATTGCTTACCAACGTTCGCATCAAAAATATTGTAATTAATGGATTGATAAATTTGACCTGATGTATACAAGCTAGCAGGTGCAGGCTGCGCAGTGACACTGCCGATAAATGTCGGTCTAATAAATCCATCCGTTGTAGAGTCATGCATAGTCGTGGAATAACGGGTGTAGGAGTGTGGCATCAAACGAATTGACGTATGTCATACCATCGTATGCGAAGTGTCAGACAAGCACATCCCATAAATTATCCTTTAGTATCATTAAGTTAGCGAGCATCTATATCCTTGTCCGACACCTATATTAACGACTATGGCGGTGGGAATAGGTTGGGTGTATTATGTGATGTCACTAAATATGACAAGAATAATAATAAAATAACTATCATCACGGTGAATCTATCATGTCAATTACCCGCCAAAGCGAAGTCGCTAATAAAGATGCTCATCTATTAAAAATCACAAAAGATTTATATCAAGCCAAGTTATGGGTAAGCGCAGATCGTTCGGTACTAATAGCCGGAGGTGATATCCTTGAGCCTCAAGATTATGACAACACTTCAGTGTGTGAAAGAATGGTATGGATATTAAAAAACTATCCAACCATCACAAATGTTTCAATTGGTCCTTATGAGATAGGTAGATGTTTAGATCCAGATACCTATGAAGAGCGTGGTAAGATGTATATCGACTGCGTAGTGAAAGCTAATGAAAAATACTTTCTAGAGTTGCTGTCAACTTTGGTGCAGTTGCCAGAGCTACATCAACTGCAACTGCCAGGCTTACAAATAACTACAGATTTTAACCTTGATCTTTTGACTCAAGTTATTAGAAAAGTAACTGGCACATTGATGCTTAGCATTACAAACATAATGAGAAGTGAAAAGACTGCTGCTAGTGAAATGCAAAATCAAGAAAAACTTTATAACTTTATTAGTACTATTTTTGCTAACATACATCCCGATATTAAGATATTCCAATTTCACTTGGGTGATTATAGTTGCGATTACCACTTTGACAGCAATAATTCGAATCGATTTATAACATTGATGGCTGATTTTATTTCCGCGCATAAATCCTTGGAAAGAGTTGCATTTGGAGAACCCCATACGCGTGTCAAACTAATCGGAGACGAAACTAATCGAGTACGCTTAGTAAAGACAGTGATAGATCACCCTAATCTTAGAATCGCAAAAGCACCTATAATCGTGAGAGAGCAAGAAGATAAGCCAGATTTTCCGAAAGATTTACCCGGATTTTTATTTAATCCTGAATGGTATCGGCCACATAATTTCCCCAAACTGACACTCGATGAGTTGCTAGATGAAGCTTTAAAAAAGAAAGAAGCTGAGAGTATCCACACCAGATTACGAGTTGCAGTTGGTCAGGGAGATTTGCAAGCAGTCAACGCCTTAATAGCAGAAGGCGCTAATGTTAACATTGCGGATTTAAGTGGCGAAACAGCACTTCATATAGCAGCTAGAATGGGTCACCTTGCAATCGCAAAGGTACTGTTTGATAACGGGGCCAACGTCAAAGCATCGAATTCTAGTGGCACACCAATTTTTTTAGCAGCAAAAGGCGGATATGCAGATGTCGTGATGCTGTTAATATCGAAAGGAGCAGATGTTAACGAAGTATTCTATAAAAAACAGACAGCACTACACGTTGCCGCTGCTGATGGTTCGATTGCTGTAGTCAATGTCCTCATTGAGCATGGAGCAAATGTTAATGCGGTAGACTCATATGGCGAAACACCTATTTTCTGCGCAGTAGAGAAAAATCATGTTGATGTGTTTAATTCACTGATGTTAGGTGGAGCTGATCTCAAGCATTGTAGTAATGCAAACTCTACACTGCTACATATTGCAGCACATAACAAAAGCGATAAGAAAATTACCAATATTCTATTTGCTAAAGGTGCAGATGTGAATGCAACTGATAAAAAGAAAAGAACTCCTCTCCACGTTGCATTATTATCAGGTTATACAGAATTGTGTTTTATACTAATCGAAAGAGGCGCAAATATAGATGCACCTGATGAAGCGAACTATACTACACGCACACCATTAGTTATTGCTGCAAAACAAGGTTATATTGACCTTGTCAGACTCTTACTCCATAAAGGCGCAAAATTGAATGTGGGAGCTTGGGGTTTCTGTACTGCACTATATGCTGCGGTAGAGCATGGACAAACAGAGATAGCGATACTATTAATTTCTAAAGGTGAGAAACTAAATAACATAAAAGAGTTAGAAGGTACAAAATGCTATGATGAGGTAATGACAATCTTGCAAGAACAGAAAAATAGTGCAAGCGAAAACATGCAACGCGTACCATCCATGACAAATTCATCTTCTAATTTATTCAAATCACAGGATACAAGTTTGACTAAACCAGGCGATTCGCTCAGCTCGAATCCTGGTTTCAGCCAATAGTGTACTGAGAGCTAAGTATCAACATAATATTCAGTTCTGTTGCAAATGAACTTGCTGCGACGGAAGATATAAGCTATTTGATGAAGAAAATAAAAAAAGAGCTTTTGCGCGATATGATCAGGCGTTGAAAGCGTTGAATACTGTTAAAGAACAACATAATGTTTCTATTATGCGATTAGGTTAGATAAGCATTTAGTAAAGGATAATGCGTCAGAGGGATCTATGCTCTGACGTATTTCTTATCAAATTACTTATTTAGTAACACTCGATTTGCTTCAATGCATGCATCCGTCACAAGTATTGCATCGGCTTGCTGTTTTATATCAGCAGTATTTAACTCATCATAATTCTGTAGTAACCATTGGCTAAATTGCAGTGCTTGCTGACTTGTAAACATGGATTGCTTTCTGCGATAGCATTGTAAAGTATGCAGATACAGTTGATGAGCACCAAAGTATACTGGTTGATCCACGTATAATTGCGCACTCTCTAATTTGTAATGGTTTAAATTCGGAAAAAATATGGGTAAGATTCGGGTGCAGAGATCCGTTACATCTTCGCGGAACATGTTCATGTCACGCACTTTTTTAGATTCTTCAAGAAAAACCAGAACCGCAGCCCAACAACCATTAATCAATCTTTGCTGCAAAGCGACAGATGTTTGAGGATTTATTTTTAACCTATCTGGTTGAATTTAAAAATATAATGTTTTATTAATAATATAAATCTCACTTCACAAAGGAATGCCTCACCATGCAAAGACCAGCCGCTCAAGCGAGTCAGAAATTTAATTTAGGTGATTACAGGGCACCTGTGTATGTGACGGATACCATTGAACTAGCAATTGATTTAACAACAACACCAGCCAGAGTGAAATCGCAATTACGCATACGGCCGAATCCAAGCCTGCCTGCTATGCACACTAGCTTGCTTTTGGATGGTGAGAAAATGGAGTTAGTCTCTGTGTATGTGAATGACATACCACTGTCACAAGAAGAGTATACTCTTACTGAAAATTCTCTCACAATTCATGCAAACAAAGTACCAATAGCGTTTGAATTCACGGTGTCTATTGAAACCTTGATTCAAAATCATGCTGATTTGTTCGGAAAATACGAAGTGGATGGCGTTGTCTTGATTAAAGCAGAAACGCAAGGTATGCGCAGAGTGACTTATATGCAAGATAGCCCGGATGTCAGGTCTAAATATGAAGTGACACTGATTGGAGACAAAAAATCACATCCGATATTACTGTGTAACGGTGTGTTAACAAAAGAGTATGACCTGTCTAACGGTAGGCACGCCGCTGTGTGGTCTGACGATGTGCCTAAGCCTTCATATTTATTTGCGATGGTCGCAGGTCATCTCGCCAAGCGTCAAGATAAATTCATTACCCGTTCAGGTAGAGAAGTACCCATCATTTTATATGCCGACCACGCATCATTACACAAGTGTAGTTATGCGATTGAAGTGATTAAACAAGCCTGGCGTTTTGATGAAGAAATCTATGGTGTGGAATGCGATTTACCAGAGCATAAAGTAGTAGGTATTGCGCAATATGCGGCAGGCGCTTCTGAAACCACCACACTTAACCTCTTTAATTTACAAAATCTGGTGGCAGAACCAAGCACCAGCTCAGATAAAAGTTTTTTGCAAACAGCTAATACTGTGTCGCATGAAGTATTTCATGGCTGGTCCGGCAATCATGTCACCATCAGGGATTGGTTTAACTTGTCTGTGAAAGAGGGTCTCACTGTCTATCGTGCGTATGAGTGGTTGGGAAAGTTCTTTGGTTCAGCGTTAATTCGGACTATGTTTGGCAAGATACCAGATGAAAGCAGTGCTTCTCGCCCTGATTCTTATGTCTCAGTTCGCAATCTTTATTCATTGGCTTCTTACGATAAAGCCGCTGAAATATTTCGCATGATGATGTTAATGATGGGAGAGTCAGTCTTTCATCAAGCGGTCCATGAATTTCTGGTTGACCATGACGGTCAATCAGTGACGCTGGAAGACATGCTTGAGTCAATGTGCATGAGCTCTGGTATGAATTTATTACCAACATTAAGCTGGTTTACTGAATCAGGTTTCGTGGATTTACAAGTTGAAGATCACTATGATGAAGTTAATCAGCGTTACTCACTGACATTTAAACAATCTTCTACTGCACCGAATTATAAAGTCCGTCCTATCCCAGTGTTGCTGGGCTTGCTAGACCATCATGGTGATGTATATGAAAATGATACACTCATCATCATAGATCAAGCTGAACAAACCATCAGCTTTGACAATATGCATAATCGGCCTGTTCCTTCACTGTTACGAAGTTATTCGGCGTTAGTGAAATTAAAATATGAGTACAGCGACGATGATTTATTATTATTGATGCAGTTCGACACCGACTTTCCAAATCGACGTATTGCATTTAATAAATATATTATATCATTGGTTAGAGGCTACTGCGCTGGAAATGAAATTCACTTCAATGACGCTATGTTATCAGCTTATCGGAAGATGATCGTTGATACTCGATATGGATTATGGGAGCGCGCCATGGCGTTAGAAATGACTAGCGAAGAGGAGTTAGTCGATGAGTTAGGTTTTGCTAACATTAATCAAATACGCGAAGCACGAAAACTCATCCTGACCACGATAGCGAATGAGTTGCATGGCGACTGGCAGGCAGCTTTCATTAATTTGCAATCGCAGCCAGATGTAGAAGATACACAACTACCTGGCTTTGATGTGCGTAACGCTGGTAAGCGCGCCATGATTGCCTGTTGTCAAAAATACTTGGCATGCGTTGCACCCGATGCTGTCATCAGCAACCTGCGCCAGCAATTTAAAGCAGCCTTGGGGGCTAACATGAACGATGCATTATCTGCATTGAACATGTTGTCGGAATTGAATACGCAACTGGCGCAACAAGCGCTGGATCAGTTCTATTCATATTATCAAGGTAATCAGTTGGCAATTAATTATTGGTTTGGTGTACAAGCAAGTGCGCATTCAGAGAATACGGTTGCCAAGGTCAGACAGTTACTGCAGCATCCAGCCTTCAAGATGAACGTGCCTAGTGTTCTGTTGTCGTTGTTCCGTCCTTTCGTGCGTAATGTGGATGGTTTTCACGCCAGATCAGGTGCAGGGTATGAGTTACTAGCGGATGTTGTCATACAGCTGGATCAATTCAATCCGCAAATGGCTTCTAGTTTAGTTGGACCGCTGACACGTTGGGACAGTTGCGATAAAGAGCGGCAAAAATTAATGTACATGCAGTTGCAGCGTTTGTTACAAGCAACACAATCTAAAGATGTGCGCGAAAAAATTATTGCCGCATTACAAAAAGGGAATCCACTCTCTACTTCGCCGTTAGCTGGGCGCTTGATGGCACTGCCGCAGACGGTAGTCGCTAGAGCATCACCTGAAACAGAGCAAAAACTATGCAAGCATAAATAATCCTGATCCATAGAGAGCTAGACAAGCGAGTCGAGATCATGAACAATCGGCTCGCTTAATTAATCTCAAACGAGGATATAATGTTTAAAATTAAAACAATCACCGCGCTAGTCTTAGCCGGATGTATCAGTACTTCAGTATTCGCAGCTTCATCCAATGCATCAGCAACCGCACCTCACGACAATGGCGCCTACATCGAAGGCAACGTCGGCGCGCAGTTTGCCACCGTCAGCGTTTGGGGTAGCACCTACAGCGCGTTTGGTTCCGCTGGCCTAAACTTCAATGCAGGTTATCAGTGGAATAAGTATTTTGGTACAGAAGCTGGTTATACGCTGTATGGTATTGGCGATGGCACCATCAATGGTCTGGATATCGCATTGAAGGGCATCATTCCTTTCACCATCGGCAACAGCAACTTTAGTGTGTTCGGTAAACTTGGCGGCAGCTATATCTTCGCTGACGGCGATAACGAAACACTGCCATTAGTTGGCGTAGGCGTCAGCTATGGCTTAACTTCAAAAGTGGATTTAAATGTGCAAGCACAAACTTTACTGGGTGGTTTCTACAGTTTTGGTTTGGCTTCCGTTGGTTTAACTTACCACTTTGATTAATTCAATTTGCTAATAAAAGTTGGGTCATGCTGAAATTATAAAGAAGCATGATCCAGCTTTTTAGCTTCATCCCAAATTTGCATTAATACCGGAAACGGTAAACCATTCAGTGATGCTAAACCTTTTTCTGTTGCCACTTGCTTTACAAAATTAAATCGACGTTCAAATTTATTAACGCTATTTGTCAGTGTGAGTTCAGGGTCGAATCCGCAAAAGACACAAAGCGAAAAAACGGCATGAATTAAATCGCCTATTTCTTCCTGTAATTTTACTTGATCTTGATCGATGATATGAACTTCAATTTCCGCCATTTCGCTGATGATTTGTTGTTTGATTTGTTCCGGCGTTTCCCATTTGAAGCCGTACTCTGCCGCTTGAGTTTCCAGTAACGCCATCTTGTTTAATATATTCATGACAACTATCCCGTTTGACAGAATGTGTTGCTGCATACTAACGAGATTGTGCTATTGTTACAACATAGTAAACAGCGAGAATCATCATGCCAAAAATGAAAGTAAACGATATTAATATGTACTACGAAGTACATGGTGAAGGTGAACCTTTAGTCATGATCGCCGGTTTTGGCGCTGATCACCTCACGTGGATGCCCGCGCTGGAAATATTAAAAAATTCATTTCAGGTGATTTTGTTTGATAATCGCGGTGCAGGACAAACCGATGCACCAGAAGAACCTTACAGCGTTGCACAAATGGCCGAAGATGTTGTGATGTTGTGTCATGGTTTAGGCATCAAGCAAGCAAATTTCGTTGGTAATTCCATGGGTGGGTTCATCTTGCAGAAGCTGGCGCGTGATTATCCTGGCTTGGTGAAATCAGCCATCATCTCTAATTCAACCATGACCATCGATTGCGTGTTTCATCTATATGTGGCGGCTCAGTATGAATTACTCAAAGCGAAGGCACCGTTACCTGCCATTATCAAAGCTAGCTGTTGCTGGGCTTTCTCGTTTCAATTCCTCAGTCAGCCACGCATGCTCGATCAACTCGTAGAATTAACCATGCAAAATCCGTATCCATTTAGTTTGCAAGGTTACTCAGGGCAATATGCCGCGCTAGATGCGTTTAACTCGCGAGGGTGGGCGTCAACCATTCAGGTGCCGACCTTGGTGATGGGCAGTGACCAGGATTTGATATTCAACGAGCGGGATATCAAAGACCTCGCAAACACCATTCCAGGGGCAACATACAGCCATTTTGACCAATGCGGCCATTTACCCATGCTGGAATACCCAGAGAAATTCGCGGCTGTGGTGACGGATTTTGTGGCTAAAATACCGAGATAAATGGTGTGTATCCATCTAGCAAAAGTCTTTGGTTATGATATTATTTACACACATTTAGCCGTGATGGCTGGCTGAATTGAAAATTCCTAATATAATGAATAACATATAGATCAGTTGAGAGGGTATTCACGTGAAAAAGAAGATTCTAGTTAGCGCAGTAATCGTAGCCGCCTTTTGTGCCGCTTCGCCAGCTCTCGATGGATTGTATGTGCGTCATATCCTGACTCGTGAAATCAGTAAACTGCAAGAGCAACTGACAACACAGTTGAACGACGCGGATTTAAACATTAACTTTGCCATCGCTGATTATCATCTCGGCTATTTTTCTTCAGATGTTGATTATGTCTTAACCCTGACTTCCAAAGATCAAGAGTCCGGTAAAAGTGAATCGGATACGTTCAAATACAAAGAACACATTGTACATGGCCCCATCGTTAAATTTAAAAACCAATGGACACCAGGTTTAGCGGTCATGGATATTCAGTTCAATAAAGCGGATTTATTAAATTTATTGAAAAACAAATTGAATAAAGACGAAATCAACAAATTTCCCGATATTTCTGGCACCTTCTCAACATTAATGTCTCTGAGCGGCAGTCGTTTCGAAGATCATTACGTGATTGCGCCCGTGACGTTGAATAATGCTGCAGCGGATCAGAAATTATCTTGGGATGGCATGACTGGTGACTTCATTGTCGCCAAACACGGCGATAAAATATCGAAATTTGAATTCAACACAACCATCGGCAAAGTTTCTGCAGTAGATAATAAAACACAATTTGGTGTGGAAGTGGCGCCTATTCAAATCAGCTTAACATCCCAATTAAGCAGCCATGATTTCTATAACGGCAACTTTAAAATTGCTACCGATAAAGTCAGCGTTAACAGTGCAAAACAAGAGAAGAAATTAGTAGCTAATAACATTCAGCTGACAGTGACGGCAGATTCCACCAAAGACACTTATGGCTATCGCGGTGACATGACAGTGGCGAAGATGGATTTTCCGGTGAAGTTAAATGGCTTAAACTCCATATCCAATCTTAAATATCACGGTGAAATTAATAATCTGAGCTTGAATGGTTATCAGAGTATGCTGGAGATAGAAAAGAAATTTGCAAATAAAAAACCAAACCAATTTGAAGCTGTGACGGCAGCGATGGACTTAGTGAATGCCTACTTCAAATTATTAACCAACTCCAGTAATGTGGTTTATCAGATTTCGTCAGAAACCAATTTAGGTAATGCAGCCTTAGATGTGAATGTTTCACTGGATAAATTACCATTAAATTATTTTGAATTAGCTAGCGCAATTCGCGTGAAAGCCACCGCCAGTGCGGCTCAACCATTAGTACAGTTAATTGAAAATAGCGATGATCAAACCAAACAGACCATCGACAAGCTGGTACAGAACCAACTGTTAATTAAAAACAGCAAAGACTATGTGCTGAATTTCAGTTATAGCAATTCCAATATCAACATCAGCGGTAAAGACTTCAAAGATTTTGCGGCTGTCGATAAATTACTGCGCCAAGTATTTTCTACCAAGTAACCAGCTCTCAACCGCACCAGGTATTCAGCATACCTGGTGCGGTGAAAATGAAACGCCGTACTGAAAAGGATTTCAACGTGGCAGACGATTATTACTCCTGGAAACTCACTTCTCTTTGCACCCTACCGATACGCTTTGTTCAAGGCTGGATTTTTTGGGGCGGCGGCTCACGACGATTTATTTATGATCCCAGTAAACTGAATCCAGATGCGCATCAATGGATGGCGAACAAATTACAAAGTGCCATGCCAGGTGCTATTTTAGGGGTGAATCATGCAATCAGTTATCTGTTGCAGCACTTCACATTGCTGTATGTCAGTATCATTCTCTTTAGTCTGGTGGAATTGCTGTGCGGTTTGGCATTAATCATTGGCTGTTTTACTCGACTAGCGGCATTCATGACTTGTTTGATTAGTATTACACTCATGCTCGCATTTGGCTGGCAAGGCGCAACCTGTATGGATGAATGGACAATGGCAGTGGCAACGTTTGCCATGGGCATGACACTCACTTTATCGGGTGCTTCATCCTTATCGGTAGACTATCTCTTGCGAGAAAAATACCCAGCGCTTGGTGCTAAACCCTGGTTCGGCATCCTCGCTAGTGGTGTGGTAACAGAAAAGCTATTTAAAACCACTTTGCAGTTTTTCATGTTGGTCGTTCTGGCATTCACGTTACTCACGTATAATTATTATCGTGGCTCTATCTTTACCGCTTACCATAGCGGGCCTGTGAGTGCTGGCATTCATCACCTCTCGTTAAGTGATGGCAGCATGCAAAAAAATGGGGCGATTACTTTTACCTTATATGTTGATGGTGGTACATCAGCAGTACCAGCAAATATTATTCGGATTGAGTTACAGAACAACAAAAATCAGGTCATTGCGAGCTGGGGTGAAGCAGCGTTGGCAAACATCACTGCTGCTAATATCAAGAATGAATATGCATACAATCGCGTCGTGACAGGCGAGTATGGAATAGTGGCGCCATTGAGCGCAAAAGCGATAGTGACGTTGATACCGCAAAATAAATTACCTACGCCTGCGCAAGGTTACCAGCTAGCCGTCTACACCATTGGTAGCAGCAGGTTTTATCTCACTCTGCAAAATCAGCCAAGCATATAGTGATGAGATAACTGCATACTGATGGTGTGACTGCGTACAATAGAATCAGCTGGTTAGTTGTTGTTTCATAAATTGCAATCAACCTTTCATTCTGGCAAAATGCCTAAAATATTTACATAACAATAAACTGCCGGAGTGAGTCGTGCTGCGTGTTGCCTCGCCTACCATGTTTAGTTGGCATGGTGTCATTGTTCCGCCTGAAATCGAAGCTGAATATAAGAGTGTCATCGACAAATTAATATTTGGTCCACGTCGTGGATTGAATTATAAAAAATTGCGCGGATATGACAATCTCATCACGGTTAGAGAAAATGGCAAACATAGGCTGTTGTTTACTACAGTTGAACACTTTGGCCAAACGTATTTAAATTTTTGTGGCGTGATGCAAAAGCACAAGCATGATCGTGTTGAAGAAGACGTGCTACCACTTACTGACATTGATGAATGCGCCTTTTTGCAGCCTGGTGTGCTTGAGCATTTTCGTCAAGCAAATGCACCAATGTTATCTGCAGCGAACATCACCAAAGAACATTTAATTTCAGTGACTGAAGATGAATGTGGTTTGCCGCCCATCGTTGAAAAGCGCGAACATCAGGTGGGTAAAACAGATTTTAATAAAACGAAATTCATCATCTTAAATCCTAATCAACAAAATATCGCGGATGCAGTGGTTCACTCCCGCGTGGTTGTCATGGGAGATGCTGGTTCTGGTAAAACCTGTGTGATCATGGCGCACCTGACTCGCAATGCTGAAAACAGATTATTAAGCGATGCAGACATGGCAAAGCCTGATGTTATCCCGGTAAAACCAGCTGTCTGTGTGGTGAAATCAGCACGATTATGTGCTTTCCTAAAGAAAAGTTGGTCGCTGTCACCCGTTGGGCAACGTTATACGAAAGGTCAGGTAAGATTTGTCACTTATCCAGAATTAATACGTGAGCAAGATGAAAATGCCAGTGTGCGTAAAGAAGTTAGCAAAGAGACATTCGAAAGATTTATAACCGATCAAATCAAGATTAAAATCCAACAAACAAAATACAAGAACAAAGAACATCTCAGCCAACATTTCCTGAAAGAAGTGGATTACTATCAGGAAATTCGTGTAATGGCAGGGTTAGTATCATTAGAAGAATATCAATCACTGGGCACGAAACAATCTCAGGTGAAAAAAGAAGACAGACCATTCTTTTTTGAAGTTTGTAAAAAGTATAGAACTTACCTGGATGACAACGGCTTGATTGATTTTGCGATCTACCAACCAAAACTGCGTCCTATGTTTAGCTTGGTTGTCGCTGATGAAGCGGGTGACTATACACGCTCGGAAATGAAAGCGCTGTGCTCGCTGACTGAAAACGGCGATATTTTGCTTTGTTTCGATGAAAACCAGCGACTTGATGACAGAAAAGAACAGTTAGATGATTATAAAGCTGAGCTGAATGCAAAAGATGGCAAAATGCAGCCCCTCATCAGGTTAACGCATTCCTATCGCTGTGGCAGAGCCATTGCCACTATGGCAAATCAAGTTTCCACACT
Organism: uncultured Coxiellaceae bacterium; assembly: GCA_964492045.1. Classification (GTDB taxonomy): domain Bacteria; phylum Pseudomonadota; class Gammaproteobacteria; order DSM-16500; family DSM-16500; genus Aquicella. Next base: position 11,185 of record CAZBHW010000014.1, on the reverse strand, counting down.
CAGATACAAACTCACCAAACGAAAGTTAGACCCAATGGAAGTCGACGCCAGTGTGACGCATGCTGGTCATGTCGAATTGCTGACGGAGTTGGGTGCAGAAAAGTTATCTCAACTAAGACAGTTAGCATCATTACCTGGATTCGCGGTCATTACACTAGAAGAACATAAATCTGCCGCAAAAAAAGAATTTAATACCGATGAAGTCTATACCGTCAAAGAAATGAAAGGCCTTGATTGTAGTCATATAGTTATCTATCGCCTGATGGAGCGTAAGGAATTTTATGAGGCAAATAAAGCATTAGTGAATGGAGAGACTAATGAGAAATATATTGCTATTTGTAATGAATATTACACTGCTTGTACGCGTGCGATGCAAGGTCTTTATTTATATGAACCAGCTAAAAGTAAATTAAAAAACATTCTTTTAGAATTACGTAAAGGATTATCGGCAGTCGTATCGGAAGTGATAACAAAAAAATATACAGAAGAAGAAATTCAAACTTTGCTTTTGAAAGAATTGCGTAAGCATGCTGCTAATGGAGACATCAATAAAGCAAGAGAAGTTGGTCAAGATCCAAGATTAAAAATGACAGTAGAACAGGTGGAGCAAGTGATTAAAGCAATCGCTCCTGAATTGCCAGACGTGTCCGTTGCGCAAGCAGTCAAAGTCGTTGAACGAATAGCGCCTGCAGCAATTTCAACTCATAAGAAGAAAAAGAAGAAAAAAACGGCGTCTAAAGAACCTGCTAGCGCAGCAGCAGTTCCAAGCTCATTAACGGCAACCTTATTTGCGACCAAAGCAGCGAGAAATAACACTAAGGTTGCTTCTAGTGTGATCTTAAAACAAGTCTACACAGTATCAGAGTTGGAAAAAATTGCGCTGACCTCGTTGAATACCACAGATTTGACAGTTACCCTGAATGATATCTTTATCATTTCAAATGCCAGTACCTATTTATTTAAAACACCGCTATTTAAGACAGGGGATAACCTATTCACATTATTATTAGATAATCCAGTGACGAGATATATAGTATTAAGACTGATATTGCCACGTCATTTTGCAGTACTCTTACCTCATCTAACACCAGCGTTGTTAAATCGTGGGTGTCAAGGTGGTAGTGCGTCCGTTAATAAAATGCCGCCACTATTCTGGATCTGTCAATGCGATACTACTTTAGGGCTACTACAGCAAAATAGCGAGTTTAGTAAATTATGGAAGCTTGAAAACTTAGCCTCACTGACGACTACGGTAGATTCACACTGCTCATTGCAAGGTACTTCTGCGTTACACTGGCTGGGAGCATATCAATCCTCATTACCAGCCCTGGCACAGCTGGTGAAAGTAGGTAAATTAGGTAAGTACTTAAGTGAAAGTCAGTTGTTAACCAAGCATAAGGATCATACGGTGACTGAAGAGTTGGCATTCTCACTATTCGATAATTTATTTACTGGTGGTGAGATAGGCTTATCAATATTAATCGACATCTTTGATCAACAACATGATCTCGCACGTAAATTAAAGTTATCACATCTGTTTCCATTGCCAGAGGTCAGTAACAATGATCTACCGTTATTAGCATGCGTGAGAAAAAGCGCTAATGGCGATATTTTGCTTGGCAGGATACAGTATTATAACCCCGCCTTCGCACCATTTATACTAACTGAGTTAAAAGTACATGAATGTGCTCAAATGCAACGTGTACTCAAGCCTGTCATTCGCGGAGTTGCAGCTAAGCGCGAATATATCGCAAAACTGTTGCAAGGTTTTAGGACTCAAGATGAAAAATTCAAGTTAGACTTATTTGGCAGTTTGGAAAGGTTACTCACCGATTCAAAGTCTTTGCAGTCATGGTACCATTACTTGTTTAATATTCCCCTAGGTGCTGATCAAGGTCCTGAATGTAGCGGGGAATCACTATTTTATAATTTGATGTATCACCATGATAGCAGGCCAGCGATGCAGGCGCTGATGATAAAATATGGTGACATCATGATTCCGCATGTCACGGTATTTGCATTAATTGGCATAGAAAGCCAGCATATCGCTTCACCATTCATTTGGATGATACATTCCGTAACACTCAGAGAATTACTGCTGCTGTGGCTGAAGTCCAATTCTGTGCTGGCTAAAATGTGCGGCACGGAGTTCATGCTTGGATGCACGTCGTATGACGAATATCAGCGTGCAGGGCTGGAACAAGCCTACGAAAGTGAAGCAGGTGAAACGATCGCTTTGCTGCCTGGCAAGCCAGTTGCTGTTTACAAGATACTTGCCATGTCTGCAACTGGCAGACAGATATTAAACCTGGTTCTTAAATCGAAACTGAATATTAAAAGTCATGATATTTTGGCTAGATTAACTGAAGACAGTTATGTGGATACGGCAACTGGTGAAAATTACTCTGTGCTGGAATATGCAACTGCCGAAGCATCACGTCTATCAACAGCATTTTCTCTATTACAAATATCCAGCATTGAAGCAAATTCAGAAGCGCCAGATGAGATAATATGTAAGAACTTATATAGCAATAACCCAAATAAAAAAGCGATTATTAAAAACCTATTAATGCTCGAGAATGGATTCGCAATTCTTTTGACATTAGCAAACCTCGGCGTGCATTCTCGTGCACAGATCGCATGTTATTTATTTAGTGTCTTTTTTGCCGAGACTACAGATGAGGATGAAATTGTCGGAATATATGAGAAGTTATTTACAAACCTCCTGAAGCAATATTCAGACATTGGTGCGCTCGCTATCTTCCTCAAAACATTACTGATGAGAAATCCTGAGATTGTAGAAAAAATCAATTTAGATTTGTTTGACGATGCCAGAGTTTTGAATCCAGACGATGTCAATTATCGCCAATTAAAACTGGCGAAGCAAATGAGGATGTCACCAGATGGATCTGAATTGATCGCGATGATGACTCAACTCAGATCCGATAGAAAAGTAGTGCCGCGTTGCAAATATTAGCTGTTAGCTGCGGATAACTCATCGATCATGACTTTTAAGGTACGCATGTCTTCAGGTGTGGCAGGAATATCATATTCATATTTCGATAACAAAATCTCAATACGGTGAGCGACATGCCTGATCTTGTCTAGTCCACTGATGGCGGCAGCAATATTCAACTTTTGAATTTGCGTGTAAAGATGGATATAGTCCATGCCATTCCATTTAATCGACAAGCCTCTAAAGTCTGAAATAATAGATTGAATATCCTCAGGTATATTCGTTAGGCGAGTTGAACTGCCATTGACTTCAATCACAGCAATTGATTTTTCCATTTTTTATTATCCTTATTATGTAATCTAATTATCTGTATTGCTTCAATTACTTCATTGTTTAAATTTCTGCACTAAGTGAGCAACAAATGAAATGGCAAATAATACAATAAAGACCAGGAACACAATTCTAGCAATGTCGGTGGAGACCTGAGCGATTCCACCAAATCCGAGCACACCAGCAATCACTGAAATCACAAGAAAAGTGATCACCCAGGTTAACATGGTGAAGGTAGTGCCAGAGATATAAAAAATAAACGATAGTGCGAATAAGACCAAGAAGATAAAAAATAACACTTTGGCAATTTGGGCAGATGCAACCGCTATGCCAGTAAATCCAAGCAAGGCAGCGAGGATTGACAGAATGAAAAAGGATATGACCCATTGCAGCATGATTGTTCCCCTTATCAATATTATTAGGAGATTTGTATTATTCTTCTTATTTCCATACTAGGATCCATTTCTTTTATTATATCATTGTTACGTGGAGAATCAGGAATATGGTGTCGCTTCATATAGTTAGCTAAGGTATTACTCCTTGCGAGCGGTGGCTGCCGGGTTGGACGAGTCTGAAGATTCATTGATCCTATGGCTGGCGGCTTCAACGTCAATTCGGCAGTTATTTAATTTAGACAGTGCATCATCAATCACTTTACATGCTTCAGCTTTATGTTTGTCTGTAGCTTGCTTTTCGGTGAGATCTTTTAATACGTTTTTCAATTCGACTAATTGCGTCACTTTAGCAGTCAGTTCGTCGGCAAATTTACTTAATAGATCAGGCGCTCCATCTTTGATTATCGCTTTCGTTGCAGTATTGGCAAGTCTAACGAGCTGGCTAATTTGCTTCACCCACGCTGCGCTGGAAGTGGATTCCATGAAATTAAAATGCGTACCTAATTGTTTTTCCAATGCTGACATTCTAGTTTCATCGGATAGATGTTTTTGAAAAAATGAACTGGTAGATCTCTCAAGTTTTGGCTTTATCTTGATGATATGATTAGCATACGAATCATCCCTCATGACGGATTCATAAGAAGGCGGTGGTGGTAAATCTTTCATCGCCACTGCTTCTTCGTAAGTGGGCGGTGGCGTTGCAATATTAACAGCACTATTAAGTAAACTAGCAGGAATGGCAGGGCATGGAATACTGGAAAAGACCGTTTGATTAAGATGTCGGCCAAATGGAAATGTTTGATAAACAGGATTAGACAGCTGATAACTAGCTGCATGTTGCATGATATGTTCTGGTGGTAAAAAGGGATCTACATGTGTAGGTACGGTAAGGAGATTCTCGGTCAAGGATGCTACATGATTTGAAACTATGGTATGTATGCAGCGAGTGACTAAATCGCTGGTTTTTCCTTCCACACGTTGTTCTTTCAGTTCAGTTACCACTCTCTCGTGCAAGCTAGTCACAGCGACGCGCTGATAGTGATCGGCACAGATATCATAACAGGCATAAAACCATTGTCCACCGGTTGTTTGACAGCGGATGGCAGAGTTATAACTGAATGCATGTTTTTGACTATTAACAGTAATAGACAATTCATGCACTCTATCGCCACCTTTGGCAGAGGTGTATGGCAGTGGTGTCACTGCTTGCGTGCGAGGGTCTTTCCGACTGTATTGCGGATCTAAAACACTCGGATGATTCTTTACGATTAAATGTAAGTGTGGATCATGACCGCAAGTAATATGGGGTAACACATTCATTACTTTATGATCTGGTGTTTCCACTGCAAAGGTTCCTAGCGCAATATAGATGTTATCAGGCATAGATTTTGCTTTGTCTAGTGTTGTCTGCATAAGCGATTCAAATTGCCGCAGCGTGAGAGGTTCTTTTGTAAAATACAAAAATTCATTTGTGATTGCGCGAGTAATATTATTTTCAGTACCCGCATGTGCTATGGCTGTTCCTTTAATATAATTTTCACGTTGATGCTGTTCACTGGCAGTGTCCATAACAGATGAAATATGAATTGTGATACGACGTAGTGCATCACCAGATGCATGATATCGCCCTAGTTGTGACGCATCAAACTCACCAGTGGGGTTTAGCAGTACGTGTCGCTCAGCATTAAACATAGGAATTGCAGTGAATACAATTTCCTGAATCTGGATAGGCTTGTCTTGAGCGTCTGCTGGTCGTTGCATGTCTACATCCAAAGTGATGAGCTATAATTTAATTATAGATGATCACAGCAGTCATTTTGCGAAATTAAACTATTGAAAAATATCAATAAATAAGATGAGACCTTGAGTATGCAGCGTATCCGATCTGATAGAGCAACGATAATCTTGAATGCGATTAATAGTTCGCCTGAGGGTCAGGTGGTCTGTCATGCCAAGAACCTGAAGGATTCAGAAATGGAGTTTTTCGTGTCTAAAATGCTGGAGCGTGATCAAGTTCACAAAATAAATACTATCTGTTTGCAACGCAATCATATTACTGATGCAGGCGCGGCTATCTTACACCTAGCATGCCTGAAATTAAGCGACATCAAGTTTCTCGATTTACAGCATAACAAGATTGGAATAAACGGTGCCGAGAAATTACTGACCTTGAAAGCACATTTTCCGCAAATGATATTGGCACTACACAATAATGACCTGGAATATAAAGACATAGTGCCAATCGAGCAAAAGATTGTTTCGCCGAAATAGTCGCTATTGGAATCGATGAATAGCTAAACGACTGGTGTCTGTGCAAATGTCATTGGTGTGATACTGAGCGCTCAATGGTCTGATGATTTCCTCATGTAATTTACGGACGATTGGCAGATGATGTTCATCTGGTGTGCGAGAAGAGGTCATACCTCTGCTTAAGCTATAGCTTAGATACCAAACTTCACCTCGACGATCCACAGTTAAGTAATTATATGTACCACTCGCGCTTTGCAAGTGTTGCGGTAACTGCAACACTATCATGTCCGGTTCAGCAATATTGAGATGATCTAGCGTCAGTGGTTCACGTAAGCCTGGAATGAATTTATTGAATAAGCTATAGGGAGAGTCGTTGATAATGGCGTTAATGAAATCCCTGATGTTAGCATTTACTAAATAAGTATCTAGTGTCTCAGCCGTCCTGTTACCGTTCTTATCGTAAACGCAAGTGCCGCCTTCTCTGTTCACGCGTAGTTGGCGTTGTATGAGCTCGCCTACACTGGTGTAACGCTTCACTACATTAAAAATATGCTCCCCTGGTTGTTCACATTTAGCGGGTGCTATTAAGCAGCCAGTCGCATATTCCTGAATAGAGCGCAATAAACTTGGATCATGAGTGAAAAAGAAGTCGCCTCTTATGAAGCTGAGTCTGCTGAGAGCCTTGGATGAGCTATGAAAAAGACCCAGTGGATTGCGTGTGCCTGACATCAAAAAATTCCTTAGGTAAAAATAAATTCGACGAATCTTATCTGAATTAAACAGCCAGAGCAAAATATTTAGCTGTGATTTCTAGTACGGCGAAATTAACCGATTCGACCAGTCTAGGAGACAGAGAGTCATCCTGAAATGTGGAATATTACGAGAAAATATCACTTATCACTTTGCGAGTTTCTGGTAAAGTGGCATTGAATTTACGTGTTGCAATGAAGTAGGACACAAGTAGCAGTAACATAAAATTAGCCAAAGCGATCACGCCGATCGCACATGCCACGCTGTGACAAATAGTGACTAAATATAGAAAGAGCAAAGCGTTCAGCGATATCCAAACGGTAAATATCAACACTAACAAGAACAAGGTTAAGATAATCACCACAGCAAGTTGTCTGCGAATTTGAGAAAGTTCAGCTCGCATTAGAGAAAATAGATGACCAAAGAAAGTAAAAAGTGCAGGAACGACTTTTAATAATTTTAGAATGCGTCCAGCTTTATGCGATTTCTTCTTGCTTGTCTTGGTTGTATCCGTCATTTGTCTTTCCACCAACTACCAAGAATGAACCCGGTCAACAATGCTATGCTGATCGCTTTAATAGGTTGCTTAGCGACAAACTCCGAAATTTCATTTTCAAATGAACTTTCGTTCAAAGCGCTCTCAATCTTACGCAAATCATGCGACAGCGCTTCTTTGTATTCTGCAAACTTATCGATTGTGTTCTTCATAACTAATATTATACACAAATTCTCAAGCTAGCCATGCAAGATTCTGCAATGAAAGTATCAATACATTCAAATTATCAATAAACTACATGGATGCTATGCGAATGCTAGATGGTCTGTTTTTGTTATAAATAAGTGAAATATTTAACGCATCAACGATTAGCTAGTCTAGCGAATATTTTCCAACACATTCTACTTCAGGGGTTGGTGTTGCATTCGCTGATCGCATTTCATGCGCACTAACTTTGAAAAATTGCACTGAGAGAGCATGATCAATCCCGCCGGAACTTAATTTACGCGGTTGTATCAGCGTAATCGGTTTGATGACACGTGGTGGTACAGTATAACCCATGACAGATTGAGGAATGGAATTTACATAAGTTTCCGCATCGATACGGTCTTCGAATACCTTGAATTTCTCGCCGGCCTCACCAGTTTCGAAAGAGTTTTTCAATCCATTCTGCAACACAATACCTACAGCGTAACATTTTTTATTGCTTGGGGTTTCTGTTATGCCTGGTGTTAACATTTCATCTGATTCCACGGGAGAAGCTTCAGGATTAGATTTCATTTCCTGATCTTCTTGTAAGCTCACTGGCAGATATATTAATTTCGTAATGTTCGGGTGATAATCTTCACAGACAGCAGCGTTATTTCTCAACGTCACTATGCCTGCTCTGGCAAATAAGCGATGGCGCATAATCTCAAGTGAACTATTACTAATGATGTCTGGGTCTAGATGTGGGTCAAGCCTGACATCGAGCGGTGCAAGCATGAGCTTGTTCCATGCTTTAGACGTGCAAGCTAAAGCAATAATATGTGACCGTTGTGCAGATGCTTTGTCCATATTGATCAAGGCTAACAAGACAAAATACACAATACGCTGCGTGACGTCTGCGTTGAGAGGCTGCATTTCGTTGTGGGGTATCTGGCGGTTGCTTTGCATATTATTATAGTTATAATTGAGATTATTGAGAGCATTTTAGCCATTTTGACTAGTTGGTCAAGCGGACGTTAACAAAGTATTTTCTTAATCGCTTAATCGTGACTCTATTCCAATCGACATTTAAATGTTGCAATATGCTCACATAAAGTACAACCAGAAAAAACAAAACGAGTGAAATCAGATGCTTGCACGTGACACTGATGCGACCTTAACAGGTTCGCACCCTGCTGTTTATACTGTGCGGTTATCTCTTCCGATTTGCCTCTGCATTTTTTGCAGCTTGTTTTAACTGTGCTGATAATGGCAGCATAGGAGCTGGTGCAAATAAGTTGAACTTCATGCGTGATTCTACCGGGATATTCTTGCTTGCTTGTGCTAATACAAGTCTGATGTTAGTCATAAACTTTTTACCGCACTCAGTCGATTCGGCAATCTTCATTAAAGTACGCATCTTGTCACTAAATTCACCTCGTGTTTTGGGGTTAATGAGCTTTTCATTAAACTTTTCTACTAACAGATGATGCACGCTTAAGGCTGTATTCAGAGCCGCAATGCTTTCTTCTGAATTGAAGAAGGCTGCGAATCTGATACGTGCCACTACATCGTCACTGATATCATCAGTGAAGGCTTCCGTGATTGCTGCAAGAATAGAAGTATCCAAACGTCCTACCGTGTGCACGAGAATCAAAGATAATAAAGTTAACCGATCGTCTGATCCGAATAAGAAATTGAAAACGCTATCATCTGAGTAAAGTCCATGTGAAAGCTTGCCATGACTTAGCAGGTTATTAATGTACTCTGCATCCAAGTCAGCATTATTCAATTTAATGATTTGATTTAACAGAACCACGCCAATATCAGAAGCGTATAGGCGTTTGAATACTGAAACTGTATTGTTATGGGCTACAGACCTGATAGTATCTCTAAATAATATCTCATTATTGACAGCGATAGTGAGAGCTTGAGTGGCGTTTAGTTTATTTAAAAAGAGAAGTCCTTTCTCTGTTAATAGCATGAATTCAAATGTAGTGATGGAACGATCATTCCCTTTGGCGGGTATTAAAATTCGATTATGGAATGCATTCACAGTCGGAGCTAAGCTACTTTCTTCATATGCCTGTGTACTTATAGCATCTGATAAAGCGGACATAGGTAAGTTTGTGAATATGGTCAGGTTCACTCTAGTCCATCTATATAAAATATTCATCGTATGGTCGGTGCCGCTCATCCATAATAATGGACTAGGCGTAACATAAGGTGAGTCGATACCACAAAGTGCTTCTATCGGCATCTTCTCAATCACCGAGTCTGGTATCAAGCCAATACCATGTTCAAGCATAGGACTTCTGGTCACAGGGTCATCGAATAATACGTTAAATAAACACTTGCCGTTCCTAAATGGGATTTGAAACAATAAAAATGCTGCAGCCTTGTGTTGAAAAAAGATCTTCATGTTTGCAATGCTGAACTCGGCCATGAGTTTGTTCATCCATTTAATCTGCTCAGCGAATCTGACTTCTACAGAATTAAACTGCTGATGTAGACGAGTAAGTGACTCTGGGTTCATGGCTGGTAATGCACCGACACCTAGTTCTGGTCTTAACTCATGAACTTTACTCGTTAGAAAAACAGCATCACTTGTTTTTGCTGGATTTCTCCTAGGTGGCAAGTTCTGTAATTTAAATGGAAAGAATTCTTTCAATGTTAGATTGGATGCTAGTTCAGGATTCACGCAAAGCATGTGATGCAGCAAATGGAGTCCTTCGCTGTCGTCGAGTAAGAGCTGAAAAATCGAATGTCCTGGGTTACCAACACTGACGCCATGCTTGGTAACCAGAAATTCGGAAGAAAGTGACTGAGCTGTTTCTGGTGCCTCATTGAATAATTTGCGTAGCAGAATTAACCCATCATCGTGTTTCGCTAACCAGTAAAAAGCATTTAAGTATGGGTTCTTGGGCTCGTTTTCCATGATTGGTATGATTAGAGCGGATGTATTATTAATTAATGCCTTAACAACTGCTGCTGTTAATGCTTCATTCTTGACAACACATGCCAACGCGTTTTCATCGCGAAATATCCAATATAACGGCGGCATTAATTGATATGCAATGGATCGAAGCTTCATGTTTTCACCACTTAAGGCGGTGTTTGTGATCATGGGCGCCAGTTGTTTCTGATGTTGAGCTAACAATTTACTTAACACAAGATCTCGTGTTTTAGGATGGTCTATCAACTTGGTGAATAGACAGTCATGTTGATAATTAGGCATTGGTACAAATAAGAGAAATACTTTATCAGTACTAGTGAATTGTCGTTCTACTGCATCAAGATAGCTACTATCTGCATGATTTGATTTGCTGGATTCAAACATATTTTGAATCGTTTTCCACCAAGTCTCTGCCTGTTTTACATGATCATGTATGGTATTCGAAGATTGATGATTACCTTTCAGTGTTGAAGTGTGACTTACAGCGGATTTCTTGCTGGATTTTTTCTTTTTCTTCTTCGCTTTGCTGCCAGGCTTTATTGTCTCGGATGGTGTAGTAGCTTTAATAACAGTAGCAACTGCAGCCACAGGTTGCTGCACTGGCATTTCAGCGTCTAAGGCTTGATTACGTGCGAGATATTGCTCGTACATTTCTTCAGAGTTGCTTATATATCTAAGAAAGTAATGTTTTGCTTCATTGAGCTTTTCGTTCGCAAGCAAATCATCAACTTTTCTTAGTTTTTCTACTTCAGATAATTTTTCAGCTGCGGCTGGCATCACGTTATTATCTTGTGCGTTCAATGTGTTTTTTGCTCGCATTAATATTTTAGCGATTTCATGTGCAGGCTGCTGAACCACTATCAAGG